>DATLTT010000062.1:0-2459 GCA_035533455.1 Acidimicrobiales bacterium | reverse complement strand
GGATCCGCCATAACAGCAACCGTGCCCTCGTCGTAGTGGTACGTCTCGGAGGGACCGCTACCCCCGAGGTTCGCCGCGAGGTTTATCGCAGCTTGCAGGTCTTCGACACGAACGTCGAGATGCGTGCGGACCTTCGAAGTCTTCGCCTCGGGCACCGGCTGAAACGTTATGGCCGGACCGCCATCGACAAGAGGTCCGATCCGGTACCAGTCCTCCCGGCCGACCAACCGTGGAGCCCCACCCAGCAGCGCTCCCCAAAACTCAGCCACGAGGCGAGGATTACGGCAATCCATAGTAATTGCGGTCCAAGTTCCAATAGGAGTCATCATGAAATGCTAACTCGGTCGTGCCGATCCCACTTCGGTAGCCGTCGCGTGGGGTGGCGAGGTAATCGAGGGACGGCGGCGTCGAATTGTTGTCGTGAAGTGATCATCAGCGTGCCGAGGGTCCTGGTGTACACCTGGTCGAGGTGACTGAGGTCGAGTAGCCAGAGTGCCGCAGGCAACGACTGCGATGGCGCACCTACTCCGACGGTGCGCGGGTTCGGCGATGTAGCGTGGCGCTATGTACGAGGACAGACCTGAACCCATGGATCAACCGGTCGACCTGGCCGCTGCCCTTGCTCGTTTCGAGGAGACGTGGTCCCCGCGAACGGTGGCCACCCTTAACGACTACGACATCCGGGTTGTCAAGACCAAGGGCGAGTTCACCCGGCACAGTCACCCGGAGACTGATGAGGTCTTCCTCGTGCTGAACGGCTCGCTGACCATTCGTCTCGACGACGGGGACATCACGCTCGGTCCCGGACAGCTGTACGTCGTAGCGCGCGGAGTGCACCACCAGCCGGTGTCGGTCGACGGGGCGGAGGTCGTTCTCATCGAGCCGAGCACGACGGTCAATACCGGTGACACCCCGAGCGAGTTCACGGCCGAGCGCCGACCCGGATGACCGATATTGAGAGTGGCGGGACTCGGGATCGACGACCGAGTCGGTGCAATTAGGTGCGTTCGGTCAAGCGATGTCGGCTTGGTCTCGTAGGCAGCAGGTAGTTGGTCACCGGCGATGTTCTCCTCGTGGACGAAGACTTGGTACGGCTCGAGCTCGGGGACGAGCATTCGGACCCTTCTCATCTGGGTGGTGACCTTTGCCATCGTGTCCTGGCACAGGACCGCGCCGTCGAACACCGTTGGGTCGAGCGCTCGGCGGTGCTCTCCCGCGATCACCCCGGAGAGCCGAACGACGTCACGTATCACGTCGGATACTCCGGCTTGTCCGACATGACGACACAGTCGTTGTGCACAGTATGGATCGGCTCGCACGGAATCTCGGCGACCTCTTGCACCTCGTTCAGTCGTTGAATGCCCGTGGTGTCGCTGTCGAGTTCCTCAAAGAACGTCTGACCTTCACAGGCGAGGACGCTCCAGTCGCGACCCTCATGTTGTCAGTCATGGGTGCCGTGGCCGAGTTCGAGCGCACTCTCATTAGAGAGCGGCAGCGTGAGGGAGTCGAGGTGGCGAAGAGGACGTGACGATCCTTCGCCGCAGGACATTGACTTAAGGGGCTCAGCGAGAGCCATGTAAGGATCGAGTGTGTGGAGACGAGTCGATGACCCGAAGCTGCACTCGGAACGGACGCCCACCATGCGCTAGTGCCGACCTGGTAGATGCGCTGCTCGCTGCGTCACAGGACGGCACTAGGACGCCGCTGAAATAATCGCTGCAAATCCATCTCGTCGTGATGGCGGTGACCGAGAATTTATCTATGGCTCTTGGCACGACTTCACTCCAACCGCGCTTTGAAAACCCGAGGGACATCCTGGGCGATCGACTGCGCGAAGGCTCGATCTACCGTCTCCTCGCCGACGAAGGTGATCGGCTCTTCCCCAACGACTACTTCGCTGACCTCTACATCCGCTCGGTGCGCGGACGCCCGACGGTGCCCGCGCGAGTGCTGGCGACGGTCATGTTGCTCCAGGCCTTCGAAGGACTGTCGGACCGTGAGGCCGTCGACCACTTGGAAGTGGACCTACGCTGGCAGGCGGCCTGCGGGGTCGACACCGGTGCCGAAGCCTTTCACTCAACGGTGCTCGTGGGCCAGCGCAACCGGCTTCGTGCCTCAGTTCGTCCGCGACGGCTCTTCGAGGACGTGAAGATCGTCGCGGAGGCGTCGGGCGCGCTGCGCCACCGGGCTCGCGTCTTCGACTCGACGCCGATCTACGATGCCGTCGCCACCCAAGACACCGTCACCCAGCTGCGCGCGGTGATTCGAAAGCTGCTCATCGCCCTCGACGCCACCGGCGAGCGGGAACTGAGCGCCGCGGTGCGCTCTTCGCTCGCGCGCGAGGACGACTACGCGAGCCCCGGCAAACCGCCGTGTGACTGGGACGACCGCGCAGCCCGCGAACAACTGGTCGACGAACTCGTGGGGGACTGTCACGCGGCCTTGGAGGTCCTCGACGG
>DATLTT010000061.1:0-72305 GCA_035533455.1 Acidimicrobiales bacterium | reverse complement strand
GTGTCGACGGCGACGGATGTCTTTTCGCAACCGCTCTACATCACCGGCCTCGACAGTCAACGGGGGGAACAGGCGCAGGTCCTGAGCCCGGGAACCATATATCCGCTCACCTTCAGCACCGAACTCGCTCCCGCGGTGACGGTGGGCGCCGGTGTAGCGGCCTCTGAAGCGGCGAGCCAGCTCGCCGACGGCTCCACCGTCACGTTGAGCGGTCCGAGCGAGCCCTCGTGGTGGTCCGCCTATCAGTCCAACTTGGGCCTCAGCACTTCGTGGCCGCCGACGTGCACCACGAGCGGCGGCGGGGCCGCGGCCGGCGGCCCGTTGTCAACGTGCTCGTTCGGCGCCCTCCCGCCCGGGAACTGGTCCGTGAATCTTGACGTGTCGACGGCTGCTTACAACCCAATTTTCCCCCTCTACGTTTCGGTTCCCAACCCTCAAGCGGTGGCCATGAGCCCGGGAACCATATATCCGATCACTTTCGATACTGACTTTCTCAACCTCAACAAAGTGGTTTCCGGATCAGGTTCAGTTACAACGCTCGATGGAGCGCTGAGCGCGACCGGCGGTGGCGGCACCGGTGTCGTGACGGTTGGGGAGTACGCGTCGAACCCCGAAGGCTCACCGGCTTTCGGAGTCGGCGGTCAGTACTTCGACGTTTACCTGGCGCCCGACTCCACGTTCACGAGCCTCGCCTTCAGCGAATGCGTTCCGGGCGGTGGGACCAGCCTCTCCTGGTGGAATCCGCAGGCGAACGGTGGCAGCGGTGGATGGGACCCGGTGCTCGGCGATCCGGGGCCGACGTACTCGATTGGTCCGCCGCCCTGCCTGAGCGTCATGTTCAGCGGAATCAGTAGCCCTAGCATTTCGCAATTAATCGGGACCGTCTTCGCCGTCGCCCTTGCACCACGCGCCGTTTCCTCAGGTGCCCCAGGTGCCCCGAGCGGGGTGATCGCAACGAGGAGTGACGGACAAACGAAGGTTTCGTGGACGCCACCGTCAGATGTCGGTAGTTCATCGATCATCAGCTACACGATCCAATACTCCTCGAACGACGGAACGACCTGGACCACCGCGACCACCGTGGCCGCTGGTACTAGCGACGTCGTGACGGGTCTCACCAATGGCACGAGTTACGTCTTCGAGGTCGCCGCCACTAACGCGGCTGGCACGGGCGCGTACTCGGCGCTGTCGGCGGCCGTGACTTCCGCGACTACTCCCGGCGCGCCGACCTCCGTAACCGCCGCGTCCACGGCCGGCGGCCGGTCGGAAGTCACCTGGATTGATCCGACCTCAGACGGTGGCACCGCCATCACGAGTTACACCGTCCAGTACTCCTCGAACGAAGGAACGACCTGGACCACCGCGACCACCGTGGCCACTGGTACTAGCGACGTCGTGACGGGTCTCACCAATGGCACGAGTTACGTCTTCGAGGTCGCCGCCACTAACGCGACCGGCACCGGCGCGTACTCGGCGCTGTCGGCCGCCGTGACTCCAGGGGGCGATGCCGTGGTCAAACTAGTGAGCAAGAAGAATTCCCTTGCGAGCACCGCCAAGCTGTTGCCGATACGAATTGCGTGTCGCAACGCGAGTTGCGTCGGCGTACTTATCGTCACCGCGCGACTGGCGGTGAAGATCAAGCACGGACCGAGGCCGGGCGTCAAGGTCGAGACCATAACTTTCGGCTCGGCCCGATTTCGGCTGGCTCGCGATTCGACGGCGAGCGTCTCGATTCATCTGAGTGGCGCCGGCAAGAGTTACCTGGAAAGCAATCCAGCGCGACCCGTCATTCTCGCGAGTGTCTTCGCCTCGGGTGGCGTCCACGAGCAAGGAATCGACATAGGTACGGTGCTGCTGCTCAAATGAGCCCTGCGTCCCCTCTCGTCCCGTACGCCGGATGGTCGACGGTCATTCGCCGCGATCGAGGGAATGTCTGGTCGAGTCGATCTGACGATCACCATCGACTCTTCAACTACTTTTCGTCGCCGACGGCGCTCGGTGCAATCGTCGGGGAATCGATCTCTAGAGCTACTCAGACAAGTGAGGGCCGACGGTGGCGTGTTCGCAGGCGACGACGGTGCTTCTCCCAATCGCCTTCAGCGGCGCGATTTCGCTCCGCACAATCTTGAAAGACGTGGACAGCCGCTTGGCGTCCTTCGCGTTTCAGTTCGCCCCGCCGCAAGTCAAGGGTCGCGGCGTCGGGTTAGGGCTTCACGCGGAAGGCGAAAAGAACTCTGGCTGATCGAGTAACCGCAACCACGTTCCATCGGACTGACGCCGGACCACTTGAGCTCTCGCCCCGGCGCCGTCTTTTGGCGAGGTGGACGTGAGGGCGATGTCGCCGCTTTTCAATGTCGGCAGCGATGGCTCGCGCTCAAAGTGTGGCGCTCGCGCGAGCACTTGCGCCCACAGGACTCGAATGGCCTCTCGACCCACCGTCATTTGGCCCGGCGGGTACGCCATCACGGCGTCCGGTTCATAGAGCGCCGCTACGCCCACCGCGTCGCCGTCATTGGCGCGCTCTACGAAGAGTCGAGTGAGATCCTCGGGGTTTTGGGCCTTCTCGTTCTTTTTCATACGAATCCTTTCGTGCTGCGCTACGTTTCGACTCTTCCAGTCTCGGATACGCTGAACTAGAAGTCCAACAGATTGATCTACTACTTAGTAGAATTTCCAGATATGGAACTAAAGCAACTGGAGTACTTCATCGCGGTGGCCGAGGAGGCGAATTTCACTCGCGCGGCGAAGCGGGTGCACATCAGCCAGTCGGGAGTGAGCGCCCAGATCCGAAAACTCGAACTCGACCTCGGTGCGACACTCATCGACCGTTCTGGTCGCACCGCAACCCTGACGACGGCGGGAGCCGCCGCGATCGAGCACGCACGTTCAGTGTTCGCGTCGCTCGACGCTGTGCGCCAGGCCGTGAATGAGGTGACCGGACTCATTCACGGCCGGCTCGTCGTGGGCATGATTACTGGATGCACCGTCCAAGGACTCTTTGACACGCTTGCTGACTTTCACCGTGATCACCCCGGCATCGACATCTCCCTGGTCGAAGACAACTCTGGCCCACTCACCGAGCGCGTTCGTTCGGGCGAGCTTGACCTGGCGCTCATCGGAACGGCTGGCGCGCCACCCGCCGGCCTCGGGGCCCTCGTACTCTCTAGCGAACGCATCGTGGCCGCGGTTCCCTTCGATCACTCGTTGTCCACGCGAGATCGGATCACTCTTCTTGAACTCAGTGCCTTTCCAATCCTGTGCATGCCCGAGGGGACCGCGCCCCGCTCAATGTTCGATCAAGCCTGCGCGGCCAACGCGATAAGGCCAAGGGTCGAACTGCAAGCGAGCGCGCCCGACGCGGTGGCGGATCTGGCGTTCCGGGGACTAGGCGTCGCTATCCTCACCGAGTCCATGGTCGCAAATCACGAAGATCGACTGAAGGCACTCGCGATCGATGACGTGGTGAACTCCGTGGGGCTCGCTCTCATTTGGACGTCATCGAGGAGCCCCGCACTGGAAGCGATTCTTTCTAGAAGTCGCGAGGCCTTCGTTGACCCGCTGTCTCGTCGAACGATGCGAACCGGAGGTCGGCCGGCCCGATGATTTCCGCGGCGGAGCGGGATGAACGCCTCACAGGGCCGCCCGCCCGGGTTTCGATTTCGGCTCTCTGGGATTAAGAAGGCCTTTCAAACAATTGTCGTGTGTCGGACTCGTGGCGCGCGTCGTTTAAATCCAAGGAAACGCGTCACTGCTCGCCGTTCCGGTTCCGTAGTGACGCGGAAGAGTCGAGCCTGAAAGGACGACCGCCAAGCTCTCGGCACGAGTTGGCTTCCTCGGATTCGACATGCCAGCGGATGGTTCGATGCTCAAATCGGTTGTTCAATCCACACCTGTTTGGCTAGCGCAAGGACAATTGAGCCGACGTCGGTCAGTTCTCGGTCGGGTCCGGCAAGCGAATCGAAGTTCTCGAAACTGGTGAGCGCGAAGAGTACCCTCACGGCCATCTCATGATCCATCGTGAGGAGTCCTTCATCACTGAGTCGCGCAACGAGAACCTCGAGTCCCGCGCGTCTCCTTTCGTCACGCGCGTCGATGACCGCGCCAACGTCGGGATCGAGTGCGGCAATGGCCCGCAACCTGCGCATCACGGCGCGGTCGGCGTTCCAGAATTGGCCAAAACGGTCGACGAAGATCTCGATTGCTCTCATCGGGTCTGGATTCAAAAAGGCTGAAGAGAGTTCGGACATCTTTCCCTCTTGCGCGAGCGCGTCACAGACGGCTTCCAGCAAGCCAACCTTCGAAACGAACTGGTAGTAGACAGTGGCACGAGCGACGTCGGCGCGCGCGGCGACCGTGTCGATAGTGAACGCCGAGTAGCCAGCCACGTCGCCGAGAAGTGAGCGAGCGGCCAGGACGACTCGTTGACGGCTTTCGTCGACTCGAGCCTGACGTTTGCCGAGTTGGTAGTTGCGAGGAGTCACGGATTTGACGCAGTCCTTTGAAAGTGATATTAATTAGACGAACAGTCTGACTAAAGTATATCGGAAAGGACTCGTCTTGTTAGGAATCCAAAGTGTTGGCGCGACCGCGACGTATCCCGACCTGAAAGGTAAGACGGTGCTGGTCACCGGTGGATCGAAGGGCATTGGAGCAAGTACCGCGCAGGCCTTCGCGGCTAACGGAGCGTTCGTCGTGGTCGTTGGACGCGACCGAGCCGCCATCGACAGCACCGTTTCAATGGCCACATCTCTCGGCACGAGGACCCTCGGTGTCGTAGCCGACTGTACGAAGGGAGACGAACTCGCCGCTCTCCGAGAGACGGTACATCGAGAGTTCGGCTCGGTCGACGTCGTTGTCGCGTTTGCAGGTGGCAACGGGATGCCCGTCCCTACCGCGACGGAAACTGTCGAGCACTGGCGCGAGGTCGTCGAGTGCGATCTCACCTCCACCTTCCTCACCGTCGCCACGTTCTTGCCCGACATGCTGGCTCGCCGTTTCGGCGTCATCGTGACCATGGCCTCGGCGGCGGCTCGCCAGGCGGCGAAATCGTCCGCGGCGTACGCCGCGGCGAAGGCCGGCGTCATCGCCTTCAGTCGCCACCTTGCGGGCGAGTACGCGCACGAGGGCATTCGCGTGAACTGTGTTGCGCCGTCGGCGATCGAAACCGAACGAATGCGTTCGTGGGTCCCCGACGAGCAACGTCGAGCGCTCGCCGAGGCGTTCCCCCTCGGGCGTCTTGGTCAGCCCGAGGACGTCGCGTCGGCGACACTCTTCTTGGCCTCGTCGGCGTCATCGTGGATCACGGGCGCCACGCTCGATATCGCCGGCGGCAACGTGATGCTGTGAGCGCGATAGAGATGAAGACGACGCCCGCGAGCGCTAAAAGGCTCAACGCACTGAGGGCGAACTCGCTGGCGGCGACCGTCATGCTCGTCCTCGAATTTGGCCTCGGCGTCGGAGTGAACCTTTACGCGAAGATTCCCACGGCCGATGACGGCAAGAGCTTGCTGCCAGCATTTGGTAGGGCGGTGAGCGGCGGACCGATCGTTCTCACGCTGCACGCCCTACTCGGTACCCTCCTTCTCATCACGGGCGTAGCCGCCGTCGTTCGTGCTTCGCTCCTTCGTAGCAGTGAGCTCGTCGCTCTCGCGAGTGTCGCTCTCGTCGCCCTCGTCGTGGCGTGGCAATCGGGTGCGCGTTTCGTTGGCAATGAAGCAAACGCGGCGTCAATGGCGATGGCGATCGCCACCGGTGTCACGATTCTCTGCTACGCGGTCATTCTCTTCGTCGTGGCGCCGTCGGCGACCGCGGAGAGGACGCCGCAATGAGTTCGACACCAAAACGACCGATCGCGCGGCGACTCCAGGCCAGGCTCATGGGGATCGTGAACGTGCCCATGAGAGTCATCCTCGGTCTGCCGGTGTCGACCCCGCTGGGTAAGCGACTCATGCTCGCCTCTATCGTGGGCCGTACGTCTGGCAAAACGTATCGCCAGCCACTGAGCTTCGTGAGAGATGGTGACACACTGTTGACGCCGGGCGGAGGGCGATGGAAGCGCAATCTGGTCGCCAACCCCAGGGTCCGTTTGCGCGTAAGGGGACGAGACGTGTTCGCGCGCGCGGAACTCGTCGAAGACCTGGGTGAAGTCAGTCGGCTCTTATCTCTGATACTGGCTTCGAATCCGAGCGCTAGCTCGTTCGTCCGGGTCAAGAAGAATCTCGACGGGAGTCTCAACGTCGAGGATCTTCGAAGCGCCATTACGTACGGATTCAGCATCGTTCGGTGGCATCTCGACGAGGCATAGGAGCTTTGCCATCAGATTCTTGATCGACGAGCGAAGCGCGGGAGCGTGGGCGACCAGTTCATCACGGCATCGCGCAAACCATCGCCGTCGAATACGTAGGCCCGAACCGTCCACGTGAAAAACTGTCGGCGAGGGCGACATGCAGAAAACTCCTGCCCGGTGGTGGCCCTCCGGGCCCCGGCGCCACGAACCCCTCCGTGCGGCACTGGCGAAGATGCTCATGGTCGCCCAGTGCATACGTCGCCACGGCGTCGCGCAGTTCCCTGAACCGAAGACGTCGGTCCCTTCGCCGACCAGTCTCGGCGAAGGCGGCGGCTTCGTGAGCGATCGCGACGGCGTGATCCTCATATTTCCCGGCTCGCTCAACACGCGGCCGCCAACGTTTGGGCACGCGGCGGCCGCGTGCCAGTTCGCACGAACCAACCACTGACGGAGGTCGGGATCGACGCGAGCGTCGCGGCGAGCAGATCAGTTTCGTGCCGATCTTCGGAGCGTAAAGCCACTGTCGAGTTACTTCTGATCGAACAGCGTCGCCGCGACTCGCTCGGCATTGGTGGAAGTATTGGTACGTGCACGCAGTCGAGCTCGTCTTCGCTCTCGGATGGGCGGCGTTCTGGATCGCCTGGCTGGTGGCGGCCCTCTCCACGAAGAGGGGCCGGGTCCCCTGGTCCCGCGAGCTGGGTATCAGGTCGGTACTCGTCATTGGCGCGATCGTCTTGTTCCGCTCGGGAGCCTTTCGAAACGACGGTCTCAACACGGATCCGTTGCGAGCGAGCTTCGGGCTCCTCCTCTTTGCGCTCGGGTTGGGGTTCGCCATCTGGGCCCGCGTGCACATCGGGCGAAACTGGGGCACCCCAATGTCACAGAAGGACGAACCCGAGCTCGTGACGAGCGGCCCCTACCAACTGGTGCGCCACCCCATCTACTCGGGCATCTTGACCGCGGGCTTCGGCACGGCGATAGCGCTGAGTTGGCTCTGGCTCCTTCCTATGGCCTTGGCCTCGGCGTATTTCGTCTACAGCGCCACGGTCGAGGAGCGTTACCTGAGCGAACAGTTCCCCGACACCTACGCCGCGTACAAGGTCTCGACGAAGATGCTCGTGCCCTTCATCTTCTGAGTGGACTCGATGGACTTTCGCCACTAACGCGTACGTCACCGCGAAGCTCAGTCATCCACGGTCTTCCCGTTGAGACCATGGGTTACACTCACGAGGTCCCCCTAGGCGAAAGCGAGCACGTGCCCTCCGTCGTTCAGTGCGATTCGCTCAGCAAGCGCTACGGTGACGTGCTCGCGGTCGACGACCTCTCGTTCGCCATTGAGGCGGGTACCATCACCGGTTTCCTCGGGCCCAACGGCGCCGGTAAATCGACGACGCTCAGAATGTTGCTCGGGCTCGCGGAGCCCACCAGCGGTCACGCCACCGTCTTTGGAAGTCCCTACGACGAACTAGCGACGCCCGCTCTTCGCATCGGCGCGGTTCTCGAAGCGACCGATTTCCATCCGGGAAGGTCGGGGCGCGACCATCTTCGAATGCTGAGTCGAGCCGTTGGACTCCCCGACGCCAGAGTGGACGACGTCCTCGCGCTCGTCGAACTCCAGGGGGCGTCGAGGCGCCGGGTGAAGGGCTACTCGCTCGGCATGCGTCAACGCCTCGGTCTCGCCGCCGCGCTGCTCGGTAATCCCGATCTGCTGGTGTTGGACGAGCCGGCCAACGGACTCGACCCCGAGGGCGTGCGATGGCTGCGCGACTTTCTTCGAGACTTCGCCTCGGGCGGGCGCACGGTCCTCATTTCGAGCCACGTCCTCGCCGAGATCGCCCAGACCGTGGACCAAGTGCTCATCATCAATCACGGACGACTGGTCACCGAGTCGACGCTGGACGACCTGACCGCTCGGGTCGGTGGGGTGGTGCGCGTGCAAAGTCCCCAACTCGACCAGTTGGCCGCGGTGTTGGCGCGCGAGGGAATCGTCACCACGAGGAACAACGACCACGCTCTCCTGGCGCAGGGAACGACGAGAGAGCGTGTCGGCGACCTCGCGCTCGCCGGGGGCATCGCCCTCTACGAACTCGTGACCGAAGGTTCATCCTTGGAAGAGGTCTTCCTCGACTTGACGTCAGGGGAGGCGCCCCAATGAATCAGCTACGAGCCGAGCTCCTCAAGATCCGTTCGACGCGCACGACCATCGGCCTCTTGGTGGGACTGATTGCGTTGGCGCTGTTGTTCACCATCCTGACGTGCACCTTGTCGCCGATGTCCCAGCTTCTCACCGAGCAGGACCAGATAAGCCTGCTGAGCTTCGGAAGTATCGCGGGCGTCTTCGCCGCGCTCGCGGGTGTCATGCTGTTCACCAGCGAGTACCGCTTCGGAACCATTCGTCCGACGTCGTTGTTCAACCCGAGTCGCGGGCGACTCTTCGTCACGAAGATCACCGCCGGGGTACTGTCCGGTTTCGTCTTCGGCGTCATTGGTGAGGGACTCGTCTTTTCGATCGGCATGATGATCTTGAAGATCCGAGGAGTTTCCGTCGTCATGTCGGGCGCCAACATGACCGAACTGCTCGTGGGCGCGATCGTGGGCACGGCGCTATGGGGCGCCATCGGCGTCGCCGTGGGCGCCGTCGTCCCCAACCAAGTGGGCGCCGTGATCACGTTGCTGGCGTGGGGCTTTGTCGTGGAGAACCTGGTCTTCGGCTTTCTACCCAAGATCGGACGGTTCTTGCCGGTTCACGCGTCGGACGCGATGATGGGTCCCCTCGAGAACAAACTGCTCCCGGGCAACGTGGGCCTCGTCGTGGTGGTGGGGTGGAGCCTGGTGCTCGCCCTCATCGGGGTGACGCAGTTGCGTCGGCGTGACGTCAACTAGGGCACGCGACGCAACCGGGCATTGGCTCCTTAGTGTGGCGCGTGTGATGGTCGGGTCCTCGCTGTAGGGATTGAGTCGGACGCAATCTGTGTGGTGGCTTCTTGCCGCCATGAATGATCCGTCGAACTGACTCCTTGTTCGAGAGCGGGCACGAGTTGGCCGGACGGACGTGACTGGTCTGCCCATCGAGAAGCGGCCCCTCGAAGATCAGGCGAAGGGTCGCCCTCGCGTGGCGACGTGCTCCGTTGGGCCGCGCCATCGTGCGCAACCCCGCCGTCTTCTTGATGGACGAGCCCCTCTCGAATCTCGACGCCAGGCTGCGCGTGTAAACACGCGCCGAGATCGCTCGATTGCACCACCGCCTGGGCGCGACGATGATCTGCGTGACGCACGACCAGGTCGAGGCGATGACGATGGCCGATCGAGTCGCGGTCAACAACGTGGGCAAGCTCGAACAAGTGGGCTCACCGCGAGTGCTCGACGACCGGCCGGCGAACCAGTTCGTCGCGGGCTTCATCGGTTCGCCCTCGACGAACTTTGTGCCGATGCACGTCGAGTCGATTGGGGGGCGTTCGCCTGGTGAGTGTCGGTGGCGACATGGACGTCACGCTCGACGACGTCGAATCGGCCATGATCAGCCGCGCTGGCGTGAGCGACGTGGTCTTGGGCGTGCGCCCGGAGCACATCGATCATTGGCCGCGAAGTGGCCGCGGCTTGCAGTTGAACGTCACGGTCGACGACGTCGAGTTTCTCGGCAACGACGAACACGTCCACCTCACGTCGGGCAGCTACGAGCTCGTCGCCATCATTGACGCTCGCGCGCCGTTGACCATCGGGGACTCTCTGACACTGAGCGCGTCGAGTGAAGCGATTCACCTCTTTCACCCTGAGACGGTCGTCGCGCTGAAGTCGTCGTGGTGGTGTCGGTTCTCTCTTTGGGACGAAATCGGGGATTGGTGAACGATCGCGGTCGTTGAGGGTGAGGGATCGCTTCGGGCCAGCAACACCAACTGTGTTCGACTTCCCTACTGCGGCGACTCCACGGTTCTTGGTTCGGCGATCCCACGGTCCGCGTGTCTGGAGAGGAGGTTCGCGATCAACGTAGGGGCAACGCGTCGTGGGGCCGGCCCGTGAAGATCTCCGCGCGAGAGGGAGCCAACGGGGAGTGGTGTAGGTCGCGTACATTGAAGAGGTTCGGCGTTGCTCGCGCTACTGGGCGACGCCAGCTTGATGATCTGTGGCCGGTGATGCGGAGGACTTCATGGCGCCGTTTCGAGTTGAGTTGACGAGTGCTCGCGCTTGGACTGAGGCGCAGATGGAGGCCCTGTTTGCTGAGGGCTTTCCAGAATTCATCAGTGGGGACAAGGAGGTCAAAAAGTACATCGGACGGGTGCGCGAGTCGTTTCGAGAGTACGACCTCATTCTCACCGATGAAGACGACCAACTCGCGGCAACTGGCTGGGGAGTGCCCGTCACGTGGTCGGGCGAAGTGTCGGAGCTACCGTCGACGTTCGCTGGCGCGCTTCGTCGAGCAGTCGAAGTTCACGACGCACTGGGTGTGGCGGATACCTTCGTCATCGGTGGCGCGGTCGTTCATCCGGCACGTAAGGGCAGCGGCGCCGCGGAGGCATTGATCCATGCTCTGTGTGACACGGCGGCATCGCACCATCTGGCGAAGGTGGTAGCGCCAATTCGCCCGACGCGCAAGGACCTCTATCCCTTAATGGATATCGACGCCTACGCGGCGTGGGTGCGCCAAGACGGGATGCCCTGGGACCCCTGGCTACGGCTGCACGTCCGTATTGGTGGCCGCGTTATTGGTCTCGCGCGCGAATCGCAGACAATGACCGACACCGTCTCAAAGTGGGAAGAGTGGACCGGGCTGGAGTTTCCACTCTCAGGCGACTACGTCATCCCGAGAGGCATGGCAACCCTTCGCGTTGACAGAGCCGCGGACCTCGGTACCTACGTCGAGCCGAACATTTGGGTGCGCCACCGCTAAGTTTTGGTCCGCCGCCACAGGGCGAACCTTGACCGGAAACAGGTCGAGCAGAACTTGGCAGTAGCTACGAGAAAAACCGTTTGAGTTTGGGAAAAAGGGGCTCGCGAGGTTTCACCACGGCGCTGTCTACCATCATTGGATTCTCGACAATCATTCGCGCGCCATTGAATTGATCGAACTTCCTTGGAGGGAGACGCGAAGGTTGAGATCTGCGGGCTTGGAACGAAAATCTAAGGAAGGTGATTCGTTGATCGCCCAGGTCTCGATCTCGGCACCTTGGGTTTCAGAGGAACTGTCCGATGGTTGTTGTGTGTCGGTCTCGTCGTGCGTGTCGTTTGATTTGACGAGAACTTGTTGTTTGTCATCGGTCTGGTCTCGTGGTGGTGCGGACATATGAGGCCAAGGATGGGGCCCGTTTTTACCTAGTACTTCCCAATCTGTCTTGCCATTTCGATCTACTGTGATTCGCTAGTGCCACGCTCTTCTCGGTCCGCAACTCCGCCATTTGCTCGCCGTTTTCCGTCATGGGCTTCCGCCCATGGCGCTCGTGAGGACGTCCGTCGTAATGCCACGCTTCATCCCCCATTCATGGACACGTTCTAGATCAACCGGGTCAGGCAACTCGACCATGGCCTCATCGGCCGCCTCGAGGAACCCCGCCGCACGTAACGTGTCAACGACGTGCTGTCTGCTGTATTGCATACGACTCCCTTCTTCGCGATAGAACCCTACGCCCGCATCTACGGCAGCCCGGGTGGGACTGTTCCTTCAACCGGAGTTGTCCTGTGGACGACTCTCCCTCGCATTCGAGAGTAGGTCGCTCGTCGTTCGTCGGTCACGGGTAAGGAAAAACAGCTTCGACCCGGGGGCCGCCACTGTAAGCACGATTCGCGCGTCGACTTCGTCGAATCCGACGTGGCCACGAGGCGCTTGGGACGACGAATCGCCTTACGATCCCGCGACGGCGTTCAGGTCGGCGTCCACGCTGTCGCCGTGGCTGATGGTGGGGTCGGAGTGGAACTTGGCCTTTCCAACGCGCGAAGAGATAAACGACAAGACGAGACCGACGGCGGCGAATCCAAATCCGAAACTGAGTTCAATGCCATTGAGGGCGTTGGTCACGAGTTCATAGACGATGCCGAAAGCCATGAATGCCGCGCCGAGACCCGGCGAAACACCACCGAGAAAGAACGCTGAGGGACCTCTCGCTATCGAACTTCGGTAATACCAGATTGCGGTGGCCGCAGTGAGGAAGAAGAACATCGCGGCCATAAGGCCCAGTGTGCTGACGACGTCATTGTTGGACGTGCGTGGTCGAATGGAGTCAGCAGCGTCGAGGTCCGTGGGGCTAGCGCACGCGCCCGCGCGCGGCGACGCGAAAAGTCTCGACCACGAGCTCGTTGCGTATCGCGCACACCGACTCAAAGAGGTTAAAGACCGGGCACACGTGACTCGGTATGAGCCGAAGCCGGTCGCCGATTGCGAGATGTCCACCTCGGGCAAGATCGATTGATCCGACGCCGTGCTCTTCGCTAAGGAAGTCCATCGAGAGATCCCCGCGTCCGGCGACTCTGATCCAACCAGGCTCTCCGACGCCGTCGGAGCTCAGACACTTCGACCCGGCGTCGACGACGAATCGCTCGGCGCTCGGTCGGCTCACCACGGTCGTCACCACGTGGGCCGAGCAGGTTTCCTCGGTGGCTACCCCCAGCTGGATCATCTTCGTGTCGTTGAAGGCGTACGTACCGGGGCGTACTTCATTCACACCACGCTCGGCCATCTCGAATTCGACGCTTGGCGTCGATCCGACGCTCAGCGTTTCAACGGCGACACCAAGTTCCGCGCACTTTCGCTGCGTGTCGAGGAGCTCCTCGAGTTCGCGCCTTACGAGCAACTTTCGTTGACTTGGCTCGCGCTCTCGGTACGCGTGCCCGGCGTGTGCCATCAGTCCCACGACGCGTACGTCGTGCAGTGTGGCCACGTCGTAGACGAGTTGCGCGGTAGGTAGGCCCGGAACCTGGCCCGTGCGGTGTTGACCAACGTCGACTTCGACGTAGATCTCTAGAGGCTCTCGTGATCGCCTCGCGGTGCTCGCGAGACCCCGGGCGACCTCGATCGAGTCGAGACTCACGATGACGCGCGCTCGCTCACGTAACGCGTTCAAACGCCGTAATTTTTCGGAACCAACAATCGGAAAAGCGATGAGGACGTCCTCGAACCCCGCGTCCACCATCACTTCGGCTTCACCAAGTTTCGCGCACGTTATGCCGGTCGCGCCCGCCTCTCGTTGCATCTTCGCGATCTCGGGAATCTTGTGGGTTTTAATGTGGGGACGAAGGGCGACGCCCGCCTCTCGACACAACTGCGCCATGTGATTGATGTTGTGATGTAGCTGATCGAAGTCAATGACGAGTGCGGGGGTTTCGATGTCAGAGAGGTTCATGAGAGGTTCAAAAGCAGGAGTCCATGGCTTGACGGCTTACAAGTCGAATGATACTATCCTTATAATGTCCGCTGATTAGCGGGAAATTATAGGGTGTTTCGGAAGTCGACACGTCCTGTGAGGGGGTTCAGCGATGGAACATTCGAAGCGGATTATACAAAGTGGCGCCGTATCGCGACGGAAGTTTCTCGGGGTCGGGGCCGCGTCACTGAGCTTGGCCGGTTTAAGTTCGCTCGTTGAGACGTCAGAGCCAGCGGGCGCTGCCAGCGCGTCGTCGATTCGTGTCGGCTGGACGACGCCGCCCGACGTGCTGAATCCCTTCACGTTCACCACGACCGCCTCGAACGAGATCCTCTGGTTGATTTACGACACGTTGATGGAATACGACATCAACTTGAATCCGACCGTGGGTCTCGCCGCACATCGCTCGGTCAGCGCGGACGGTGAGTCGTACACCTTCAAACTACGACCAAACGCGAGGTGGCACGATGGCAAGCCCGTTACCGCGAACGACGTGAAGTACACCTTCGAAGTGACGGCGAAGAACAAACTGGGTCAAGCCGCGTGGACGCTGGTCGACTTTGCGTCGGTCGAAGTCGTGAATAGTCACGAGGTGATCATTCACTACAAGGCACCCGTAGCGCTGGACCCGGCACTGCTGATTCCGATTGTGCCCGAGCACATTTGGGGCTCGATGACGGCGTCCAAGATTTTGGCGTACACCAACTCTCATCCCATCGGAAGTGGACCTTTCACCTTCAAGAAGTGGGTGACGGGCCAGTACTTGCAGGTTGATCGTTACAACAAGTGGTGGGGAAAATTACCCGCCGCGAAGAGCATCTTTTGGAATCAGTATGAGAACAGTGACGTTATGGTTCAGAGTCTCTCGTCGGGGCAACTGGACATCCTCACCGAGGTCCCCCCAGTGTTGTGGAACGGGCTAAAGAGAGCCACCAACGTGAACCCCGTGGAGATGAAGTCATTTTCATTTCACCACATCGGCTTTAACGTCTTCAAGAGCCCTAAGTCCAGGGGCAACCCTCTGCTGCTCGACAAGACGATTCGTCAAGCGCTGAGCTACTCCCTGGACCGAAATCAACTGGTGCAACTAGCCCTCGCCGGCAGAGGCATTGCCGGCAGCGTGCAACTGCCGCCGTCGTTCGGCGTGTGGCAAGAGAAAATACCAAAGGATCAACAGTTCAATAACGATCCAACGAAAGCCAAGGCCCTCCTCGACGCGGCGGGCTACAAAGTTGGTGCGAACGGGGTGCGTGCGGACAAGAGTGGCAAGCCCCTAAGTTTTCGACTCATCGCCATCCAAACGACGGACGAAGACGTGCTCGCCGGTCAGATCTTCGTGAAGGCCGCACAACAGGTGGGCGTCAAGTTGACGTTGCAGGCCCTCGATAGCACAACCCTAAGCAATATCGTCTACAACTCGAATGCGCCGGACTGGGACATCTTTATTTGGGGCTGGGACTCGGCGAGTCCGGACCCTGACTACCTCTTGAGCGTCGACCTCACGAGCCAGATTGGTGGCAACAACGACGTCTTCTACTCGAATCCCGAGTACGACAAGTTGTACGCCGAACAGGCGATACGACCCGCACTCGCGCAGCGTTTGCCGGTCGTGCACGAGCTGCAAAAGCTCTTCTACGATGACGCGGCGTACTGCATCATGTGGTACCAGAGCAAGCTGCAGGCGTACCGCACTGACACGTGGAAGGGATGGGTCGAGACTCGCGGTGGCATGGTGTACAACTTCACGCGATCGAACTACCTGACCGTCACGCCCAAGTAGTTGTCGCGCGTACCGCCCCTCAGCGTTAGTCGTCGCGCATGAGCGTGCGCTACTTGGCGCGAAAGATGATCACCTTAGCGATTACGCTCTACGTGACGGTCTCGTTCAATTTTCTGCTCTTTCATGTTCTGCCGGGCAATCCCGTACAGTTGCTGGCTCGATCGGGTCACTTCGACGCGGCGGCTCGGACGCAGCTCATCAAGTTGTTTGGTCTCAATCACTCGCTCCTGGTGCAGTACTTCACCTACCTCAATGACATGGCGCACGGTCATCTCGGATTCTCGTACATCTATCGCGAGCCGGTGACGACCGTGCTCGGCTCGGCTGTGGGCAACACGGTGCTCTTGGTGGGCACCGCCACCGTCATCACGGTGATCGTTGGTGTCTGGTTCGGCGTGGTGGCCGCGGCGCGAGCGAATTCGCTCACCGACGCGTCGATAACGGTGACCAGTCTCAGCCTGTGGAGCATGCCGGACTTCTTTACCGGGATGATCTTGATCTTCATTTTCGGCGTGTGGTCGCACGTGTTCCCCGTGTCGGGCATCGAGTCCCCAGGGCTCACGACTGGGACCTTCGGACACGTCTTTGACATCGGTCGTCACCTCATCTTGCCGGCCCTGACGCTCACGTTGGTCAACGCAGCCGAGTTCTCGCTCATTACGCGCAACACGTTGGTGGACGTGCTCGTCGAGGACTACATCGTCACCGCGCGGGCGAAGGGCCTGCGTCGGCACGTGATTATCTGGCGCCACGCCGTTCGAAACGCACTGCTTCCCGTCGTGACCGCGACCGCGCTCTACGTGGGAATGATTCTGGGTGGCGCCATACAGGTCGAAACGGTGTTCTCGTGGCCCGGCCTCGGTCTCTTGACGTACAACGCGGTCGAACAGCGCGACTACCCGGTGCTCGAAGGCAGCTTCCTCCTCTTCGCGATCGCGGTCATCGCCACCAACTTCTTCGCGGATCTGTTGTACCAAGCCCTTGACGCACGAGTGCGAGAAACCTGATGTCGTCTACTACGTCGGGCCCTGAAACCTCGAGCGACCCGGGTTCGAACGTGATACGAAAAGCGAGGTCGAGCGTGTGGCGCGGCGTGTGGACCGATCACATGGGTCGCACGGGCGTGATCATGTTGGGGTTCGTGCTCTTCATCATTCTGATCGGGCCACTTATCTTTCCGTTCAACGCGAGCGCCTTCGGTTCGTCGGCGTCGTCGATTCTCCAGGGCCCTTCGAGGGCCCACTGGATGGGCACCACCGAGTTGGGTCAGGACGTGTTTCGACAGTTTCTCGTTGGGGGGCGCATCTCGCTTTACGTTGGCGTGTCCGCGACGGTGATCGCGATTCTCCTCGGCACGGGCATAGGTCTTGTCGCTGGCTACTACGTGGGCTGGCGCGACACGATCTTGATGCGCGTGACCGACTTCTTCCTGGTACTGCCCACCTTGCCGCTCATCATCGTGCTGGCGGCGCTCTTCGGCCAGAGCATCGTGGTGACCAGTCTCGTGATCGGCTTGACGAGTTGGCCCCAGACCGCGCGCATCATTCGCTCACAGGTCCTCTCGCTGCGCGAGCGTCCGCTCGTGCTGAGAGCACGATCCCTCGGGGCTCGCGACGTACGCATCATGGGCTTGCACATTCTTCCCAACGTGGCACCATTAATTTTCGCGAACCTCGTACTGGTGCTCTCGGGCTCGATCTTGGCCCAAGCCGCGTTGGCCTTCCTTGGTCTCGGTGACCCGGTGCAGGCTTCGTGGGGCACAATGTTGCATAATGCCTTCAATTCGGGCGCGATGAGTGAAGGGGCTTGGTGGTACGTCCTCACACCAGGTATCGGTATCGTGGTGATGGTCCTGGCGTTCTCGCTCGTCGGTCACGCACTTGATCGGGTGATGAACCCACTTCGACGAGGAGCCCGATGAACGTACTCAATGTCCACGACCTCAGCGTCGAGTACGCCATGAACCCCGGGGTGCTGCGCGCCGTCGATCACGTGAGCCTTGTTGTCGAATCGGGCGAGGCCGTTGGTATCGTCGGCGAGTCGGGCTGCGGCAAGACTTCCCTGGGCTTGGCCATACCGCTGCTCTTACCCGCGAACGCCACGATTGCGTCGGGTTCCATCGAGGTGTCGGGCGAGCAAGTCGTTGGTAGAAGTGAAGTAGAGGTGAATCTCCTTCGCTGGACCAAGGTGGCCTTTATCTTCCAGGGCGCGATGAACGCGCTCAATCCCTTGCATCGGGTCGATGCCCAGATCCTCGAGGCGATCAGCGCCCACGAGCCCGACGTTCCGAAGGCGGTCGCCTACGCGAAGGTGGTGGAGCTGTTGAATCTGGTGGGCATCGCGACCAAGCGCGCGCGCAGTTACCCCCACGAATTCTCGGGCGGCATGCGCCAGCGGGTGATGATCGCGATGGCCCTGGCCTGCCGGCCAGCGCTGCTCATTGCCGACGAGCCCACGACGGCGCTCGACGTCATCAGTCAGGCGCAGATCCTGAATCTCCTGTTGGAACTACGGCGAACCCAGGATCTGAGTCTGGTCATGATCTCGCACGACCTCGCCGCGATCAAGCGTGTGTGTGATCGCATTGTGGTGATGTACGCAGGGATCGTGGTGGAAACGGGAACGACCGACGAGGTCTTGGGTCGTTCGAGCGTGGTCGCCTCACCCGCGCACCCCTACACCCGGGCCCTGATCCAAGCCCATCCGAGTTTGCGCCGTGAACGGAGTCTGTCGGAGGGGTTGGCCGGCCATCCACCAGACTTGTCGGTAGCGATTCAAGGGTGCCGCTTCGCCGATCGCTGTCCCGACGCGCAGTCACTGTGCCGAGAGGTGGAGCCTCCGACGATCACTGTGTCACCGGGTCACAGCGCCACGTGCCACTTCGCGCTGGGGGAGGCGTCATGAAGAAAGACGTCACCGCGGACGCCACCGTCGTGCTCGACGTGGTGAACTTGGTGGTGCACTTTCCGGTCCGTCGCGGCTGGCGACGCCGGACGGTCGTGCGCGCGGTCGACGATGTCTCGTTTCAAATACACCGCGGCGAGATCGTGGCCCTGGTGGGCGAGTCGGGCTGTGGCAAGTCGACGATCGCCATGGCGGTGATGCGCCTCTTGGTCCCGACGTCCGGCAACATCGTCTCGGGTGGTCAAGACCTCGCACTTCTTCGGGGGAGAAAACTTCGCGCGGCTCGTCGGCGTTTGCAGATGATCTTCCAGGACCCGTTCGGATCACTCGATTCGCGCCAGCGCGTGTACGACGCGGTGGCCGAACCACTGATCATTCACCGGATCGGGTCGTCGAAGAGCGAGCGGGACGAGATGGTCATAAACGCGCTCGACCTCGCTCACCTGCGTCCGCCCGAACGGCTCGCCGAGATGTTTCCGCACGAACTGTCGGGCGGCCAGCGCCAACGAGTCGCCATTGCCGCGGCGATGGTCATGCAGCCCGACCTGGTCGTCGCGGATGAGCCGGTCTCCATGCTCGACGTGTCGGCGCGCGTGGGCATCCTTCGTCTCATGATGGACCTACGTGATCGGCTCGGAATCTCGTACCTGTTCATCACGCACGATCTCGCGACGGCGTGGGTTGTCGCCGATCGAATCGCCGTGGTGTACTTGGGCCGAATTGTCGAGATCGGCGCCGTCACCACGGTGGTTGGCGCGCCTTCGCACCCGTACACGAGGGCACTGCTCGACGTCACGGACGACGATTCGGGTGAACAGTCCCTTCGCGTCTTGAAGGGCGAAACGCCTTCGGCGCTTCAAATCCCCAGCGGGTGTCGCTTCCACCCCCGGTGTCCTCGCTATCTCGAACTGGGTGGCCCCGACGTATGTCGAACGATGGATCCGAGTCTCGACGCCGTTGGCGAAGGTGGCGACGACCATCGCTGCGCGTGTCACTTCGCCAAGGTGTCGACGTGAAGAGTGAAGGAGCATGGACCCAGTGGACCTCGTGAGTAGAGAAGAAGTAACGTCGTTCGTCAGCGACTTAGTGCGCATCAATTCGGTGACGCCCTGGCTCATTGATGGCGGCGCCGGCGAAGCCGAGATCGTGGCGTACTTTGCTGATTGGGTCAGGGATCTGCCTGTCGAGGTCGAGCTCCACGAGATTGAACCAAGTCGATTCAATTTCCTCGCGCGCTTGCCAGGCACGGGTGAGGGCCCGACGCTACTGCTGAACGCGCACTGTGACACGGTGGGCTTCGCCGGCTGGACGGACGAGGCTCTCACGCCGCGCGTTGAGGGCGATCGGTTGTACGGCCTCGGCGCCGCCGACGACAAGGCATGTTGCGCGATTGCGCTCCTCGCACTTCGCCACTTCGCGACACAATCGCCGCCACTTCGCGGTGATCTGGTGGTCGCGTGCGTTGCCGACGAAGAGGGCGTGTCAATTGGCACCGAACACCTCGTGAACAGCGTGACGGCAGACTTTGGCATCGTCCTCGAGGCCGACCTGCACCCTCGAGTCGTTACCCAGCATCAGGGGTTCGGCTGGCTCGACGTCGTGGTGAACGGACGTGCATCGCACGGTTCGACGCCCGACGTGGGGGTCGACGCGATCGTGGGACTCGCGGAGGTGGTCAGTCGAATGCGCGCGTTTGACCTCGAGCACTTTGCCGCTCACCCCGATCCGCACAATGGCCGCACCGTCTTTCACACCGGCGTCGTGCGAGGTGGCACGGACTACGCGACCTACCCGAGCCGAGCCGAGGTGGGCATCGAGATCGGGACCCAACCCGGAGAGACGCTCCAACGTCGTGTCCACGAGATCGAAGCCATGATCGACGACGTCGCTGGGCTCATGCCCGGTCTGAGCGGCGAGGTGCGTGTCCGTTTGGAACGCGAGCCGTTCATCGCCAAAGGACACGACGAGCTGCTCGCCGCGTTGCGTCTGGCGACGCGCGACGAACGTGGCCTGGAGCTCGAAGAGGTGGGGATGAATGCGTGGACCGACGCGGCGTTGATGCAAGCCGCGGGTATTTCCACCGTCATGCTCGGACTGCCCGGCGATAACTTTCACTCACCGAACGAGTGGGTATCGATTCCGGAGGTCGTCACCACGTTGCACGTTCTCGTCGGCGCTATTGACGAGCTGTTGAGGTGACCAATGCCTACTAAACGTCGGTCGTCGCGGGCGCAGATCGCCCGCGACGTCGCAGAACACCTCGCGCGCGTCGCGAGCGAAGCGCTCGAGTACTTCCCCGCCGCGGGTGGCGTGATCGCCATCGTCGACCGCGGGGGCACGCTGGCTCAAACGACGTTCGGCGTCGCTGACGTCGAACGAGGGATCGCGATGTCGACCGATCGACTCTTTCAGATAGGTTCCATCAGCAAGCTGTTCACCGCGCTGATCGTCAATCAACTCGTCGACGAGGGTCTCTTCGCGTTCGACGACTCGATTGGTCGAGTCGTCGAGTGGCTGCCCAGTGAGAGTGGAGTCGGTCAGGCGACGATTGAGGAGTTGTTGACCCACACTGGCGGGGTCGTTACGGGCGGCGACTCCTTGCCCGACGACGCTGCGGAGATTTGGAACTCGAGAAACCTGGTCACCACGTCGCGCGGCGATCGTTTTCACTACTCGAATCTCGGGTATCTCTTGCTCGGCGAAGCCGTGCGAGCTCGGTCGGGCCAATTGCTCGGCGATTTGGTGCGCACTCGCTGGCTGGAACCATTGGCGATGCGCGACGCGCTAGCGCGCGCGGGTTACGCGCAGCGCCAGGACTTCGCGCCGGGTTACTGGCCCCGTCGACCCGACCGACCGTGGGTGCCGGGGGACGAGTTGGATCGAGCTAGTTGGTTCGAGGTGGACTCGGCGAGCGGCAACGTGTCGGCCTCGAGTGCCGACATGGCACGACTGGTCATGGCCCTACTGGGCGCGGCCAACAACGACCCTCTTCTCGACGACGGCGGCGAGCCAGTGTTAACGCCCGCCATGTTCGAGCGAATGACGTCCACCCTCGCTCCTCAAGGCGAGCCCGTCTACGTCCCCGACGGGGTGGAGCCCGTGAGCGAGAGCCGATACGGAATGGGAATCAACGTCGAGCGCATTGGTGGGCGCCAGTTGGTTAGTCACGGTGGTGGGATGGTCGGTTACTCGACGTTCATGCTGGTGGACTGCACGAGTGAGGTCGGGTTGGTCGTCCTAACGAACGCGAACGGCAATGTCGTGCTCTCGCACCTTTTGAGTCGCGTGGGCCTGGCCGACTTTGTTCAACGAGAGAACGGCGGGGGATCGCTCGCGCCAATCTCACTGGCGACCACGGTTCGTGAGCACGGTGCGCTTCCTGCGGAGGGATCCGGGACGTTCTACGCACGCTCGGACGAGACGGCCATTGAGTTCGTTGTCGACGCGTCGACGGGGTTAGTCGAAGTTCTAAGAGGTGGGGAGTCGGGACGGCTGTATCGTCAGCCCAACGGTCGCTTTGTCAGCGATCATCCCCAACTTCGAACCTTTTGTCTTGACTTAAGGGGTGACGATCGCGAGCCCTGCTGGCTTTACGGCGCCGAAACTTTTGGCGCGCGCGTCTCGCCCGACGAGGTCGTGCGCAGCGAACGACCACTACCGCACCCCCTCGTCGGTCACTACCGGTCCTACACGCCGTGGTATCCCGAGTTTCGAATCTTCGAGCGCGAGAATGAACTCTGGCTCGCGGCCCCCGGAGGTGTGGAAGCTCCCGACAACGACGTTTGCCTCGTGCAAGTAGGTGTCGATCTCTATCGCGTCGGGTCCGATCCGTGGCTTCCGGAACGGCTAATCGTGAGCGCGGCGCGAGGGGACGAGGTGGTCGCGCTCGAGCGTGACGGTTGCCTCTATTCAAGGGTTTTCTCGACGTAAATGTCCTATCGTTGGTGCAGAGACAGCGAGACAGAACCGGGAGATCGCGATCACTCTTTACGAAAAGACCATTGACTTCGTTCGTCACCTGATTTCGGAGCGTGGACTCCAGCCGGGCGACCGACTGCCCTCGGAGGTCGAAGTCGCGACGATGGCCGGCGTGAGCTTGATGACGGTGCGTCGAGCGATGGCCGAACTTGTGGCGGCGGGGGTACTGCAGCGCGTGCAGGGAAAGGGCACGTTCCTGCGTCCCGCGCGCATCCACACCGAGTCGACGATCATTGGGGGACTAAAGAAGACACTGGCGTTACAGGGCACACGCCTGGACACGAAATTGATCTCCCTTCAAGAGACGCGTGCCGACGATGAGTCGGCGGAGCGACTGTCCATTCCCGCCGGAACCGCGGTGTGGGATATAACGCGCCTGCGATCGTTCGATGGTGAGCCCGTCGTACGCGAACGCGCGGTGATCCCGCGTATTCTGGCGCCCGACCTCGACACGTTCTTTTCGCCCGTGACGCAATCGCTCTACGACGTGTTGACGGCCCAGTACGGACTCGCCGAGTCCATCGAAGAACAGACTCTGATCGCGAGACCCGCGACGCCGGTCGAGCAAAGAGATCTTGATCTGGGCCGGACCAACTTCGTGGTGGAGGTGACGGGCGTGTCCGTGACGGCGAGTGGCACGGCATTCGACAGTTTCCAGATGGTCTTCGTGCCCCATAAGTTCGCCTTCAGACTCCGTTCGTCACCCACAGCCGAGCCACTCGAGGTTTCCGCCATTACGCGCTAACGCGGTCCGCAACTGTGTCGGAGGTGACCAGGACGTGGAGGTCGGCGTGCGTGAGGAGTTGGGTTGCGGGAATGGATTCGTCGACGCGCTCGTCGATGAGAAGTGACGTGACATCGCGCTTCGCCCGTCCGGAAATGAGCATCAGCACGGTGCGCGCCTCGAGAAGATCCCTCATGCCGACTGTCACCGCTCTCGTAGGGCGCTCATTCTCGCTGACGTCCGCGAAATTGTCGTTGAGCGTGTCGCTCGAGAGCGCGACGGCGTGCGTGCGCAGAGACACGTGCGAGCCGGGCTCGTTGAAGCCCACGTGACCGTTGCGCCCGACCCCGACAATGGCGAGGTCGATGCCGCCGACGTCGTCGAGGGCGCGGTCGTAGGTCGACATGAACGCGTCACTCTCGTCGGGTACCATCGTGTGCCGCTTGGTGGTGGCGTTAAAGACGAGATCGCCAAGATGCGCGCGGAGGTATTCAACGAAGCTGCCACGCGGATACGTCGGGAGATCGAGGTACTCATCGAGCATGAACACACTCGCTCGATCGAGCTGAAAGTTGCCGCGATCGTGGTCGTGGCGAAGGCTCTGGTACAGCCCGAGGGGCGTTGAGCCAGTAGGCAAGGTGAGCGATAGTCGGGGGTTTTCGTTGACTCGATCTCGCACGAACGACGCGGAGCGTTCAGCGAAGTCTTCGGCGTTCGACGCGACGTACAAGTTCACGATTGGGATTGCTGGTGCGGGCTATGGGGTGCGGCCACGTACTCGGCCATTTTCCGAGCGAGTGAATCGACGTAGGGCCCGGCGAGCGTCGGCGCCACGACGAGGCTCGCCGGGCCGCTCTCATCTTGCGCGCCCATAGCCGTGAACGCGATGAGCGCCGCACCGAGCAGCGAAGGGCTCTGCGATTCGAGGGTGACCACTGGCCGGCCGAGCAGCGAACTCACGAGTGAGGCGCCGAAGTGCTGGCTATCTGGAGCGCCGACACTGACGATGTTGCGGCTGTCGATGAGGGTATCGAAGTGACGCACGCAGCACACCGTCTCGAAGGCGATTCCTTCGAAGAGAGCGAGGGCGAGGTCCGCACGTTCCGTCGCGAGCGTAAGGCCACTCACCGTACCGAACAGATCTTCTCGCCAGAGAACTCCCTGCTCTCCTCCGGCGAGATACGGAGAGAACAGCACCCTGCTCTCTCCAGGGGAGCGATGGGAAAGTGCGAGTTGTTCGATATCACTGGGTGGGACGTCGAGGAGTTTGGCCAGCCAACCAATTGAAGAACCGGTGGCGAGGATGTCCATTTCTACGCCGACGGATCTTGGCTCGATGAGCGGGGTCCGAAGCACCCGATCGGGCGAGTAGGGCGTTTGCCTTTGCTTCGCGAGCAACACCGTCGACGAACCGTCGATGATTGAAAGGGCGCCGGGTAGGAGCGAGTTGATGTAGTGATAGGCGCACACGGAGTCGGCGCCCCCGAGGTAGACCGGTACACCCGTCGCTACGCCGGGCAACAGCGCGGCGCCGCGCGCACTTAGCGCTGAGGCGTGTGACGAGGGTTCGATCGTCGGCAAGAGGTCGGTCGTGATGCCCCAGAGATCGCAGAGCGATTGGCTCCACCGGTTACGAGCGAGGTCGAGCACGCCAAAGCCCGACGCGGTGGAGGGATCGGTGACGAAGTCGCCGGTGAGGCAAGTGAAAAGAAAATCCTTCGCCGAGAGAATCCGCGACGCCGACAGCTCGCGGTTGCGCCGCAAGTGCATAGGAACAAGGTAGCGACCATCGATCGGTGCGCCCGTCACGTCCTCAACACGCTGGCGCATAGACCCGTCGAGACGGTCGCGAACCAGTTGGTCGGCGCGCGAGTCCTGCCAAGTCACGGCGTTGGCGCGCACCGCGCCGTCAGCCGTCAGTTCAACGAGCGTCGGCATCTGCGCGGTGAGCACCACCGCGCTCACGAGCGAAGAATCACCTATTTGCACCAGTACGTGGGTCGCCGCATCGCGGATTGCCTCAAGCCAGTCGTCGGTACGCTGTTCGGCCATTCCCCACGTCGTGACGATGGTGTCGAGGGGACGTGCGGCGTCCGCGATAGTCACGAGGGACTGGTTGACGATGCCAACCTTTACGCGCGAGGTACCCAGGTCAATGGCGAGAACGTGGTTGGACGCCGACTGGTTTGTCATAGTGCGACGCTACGCGCAAGCGGTGGCGCGACTTTTCACCTGGTCGAGACTGACGCTGGCTCGCTCCAATGTGGTGTCAATGTCGTTCTCGTCGTGTGCGAAGGAGATGAAGAGATTCTCAAGGTGTCCGGGATGAAAGAGGACGCCCCGGTCCAACATCTCCTCCCACCAGAGTCGAAAGAGATCGGCGCGACTGTGCCGTGCGGCGTCGCGATAGTTCTCAATCGGCGCGTCGGCGAACCACAGCTGGAACACCGGTCCCATACCCACGACGGAGCCCTCGATAGATTTCTCGCGCAAGAGTGTTGCGAGTCCTTCACGTAGGCGATCGGCGCGTCGATAGAGATCCTCGTAGGAGGCCTCGCTCGTGAGGTAGCGCAGGGACGCGAGCGCGGAGGCGACGGCGATCGTATTGCCCGAATAGGTACCAGCAATCGACACGGTCCCGTCGGCGGCGAGGTCCATGATGTCTCGTCGTCCACCGAGAGCGGCGACCGGGTAGCCCCCACCAAGTCCCTTGGCCAGCACGGTGAGGTCGGGCATGACGCCAAAGGCCTCTTGCGCGCCGCCGCGAGCGATACGAAAGCCCGTGATGACCTCGTCAAAGATGAGCAGCGCACCGTAGCGGCGAGTTACGTCGCGCAACCCTTGGAGGTATCCCTCTTTTGCCATGATGCAGCCGGTGTTGCACATGATGGGCTCGGTGATGATCGCCGCGATGTCGTCACCGTGCGCTGCGAAGATCTCTTCGATCATCGCGAGGTCGTTCCACTGGGCGATAATGAGCGACGAACCCATTTCGTCGGGTACGCCAGGCCCTTGGGGAAGCGCTACGGGATGGCGGTCACTTCCGGCCAGTGAGAGATCGGGATGTTTTGACCAGTAGATGCCGTCAGAGAAGCCGTGGTACTGACCCTCAAAGCGAACGATCTTCTTGCGACCGGTGAAGGTACGCGCGAGTCGTAAACTGTACAGGACGCCTTCGGTGCCGCTGTTGACGATGCGCACGGTGTCGACACTCGGAACTGTGCTCGAAATGACCCTGGCGAGTTCGATTTCGAGTTCGGTGGGCATCGCGAAGATCGTGCCCGTGCGCTGGATGCTTTCGACCACCGCTGCCGTAACATCCGCCGGCCGATGCCCGAGCAGCATCGGACCTAGGCCCAACAGATAGTCAATATAAGTATTGCCATCCACGTCCGTGAGGTGCGCACCGAGGGCGTCACGCGCAAATATCGGGTGGGGGTCCCACCCCGAAAACTTCGCCCTCGCAGTGCTGTTTACTCCACCAGGAATGTACTTTGACGCTTCGTCAAAGAGTGCGGCTGAGCCGGCGTATCGCTCTGGATGAATATACGAAGCGGTCACGGTTCCTTCTTGTCCTAATAATGATATAATCACTTTAGCACCCAGCGTTAGTCGTCGTCGAGTCGTTCTGGTCGCAACATCGTAAAGCGTCGAACGCCTGGTGACGTGGTGAGAAAGGAGAACGGAGGAGAGTACGTGACATCCGAGGGTGTTATCGCGCCTCACGGGCGAACAACGATCATGCCCCGCACGGCACCAATCTCTGGAAAAATCCTTTGACGGACCTCAGCCCCTCTGACCAGAAGCGAGAAGAGCTGTTGGGGCTGTTCCCTTCGGGCGCACGCGTGTACCACGATGAGTTGGTGCTGCGTGGACATCGCGCCACCGATCTCGCCCAGAAGTTCGATACTCCGGTGCTGATCATCGATGAGATCGCACTTCGCGAAAGGGCTCAGCGCTACAGAGACGGTCTCGCCAAGCGTTGGCCGAACTCGCAGGTCGTCTGGGCGTCGAAGTCCCTGCCTTGCACCGCGGTGTACCGCATAATGCACGAGGAGGGGTTGGGTGTCGACGTGGCGGGCGGTGGCGAACTGGTCATGGCGCTCGCCGCTGGTGTCGATCCTTCGCGCATCGTCTTGCACGGGAACGCGAAGACCAGTGCCGAGATTGCCATGGCGCTTGACGCGAATGTTGGAACGATTGTCATCGACAACTTCGACGATATCGATCGACTCGAAGTGCTCGCGAGGCGAGAACAAGGGGTGCTCATTCGAATACTCCCGGGCGTTGAGACCGCGACGCATGAAGCGGTAGCAACTGGCCACGGCTCGTCAAAGTTCGGACTCATGCTGCCGGACGCGACGCGTGCTCTCGAGCGCGTTCGCGCCAGTGCATTTCTGCGACTCGATGGCGTGCACGTGCACGTGGGCTCGCAGATCCTGTCGATCGAGCCCTTTACCCAGGCGGTGCAGGTCATCGCATCGCTGGGCGAGTTCGACACCTACGACCTGGGCGGAGGACTCGGTGCGCGCTACACGTATGACGAACATCCGCCGAGCATTGAGGCGTATCTTGACGCTTTGGTCGGGGCCGCACGCCAATTCTTGCCTGAGAGTTCTCGGCTACTCGTCGAGCCCGGTCGATCCATGATCGCCGAAGCCGCGACGACGCTCTACCGCGTGGTGTCGGTGAAGCGCAGCGGGCCCCGAATCTTTGTCGCCGTCGACGGCGGTATGGGCGACAATTTAGAGGTGTCGCTCTATGGACAGAGGTTCGAAGCGACGGTCGCTAATCGATTTGGTGGAGGAGAGGACTGCGCCCTGGTAGGGAGACACTGCGAGTCCGGTGATCTGCTTATTGACCGAGTGGCGCTACGCGACTGTCGCGTAGGTGACGTAATTGCCGTACCCGTCACGGGAGCGTACTGTCTGACGATGGCCAACAATTACAACGGTGCCTTGCGTCCGCCAATCGTCTTGGTGCGAGAAGGGGCAAATCGCGAAGTTCTCCGCCGAGAGACCTACGAGGATTTATTGCGGCGAGATCTTAACGAGTAGAGGCGAGTTGTCTTCGACCACTCCGTGCTGGCCGATTTAATCCCCGAGGCAACACGAAGCGGGGCGTTGGCGATTAATTCAATCTCATCGGTGACGCGATCGCGCCGAAGCATGCCGCCTTCAGGGACGCGGATATTTCTAGATTGCTCCGATGAGAAAAAGCTCTATACGGCCGAGACTTTGAAGAGGGGAAAGTTGAATGGGAGTGGGGCTGTGGGGCTACCGGGTCTCGATCCCGGTACCTTGGGAGCCATCTCGGAACATTCTTAGCCGTCGCTCGTCGTCCAATACTTTTGGTCAGCGGCGGTGGATTGTTCGCCAACGTTTGCCGTAATGCACCCAAGTCTGACCTGTTTGCTAGACGATTGGCTAAACAAAAGCTCATTCACCGGCCCAGCCAATGTTCGTTTCGAGTCGAGTGCTGGAGAGGTCATCGAATTTCGTTGTGGAACCGACAAGGTCATCTGTCCAGTAAACGTGCTGCAATCCCCTAAGCATTGAGTGCTCGAATCACTTTCCGATAGTTTGGACCGAGATTTCGTCGACTCAGATATGCGCTACGACTCGAGACGAGCGACTGAATATGAAGAGGATAGCGCCGCAACTCCGGAACAGCGCTGTACCAGTAACTCTGCGCGCGACCAATAATGACTAACGCATCCCGTTCCATCGCACGACGTGCCAATTCGAAACCATATCGTTGCGAAGGAAAGCTAACCAAGGGGACGACCCACTTCATCGAGTGATAACCGTGCAGTTCGATCGCCTGCAGCTTGTTGGTGAGCTCAAGCCGTCCGCCAACTTCGTCCGCTAAGTCGCGTGTCTTTGCCGACCACCATCTGCCCGCGTTGGTGTCTTCGAAAGCGTCCAAAAGTGGCCAGAAGGGAGCATTTCGTCCCTTTTGAAATCCTGCATAGATCTGCTCAAGCGCGGCTGGAGAGGTCTGCTCTTTCCGGTCACCATCACCTATGCCGGGATTCGCCAGAAGAATTACAACCGGAGCAACGGTCGAACCGACAAAAGGTGTGGGAGGTAGATTGAGTTCGATGCGATGATATTCGTTTCTCCGTCGAAATCGATTCTGTTCGCGGACGTACGGCTCGTCTTCGGGAAGTACAAACGGTCGTGAAGGACCCAGTGCGAGCCAGGGACTCTTGAGAGATCTCAGTGAGCCCATCACCCGAAAGTACTACCCCAGCCTGACGCTATTCGGCCCAGCAATTGTTGAATGGCGCTGAATCGCGATGGGAAAGTGGGACGATACCTCACCTGTGGGTTCCCGATGAAAATATGGACGTTGAGGAACGCCGTGGCATCTCCGAACAAGTCCGGATTCGAAATCTTGATAACTTGCGAGCAAGATCATCCCCTGCACAACAACGCTCCCACAGCCAGTGATCCCAACCTGCACCCAGACGTTCGAGGGTGCGGTGGCCATCAACCTTCCAACTCACAGAGATGAATGCCAAATGCTCCCGGAAACAGAAACGACATGGAAGTGGGGGCAGAATCGGTGCGGTGCGCCGACTTGCTCTGATCTCAATCCTCAACGAGTGGTTCGTGGTTCCTTCGTTTGATGAAGATATCGTGCGGAGCGTGTCATTTGGCCCAAGTGCTCGAGCCAGGCCAAGAGCGTCGGCGTGAAGACGTGGTTGCTGGCGTTCGTCTTAGTGGCTCTGCAGGAAAGTCGTTCGTACGCCGACGAACGATGAGACACGGTTGCTCCGGCGACAAGCGAAAATCGTTGCTCAAAACCGACATGGCTCTTGCACTGACGCGTCTTTGTGAAGTCCCAACTCCGGCTGAAGCTTCCGCAACTTTGTCGACATTTGTAAAAAAGATCCACTTTCCGGTTCCTCGATGCAACGCAGCGTGACCCCCGAAGGAGAAAGCGGGAAAGTCAAAGCTTGTCCCAAGAGGATCGGGCATTCTTGGAGCGGCATCAGTCACGACGTATTTCCCAAGTGGGTGTGCCAGGCATATTGGCGCAATGGACTCTCGTCAAAGAATGCCAGCCAGTTGCGAACCGTCTGCCCAAGACGCTCGTTCGACGAATTCGCCGAGAGCGAATTCTTGGAACGCGTAATCGATCCTTCGATTTGATCTTGCTCGCACGCTGGAAGTCGGTCAGCACACGCCGACCGAGGGATTGTGTCCTTCTTCATGCTTCAATCGCGGTCGCGCGTGTTCAGTTGAGAGAACACATAGTATCGCCGCTTCATGCTTCGACGATGCACGACCGCGCTGCGACGCCGCGCGTACGTGATGTTCTGATAGACGGAACAATTTCTGTCGGGCCGAGAGGACGACCCAAACAACTAGAGTTGATTCAGTTCCATCGAGTGATTTCGTCAAGAGGCACACATGAAAGCGCTGGTCTTTACGGGCCTCGGAGTGGTCGAAGTTCTTGATATGCCAGACGTAGTCGCGGAGACTGACGAGGTTGTTGTTCACGTGGATCGTGCCGGAATATGCGGCAGCGAACTGCATGGTATATCCACCCCTGGATTTCGCGTTCCTCCACTTATCATGGGACACGAGTTCGTTGGTCACACGTCGGACGGTCGCCGAGTCGCGGTGAATCCGTTAGTGACTTGCGGAACGTGCGACCTGTGTCTTTCTGGCAAGACACAGGTTTGTCGAAGTCGTACGTTGCTCGGAGTACATCGCGCGGGCGGTTTTGCGGAACGTGTTGTGGTGCCGACTTCTTCCCTCCACGACCTTCCCGATGGAATCGACTTTGATCGCGCCACGCTCATTGAACCGGTCGCGAATGCGGTACACGCATGGTCGCTAGCGAGCAATCCCCGGGGACAGCGGATAGGAATTATCGGCTGTGGCCCCATCGGGCTCGCGTGCCTGGAAGTAGCTCTGCATGAAGGCGCTTCGAGCGTCGCCTGTGCAGATCTTTCCGTCGACCGTCGCGCCGTGGCTGAATCCATTGGCGCTCAGGTTGTTGGTGAGTCTCTTGAAGGTGAGTTTGATGTGATCTTCGATGCCGTTGGTTCGAGCGCCACACGACTCGCTTCCGTCGGTCATCTCGTTCCCGGTGGAGTCACCGTGTGGCTCGGCCTTGCGGCACCTGAGACCGGATTTGACGCAACCCACGTAGTTCGATTTGAAAAGATCATTAAAGGATCGTTCGCCTACTCCGACGCTGAATTCTCGTACGCGATTGACATGGCAAAGGATCTCGATCTTTCGTGGTGGACGACTTACGGATTAGACGAAGGCGCAACAATCTTTAATGCGCTCATGAACGGTCAAACGACACCGATCAAGGCGCTTCTTCGCCCATGACGCGAAAGGGCGATGTGGCCTTTGCGCGTCGATCGTTTCTCGCAAGCGCCGCGCCTTGTTGGCCAAAATCAAACGCGACTATACCCCCCGTCAATGGCGATGTTGGCGCCGGTCATGAAAGGGGCGACGCCCGAGCAGAGGAAGACGGAGCTTTCGGCGACTTCCTCGGCGGTGCCAAAGCGACCGATCGGGTGTCGTGATAGCAGGACACGTTCAAAAGCTCTACCGTCGTTCATCCCCTCCATCACGCCTTCATGTAGAGCGGTCTGTACAACTCCAGGCATGAGAGTGTTCGAAACAATGCCGCGCTTACCGTATTCAACCGCGATGTGGTCCGACAGCATATTGAGCGCCGCCTTCGAGATGTCATACGCACAGTCACCAGCCCACACCGTGGCAGCACAGACGGAACTTATATGGAGCATTGATCCACCACCGGCTTTGAGCAGATGTGGAATGGAAAATTTCGATATCAGGAAGGGTCCCCGAGTGTTTACCGCCATGATGCGGTCGAACTCTTCGACGGGCCAGTCAGCGACGTCGTGCCACACGTTGGCGTCGATGCCCGCGTTATTCACCACGACGTCGAGCCCACCAAGCGATGACGCACTTTCGGCCACGATCCTCTCGGCATCGTCTTCAAGGGCAACGTCACCGAGTACCGCGACGGCGATTCCGCCCGCGTCCTCAATGCGACGGCGCGTCGCTTCGACGCGCCCCTCATCTCGCCCTGCGACAGCTACCGCTGCCCCTTCGAATGCGAATTTGATGGCGATTGCCTCACCGATGCCGCTCGAAGCCCCCGTGACGAGGGCCCGTCGTCCTGTCAATCGAGTCATGGATTTTCTCCTGTCCTGATGTATGTCGTAAATCTCGAAATGCTGCCCCGTCCGTTTTCTGTCCCGAGCACCGGAACGTGAGGGCCGCTAAATGGTCATCCTTCCCTACGATGTCTGAAGCCTGGTCGATCGCGCTTCGCAGGCTCGGTGTCACGCGAGATAGCCCAACTCGACGTCCATGCTCCAGCGCCGGGGCGCGTCCTTTGACACCGTCCATACCAGATCTCCTTCAACGGCCTCACCGAGAGAATCGAAGGGGCTGTTCGTCGGTTCGATGGCCACGACTGGATGGCGCGAATACTCCATGTGGTCTAGCCACAGCCCTGCGTAGGGGGCATCGGCGCGGTTCCATCGGAGCGCGAGAAAGGTCCCATTGGCATCGATGACTCGCGCCGTCGAGGTCGCCGTGAGCAGACGGGCGAAGAATTTCATACTTGATCCGACACTGAACTCGTCGGCGACGCCGACGTCGTGGGCGCTCGAGTCGAACTCACTCGGATCAAGGATCACGCGGGTGCCGGGGTAGATGGCGAAGAGAGGATGCGCGGCCCAGAGTAGTCGCAGCTCATCGTCGGAGTCCGTGGTAACACAGTACTCAATGTGCAGCGAACGGTTCTCGAGACGTAACGTCCGGTCGAAGCGATACGGGAGAGCGTCGCCCTGCACGCTCGTGCTTACGGATGTCGGTGTGTGTGACGTCACCTCCCACGACTTCGACCAGAGTTCACCGTGGTCGGGAAGCTGAATCGAGGTGCCGGGGTAGTCGCAGGGTGAGATTGTCGGCATCATCTCGTCCCAGCCGCACATATCGCCCGCGTCGTACTCCGTCGAGCCGTCGGCGGGACCTGACAACGGTCCCTCGGGTGACTCCAACCATTCGCGCCCGCGCACGGTGTCGAGAAGGCTCGTGATTTTCCCTCCTCGCTGGGGAAGCATTGTCACGCTGAAGCTCGGACTTTCGAGAGTGATCACGAGGACAGTCGCGTCGGCTGACAAATCACTAATAGATGGCGTTTTGCGTCTCGAGGTCGAAGAAGTGCAGACGCTCGGGGTAGACGGCGAACGTCGCGAATTCGCCCGTTTGGACGATCGACCGCGGTTCCACCCGCGCCACTCCTTCGCCCACGATGTCGATGGCCGCAGCGAGAAGTTCCTCGTCGGCAACTCGGCCTGTTCGTTCTCCGGTCAGTCGAGTCGCGTCGATGGAGAAGTGAACGAGGAGCTCTGAACCCAGCGCCTCGATCGCCTCAACGCTCGCCTTCAACTCGGCACCGGCTCGAGTGTCGTTACTCGCAACGGGTAGATCCTCCGCGCGTAATCCCACCGCGATCTTCTTTCCTCGAAAGTTCTGCAGACCGGATCGCTGCTGATACACGTCCTCGCCTAGGGCGAGCGACTGCGAGCCCAGCTGAAGTCTCGTGCCATCATCGCTGAGGACTGCTTCGAAGAGGTTCATCGCCGGAGATCCAATGAAGGCGGCGACGAACAAGTTAGCGGGGTTGCTGTAGAGGACTTGGGGGCGGTCGCACTGTTGGAGGACTCCGGCTCGCATCACCGCCACGCGATCGCCCATGGTCATCGCTTCGGTTTGATCGTGGGTAACGTAAAGCGTCGCGACTCCGATGCGACGCTGGATACGCCGTACTTCGGTTCGCATCTGGACGCGAAGCTTGGCATCGAGGTTGGAGAGCGGCTCGTCCATCAAGAAGATTGACGGATCGCGAACGATGGCTCGTCCCATTGCGACTCGCTGGCGTTGGCCGCCCGAGAGAAGTCCCGGCTTTTGCTGGAGCAACTCCGAGAGTCCGAGGATTTCGGCGGCGTCAGCTACTTTTTTCTTGATTACGTCTTTGGGTGTGCGACGAAGGCTCAAGCCGAAGGCGATGTTTTCGGCCACCGACATATGAGGATACAGAGCGTAGTTTTGGAAGACCATCGCGACGTCGCGTTCTTTTGACGTCAGATGGTTCGCCACCCGCTCGCCGATTTTCAACGTCCCCGACGAGATCTCTTCGAGACCTGCGACCATGCGCAGCGCGGTCGTCTTGCCACATCCTGACGGTCCCACCATGACCATGAACTCACCCTCGTCCACTTCGATGTTGAGTTCGGTCACCGCCTGAAAACCGTTGGGGTAGATCTTGGAGACATTCTCAATCGTTATTGACGCCATAGTTCTCCTTTACGCGGAAGGGGCGGGGCCGCATCATGCTGACTATCTAGGGAAAGTGCGACGGCGCACTTCGTCGTCATCCAATTCGATGCCGAGTCCTGCGCCGGGCGCGAGTCGGAGGAACCCGTCCGCCGGAGAGAATGGCTTCCTCAATAGTGAGCCCATTCGCTTGGATGCGGTGACCGGATACTCGATGAGTCGTTCGCCGGGCAACGTTGCGACGTACTGCAACGTGGCCGCGAGGAGGACGTCGGTGGAGAAACAGTGGGGGATGACGACCGTACTCGCGGCGTACTCGCGGCACATGGCGGCGATGTCGCGTCCCGTGGTGAGACCCCCGCAGCGTCCGAGATCGGGCTGAAGGATGCTGACGCCGACATCGATCAGTTGTCGAAAGGGCGCGCTGTTCGAGTGGGCCTCACCGCACGCGATTCGAATCCCCACACTTTGGGTCAACTTCTCGTACGAACGTAGGTCGTCAGCCTCGAAGGGCTCTTCGAACCAGAACAACTGCAGGGGTTCGGCGCGCCGGCAAAATTCGCGAGCGCTGCGGAGCGAATACGCCATGCCACCGTCGATCATCAATTTGCGGTCTGGGCCGAGTACGTCGCGCGCGGCGCCAGCGAGTTCGATATCGAGCCCGACGTCGTCGCCGAGTGAGCCCCAGCCCAACTTGAGAGCGCGAAAACCTTCGTCCACGACGCGCTGAGCGATCTGAGATACTTCGTCGGGAGTGTCCGGCATCACCTCACTGGCGTAGACCTCGATATCGCTCGACTCCGCGCCGCCGAGCAGTTGGGAGACGGACAGGCCTGAGATCTTCCCCAGCAGGTCCCACAGTGCCATGTCGATGGCACTCATCGCGTGAAGAGCCGCACCGTCGCGACCGTAGTGGTAGCTGTTGGCGAACATTGAATTCCAGAGTGGTCGGATCTGTGTGGGATCCTGCCCTATTAAAACGTCGCGAAGGCCGCGAGCGAGAGAATGCGACGACGGCATATCGATGATTTCACGAGCTACGTACGGCGAGGTATCGCCTTCGCCCACTCCCACGAGTCCCTCATCCGTGTGGATCCTCACGATGAAGGCGTCTTGCGTCCCGTCTGCGCGTGAGGTGTCCACCTCTCCGACTCGCAGTACCAACGCTTCGATCTCCGTGATTTTCACGCGATGACCTCCCCTAAGTGCTCGCGGATCATCGCGCGAGCACTATCGATTGAAGCTTCGAGTTTGGCCAGCTCGAAGCGCTGAGCGACTGCGGTGATACTGATCGCACCATCGGGAATCGTCGACGAGGTCATAAAGAGGGGGATCGCGAGGCAGTTGATGCCGAGCTCGCTCTCCTCGCGATCGATGGCGTATCCACTGCGACGTATGGAGACCAACTCGTTGTGGAGCCCGTCGATCGAGGTAATGGTGTTCACGGTGCGGGCTTGAATCGGCGGATCTCGCGACTCAATGAAGTTGGCCACGTCCTCGCGTGTGGTGAGAGAGAAGGCGAGGAGAGACTTGCCCACCCCAGTGCAGTAGGCCGGGTTTCGGCCCCCGATGACTGACGTCAATTGATACCTGGAGGACGATGGTTGAACCTTGGCCAGGTAGACGACCTCGTCCGTGTCGAGAATGGCGTAGTGGGTCGTCTCCCCGAACTCTGCCGCGAGGGCGCTCAGCACTGGTCGGAGTCGTCCTACTTCGTCGAGCTCTTCATAGTACGAAAAGGCCAGCTTCAAAAGTCCGTACCCAATTCGATAACGGCTGTCGTGGTCTTGCTCAATGAGATCGGCTCGGCGCAGTGCCCCAAGTGCCCTATGCACGCTCGAGCGCGGAGAGTTCATAAGTCGCGCCAGTTCGTTGAGGCCAATTCCGTTAGGGTACGAGCCGAGGATGTTCAAGATGGCGAGGACGCGATCCGCCCCGTTGGGTGCTTTCACGTCAGCGAGTTCGGCGGCCGCAGGAAGTTTTACCGTCACAGTTCCCCCCGATCTGCTGGCGTAATGATAGCGAGCCGTTGACTATGAGGAACAGTGTTCCGGTTATCGATACTTTTCACGAAGGCGGACGTCAACACGCTTTCGAGAGTCCGGAGCGTCATCGGTTACGCGATCTTCAACGGGCGCTGGAAGAGCTCAAGGGTGATTCCGTCGGGATCGCGCAAATACAGCGATCGCCCTCCTTGGTTGACACCGGTGTCCACCTCGATCGGGGGACTCAATGTCGTCACGTTGTGCGCGAGGAGTCGTTGATAGAGGGCGGTGAGGTCGGTCACGATGAAGCAGATGTGAGCATTACCGACGTTGCGCGGTTCGAGGTCCCGAGGCGACGAAGGTGGTTGCCGGTATTCGAACAATTCGATGCGCGTGGTGGTGTCGGCCGGCTGAAGGTGCGCCATTCGCACGTCAGCGTCGGGGTAGCCCACGATGGCCGCCAGGTACCCACCCTTCTTCTCCTGTTGAAACACGATCGTGCATTCCAAGACTTCGGTGTAAAACTTGATTGATCGGTCGAGGTCGACCACGGTCAGGCCGACGTGGTCGACGCCGCTTATAAAAGATTCCATAACTCTCCTCCTCGATTCCGCCTACTTGCGGATTTGTTGCCACTTCTGCAGTTCGTCGATTCGCCTTATCCGATGGGCACGGCCGTGAGCGCGCCGTCAATGGTGACGCAGGATCCATTGATATAGGTCATGTCGTCGCGACAGAGAAAGACCACTAACTCGCCGACCTCGTGGGGATCCCCGATCCGCCCGGCCGGCAACACGGCGAGAATAGCGTCCTCGTCAATGGCTCCGCGAGCGACGTCGCTTTCCCACATTGGAGTTCGTTGAACGCCGGGCGCGACGGCGTTTGCGCGCACGCCGTGCGGAGCCCATTCGCCGGCCGCAACCTTGGTCATCATGAGCACCGCCGCCTTCGCGGCACAGTACGCAATGCGTCCCGGGTTGGAGGAGAATCCCCGAATTGACGAGACGTTGACGACGCTGCCCGAACCTTGGGGGATCATGTGGCGCGCCGCCGCCCGCATTCCGTAGAACACGCCGGTCTGCATTACGCCAATGGACGTGTGCCACGCCTCGTCGGTGGTGTCGAGAATCGAGGGGCCCACGAAGCTGACCCCTGCGTTGTTGACCACAATGTCGAGTCGACCGAACTCTATGGCCGTAGCGTCCCAGGTGGTGTCGACCTGGACGCGATCGGCAACGTCGCAGCGATAGGTACGGCCCCGGCCGCCGAGTGACGTGATGATCTCTAATGTCTCGTTGGCGGATGTCTCGTCAAGATCAACGACCGCTACGGACGCTCCGGCACGGGTGAGGGACGTGGCGATTGCTCGGCCGAGTCCCGCTCCGGCGCCTGTCACGATGGCGACCTTTCCGTCCAAAACGTTCATCAGTGCTCCTCGGGGATGGGTGGAATCTTTCTCGTCTTCATTAACGTCACGCTAGAAACTGGCCGAAAGGCCGCCGTCAATGCGAATGACTTGACCGGTGACGTACGTGTTGTCCGACGAGGCGAGCCACGCGATGAGACCACCCAGTTCGTGCGGTTGTGCAGCCCGGCCAGTTGGAATACGCCCACCGTCGACGTAGAAGCGGCGGAATTCATCCGTTGTCGTCTCGAGGACGCCGTCGACGATCGACATGGCGGTCTCCACGAATCCTGGTGCGACGGCGTTGCAAAGGACGCCTCGACCGGAGAATTCCAGCGCGAGTGTCCGCGTTGCTTGATTTAGACCGGCCTTGGCGGTGTCGTACGCGAGCCCTCCGCGTTCAGCGAAATCGCCGCGGATGCTGGTGACGTTGACGATGCGACCAAAGCCTCGCTTGGCCATGAAGTTGGCGGCGGTCACGGACAAGATGATCGGTGCGTCGAGATCCACGGCCAACATGCGTCGGTAGGCGTCGAGGGAAAATGCCGCCGGATCGATGGCCTCGTAGATACCGGCCACATTGACCAAGGCACTCAGAGGGCCATGATCGCGTTCGAGGCGCTGACAGAGTTCTCCGACAGCTTTCGTCTCAGAGAGGTCGAACTGCTCGATGGGATAGGGAGTCGACTCGCCGGGATCGACGCGATCGATCCCGACGACTGTTCGACCGTCGGCGTGGAAGCGATCGGCCACGGCGCGACCGATTCCATTCGACGCACCCGTCACGATGACCGTTCCCTCAGTCACGAGAGTGCCGTCCCATGTCGCGCGGCCGACCGGGAATCTCCATGCCGCCCGCTGAGGTGACGACATAGTTGTTCTCGACGCGCACGCCTTGGCCTCGGCCGTAGGCGCCGGGCTCAACTGCCAGAGTCATACCTTCTTTCAGTTCGGTGTCGTCCCAGGGAGTGATGAACGGCGCCTCGTAAAACGCGAGTCCGATGCCGTGACCCCCGTGATGGGTGAACGTGTGATCGGGCGCCGCGGCGCGCACGAGATCACTCAACTCTCGATACACGTCCGAGACGGGCCGACCGGGAACAAGACCACTGACAATCGTGGCCCTGACGTCGACGAGTCGATCTCGAAGGTCTTCAAGTTCGGGATTCGAACCACGCACGTGCGTCCACGTGATGTCAGCGCAGTATCCAGACGCGACGATGGCGATGTCCGCAATCAACGTCTCGCTCACTTCGACGACGCGAGGTCCGGGAACGTTCACTGGTGCGCCGATCCCGGCGCAAGCCGATCCACCGATTACGTCGGCGGTCATCTCGATGGGCGAGCCCCAATTTCTCTCCATGGACGAACGGGCGAGCGAGAACAGCTCAATTTCGCTCGACCCAGCATCGACGGCCTGAGCGATGGCCCGCTGAGCTACCCAGCACAGCGCGACCCGACGGGAGATCTCCTCGACCTCTTCGACGTTCTTGACGATCCGAATGGCGCCAATTTCCTCGCTCACGTCCGTCGGCTCCGATGTTGAACGATGATTTTGAAGCAACCACTCGCTGTTGACGTGGGCCACTTTGGTGCGGGGCGCGAGGCCGAGCGACGAGTAGGCCGTCGCGAGAGAAGCAAACGGGTCGGCGAGCAGACCAAATCCAAGGTCGCTATAGGTCACGAACTCGAAATCGCGAGCGCTCGGGTTCTCGAGAGCGGTCGACTTCTCGAGACCGGAGAGAAACACGATGGGCGCGGCCTCCGGTCGCACGACGACGGCGGCGGCACCGCCGCCGTAAGACGAGTAGCCCGTTATCCAACGCACCCAGTCGGGACCCGTCAGTACCAACTCGTCCATCGAAGAGCTGAGAAGCCACTGCGACACACGCTCGAGCGGCGTCTCGGAATATGTATACATGTCGCGAATGGCGTTGAGACCCTCGACTATCTCGTTCGACGTCTCAAGTTCTGAACTCAACGGACCGCTCCTGAGAGCATGCCGCGTATAAACACGCGAGCGGTCACGAAATACAAAATCAACGTGGGCACCGCGCCCAGCAAGAGGCCGGCCATCAACACGGGGATATTCGAAGTGTATTTACCGCTCAACTGCGCAAGTGTTGGCGTCACCATCTCGGTGTTGGGAGCGTGAAGGAGAACGAGACTGATGAAGAGGTCATTCCATATATTGAGGAATGTCAAAATTCCCACCGTGATGATTCCCGGCTTGCCGATGGGGAGGATGACTCGGTAATACACCTTGAGCCAACTCGCCCCGTCAACACGCGCGGCTTCTACAACGGAATTGGGGATCGCTCGAAAATTTGACCGCAACAGGTACGTGCCGTAGGGGATATTGATCGCGGTGTAGATGAGGATTGCCGGAGCGAAGTTGTTGGCGAATCCGGTCCGCGCAACTTCGACGTAGAGCGGGAGCAAGACCACGATGCCGGGCATAAACATGATCATCAACATCGTCCAAAAGAAAACGTTGCCCAATTTGATGGGCACCTTGGTGAAGACGAAGGCGGCCAGTGACGAGGCGAAGGTGGCGAGAAGCACCGCCGGGACGACCACGATCAACGAGTGCAGGATGCTCTGCAGGAAGGGAATGGTGTTGAAAAGCGCTCGGTAGCTCCCGAGGCCTAGGTGGCTCGGTAAGCCAAAGGGATTGAGCTCGAAGGCCTGAGTTGTTCGCATGCTGTTAAGCGCCATGAAGAGCAGTGGATACACCGTCGAGATGCCGATCAGACAGAGGGCTGCGAACACGAGACCACGAGAGACGCGAGAGCTCATCGCTAGGAACCTTGCTGGACTTCGCGGTTGGGGAAGAGTTTGACTTGCGCAATGGTCAACGTCAAGACGATCAAGAAGAGCAAGAGAGCGAGGGCCGCGCCGTAGCCGAACTGGCCGTTTTCGAAGGTCGTGATGTACGTGTAGTAGTCGACCGTCGTGGTGGAGAATCCCGGACCACCCGCGGTGATGACAAAGACGAACGCGAACAGTGACGTAAACGTGTAGATGACGTTGATAACGCTCAAGAACTGCAACGATCCCGAGATCATGGGAATCGTGATCGATCGCAGACGACGCCACCAAGAGGCCCCGTCTATGGCCGCGGCGTCGTAGAGCGCGGTGTCGACCGTCGACATCGCGGAAAGAATCACAACCATCCCGAATCCGAACGAGGCCCACACCAGCGCGAGGATGACGACGAAGCGAGCTGACCAGGGATTACCGAGCCAGGAGAAATTGCCGAGTCCAAATACCCGAAGGATCTGGTCAACCGCCCCACCCGGGAGAAAGAACGTGGAGAAGAGCACTCCTACGATGACGGGCGAGAGCACCATCGGAATGAAGAAGAGAAAGCGAAAAACTCTCCAACCGAGAACTTTCTCGTAGACGAGTACTGCCGTAACCAGCGACGCCACGAGAATGAGTGGTACCGAAATCAAAAAGATGAGTGAGTTGACCAGTACCTGCGAAATGATCGGGTTGTGAAAGATCAGCTCGAAGTTTCTAAAGCCAATGAACGTGCTGCTGACACCGTCCCAGTTGGTGAAGCTGTGCCAAATGGTCGAGCCGATTGGCAAGACCATGAGTCCGAGAACTAACAGCGCGGCCGGAAGAAGTGCGACGTAGGAGAAAACGTTTCGTTGCTTGCGCGTGCGCTGGATCTCCGTGTCTTGAGGCGGAGCGTCGTCACGCGCGGTGGGGCTTCGTCTCAACCCCATATTGACTCCTCCATCACCAGATTCGTACGTACCTTCTCTACCGCAGTGCGAACACCGAGCCGACTAGCCCGTGGAGGCCGTCGCGAGGTACTGGGACATCTGTGACTGCATGCTGGACGCCGCGCTCGAGGGACTCAAGGAACCGGAGAAGACACCGTTGTTCGTCTGGTACCAGTAGGAATCGACGCTTCCCGGCATCACGTTGTCGAACGCCTCGAACAACGAGTAGTGGTCAACGTTGATGTAGGTGTTGAGCTCCGTTAAGAGCGGCTGCGCGGCTTTGAAGGCGGCACTCGGAACAAACGACTTGTTGTTCGGCAATTGGCCAAGTTCGTTGACAGAGAGTGCCTGTACGGCTGGGGAGGTGAGGAACTTAATGAGCTTGACGTCATCGGCGACGTGCTTTGAGTTCTTGAAGATCACGTAGGAGTTGTTTGGACCACCCGACAGGGATTTCTTGTACTTCGACCCGGCCAACACCGGTACGGGGAAGAGTCCGACGTTCTTGCCGAGACCCTTGACGATCTGGCTGTCGTAGTACGCACCCGTGATGGTCATGGCCGCTTTTCCCGCCGCGAAGTTTGCCACGCCCGTCGTGTAGGTCAAGGTCGCGGCGTTCGAGTTCGTCAGACCGTCGGCGAAGAGGCCGTGCCACGCGGTGTAGGGCTTGATGAGGAGTGATGAATTCAGTGACTGCTTGCCGGAGTACGCGTTGAGTACCCCAGTGTTGCCATCGAGGCCAGAAATGAGCGCGTCTTGAGTCCAGGCACCGAAGTACCCTTCCTTCTCCCCGAACTCGAAGGGCGTGATGCCCTTCGCCTTCAGTTTCTTCGCCAAAGTGACCAGTCCCGTCCACGTGGAGGGCGGCGGGCCGGTGATTCCCGCCTTCGCGAACAACTTCGTGTTGTAGAACACGGTGTAGTAGTAGCCAGCGCCGAAGGGCACGGCGTAGATGCTGCCACCGGACTTGTAGCCCTGGGTGACGAACTGCCAGCCGGTCAACGAATTGATGTACGAACTGCCGAGCACCTTGTTTAGTGGCAACAAGAACTTCGCGTTCTGGATCACTTGACCACCAACGTAGAGCTGGCCGATGTCAGGCGTGGTGCCCGCGAGTTCCGACGATTGCAGCAGGGTGTTGAATCCAGTCGACCCGGCAAATGGCTCTTGTTCAATGCTCACCTTGATGTTCGGATTGGCCTTCTCAAAGAGGGCGACGCCCTTTGTGAGGAACGACTTCGACGGAGCAACGCCTTCTGAGCCCGCGGCCAGTGGATCGTTCCAGATGGTGATCGTGCTCGTCTTGCTGCTTGCGCCTGCGGCCGCGAAGGTGAGCATCGATGCTCCCGAGATCACGATCGCGGCGAGGCTGATTCGTACCAGTCCCCTTCGGCGCGATACACGACCAGGACTTGAAAAAACTCGAAACATACGGCCCCCCGCCTTGTTGTTCCAATAATTGGAACTTAGTTCCAATTCATTTTCTGCACCTTACGTGGTCCTTTGCGCCGTGTCAAGCGCGGACTAAAAAAAACGGCGCCAGCGATCGCGACGACGTGAAGTCGGAAGTGACGCGAGCCATTATCCGATGCGTTCTACTGTGGTCGGGTCGGAGTCGAGCAAATGAAAGAGAGAACTACGGTCAATTTTGCCGGTGTGCGTTCGCGGTAAATCAGAGACTTTAATGATGGACTTCGGTCGCTTATACGACGCGAAGTGAGTCATCGCGAACGCCAGCACTTCTCGCGCGCTCGCGGGTCCGACGAAGGCGACGCACACTCGCTGGCCCCACTGAGCATCGTCCGAGCCAAAGGCGACGAGGTCGTCAATCCCTTCGAGCACGGATAGCACCAATTCGATTTCAGCAGGATAGACGTTGACGCCTCCCGTGATGATGAGGTCGTTACGTCGTCCCTCGAGAAAGACGTACCCTTCGTCGTCGACGCGGCCAAGGTCGCCCACATTGAACCAGGCACCGTCCCACGCGTTCTTCGTCTTCTCGGGATCATTCCAGTATTCGAATCGGGCGTAACTCGGAGCGCGACACCACAGTCGGCCGTCCTCGTCGGACCGCAGCGTTCGCCCGTCGCGCGCTTTCCCGACCGTGCCGGGGTGTTCGAGCCATTCCTCGGCACCACAACGCGTGAACTGTCCTTCGGTCGAGCCGTAGAACTCGACGAGTACTTCCGGGCCGAAGCAGGCGATGGCTCGACGGCGAACGAGTTCAGGACAGTGAGAACCAGCGTGTGCGAGCAGGCGTAGCGAGCTTCGCTGCGGAGGCGCCGCGTCCAGGATGCGTTGCAAGTGAATGGGCGCCATGAAGGTCGTCGTCGCCTGATCTTCCATGAGGCCCGAAGCGACGTGTGGGTCAAATTTCTTGGGAATGAGAACCGCTCCACCCGCGGAGACTGTCTGAAGCGCGAAGCGAAGCGGCGCGGAGTGGCTGAGTGGGCCGCTGACGAGGTGTACGTCGTCGCGAGCAAACCCCCACGCTTCGACCTCCTCTCTGGCAAGAGCCTCCGCATCGTCAACGCTCAGCCATCCGCTCCAGACGCCTTTCGGTCGACCGGAAGTACCCGACGTGAAATGAACGGGACGACACGCGTCATGCGCGGATAGAACCGCGGGTGCGACGTCCGTTGCCGCACACATTTCCCTCAGATCGACATCGCGCAAGATTGCGGTGTACGGAAGTCCGTTCAACATGGCGTCTCGCTCATAGTCGCTCAGGTCTGAGCTGATCACGACCGGAGCCAAATGTGAACGAAGGCATCCGTAGACAGCCGCCAACAACGCCGCCGAACTCTGTGCTTGAAAGACAATGAAACTTCGTTCGGGCACTCCCGATGAGCGCAGCGAGGACACGACGCGTCGGCCCCATTCGCCCGCATCTTGCGCGCTCAGAAGTTCCGTGTCGTACTCGTCAACTACGCGCATCGCTCTTTCAGGTCTTTCGACTACGCGCTTTTAGCTGGAGCTCACACATTGATATCGCGCTCACGCCACGGGGGATTGGAGAGTGTCCAGAATTGCGGTTGTCATTTCTTTCGTCGTCGCGTGGCCCCCTAGATCGGGTGTTCGAATGCGTCCTTCAGCCAACACGTGCTCAATGGCGCCGACGACGGCGCGCTCCCAGTCGGGACGCCCAAGGTGACCCACCATCATGCCTGTCGCCCAGAGCGAGGCCACGGGATTAGCAACGTCCTTACCCGCGATATCGGGAGCCGAACCATGGACGGGTTCGAACATGGAAGGAAAGGTGCGATCAGGGTTCAAGTTCGCGCTGGCCGCGAAACCGAGTCCGCCGACCAACGCCGCGCCCAGGTCAGAAAGGATGTCGCCGAAGAGATTCGAGGCGACGATGACCCCGAACTTCTCGGGGTGTTGAACAAGGTGCAGTGCCGCCGCGTCAACCAGCAAATTATTCGAGGTCACATCCGGATATTCAGCGCTGAGCTCATTGAAGATGCCATCCCACAGCACGCCACTGAAATTCTGAGCGTTTCCCTTGGACACACTTGAGAGAGGACGGCCCTTGGCGCGCGCAAGTTCAAAGCCGTAACGCAGGATCCGTTCGACGCCGCGTCGGGAAAACACGCTCGTCTGCAGAGCGACCTCGTCCACGGTTCCCCCAAAGAGTGTCCCGCCAATGCCGGAATATTCGCCCTCGCTGTTTTCACGCACAATCACCATGTCGAGGTCTTCGGGCCCACGGTCTCGCAACGGTGTCTCTACGCCGTGCAGAAGCTTGATGGGTCTCAGGTTCACGTATTGATTGAAACCTTGACGGATGGCGAAGATCAATTGTCGTAGCGCAATGTGATCGGGAACGCGCACATCACCGATGGCCCCGAGAAAGATTGCGTCGAACTCAGCGAGGGTGGTCAATCCGTCGGTCGGCATCATGGCCCCGGACGCGAGGTAGAACTCGGCGTTCCAGGGGAGTTCCTCGGTTTGGAATACGAGGGAAGGGTCGAGCGCTGAAATCGCGTTCAATAGAGCGCACGCCGACTCAGTTACTTCGGGACCGATGCCATCGCCGGGCAATAATGCAATGCGGTAGTCACTGATAGCCACGATCACGTCTGCACTCTCTGTCGCAGCACCAATGGACCTAGGTCTGGACCTTGACGAAGCGATAGGGGAAAGGCTACTGTCTTTGGATTCGATTGCAAGACGCGCTCCATACGTCGCAAGAGTAGAACGGCAATTGCCGGCTTTGGTCTGATTCACTGTCAGACTGCGTTGGTGGCGTCGGGATGTTCATCGAGGTGACGGAGCTTGAATTGGGGGATTCGATGGCTTGGAGCGTAGGGGCGGGATTAGAGGGGCGCACGGTCGTGGTGACCGGGGCGACTGGCGGGATTGGCCAGGCTGTGACGCGGGCATTTGCCTCTACGGGCGCGCGCGTTGTCGCGACGGACCTTGACGAGGCCAAAGTGGACGAACTGATCGGGAGCCTTGAGGGTGGTCCCCACAAGGGCGCGGCGCTGAACCTTCGCGAAGCCGACGATCGAGAGGTGCTCCTCGAACTCGCCTCTAGTGACGGAGGCGTTCCCTACGCGTTCGTGCACACGGCCGCGCTGCTTCGTCGCCGCGCCAGCTTGGACGACGTCACCGAAGACGACTGGGATGCCCAGATCGACACCAATCTCAAAGCCACTTTCTTTCTCTGTCGGGCATTCGCCGACCGCATGAAATCGGCGGGCGAGGGGAGACTTGTTCTTTTCACGTCTCAGAGTTGGATGACAGGCGGATTTGGCGGAGCTACGGTCTACGCAACAACCAAAGGAGGTGTCGTCTCGATGTCTCGCGGTCTCGCAAGGACGTACGGACGAGATGGCATTACCGTCAACACAATCGCGCCGGGCCAGATCAATACGCCGATGCTGCTCACGGATTTGGACCCGGCAATCTACGAAAAGATGCGCCAAGACACGCCCCTCGGGTACGTGGGAGACCCTGACGACGTCGCGGGATCGGTGGTCTTCCTTGCGAGCTCGCATGCGCGATACATTTCGGGGGCCACGATCAATATCAGTGGCGGGTTCTTGATGTATTGATCGCGGGCTCGCTGGACGCCCGCTCGCGGATACGCCGAAAAGCCTGAAATCTCAAGGAGGAAGCATGGCCAAGATACCGTTTGTGGATACTCACGTTCACTTCTACGACCTTCGCCGAAAGGACCTTGTCTACGAATGGTTGCAGCCGGAGTTCGTTCATCCTCAGCTCGGCGATATCAACGCGATTAAGACTCTGGTTTACGACGCGACATCGTTTCATGCGGAGTCGCGTTTCGCGAACGTGTCAAAAGTCGTTCACGTACAGGCGGCGCTCGGTGCCCCTGATCCGGTCGCTGAGACCATCTGGCTCGACGAGATGTTCCAGCGCGAAGGAGGCCCTGACGCCATGATCGCCGCGGCGAACCTTAGCGATCCGTCGGTTCAGCAAATACTCGAGCGTCACGTTGCCGCGTCATCGCGAGTGTGCGGAATTCGCGATTTTGGAGATGGTGACTATCTCTCGTCGACGGAGTGGCAGCGTGGATATGCGTTGCTGGAACAGTTCGATCTCATCTGCGACCTCGATTGCACGTGGGAGAACATGGGGAAGGCGCGTGACGTCGCGCGGCGCTTTCCGGCGACCTTCATGGTGCTCGAACACGTTGGCTATCCGAGTTCGAGGAGTGAGGAGTACTTCCGTGACTGGCGTCGCGGCCTCGCGGAGCTTGCGTCGGCGGAGAACACGTGGTGCAAGATCTCCGGACTCGGGATGTACGACCATGATTGGACGGTGGAAAGCATTCGTCCCTGGGTGGTGGCGTGTTTGGAGATATTCGGCGTTGAACGGTGCTTTTTCGGATCGAACTGGCCCGTCGATCGCCTCTTCAGCTCGTACGACGTGGTGATCAATGCCTACGCAGAGATCGTTAAAGACTTGTCAGAGGGCGAGCAGGAAGCGCTCTTTTTCGCGAACGCCACGAAGGTGTACGGTCTCGGCTGATCGCGGCGTCGCGCGCTCGTCGGAACTTGACAGGCACGAGACCGGACCGTAGTCTTGGAATCGATTGTACGACTGACGTTGGGCGTGAACAGTGTGAGAGGGCCGAAGGCCGTTTTGCGGTCGTCCTCCCTGCGCGGAGAGGGATTAAGGCACTGCCGATGAGAATGCGTATGAACCAGGCGATTACCCGGGCCATCGCCGACGAAATGGAGCAAGATCCGCGCGTCGTCGTCTTTGGCGAGGACGTGGCGGTCGCCGAAGGTCCCTTCAAGACGTCGGAAGGACTGCTCACGACCTTCGGACCTGATCGCGTCCGCGATACCCCGATCTCGGAGACCGGTTTTCTCGGCGCCGCCGTCGGCGCGGCCATGACGGGGTTGCGCCCTGTCACCGAGATCATGTTCATCGAATTCCTGGGTGTGGCCTTCGACCAAGTCGTCACCGAGGCCGCGCTGATGCACTATCTCTCGGCCGGTCGATTCAACGTTCCCATGGTCGTTCGCGCCTCGGCGGGATCGGGACTCGGATTCGGGTGCCAACACTCTCAGACGCTGGAGCGATGGATGCTCGGAACGCCGGGCCTGAAGTTGGCCGTCGCCTCGGGTGCTCGCACGGCGTACGGGCTCACGCGCGCGGCCATTCGCGACAACAACCCGGTTGTCCTCCTGGAACCGCGCGCGCTGTACGGCGAACGCGAAGATGTGGAGCCCGGAGAGGCGTCGATCATTGAGCTCGGCACGTCGGAGTCGCTGCGCGACGGCACGGACGTCACGGTCGTCGCCCTCGGCCAGACGGTGCACGTGGCGCTCGCCGCGGAAGCTGCGGCGTCATGGTCCGGCGAAGTCATCGATCTGCGTTCGCTGATGCCGTGGGATAAAGAGGCCATCGTGGCCTCGGCGAAGCGCACCGGGCGACTCGTGATTGTCGAAGAGAATCAGTTCACCGGCGGCTGGGGCACGGAAATCGCGTCCTTCGTCTCGTCGGCGGCGTTCGGTGACATGAAAGCGCCCGTCGTTCGCGTCACGGCGCCCGACGTACCGGTGCCGTTCGGACAAGAGCTGGAGAAGCGATTTCTCCCGTCGCCCGAATACGTTGTCCAACAGGTCGACGAGTTGCTCGCGACCAACAGCGCACCCGCACCGTGGTGGAAGGAGTTCGCATGAGCGTGACGAACGCAACCGACGAAAACGTCACCGTTCAGCGGCGACTCGAACTTGCGGAGAGTCCACTGGCTCGACTACAGCGGATGATTGAGATTCGTCTCGTCGAGGACCGCATTCAGGATCTCTTCGCTCAAGGGTTGATCCCCGGCACGACCCACACCTCGCAGGGACAAGAAGCCGTCGCGGTGGCGCTGGGCGCGGCGACGAGACCAACCGACATCGTCTGCTGCACGTATCGAGGTCATGGCGTCGCGCTGTCGCTCGGTATCCTGCCGGAGTCGGTCCTCGGCGAAGTGTTAGGTCGCCAAATCGGATGCATGGGCGGTCTTGGCGGTTCCATGCACTTGAGCGACCCGGCCATTGGTCTTCTTCCCACCTTCGCCATCGTGGGCGCCGGCGTTCCCGTCGCCGTCGGTGCCGCGCTGCAGTTCGCCACGTTGAAGAATGACGGCGTCGCGGTCAGTGTCTTTGGTGACGGATCAACGAACATCGGCGGCTTTCACGAGGGACTCAACCTCGCCGCAGTGTGGAATCTTCCGGCCGTCTTTCTCTGCGAGAACAACTTGTACGGCGAGTACAGCCCAATCGCGACGACGACCGCGGTCACCGACATCGCCCTTCGCGCCACCTCCTACGGCATGGTCGCCGACACCGTCGACGGCCAGGACGTCGACGCGATGTACGAGTCCATTCGCAACGCAGTGGATCGCGCGCGCGGCGGTGGTGGCCCGACGTTGATCGAAGCGAAGACGTACCGGTACGCCGGTCACTCACGTTCCGACAAAGCGCCGTACCGCCCGGACGGTGAACTCGACGCCTGGATGAAGCGTGACCCGATCGATTTCTACGCCACGAAGCTTGCGGCTAATGGGGAACTCGATGGGCGCACGCTCGACGAGATTCGTGATGAGCAGCGTTCGTTCGTCGACGACGCCGCGGCGGCCGCGGTGGCCAGTCCCTCGGGTTCCATTGCCCAGATGTTCGCGCACGTTCTCGCGCCCTCTGGTCATTGAAGACGAAGGGAGAACTATGCGTTACACGGTGAATATGCCGGTCCTAGGGGACACGACGAAGTACGGCGTCATCGACCGATGGCTCATCGCCGTGGGCGACCACGTCGACGCTGACCAACCTCTCGTCGCCGTCGAGACCGATAAAGCGTTGGTGGAAGTACCCTCGCCGGTGAGTGGTGTGCTGGTCGAGCTGTTAGCGGCCGTAGAAGACGAATTGGAAATTGGCGCGCCGATCGCCGTCATCGACGTCGCCGACTGATCCCAAGGGCTGAGAGGGGGACAACGTGTCGAAACTACGTCTGGGCGTGATCGGCGCCGGATCATGGGCCGTGGCGTCACACCTCCCGGAGTTCGCCAAACGCCGTGACGACGTTGAGTTCGTCGCCGTTTCTCGCAAGGGTCCAGAGCTCCTCGAGAAGATTCGAAGCGACTGGGGCTTTGAGGTGGCGAGTGAGGACTACCGCGACGTCCTCGCGGCGGGCGTCGACATCTGTCTCGTAGCGAGCCCGACCGGGCTGCATCACGAACACGCCAAAGCCGCCATGGAGTCGGGCGCGAACGTGCTCGTCGAGAAACCTGTCACCATAACTCCCGGCGACGCGTGGGACCTCGCCGATACCGCTGATCGACTCCATCGTCAGTTGTTGATCAGTTTCGGCTGGAACTACCAACCCATGATGCGCAGCGCGAAAGCGCTGATGGACGACCACGGCGTCGGGCGGATCGAACAGTTGATGCTGCACATGGCCTCGCAGACTCGTGAGCTTTTGTTGGGCACCGGCTCGTACCCTGACGCGTCACCGGAGACGACCCCCGACTCGCGTACGTGGAACGATCCCCAGCTCTCGGGCGGGGGCTACGCGATGGCGCAGCTCACGCACGCCCTCGGCGCCGCGCTCTGGTTGACCGGGCTTCGCGGGTCCGAAGTCTTCGCCTTCATGTCCGCGCCTTATGACGCGCCCGTTGAGTTGCACGACGCCGTAGCCCTTCGCTTCGACGGCGGCGCGATCGGCACCATGGACGGAGGGTCGGCGCACGTGAACGCGGGGAACAACAAGCACCAGTTGGAACTTCGCGTGATCGGCTCGGAAGGACAGTTCCAGATCGACCTCGAGCGCGAAGTGCTCTGGCTCTTTCGCGCCCCCGATACGAACTATCGCCCAGAGCTGGCGCCCGACGCGGGTCTCTACGACTGTGTCGGACCACCGCACGCGCTTGTCGATCTCAGCCTCGGACTCGCCGTCGAGAACTGCTCACCCGGCTGGCTCGGGGCTCGAACCGTCGAGATCCTTGACGCTTGCTATCGCAGTGCTCGAAGCGGCACGGTCGCGCCGATCGACACCACAGAACACGAAAGGGACTAATGCAACGGCTCTGCTTTACCTTTGAAATTCGACCGGGAACGTTTGACGAGTACAAGCGCCGACACGACGAGATCTGGCCCGAACTGGTCGCCGAGTTGAAGGGTGCGGGTCTCTCGAACTATTCGCTGTTCAAATACGACGACGGGCGGGTCGTCGGTTACGTCGAATGTGAGCCTGACGCCGCGACGTGTTTCGCTGAGCTGGCGAACGCACCGGCCAACAGGCGCTGGAGTGCGTGGTTCGAGGACATCATTGTCGCCTTGACGGACGAGAATGGACAGATGCCCAATATGGAAGAGATCTGGCACCTCGACTGAGGTCACGACGTATGACTATTCGAAGCGTTCGCGCCATCCCCGTCGTCTATCCCGAGCCCAACGACTCCAACTCCGTGCGCTCGCTCTTGTTCTGTCGCATCGAGGATGAAGACGGCCGTGTTGGCTGGGGCGAGGCCATCACGCAGTTTCCTGAAGCGTCGCGCGCGGCCGCCGTCTTGCTGGATGGCCTCGCCGACACGGTGGTCGGTCGCGACGTGCTCGATCACGGGGCGATCATGGCCGACATCGAAAAGCGCTCGTGGTGGTACACGTACGGCGGGGGCATCGGCGCCTTCGTCACGAGCGCTCTCGACGTCGCGCTGTGGGACCTCAAGGGCAAGGTCCTCGGTCGATCGGTGAGCGACCTCATCGGGGGAGCACGGCGCGCGACGTTGCCGGTGATCGCGTCGACGCACGCCTTCAACGCGAGCTTGGACTTCGAGATCGAGCGGCACGGCGCCTACGTGCAAAACGACGGCTTCAAGGGCATCAAGATCGGTATGGGCAAGCGCGGCGACGCTCGCTTGGGCTACGAGTTCGACCGTGACGTGAACTTCGTCGCCGGACTGCGTGAAGCCATCGGTCCTGACGCGATGCTCATCATGGACCGAGGCCAGAGTCTCTTGTGGACGGTCGCCGACGCGATTCGCCGCACGCAGGCCTTCGACGAGTACCGCCTCACCTGGATGGAAGAACCGTTGGAGCCCTACGACGTGGACGGTTTTCGTCGACTGCGTGAACAGGTGTCGTGTCTCATTGGAACCGGCGAGCGCGAGTTCACGGTGCGCGGCTACCAGGACGTCATCGCGAGTGGCATTAGCGACGTGGTCGGCTTCGATCCCGGACGCGCTGGCGGAATTACTGGCGGGCTGAAGGTGATCCAGATTGTCGAATCGGCCGACGTGTGGTTCAACGCGCATGCGTGGAGCAGCGCCGTGACGACGGCGGCGAGTTTGGCGCTTTCGGCCAGCACTAACCGTTGCATACTGTTCGAGATGAAGCCCTTGGCCAATCCCATGCACGACGAACTCATCACGGAACCGTTCGTTCACGATCATGGCGTGATTACCGTGCCCGATGGACCCGGCCTGGGTGTCGAGGTTCTCGAGTCCGTTCTCGAGCACTACCGACTGACCTAAGAAACCGTGACAGTTCATCAGACCTTGCCGGTGTGCTTCAAGTTCGTGGCGACCGGGCCGTCCGATTCGAGCGTCATCTCCCGTGACACTTCGCACGAAGTCCAACGGAGACTTGTCGCGAGTCGCGTGTAACGACGAAGCCCCGGAGGAATTCTCCGAGGCTTCGTCGTTGGTTGGGGAATTGCTGGCTAGAAGCCCGCGCTCTTCACGTTGGCAGAGGTGTACACCACCGCGGCACCGGCGCTGACCGTTTGGCCAGGGAGCACTACTTCTTTCACCCTGCCGCACTTGAACGTCTGGCCCTTCTTACCGGTGAGCTTTCCCGCAAGCACGTACTTCATCGCGCACGCAGCGACGGTTCCCTCTTGCGTGAAGTTCCACAGCGCGAAACTGTGCACGCAGTTGTTGGCCGTCGTCATGAACGGAGCCATCTGGTTCGGGTCACCGAGTCCGGTCAACACGTACTTCTTGCACAAGTTGTTCGTCGTCAAGTACTGAGCCGCGGCGGCGATGGCCACCGTGGTCGGCGAGATGATGCCGCTGATGCCCGGGTTCGCCGCGATGGCAGCCTGCAAGCTGGACGTCGCGTCGGCCGCAGAGTCTGAGGGCGGGTTGATAATGGCCGCCAACGTCATCTTGGAATACTTCGGCATCGAAAGGTCAGCCTTCACCTGCGCGTTCCACTGCACTTGGTTAGAGTCCGTGGCCTGCGCCGACAAGATGATGAAGCTGCCCGAATAGGGCGTGGCCATCTGTGAACCGAGCATGTCCAGCTCAGTCGTCGCGATGGACGCCGTGCTCGTACCTTCGACGTAGATCGAACGGCCCGTCCTCAACGCGTCCGAGTCGAACGTGACGACCTTCACACCGTGCTTCTCGGCCTTCACGAGCGCGGGATTAGTGGTCGCCGCGTCGTCGTTCGAGATCAAGATGCCTTTGTCGCCCGCCGAAACGGCGTTGTTGATGAAGTTGACTTGGTCGGTCGCCGATCCGGTGGTCGGGCCGCCGTACAGACACTTGAGACCAATCTTCTTGCCTTCGGTCTTACAGCCGTTGGCCGCGTCGGTGAACGGCGCGATTCCCGTGAACTTCGGAATCATGAACACCTTGACGGTCTTGCCAGCAGCTCCAGCCGGACCGGAGCCCGCCATGAGGCCAACCGGAATCAGCGTGGCGCTCGCGAGGGCGAGCGTCATCGCTGACTTCATAAAAATACTTCGTTGTTTCATTATTTCCCCCATTGTTTAGTGAACCGCGAACTCTTTAGTTGACGGCTGTACTGCGAACTTCGACACCACTTGCACCACTTGTACTCGTACTTCCTCCCTTCGACTCACCAGTTCCTCCACTAGCGATTTCCACGACGTCGGCTCGACGTCGTCGCCACCAATCTCGGGCCGAGCGCCCCAACGGTGGCGCGCCGATCGCGATGATCAGTAAGAAGCCCACGGCCATCGTCTGGCCCTCACCGGAGAAACCGTGAAGACCGAGGGCCGACTGCAAGAGCGCGAGCAAGATCGCGGCGATCACCACGCCGGGGATGGTGCCCGTGCCGCCGTACGCGCTGACCCCGCCGAGGATGACCGCGGTGATGGCGGGCAGTAGTTGCGACGCGCCCATTCCGGCTTGCGCGGTCTGGTAATTGCCGAGGAACAACAAGCCGGCGACACCGGCGAGGAAACCTGAAATCACGAACGTGGTGATCCGGACGCGGTTGACGGCGATGCCCGAGAACAACGCGGCCTTGCGACTTCCTCCGACGGCGAAGAGAGACTTGCCCCAGGTGGTGAAGTGGACGAGATACGCCATGATCGCGGCGATCACCAAGACCACGACCACGGCGAACGGTATCTGTGTTCCGGTGAGATTGGAACTGCCCAGACTCACCACGGAGCTCGGAAAGGTCGTGATCGCGAGACCACCCAAGATGAGAAAGGAGATGCCCGTGTACGCACCCATCGTGCCGAGCGTGACCGCCAAGGCCGGAAGATCGAAGAGCACCACGAGCAGACCGTTGATGAGGCCGCACACGAGAGAGATAGCGAGACCGACAGTGATAGCGAGACCCGCCGAAGTACCGTGGGCCATCAGATCACCCATAACGACGCCCGAGAGCGCGAGCGTACCGACGATGGAAAGATCGATGTCACCAGTCATGATGACCGGGGCGACACCGAGCGCCAAGCACAGCAAGATCACGTTGTTGAGGGCCGTCGTTTGCAGGTTGTAACTGGAGATCAGGTCGTGGTCGACGGCTTGGCCGATGATCACGACCAGGATGGCCAAGATGACGAGGCCCGCCTCCCAACTCAACACCAGTCGGCGGACCTTATCCATTGGCGGCACCTCCGGCCGCGTTGATGGCCGCCGGATCGAGCGTCGGATGTTCACTCAGGAACGCTTCACGACGCACTGGTCGTCGCAGTCGTCGACTGACGACCGCGTACACCGCGACGGCGATCACGATGGCGGCGCCTTGCAAGGTCTGTTCCGCGAAGATCGAGATGCGTGTCAACTCGAGGACGTTTTGAATCTCACCGAGGAGCAGTGCCCCCAGCACGGCGCTGAGCGCGGTTCCGGCTCCTCCGAAGAGGCTGACGCCACCGACGACCGCCGCGGCGATGACCGTCAAGTTCATGCCGCTACCCGCCGTGGCGTCGACGTTGCCGAACTGTGACGTGTACATCAACCCGCCGAGACCAGCGAGCGCACCACAGAGAGCGAAGATCTGGTACGTACGGAGCCGAATCTTGACGCCCAGGTAGACGGCCGCCTCGGGGTTCGAGCCAAGCGCGTAGATATCACGACCGAATCGTGTGCGTCGAAGGATGAAACTCACCGCGACGAGGACGATGACCGCGATCCAGATGAAGGTGCCGATGCCGAACCAGGCGTTGCCACGAAGACCGGCGAGCCATTTCGGCACTTGGGTGAGGTACAGCTGCGATCCGTTGTTCACGATGATCTGCAAACCCGTGTAGATGGAGAGCGTGGCGAGCGTCGCGATGATGGCCGGCATCTTGAAGACGTTCACTAACAGTGCGTTGCCAAGGCCGAAGGCGGCGCCGAGTCCGAGGGCCAAAAGAACGCCGACGACCGGGCCGAACGGCCCCGAGACGTGCCCCGACCATTCGCCGACGAGATAGGCGCAGATGCCGACGATCGCTCCGACAGAGAGGTCGATCTGGCGAGCGAGGATCACGACCGCTTCGCCAACAGCCACGATCGCGATCAGCGCCGTGGTGTTCAAGAGATTGTTGATGTTCGACAGGGTGCGAAAATCCGACAACGTCGCGGTGGCGACGAGCGTGATGATCACGATCAATCCAATGAGCGCCGTGTCGCTTCGTCGCGCCAACGTGCCGATTCGACCCCGTCGCGCTGACGACCCAGCCACGTCAGCAGTCACGATCGCCGCGCTCATGATTCGTGGCTTGCAACGACGCCCGAGGCGGCTTCCAGCACGACGTGCGCGTCCACCGGTGTGACGAATTCGGCGACCACGCTGCCTTCACGCATGACGAGGATTCGCGTGCTCATCGCACGAACCTCTTCGAGTTCCGAGGAGATGAAGATCACGGCCACGCCCGTCGCCGCCAGTTCGGCCACGATGCCCAAGACTTCGGCCTTGGTGCCGACGTCGATGCCGTGGGTCGGTTCATCGAGGATCAAGATGCGCGGCTCCGTGGCGAGCCATTTGCCGAGAACGACTTTTTGCTGGTTTCCACCCGAGAGCGAGCTCGTCAACTGATCAAGGCGACCGGCCTGCAGCTGGACACGCTCGGCGAGTTGAGCGGATTGGCGGTACATGACGCGGGTGCGAAACCGGCCGAAGCGGGTCGCGATACGACCCCACACGGTCATCGTCATATTGAAAGGAACGCGCATACCCATGACGAGGCCGTTGGAGAGGCGATCCTCGGGGAGATAGGCGATTCCGACGCGCACAGCGTGCCGCGGGGACGTTGCCGTGTAGGGGATACCGTCGAGGCTCATGGTTCCCGAGTCGGCGGGCGTGACGCCGAAGATTGCCTCGGCGAGTTCGGTGCGACCGGCTCCCACCAGTCCGGCGAGACCCAGGATCTCGCCGTGACGGAGACTGAACGAGACGTTCTGGAAGTAGCCGCGTCGAGTCAAGTTCTCAACTTGAAGGATGGTGTCGCCGGCGACGCGCGTGAGACTGGGGTACAACTCACCAATGGCGCGTCCGCACATCATCTGCACGAGTTCTGAGACGTTGACGTCCGCTGTCGGCTTCTCGGCCACCAGGGATCCATCGCGAAGGACAACGACGCGGTCCGTGATGGCCTTTACTTCGTCGAGCTTGTGACTGACGAAGACGAGCGAGATGCCTCGCTGACGCAGCGAGTTCAACAGAAGAAAGAGCGAGTCAACCTCCCGACTCGAGAGTACGGACGTGGGCTCGTCGAGGATGAGGACCCGTGCACCAGAGATAAGGGATTTGGCGATCTCGATGATCTGTCGATCCGCGATGCCGAGTTGATACACAGGGACGTGCGGGTCGAGGTCGACACCAATCTCGCGAAAGACCTCGTCCGCTCGCTTGTAGATGGCGGCCCAATCGATGAAGCCGCGACGGGTGGGTTGGCGACCCGCGAAGAGATTTTCGGCGACGTCGAGGTCGGGGAATACTGCGGGCTCTTGGTACGTCGCCGCGATGCCGAACTCTCGAGCAACGCGAGGATTGCTCACCCGACGAACCTCGCCGTCGATGACGATCTGACCGGCGTCGGGCTCGAGAACTCCCGTGAGAATCTTCACGAGTGTTGATTTGCCGGCGCCGTTTTCACCGAGTAGCCCGACGATCTCGCCGCGGCGAAGCGTCATGCTCACGCCACTCAACGCTTGCAGTCCACCAAAACTTCGTTTGATTTCACGAAGTTCAACGACCGGGGGCGCGTCCCTGTCGTCGCCCTCAGCAATGGTGCGCGGATGGTTCACGTCAGTCCCGCGACGCTTTGTGGTTACGAATCGTGTGCAATGCCCCAACCCCCGATACACGTGGCTTTCACGTGTATCTCATTACGCGTCAAGCGTAGACCCGCCGATATTTTGGAAACGATACCAATCTTGCGTCCGCCGCGCAAGCGCACGGCCGCAAAGTTTCCCGGACAGTCCAGATTCCCGCTGTTTGTAGGGCCAAGAGACCACCAATCGCCGCCGCCGCCGCTGAGTCGGTGACGGATGCGTTGGAATATGCCTGCAAAGTTAGATTTTCTTGGAATCGATATTTTCCTGAGTTAAGGTGTCTTCAAAAGCGACTCGCGTGGCGATCGTCGAGAGGAGTTAAGAGGTGAACCTTCTGGAATCAAACGAAGACCTTAATGAACCTCTGGCTGAGGGTTTGTCCCCGCTGACGATCACGCGAATCGAGACGATTGCGGTACGAGCCCCACTGGCTGCGGACTTCAAGGGCAGTCACTATCACATGACCCAACGCTCGACGCTCGTGACGCGCGTCTACACGTCTGACGGCATTGTCGGCGAGGCGTACGCCGGGGACGAAGACGCGACGTTGGCCGAAATCGACCACATCGTGCATTCGGAACTCGCCCCAGCCATCGTCGGCCTCGACGCCATGGCCACCGAGAAGTGCTGGCAGGCCGGGTTCCCGGTCACCTTTGACATCCTTCGCGACCGTCGTCAAGGTCTCGTCGCTCTCGCGGGCGTCGACACCGCCATCTGGGACGCCGTTGGTAAGGCACTCGGTCAACCACTGTGGCGCCTCTGGGGAGGATTTCGACGAACCATTCCACTCATTGCCATCGGCGGGTACTACGGCGATGCGCTCGGCACAATCGAAGAAGAGATGCAGTCCTACGTGGACCTTGGTCTCGCGGGCATCAAGTTCAAGGTCGGCGGGGCGTCATCGGAGGTCGACGCCGAACGCGTCGCGCGAGCGCGCGCCGCGGCACCGGAAGGCTTCTTGATCGCCATCGACGCTAATCAGGGCTACACCGTTCCCCAGGCGCTCGATCTGACGCGACGCATTGAAGGTCTCGACATCATGTGGTTTGAAGAGCCCGTGGGTTGGAACGACGACGCCCGCGGGATGCGCGACGTGCGTATGCGTGGCGACATTCCCGTCTGCGCAGGTCAAAGCGAGCACTCGCCGGTGGGATGTCGGAACCTGATGGAGGCGGGCGCCATTGACTTCTGTAACTTCGACGCGTCGTGGTCGGGCGGTCCGACGGTCTGGCGTCGCATGGCGGCCGTCGCCGGGACGTACAACGTGGCCGTTGGTCACCACGAAGAACCGCAGGTGTCCTCGCACCTCGTGGCGAGCCAGGCTCACGGTACGCTCGTCGAATGCTTTCACCCCGACCGCGATCCCTTCTGGTGGAATATGATCGCCAATCGACCCGCGCTCGTGAACGGCGAACTCCAGTTGACTGACGCCCCAGGGCTAGGCTGGCAACTCAATACGGACTACATCGAAGAGCATCGAGTTCGATCGGAGTAGTAGTGGCATCATCGAGTCCCGGCTTCGCCAAACGGCCGAGCGTCAGCCGCATCAGCATGCAAGAGGTCGCGCAACGTGCCGGTGTCGCTGCTTCATCGGTGTCGCGCGTACTTTCCGGCCACCCGAACGTTTCAGACATAATGCGCAACCGAGTCCTCGACGCGGTGGCGGCGCTGGGGTACGAACCCGACCTCGTCGCGCAGAGTCTTCGCCGTGGAGCGACGATGACCGTTGGCTTCGTGGTCGGCAACATATCGAATCCGCTCCTTTCTGAGATCGCCTTAGGCGCCGAAACCCATCTTCGCGAGGCCGGCTATTCGATGCTGCTCGTAAATTCAATGAACAAGCCCGATTTGGACGCGGAGCATATCCGTCTCTTAGCGCAACGTCGGGTTGACGGCCTCCTGTTGTCGCTGGCCAGCGAGGACTCGCCGGGCACGTTGGACGCGGTGTCGCGAGCTGAACTGCCCGTCGTGTTGGTTGACCGCGAGATGACCCTTCGAGGATCGATCTCCGCGGTGTACGCCGAACACGAAACGGGCGTCGAGGCGGCCGTGCGAGAACTGGCGTTACACGGCCACCGACGTATCGCCCTCGTGAACGGACCTTCAGATCTACGGCCCGCGCGAGTGCGTGCCAACACTCTGCGGCGCGTCGCGCGTCAGTTGGGCATTACGAGCGTGGTGCGTTCCGGCAGCTTCACCACCGAACACGGCGAGGCGGCGACCGAGAGCCTTCTGGCAATGGCCGAGCCCCCCACGGCGATCGTCGCGGGAAGCAACCAGATCCTCGTGGGAGTGCTGCGTGAACTTCGGCGTGCTCATCGCCGCGTTCCCGATGACGTTTCTCTCATCACGTGCGATGAAGTGCCGCTTGCGGAGTTTCTTGAACCACCTATAGCAGCTATTGAACGAGACCACCACGAAATGGGCGTCATCGCGGCGTCGCTCTTACTGGAGTTGTTGTCGGGCACGGCTCCGCGAACGCGGACCATTCCGACAACATTTAAAACCAGCGCGAGCGTGGGTCCGGTGAAGGACAAGAACGAGTATCGCAAGGTATAGGAAAGAGACGACGTGGAATACCTGTTGGAGATTGAAGTACGTCTGCCCGCGTCGATGGACAACGCGGAGCGCGCGCGACTGATCGAGGGTGAGCGGGTTCGGGGCCGCGAACTCGCCGCACAAGGAGTGATTCGAGCGATCTGGCGAGTTCCCGGGCGCTTCGCCAACCGAGCGATCTGGTCAGCCCCCGACGCCACGGTTCTGCACGACGCAATCACCAGCCTGCCGCTGTGGCCCTACCTCGACGTCGTCGTGACGCCGCTCGCGACCCACGACCTAGGGAAACACTGCCAGGGCTTGCCACCGGGACTCGCCGCGTGATCATCAGCCGCGTCATCTAGCGGCTCTCATGGCGCGTGACCCCGAACTCGCTTCGTTCCTGGACGAGCCTTTCCCAAATGATCTCGACGACATCGCTGGTACGCGCCGGATTCTTGCGGCTCGACGCGACGAAGAGATCGCGGATCGCGTCGAGTCGCCGGGCGGTCCTCGGTGGTGGGATGAGGTCATTGCCGGACCTGACGGAACTTCCCTAACGCTCCGGATATACGTCGACGATTCCGAGCCCGGGCCGCACGGCGCTCTTCTCTTCTTTCACGGAGGGGCGTTCGTCTTCGGCGACCTTGAGTCTGAACACAATCGGTGTCGTCATTTGGCGCGTGGATCTGGATGCATCGTCGTCTCAGTCGACTACCGACTCGCCCCTGAGAATCCGTTTCCAGCCGCGCTCGACGACGCGACGACGGCGCTCGAATGGCTGTTCGAGCACGCAGACTCCTTGGGTGTTGACCCGGCGCGTATGGGAATTGGCGGGGCTAGTGCCGGCGGGGCGGTGGCTTCGGTAACCGCTCTTCGCGCGCGTGACGAGGGTGGTCCGGGGTTGCGTGCCCAGTTCTTGATTTATCCAGCCGTTGATGATCGAGCGAGCGAAGGTTCCATTGAGCAGTACATGCATTCTGAACCGTGGGACGGGGAGAGGACGCAAAAGATGTGGCCGCTATATCTGTCGACTCCGTCTGGGGAAGAGTCGCGCTACGCGTCTCCGATGCGGTCGGAAGACCTCTCAGGTTTACCTGTCACCTATTTACTCGTGGCTGAGGAAGACCCTTTGCGTGATGAGGCGTTAAATTTTGCGCAGCGCTTGTTGAATGCCGGCGTCTCTGTGAATCTTCGACTCATCGCTGGCGCTTTCCATGGATTTGACGTTGTTGCACCAAACGCACGTCTGAGCGAATTCGCCCTCGATGAACAACGAGAGTTTGTCGTTCGAGAACTCGGCAGGGACGAAGGTCGTTGGGCAAGAAGGGCAAATGTTCACTCCATTTCGCCAGAGGCGCTTTCCAAATGAAGTGCGAGCAGACTTGCTTCGCCGGTCGGCTACAAGTCAGTGAGTTTCAGGGTCAAAGTTGGACGAGGTTTTCGAAATGATGTCCCAATCGACAACGCAACTGCCCCCAATTATCCGTGTGCGATTTTGATGGATCAGAGAATTCGTGTCCCGGGATGAGTCACTTCGAGGAGAAGTTTGCTGACGTCGTCCGAATCTTCGCCCGCGACTCCGCCGATGTGGACCGGGCCAATTCGATTCCTCCTTCTCATTTCGACCGGCTAGCGTCGCTCGGACTGTACGGAGCTTTCGCTCCGATTGAATTAGGTGGGCTCGGCCTCAGCCTCACGCAACTGTGCGACGGCGTGGAAGAGTTGGCTTCGGCTTGCCTCGCGACCACCTTCGTCTGGATTCAGCACTTTCGCTTGCTCGCGGCGGTGCTCGACCCCAATGCGCCGGCGATCGTAGGGGACCTGCGTCAAGAGATCGTGCTTGGCCGGGTCACGGGTGGCGTTGCGCTCACCGGCCTTCAACCGGGTCCCGCCAAATTGACAGCTGCACCCACACGCGACGGGTGGGTTCTTGACGGAGAGGCGCCGTGGGTGAGCGGATGGGGGCTCGTGGATTTGCTCGTAGTGGCCGCGCGCGGGCCCGACGATGCCGTCGTGACCATGGCACTCGACGCTCAGGATCGCCCAGGAATGGACGTCACGCAGCGCCAGCTTTCGGCGCTCAATGCCACCGCAACCGTGAAACTGACCTTCGAAGCACTGTTCGTCGAAGGCGACCGAGTACTCGCGCAGGTGCCCTACGATCCGACGGGAGAGTCTCCGGAGAGTCTTCGAGTCAACGGATCCTTGGCGTTGGGAGTAACACGCCGGTGCTGCGACGTGATCGGACCGTCCGCACTCGACAACGAACTGCGCGATGCACGTGCCGAGCTCGATGGTGCTGACGCCGAGAACATTGCGAAGGCTCGGGCTCGGGCCTGCGAACTGGCGGTACGGGCGTCGCATGCACTCGCGGTCTTCCTAGGTAGTTCATCGGTACTCGAAGGAGGTATCGCCGAGCGAACGGCCCGCGAGGCGCAGCTGTTGCTGACCTTCGGATCTCGCCCGGCGATTCGCCACTCGTTGCTCCAGCGTTTTGGGGCGGGGGACCCTTCGTCGCTCTAACGTCAGCCCAAGTGTTGAGGCGAATGCTGTCCATAGGTCAGCCAAGGGGCTGGCAAGTCGTCCCTAAGAAAGAGGTTTGAAGGCATCTCACTCTTGAATGATCTCGAAAGCCCGAAGACCGCGAATCCTCTCTTGGCGACGGCTCCGAAGGCGCTTCTCGGAGAGTTGCGCAAGCTCAACGTACGAGCGAAGAATGGCGGCGTGAATGTGCTCCACCGTCACGAAAGGATTGTCGCCTTCGGGGATAATCTCATCGATGAGCCCGAGATCGAGTTGGTCTTGAGCGGTCGACCGCATCGTCGCGAGGGTGGTTCGAATCTGGTCGCGCGAAGGGTCCGGGGTTTTATAGAGGATCGAAGCGGCCGAGCGCGGTTCGGCGACGTAGGCCATCGCCTTTTGCAACATGATCACGTGATCGGCCATGGGGGTCGTCGCCAGCCCGCCTCCGCTGCCGAGGGCCCCGGCGACCAACGAGATCACCGGATGGGAGTAGTCGATACCTTTGAGAATCGAGCGCGCGATGGCGCGCGACTGGCCCCGGCGCTCGCTCTCCAAGGTCGGCTTGGCCCCCAGGGTGTCGGTGACGAAAAGTGCGGGCAAGCCGAGCCGCTCGCCCATCTCGAGTATTCGCTCCATGAAGAAAAAATCCTCGGGCGCGGGATTCGAGGGCCGCTTGATGACTTTGTCGCCGATAAGTTGGTACGAAGGTTGCGTTCCCACGATGACGAACGGTTGTGCCCCGATCTTGGCGAACGCGCCGACGATGGCGGGATACTTCTTGTAACCGACCTCCTGCACATAGTTATAAATCGCGACAGCATCGCTGAAGCCGTAGTGAAGGATGAACTCCAGATCGACGCGGTTGGCGTCGGTCAGCAAGTCCTGGTACTGCTCAACGAGGGCGTCAGATTGATCGCTCGCGCGCTGAAGTCGCGCTGCCGCCGGTAGCCGCGGGACTGAATCCTTTGAATCGTCGAAACGGGGTCCGCGAATGCCGACCGGACCGAAATCGAAGACGCGTCGCTGATCGGCGGCGCTCACGTTGCGGATCAGCGGCACAGTCTCGGCGGTGAGCTGGTGATGCCGGTCGGGCAGGTTCGTCGAAGAGAGAATCTCGCCGAGATACCCCACGAGTTCTCCCACGTCGGAGAGAACGACGTCAATATTGCGGTCCAGGAGATTGGCCTCGGCGCTCTGGGAGTCGAGGGGGACCGCCGAACCCTCGAAGGCTTCGATGACGTTGGGACCGGCGAAACCGAAATTCGTGCCCGAGGTGGCCAGAATCAGGTCCGCGTTGGGCACCGCGCTCGCTGAAACGCCGCCCCACACGTTGCCAAGCAGGACCGCGACGTGGGGCAGGGCGACCTTCTCCTTGTAGTGACGGATCGCCTCCACCATGCGCGTCATCTGCGTCAGTCCGGCGAAGTTCTCTTGCTGGCGCACTCCGCTCGAGGCGTACACGCTGACTAAGGGGAGTTTCTTGCTAATCGCCAGATCGGCGGCGGCCTGGAATTTCTCGCCCGAAACCACACCGAGCGAACCCGCAAAGAAGTCCCAGTTCATGGCGTAGAGGACCACCGGACGGCCCGCCACCTCGGCCAATCCGTAGGTCGACGACTCGGACTTACCCCGCCCGGTCTCACGGCGCAGTTTGTCAAAGTACGACTCGTCGCTCTCGCCTCCGTGCCCTCGGCGAACCAGTCCCACGAGATCCTTGGCAATGTGCCAGCGTCCGTGACTAGCCTTGAACTTCACTAATTCTTGGAGGTCCAACAACTGCGATGGGCTGTTTACCTTGCGGCGATTGCGGAGGTGCGCGTCAACTTTGTTCTCGAAAACCGGCAAGCCTTCGGGATGTCCTTCACCGAAGAGACTTGTCTCGAAATCTTCATCCAGCCATCGCTCACCGTGATTCGTGGACTCGCTCATGAAGGGCCATTATGTCACGCGGCTTTACGTTGCTATAACCGCCATGTGAGATAGCGCCTTCAAAGTCTCGAGTCACGGGATATTCGATTGTGATCAGATTTAGGGCTCCGAACTGTCAATGAAATCAACTGCAGTCCCCTTCCCGTCGCGATTCGTGCGGCAGTCCTAGACTTTCCGTCGTGCCATCTACAAAGGGAGACGAATCGGAAGATTTTCTTGAAGTTATTGTTTTTGAATATGGAACTAATAGCTTTAGAAGAGATTTAGCGTACCCTTTCCTCGAAGACGCGGTCGGCTCGCTGGTCCAGGAGGGTCCTGCATCTACTTACGAGTATCCGATCAAATTCGCCAAGGACGTTGAAACAAGACCAACCGCAATGTTGGGAGTCAACGAAGCGATTATCGGCATTTCATTGTTTTATCGCACACCAATCGGTCAATGGGCGTTTGGTCGATTCTGTGACGAAGTGTGGGATGAGAAGATACGTCCAGCCATGCGCAAATTATTCTTGCGGCGCAAGGAAGAAGGCACCGGAGAAGGGGCGCTTACTCTAAGTTTCGGCGCATGGTTTAACACTGATCGCGTTTTCATCCAAGTGATTGCCACTCTGAATAAGGGTGAGGATGCAAAGGGGATAGATGACCTAGTCCCGGAGGCTTTCCGTAGCGCCCTGACTTGGATCGAACAACATGGTGTGCAGGCGCCAGTGCTTGTTTACCGAATCATAGATGGCAATTTAAGTTCGTACCCAACTCTCGCCGAAATCGTACCTCGCGTATAGGTAGGAATTGAAGCATCTGGTCTTTCGCTAATGAGTCATCCGTTGACTCGGTTGACTCCAGAATTCCGAGTCTCCCTGGGGAAGTTGGAGAGCGAGACCTGCTGTGGAAAACCAGAGCCAATTACTTGGAATCAGTTCGCGTTCAAGAATTCGTGAAAACGTATGTCGAGTCGCTCCGTATCAGGTTTTAACTTTGATAAGTGTGGCAATTGAATCGTAGATCCATGCATTTCTGGTCAGCACCTCCACGAAGTGCTCAAAGACTGGTCTCGCGGTCGCGCGCGCCACCACGCCGAAACAGATGTGAAGCGACTGTGATCGTCAACGCCAGTCAAGATCTCCGCCTCGGTGCCGTTGGTCGTGAAGATCGAGTCGACGACGTCCATCTGCCGGAGCTCCATGAAGTCGTCCACCACCATCTTCACGGCGTCATAGCGTTATTCCATTTTGCTGATGTCCTTTGGCACGAGCCACCCCCTCAACGTCTAAGTCGATGCCTCAGAGGGGCAAAGTGTCAAGGGTTAGCCCGCCGCCGTTACTGTGTCGCACATCAGGCGTTACCGAGTAACAGATCATCCGTTATCGATTTGTCAACAGTCAACCGAGATAGAACAGGACATTTGTGGGCCGCCCGGGTCTCGATCCCGGCACCTTGGGAGTGTTTCCAGAACGTCCGTGGACGTCCGTCAGCGTCCAGATCTGCTGGCCGGACGAAGTCCAATGTCCGCCAACGTCCGCTGACGTCCTCACACGTTTGAACTCGTGGCTAGACAATTGGCTAGACCTGAGCTCGTTTCGAGGTCAAGTCGATGTTCGGTTTCGAGTGTCTGACGGCGACGAGCTTGAGCTGCGGTTCGGAGATGAATAGATATTGACTCAGAGGATTTTGTCTCCAACTTTCCTGACATGATTCATGTGCGCGAACATGCCCGAATGCCATCGTCACATATTTGACAATCAAGAGGATGTTGCGAGCCCTGTTTCGTATGCGATGACAACAAGTTGCGCACGGTCTCGAGCTCCAAGTTTGGAGAGGATTCGGCTCACGTGTGTCTTAGCGGTTGCGGCACTCATGTGAAGATCTTCGGCGATCTCTGAATTGGAGCGACCTCGAGCAATCTCGGTGAGAACCTCTCTCTCGCGAGGTGTCAGTATGTCGAGCAATTTGGAGTCTGCGTGCGACGAAACTGTGTGGCTCGCGAACTCCCTAATGAGGGTTCTCGTGACACTAGGAGCCAACAATGCGTCTCCGGCGGCGATGACCCTGATGGCGTCGAGCAGATCTTCGGGGGGCGAGTCCTTTAGCAAGAAGCCACTGGCTCCGGCGCGCAGAGCCCCGTAGACATATTCGTCCAAGTCGAAAGTCGTCACTATCAGCACTCGAGTATTACCGGCGAGAGGGTCATCCAGTATGTGGCGAGTCGCTTCGATACCGTTCAGATCTGGCATGCGAATGTCCATAAGGACGACGTCGGGGTGAGTCCTGTGAGCAATCTCAACTGCTTCGCGTCCATTCGCCGCTTCGCCCACGACTTTGAGGTCCTTGGTCGAGTCCACGAGGAAGCAAAACCCAGCACGCACCAAATTCTGGTCATCGACGACGAGGACGCTGATCATTTAAACCCAAGACTTGTAAGCGGAAATCGGGCTCTCACGACAAAGCCTCCTTCGGGACGTACGCCCGTCAATAGCTCGCCGCCGAAGAGAGCCACGCGTTCTCGCATCCCCACTATTCCGTGGTGCACGATTTGTTCGTCGACGGTCGTTGGATACGCGGGCAATCCACCTCCGCCGTCATCGACCACTTCCAGAACGAGAGCGTCGGATTCGTCGCGTAGTTCGACCACGACTGAAGCCGGACCAGCGTGCTTAACCACGTTGGTGAGGGCCTCTTGGATTATGCGGTAGATCGTCAGGTCCATGGTGGGCGACAACTTGTCCGTGAATGCACTCTCCAACTTCAACACCACGTCAATGCCGGCGGTACGGACTTGTTCGAGCAGGGGGTCGAGGGAATGAATGCCTGGGGCAGGGACCAATGTAGCGGGCTGCTCGTTATCCTGTCGAAGCACCCCCAACATACGGCGCAACTCGATGAGTGAATTACGACTTGTCACTTCGACCGCAGCGAGTGCCTTCTTAGCCTGGGTGGGATGTTCGTCAATGACGTGGCGTCCTACGCCGGATTGAACCGCGATGACGCTCAGACTGTGCGCGACGACGTCGTGCAGTTCACGCGCGATTAGGAGCCGTTCCTCTGCCACCGAACGTTGAGACCGCTCAATGATCTCGCGTTGGCGCTGTCGCGCCTGTTCGGCTAGCCCGTCGAGGTAAGCCCGGCGAACTCGAACGCTGTCACCGACGAACCAGGCCGCGATCGCGGCCACCAATGCCGTCGCGTTGAAATCGTGTTTCGAGTGGCTGAGGGTAACCCAAAGATTCGAGACCAGCAACGTCGAGCAAACACCGATGAGGGCCCCAAGGGTTCGGCGGCGATCGAAGTGCGACGCTACTTCGTACATGGGAAAAGCGATGAACGGCTCGGCTGACGATACTTGATGCGTAAAGATTGCGACAAGAGCCGAAGCCGTAAGCACGCCGAGGCTCACCACGGGCAATCGGCGTCGCACGACAATTCCCAACGCGGCGGTGCACCAGATGGCAATCGAAGTGACACCGTTGTATTGAACTGACGAACCCGCAAAGACACGAAGCAACGCCAATGCCACCATCACCCCAGCGATGGCGTAGTCAATCAACTGAAGCTGTTGAGCCGTAACGCGGCGCAGAAGAGGTTGTCGCAGCCCTTGGTTCGAAGAATCCTCTTGCGTCACCTATTTGACGCTACTCAAGGATGGATCCAATTGCGTCGCCCGTCGGGTGAGGTCTGACTACTCCACGAGATGTACGCCGATCGCTCGAACTTCATCTTTGCTACGCCGCCGGGGGTACATAAAGAAGAGACGCTGGGGCGACGACAAATAGCGCGATGACCGCCAAACTCAAGTGTGTCGAGATGCTCGAGTACGAGATGGGGCTGAATGGTGATTGAAGCGAAGGGATTAACGAAGAGGTTCGGTGACAAACTCGCCGTCGATCAACTCAGTTTTGACGTACGACCAGGTTTCGTCACTGGTTTCTTGGGTCCCAATGGATCGGGCAAGTCCACGACCATGAGAATGATCATGGGTCTCGACTACGCCAATGCCGGTGACGCTCGCGTGAATGGACATCACTACCACGACTTGCGGTGGCCACTTCGTGAAGTGGGCGCGCTTCTCGAGGCTCGGGCCATTCACCCGGGACGCAGTGCCCGTAAGCACCTGCTGATGATGGCTGCGGCCAATCGCATCGCGCGGCGTCGTGTCGACGAGGTACTTGACGTCGTCGGCCTCAGCGACGTCGCGAATCAGCGCGTCGGGAAATTCTCCCTCGGCATGGGCCAGCGCCTCGGCATCGCCGCCGCGCTGCTCGGTGACCCGGGAGTGCTGCTCTTCGACGAGCCGATTAACGGGCTTGACCCAGACGGCATCCGGTGGGTTCGCTTGCTCTTAAAGAGCCTGGCCCAGGAGGGTCGTACGGTCTTCGTCTCGAGTCACCTCATGAGCGAGATGGCCCTCACGGCGGACGAAGTGGTCATCATCGGTAAGGGTCGTCTCATCGTGCAGATCGCCATCGACGAATTGCTCGCCCAGAGTTCGCGACGTTCTGTCCGGGTCAGTTCGCCTGATCTGGCGTCGTTGCGCAGCGCCCTCGAAGTTGTGGGCGCGACCACCAGCGTCGAGGAAGATGGTTCCCTGACGGTGCGCGGCAAGGACCATAGAGAGATCGGCACACTCGCGGCGCAACATTCGATCGTGCTCTACGAGTTGACGCCCCAGAGCGAATCCTTGGAAGAGGCGTTCATGGACTTGACCGAGAGCAGCGTTGAATACACGGGATCGCCCTCCGCGAGTCCCCAGCAACTGATGGAGACCGAGCGATGACTAGTACTCCAGCAACGCTCAACTACGAGAAGCCCACACCCGGAGGTCGATACTCGCTCTGGGATCTCATGAGATCCGAGTGGTTGAAACTTTCCAGCGTCCGTTCAACTTTTTGGACTCTTGGACTAACCGTGATAATTGGCCTAGGCGTCAGCGCGATTGCGAGCTCCGTCACCCGCTCGCACTGGTCTTCGCAAAGCGCGAGTAGTCGAGCGAGCTTCGATCCCACCAGTTTGAGTCTCACCGGGGTGTTCGTCGCTCAACTGATTATCGGTGTCCTCGGCGTGATGGTGATGAGCGGCGAATACGGCACGGGGACCATTCGAGCCACGTTGTCGGCGGCGCCACGGCGTCCCCTCGTCCTGCTGGCCAAGGTCGCAGTATTTGGCGTCGTGGCGCTGGTCGTCGCCCTCGTCACCTCGTTCCTCGCCTTCTTCATCGGGCAGACACTTTTGACGGCACCCGCGGTGCACGCCACGCTGTCCACTCCGGGGGCACTGCGCGAAGTCGTCGGTACCGGACTCTTCATCGGACTCATCGGTATTTTCTCGCTGGGTCTCGCCACCATCATTCGACACACCGCTGGCGCCATTAGTACCTTTGTCGCCATCTTGTTGGTGGTGCCGAATATTCTGCGAGCCTTTCCCATCTCGGTCTTCAACGATACGATCCGGTACTTTCCATCGCGCATCGGTGCCGCATTCCTATCCAGCAATCAAGGACCGCCGCGAAACGCCTTCTCGCCGTGGAACGGTCTCTTGGTGATGGCGGCGTACACGGTTGCCCTTCTCATCCTTGGCGCCGTGGTGATGGTTCGACGTGACGCGTAGTGAGAAATGATGGATTAAGTCCTGGTCTGATGTTGCAGGAATATGAGTCGCGGGCGTACGTGGATATCAATCGATTGAATCTAGAAGTCTGGGAAGAAGAGAGTCCAACATGTTGAGATTTGCAACGAATAATTGGATTATCCGGAGATATCCCTCTCGGGTCGTGAACTTAAGATCCTTGGAACTCGGACATTGCATGATGAGGATGGTCTGCGCAACTGATAATTGCTCGTATCAAGCGCGAATGGAGAACCGCAGTGGCTCAACTTTGTTGTTCCAACCTGGGTTCATACGATGAGCATCATCCTCGTCACCCTTGCCGCCGTTATCGTCGCGGGCTTACCGCTGTTCTGCGTAGTCGATGCGGCGAAGCGGACGTCTCAGGCATTTAGTTTGATCGACAGCAATAAGACCCTCTGGATCGTGCTTCCTCTAGTGTTTCCATTTTTGGGTGCCGCTGCGTACTTGATCGCGATTCGCCCCAGATTTGAGCATGTTCACCGGCGCGACGCATGAGTTACCAACTGGCCAACCGCCTCCCGGAACATGGGTTATTGGTCGGAACGCCTATTCCACCATCAATCTCATCTCCAAAGTCGTCTACCCATGGTACGACGCTGATCGTGTTGCAGCATGTGGGAGTGATTGCCGATCGCAATGTTGGCGGAATTTCGATCAGAACCAGAGAGGAATCTACACATCGTGGACGACAGTTATAACGGCGCTACCGAAAGCGAGCTGCGTTTGGCACGGACTTCGGGGAGGATTAATTTGCTCAGCGATCAGCGACGAATGTTCCCCCATAGTGGTCTAATATCGGTGGAATCGGAGGCTCTGATTCTTAGCTCTTGGCGGTCAATTCCGCGGGCAAACATTATTAACGCTCAAGCGAAGTTCACTGAGGTCTATGGTCGAGCGCAAGCCGCCGGAGTTCGCGCCGGCAATGCCGCGAGTTTCGGGCTATTCGGTAGTCTGGGCAAGCCATTGGTCCTTACTCTGCGCAACGGCGAGCCAATCTACCTGCTCATTGGATTTCGTTACTTGTCTGGTATAAATCAGGCACGACGATGGGCGCCGCAAATTCGCGAATGGATCGAATCGAACCTTGAACCACCAGATTCAGCTTGAAATCGAATTAGTGGAGGCGTGTTGCACGCGCAAGAATGATTGGTCTTCTCGATTCGTCGCCAGTTCAGGAATGCAGTTACTCGCGCTGCGGCGCCTGAGACGTATGAGCAAAGACGGGGAGTTATGAACATTGAGTCAGGTTCTCCGAAAGACCCACGAAAAGTTCGGAGTGGGTCCAGCGATGACTCATTCGTGGGCCGCCCGGGTCTCGATCCCGGCACTTTGAGATTAAAAGAGGGATACGGATGGTCGGACTGGTCCGGTGCGGTCGGAATCATCTGAGATTCAAAGGGATCTTGTCCGGTGCGGTCGGATTCGTCCGATGGTGTCGGAACGGTCCGTGGGAAATTGTGTGGGATTTTTCGTGTTACAACTCGAAACTGGGTGAGTGGTCCACGCCAGGATCATCGTTCATGGATGAATCAAGAGGGTGGCGCTGCTCGGCGATTCGTGTCTGAATATTAGGGTTGTCGCTCTTTTCGAATTGCTGAACTTTGTTGCGTAGCGGTTCTTCTTCGGCTGCGACAAAGTGACGGAAGGGTGGCAGCCGGAGACGCTCAGTGCCGCCCTCTTCAGCGAACGCGTTAGTCGCCTCTAACTGTGCGCGGACGGTCGAGGTATTGGTGAAGTCGATACGAGCAGTCCAGTCGTTCGCGAACCGGAGGGCGTCAATCAACACCGAGGGATCGTTGGCTCGATCCAAGCGACGTAAGGCACCGATGTAGTCATCGCGAAAGACTGTGGGAATGATCGTTCGAGACTGTCCACCAGCATCCAATTCGGCATTCATCACGATTCGAGATAAGCGTCCGTTGCCGTCGTCGAAAGGATGCACTGCGGCCACGAGGAACTTCACGTAGACCGACCGCTCCCATGCACTGTCGAGGTCGTCGAGACGGCAGAATCCCTCGATGAGGGTTCCGCGAACCAAGTCGGGTTCCACGAACACGGTTGCCCCGGCTTGGTTGGCACGCTCCTTGAAGAGTCCGGGGCGCCTGTCGGGGCGTGCCTCCATGATTCGGGCGTGGCGCTCCTGGAGAAGTTCGAGGAACTCGTTGGGACCATCCGCGAGTCGTCTCATCTCAGCGAGATCACTCACGAGCCA
>DATLTT010000060.1:0-12684 GCA_035533455.1 Acidimicrobiales bacterium | reverse complement strand
AGGTTCCTTCTCCTTATTACGTCACTACTGGGCGCGCGAGAGCAGGACTCCCGCACGGGTAGACCTCAAAGTCGTGCCTCGAGGTCGGCTTACTATCCTACCGGAAATTCCCAAAAACGCAAAAACGCGGTTTATTTCTGGGCACTTAGGCACGCCAAGCGGATCTCAAGGCTTCCCACAATTGTAGTGGCGGCGTCCAGGGCATCGTTCGAGGGGACTTTCTGGCCGTTGCCGGGCCCGTCGTCACGATCGGCGAAAGGATCGGACCCAGCGAAGGGTCACCGGCGCGTGCGAGGGAGTCGAAGAGGCGTGGTCGCACCGTCGCTCCCGATGTCCACCCCTCTGACCAGGTGACTTCGACTTTCGTGTCATGGGGAGCGGTGCTAGTCCCATCAGTAGAGCGACGTTACGGGCACCAACGAACCCCCGTGCGCTCTGCGTTTGGTGGTCGCTTCGCGTTTGAGAAAAAACGTCAGGCCAAGGTGAAGACTTCGGGGCCGTCCTCGGTGACGGCGATGGTGTGCTCGAAGTGCGCCGAGAGTTTCCCGTCTTCGGTCATGACACTCCAGTCGTCGTCGAGCACGTACGTTTCGTACGAACCCACGTTGACCATGGGCTCGACGGCGTAGACCATGCCGGCCTTCAGGGTCGGGCCGGGTGACCCGGGCCAGTAGTTGGGTACTTGGGGACTCTCGTGCATCTCGGTGCCGATAGCGTGGCCGACGTACTCGCGCACGACGGAAAATCCCGCCGCCTCGGCGACGTCTTGCACCGCGCGACCGACTTCGTGCAGTCGCCCACCGACGACCAACTTGTCGATGCCGGCCCAGAGCGACCGCTCGGTGACGTCCATGAGGCGCTGCGCGGTGGCGCTGACCTCGCCGACGCCCGCGGTGTAGGCGGCGTCGCCGTGGTACCCCTCGACGATGGCGCCCGCGTCGATGGAGATGATGTCGCCCTCTTTGAGTTCGTAGTCACCGGGAATGCCGTGGACGATCATGTCGTTGGGACTGGTACAGATCACCGCGGGGAAGCCGTTGTAGTTGAGGAAGTTCGACCGTGCGTTGCGCTTGGTGAGCACCTCCGCGGCGAGGTTGTTGAGATCCATCGTCGTCACGCCCGGGCGGATTGCGGCGCGCGTGACGGCGTGAATCTCGGCCACGACCTTGCCGGCCTTGCGCATCTTGTCGAGCTCGTCCTTCTTTCGAATCACGCAAGGCCCCTTCCGTGCAACAGCCCGTCGATGTCGGCGGCGACCTTGTCAACGAGTTGGTCGCCGTTGACCTTGACGAGGATGCCCCTCGACTCGTAGAACGACAGCAGCGGCAGCGTGTCACGGTCGAAGGTCTCGAGCCGCTTCTGGATGGCTTCGGGCTTGTCGTCGCTTCGTTGAACCACGTCGCCACCACAGACCTCGCACGTCCCCGAGATCGCCGCGACGTCGGTGTCCTTGTAGGTAGTTCCGCACTCTTGGCAGATTCGCCGTGACGAGAGTCGCTGGATCACGAGTTCGTTCGCGATCTCGATGCTGATACAGAGTTTGATGCCGCCTTCACCCAAGAACTGTTCGAGCGCCTGGGCCTGAACGGTGGTGCGGGGAAAGCCGTCCAGGACCGCACCCTTCGCGGCGTCGGGCTCGTGGAATCGGTCGGCCACGAGTTGGTTCACGAGCTCGTCCGACACGAGTGTGCCCGCGTCGAGGATTGACTGGACCTCACGACCAAGGGGCGTGCCGGCTTGCACCGCGGCACGCAGCATGTCGCCCGTGGAGATGTGCGCGAGTCCGTGCAGATCGCATAGACGTTGGCTCTGGGTACCTTTGCCCGCACCCTGCTTACCCAGGACGACAAGATTGAGTTGTCCCGTCATGGCTAACGCTTCAAGAAGCCTTCGTAGTTACGCATCATCAGTTGGCTGTCGATCTGACGCATCGTCTCGAGTGAAACACCCACGGCGATCAGCAAGGTGGTGCCGTAGTACGGGAAGCGGTTGATGTTCCAGAGCGCCATCAAGATACTGGGCACGACGGCCACCGAGGCCAAGAACACGGCGCCCACGACGGTGATCCGCGAGAGCAGTCGCGCGAAGTACTTCTCGGTCGGCAGCCCCGGTCGGATTCCCGGCACGAAGCCACCTTGTTGGCGCAACATCTCGGCCTGCTGGTGGGGCTCGAAGGCGATGTAGACGTAGAAGAACGTGAAGGCGAGGATCAGCACGAAGTCCGAGGTGATGTAGAAGAAGTTCGTCGGGGTGAGCGAATTTCGAACGAAGTTCTGGAAGCTCGCCCAGGGCACGATGTTCGACATCAGGACCGGGATGTAGAGCACCGACGAAGCGAAGATGATCGGGATCACGCCCGACTGGTTGACCTTGAGCGGGATGTAGGTGGAGTTGCCGCCCATCTCTCGTCGCCCGACGACTCGTCTCGCGAACGTGACGGGGATGCGCCGCTGACCGTTGTCCATGAAGACGATGAGGACCAACAGTCCGATCGACACAAGGAAGATGATGAAGAACTTGAACGCGCCGCCCTCCGCGTAGACGGCCTTGCCGCCCGAGGGAAGTCCCGCCACGACGTTCGCGAAGATCAACAGCGACATGCCCTGGCCGATGCCACGCTGGGTGATGAGCTCGGCGAGCCACATCACGAAGGCCGTGCCGGCCGTCAAGACGAGGACCATGAAGAGTCCGAGCCACAGGGTGAACTTCGGGATCAAGTCGATGTTGAAGCCGAGCAACGCTTGGTCGTGGCCGTGAAAGGCGTAGACGAGACCGGTCGACTGCAAGAGGGCCAGTCCGATGGTGAGGTACCTCGTCGTCTGGGTGATCTTCTTCTGCCCGACGGCGCCCTGGTCTCGCCATTCGGTGAGTTTGGGGATGACGGTCGTGAGCAGTTGGATCACGATGGAACTCGTGATGTAGGGCATGACCCCGAGACCGAAGACCGCGAGACGCGTCAACGCGCCACCCGAGAAGAGGTTCAAGAAACCGAGCACGCCGCTGGCGCCGGCTTCGCTTTGGAGCTTTAAGACCTGGGACCAACTCACGCCCGGGATGGGAATGTTGGCCCCTAACTGGTAGAGGCAGATGATCGCGACCGTGAAGAGCACCTTGTTGCGAAGGTCCGGTACTCGAAAGATGTTCCCAAGTCGCTTAAACACTCTTTGACCCTAACGGTTTTGGTGTTGGTTACCCGACGCGGCCGGTCGAACGGAGAACGGCAGATCGACAAGGGTGACGGTCCCGCCGGCCCCTTCGATCGCGGCCTTCGCCGAGGCGGAGAAACCGTGCGCGGAGACGTTGAGGGCGCCCGAGATCTCACCACGTCCAAGGACCTTGACGAGGTCCTTCTTGCGCATGAGGCCCTTCGCGACGAGAACGTCGGGGTTGATCTCGGTGACGCCGAGCGCCACGAGGGCGTCGAGGTTCACGGGGGTGTACTCGACGCGAAAGGGGTTCGTGAAGCCCTTGAGCTTCGGGATGCGCTGCAGCAGGGGCAGCTGCCCACCCTCGAAGCCCGCGGGAATCTGGCGACGGGCCTTCTGTCCCTTGGTACCGCGCCCGGCGGTCTTGCCGCCCTTGCCGGCGATACCGCGTCCGACGATCTTGCGTCGGTGAGTGGAGCCTTCGGGTGATTTGAGATCGTGCAACTTCATTCGTTGACCTCTTCTACTTTGATCAGGTGCGGCACACGAGCAATCATGCCGTGGATCTCGGGACGATCGGGCAGCACGTTGGACTGGCCAATGCCTCGTAGTCCGAGCGCGCGCAGGGTCCCGCGATGCTTGGGCTTGGTGGCGATGGCCGAACGAATCTGGGTGACTTTCAACTGCATGGTTAGCCTTCCGCGACCTTGAAGAGGTCGCTCTCACGCTGGCGTTCTCGGTACGCGCGCAGCGTCCCCGAGGGGATGATCTCGTCGGCCGGCTTGTCGCGAAGCGCCGCGAGCTCTTCGGGTCGACGCAGTTGCTTCAACCCTTCAATCGTCGCGTGCGCGACGTTGATGCCATTCGAAGAACCGAGGGACTTCGCGATAATGTCCTTCACGCCCGCCATCTCGAGGATGGCGCGCGCGGCGCCGCCAGCGATCACGCCGGTCCCGGGCGCGGCGGGCTTCATCAGTACGCGTCCCGCGCCCGAGCTGCCGATCACGGGATAGACAATGGTCGAGCCGGCGAGGGGCACGTCGAAGAGGTTCTTGCGCGCTTCCTCGATACCCTTTTGCACGGCGAGTCCGGCCTCTTTCGCCTTGCCGTAGCCGAGGCCGACCTTGCCCTTGCCGTCACCGATCACCATGAGGGCGGTGAAGGAGAACCGACGTCCACCCTTGACGACCTTGGACACGCGATTCACCTTGATGGTGCGCTCTTCGTACTGCTCTACTTCGCTCATTAAAACTCCAGTCCACCGGCACGAAGGGCGTCGGCGAACGCCGCCACTCGGCCGTGGTAGTCGAAGCCACCGCGGTCAAAGACCACCGTGGCGATGTTGGCTTCTTTGGCCCGGGTCGCGAGAAGAGTCGCGACGGCTTTCGCGCCCTCGATGTTGCCACCGGTCGCGCTCTTGAGGGCACCTTCGACTGACGAGGCCGCAGCCAAGGTGCGTCCCGTGGTGTCGTCGATGATCTGAGCCGAGATGTGCTTGTTGGTGCGACTCACCGCGACGCGCGGACGCTCGGCGGTACCCGAGAGGGTCTTGCGCAGACGACGGTGTCGACGTTGGCGAAGTTCACGTGTGGTGCGTGCCATTACTTTGCGGCCTTTCCTGCCTTGCGCGCCACTCGCTCACCGAGGTAGCGCACGCCCTTGCCCTTGTAGGGCTCGGGCTTACGGAGTTTGCGAATGTTGGCGGCGACCTGTCCGACGATCTCTTTGTCCGCGCCCTTGATGATCACGCGCGTGGGCGTCGGGACCTCGAAGGTCACGCCCTCGGGAGCCGTGAACGTCACGGGGTGACTGAAGCCGAGCGCGAGGTTGAGCACGCCGGGGCCACCCGCGGCGGCGCGGTAGCCCACGCCGATGATCTCGAGTTCCTTCGACCAGCCGTCGGTGACGCCCGTCACCATGTTGGAGACCAGCGTGCGCGTGAGTCCGTGCAACGCCTTGTAGGTCGTCTCTTCACCGCGGCGCTCGACCGTGAGGGTGTCGCCCTCTTGGGCCATGGTGATGCCGTCGGGGATGTTGCGCGTCATGGTGGCGTTGGGACCCTTCACGGTCACCACGTCACCCGCCACGCTCACCGTGACGTTGGCCGGCACCGTGATGGGGTTTCTTCCAATTCTCGACATCAGTGAACCTCCGCCTTTTTCGTCATCGAACTACCACACATAGCAGAGCACCTCGCCGCCCAACTTGGCCTTGCGCGCTTCGCGGTCGGTCATGAGGCCGTGACTCGTCGACACGACGGCCACGCCCACGCCACCGAGCACCTTGGGCATCTGGTCAGACTTCTTGTAGATGCGAAGGCCGGGCTTGGAGACGCGCTTGATGCCGATGATGGTCTTCTTACGATCCTCCGAGTACTTCAGGCTGATCTCGAGCTGGGCGCCGGGCTTGTTCTCCAGCTTCGTCACGGTGTAACCCGAGATGAAACCTTCCCTCTGCAAGACCTTCGCCAAGTTCTCCTTCAACTTGGAACTCGGCATCTTGACGGTATCAAACATCGCGGCGTTGGCGTTACGGATACGCGTGAGCATGTCGGCAATCGGGTCAGTCATTGTCATAGCTGTCCTCCTACCAACTTGCTTTCGTGACGCCGGGGATCTCACCGGCGTGAACCATCATGCGTAGGCAGATTCGACAGAGGCCGAACTTGCGGTACACCGAACGCGGACGTCCACAGCGCTCGCAACGCGTGTAGGCGCGCGTCGAGAACTTAGGAGTCTGCTTCTGCTTGATTCGAAGAGCTTTTTTCGCCATACTTATCGATTCTCCTGCTTGAAAGGGAAGCCGTAGGCGCGCAGAAACGCGCGCCCCTGCTCGTCGGTCGCGGCCGTGGTGACGATAGTGATGTCAAAGCCACGCGGCGCGTCGATCTTGTCGTAGTCGATCTCGGGGAAGATCAACTGGTCGTTCACACCAAAGGTGTAGTTGCCGTGTCCATCGAAGGACTTGGCCGAAAGTCCTCGGAAGTCACGAATACGAGGGATGGCCATGCTCAGGAGCCGGTCGAAGAACTCCCACGCCCGGTCGCCGCGCAGGGTGACCTTGACGCCGATGGGCTGCTCTTCACGCAACTTGAAGCTCGCGATCGATTTCTTCGCCCGCGTCACGATGGGCTTTTGGCCCGTGATGAGTTCGAGGTCGCGCTGGGCGCCTTCGAGCAGCGAGGCTTGCTGGGTAGCGCGGCCCACGCCCGAGTTGAGGACGATCTTCTCGAGGCGGGGCACCTGCATGATGTTGGCGAGTCCGAGTTCCTCTTTCAGTGCCGGGCGAATCTCTTCGTCGAAGCGGACCTTCAGACGTGGACGGGTCGTGGTGCTCATAGAACCTCCCCACACTTGCGACAGACGCGAACCTTCTTCTCGTCGACGACCTCGTAGCCGATCTTGGCGGGACCCTTGTGCTTCGGACACCACACGGCGACGTTCGACGCGTTGAGCGGCATCAACTTGTCGATGATGCCCGCCTGCATGGTGGAACCCGACTGCTTGGTCGCGCGCTTGGCGACGTTCAGGTTGTCCAGAATCACTTTGTTGACCGAGGGCAGGGCCTCTTCGACGTTGGCGCGCTGTCCACGGAACTTTCCGGTTAGGACCAACACGTCGTCACCCTTATGAATTTTCATTACAAGACCTCCGGCGCGAGTGAAATGATTCGCATGAACTTCTTGTCGCGGAGTTCGCGACCGACGGGACCGAAGATTCGCGTTCCGCGTGGCTGGAGTTGATCGTTGATCAACACCGCCGCGTTCTCGTCGAACTTGATGTAGGAACCGTCGGGACGGCGCTTCTCCTTGGCGGTGCGAACGACGACGCAACGAACCACGTCACCCTTCTTCACCGCGGCGCCGGGAATCGCGTCCTTCACGGTGGCGATGAAGACGTCACCGATCGAGGCGTAGCGACGGCGCGATCCACCGAGCACCCGGATACAAAGGACTTCCTTCGCACCCGAGTTGTCGGCGACCTTTAGGCGACTCTCTTGTTGAATCATCGAGCACGCTCCACGATCTCGGTCAAGCGCCAGCGCTTGAGCTTCGAAAGCGGACGGGTCTCTTGCACGCGAACCTTGTCGCCCACCTTCGCTTCGTTCTTCTCGTCGTGCACGTAGAGCTTCTTCGTGCGCTGGACGGTCTTGCCGTAGCGCGCGTGGCGTACGCGCTCGTTCACCGCGACGACGAGCGTCGAGTCCATCTTGTCCGAGACCACGATGCCTTCGCGGACCTTGCGCGAGTTGGTGCGCCCGTCGTCGGTGTCGTCGGCCTTGGTGTCGGCTTGGGCTACGGCCGTGGACTCGGCCGGGACGTCAACGACGGATTCGACCGTGGTCTCGACCGCGGTGTCGCTCGTGGTCTCGTCCGTGGCTTCGTCCGTGGCTTCGTCCGTGGTTTCGTCCGTGGTTTCGCTTGCGGTTTCGTCACTCATGACTGTTCACCTTTTTCTAGAGCCTCGGCGGCCGCGATCTCACGTTCACGCGTGAACGTCGAGAGGCGCGCGATGTCCTTGCGCACCGCGCCGAGACGTGCCGAGTTGTCCAGTTGGCCGGTCGCCAACTGGAAACGGAGGTTGAAGAGCTCGCGCCGGGCCTCGCCCAATCGACCGAGCAGTTCACCGTCGCTCAAGCGACGTAACTCTTCGACGTGTTCTTTGGTCTTAGCCATTAGATCGTCACCTCCGGAGTGCCGTGGGTCCCGGGGCGAATGACGAACTTCGCCTTGATGGGGAGTTTTTGGATGGCGCGTTCCATCGCGGCGCGCGCCAACGTCTCGTCGACACCACCGAGTTCGAACAACATGCGACCGGGCTTCACGACGGCGACCCAGAACTCCGGGTTGCCCTTGCCAGAACCCATGCGGGTCTCGGCGGGCTTCTGCGTGACCGGCTTGTCGGGAAAGACGCGGATCCAGACCTTGCCACCGCGCTTGACGTGCCGGGTCATCGCGATACGGGCCGCTTCGATCTGGCGGGCGGTGACCCAACCGGACTCGAGGGCCTGGATGCCGAAGTCACCAAAGTTGAGATCGACCCCACCCTTGGCCATACCGGCCCGACGACCGCGCATCTGCTTGCGGTGCTTTACTTTGCGGGGCATCAACATGGTTACTCGGCGTCCTTTCGAAAGTGAGGCGTGTCGGTGTGATCCGACGCGGTGCGACGCTCGATCTCTTCTTCGACGCTCAACTGGGCCTCGACCTCGGGCGTCGAAGCCAAGAGGTCCGCCACGGGCGTGTCGGTGACGGCGTCAAAGACATCGTCCGCGGACTCTTCGGCGATGGCGTCGAGAATCTCGCGAGTGGGCTCGTTGTCGTTCGCTTCGGAAATCTTGTCCGCGACGTTCCCCTGCATCTCTTCGATCACGACGTCGTCGCTCACGGGTTCGGCGTCCACGCGACGGCGTCCGCCGCCGGCACGAACCACGCCCTTGGGCGTGGTGGGCGAAGAGCCGACGGGTACCGCGTCGCCGGCGGCCATGGCGGCCTCGCGCACGATCTTCTCGTCGTTGGTCAACTGGTAGGGCAAGATGTCGCCCTTGTAGATCCAGACCTTCACCCCGACACGACCCGTTGAGGTGCGCGCTTCACGAAAGCCGTAGTCGATGTCGGCGCGCAGAGTGTGCAGGGGTACGCGGCCCTCACGGTAGGACTCGCGACGGGACATCTCCGCGCCACCGAGACGGCCCGAAGCCTGGATCTTGACGCCCATGGCACCGGCCTTCTGGACGGTCTGGATACCACGCTTCATGGCGCGGCGAAAGGCCACGCGGCGAAGCAACTGGTCGCAGATGCCTTGGGCGATGAGCGCGGCGTCAAGCTCGGGCTGCTTGATCTCTTGGATGTTCAGCGAGATCTTGTTCTTCTGACCCGTGATCTTCTCGAGGTCCTTCTTCAGGCGCTCGGCCTCGGCCCCGCGGCGACCGATGACGATGCCCGGGCGAGCGGTGTGGATGTCGACGCGGATACGGTCCGAGTTACGCTCGATCTCGATGCGCGAGACGGCCGCGCTCTCGAGCTGGCGCGTCAGGTAGTCGCGAATCTTCCAGTCCTCGATGACGAGGTCCTTGTAACCACGTTCTTTGAACCAGCGAGACTTCCAGTCCGTCGTGATGCCGAGACGGAAACCGTAGGGGTTTACCTTCTGACCCATTAGTTGGTCTCCTCCGTGGTGTCGGTGGACACCGTTTCATCGTTCTCGCCGGCGACGTCGGGCGCCGGCGTCTCGTCGTCGTAGTCACTGATCGAGTCGCCGTCGCTCACGTCGCGGCCGGCGTCGTCGGCGACGTTCTCGAGAACGTCGCTCTCGGTCGCCTCGAGTGACGCGTTGTTCGCCTCGGTCTCGGCGGCGGCGTCGAGTTCGGCCTGGGCTTCGTGGGCCGCTTCGCGCTTGTTCAGACTCGCGGTCTGGTCCGCGCGGCGACGTGACGAGGCCACGCGGCGCGAACGGCTCTGAGCCGCCTGCTCACTGCGCGCACTACGCATGCGCTCGAGGCGCTCTTCGTCCATACGCGACACGATCACCGTGATGTGGGTGGAACGTTTGAAGATCTTGCCCGCGCGACCACGCGCGCGAGGCGAGAAGCGCTTCATGGTGACGCCCTCGTCGGCGTAGGCCGCCGAGACGTAGAGCTCGTCGACGACCTGGCCGTCGTTGTTGACGGCGTTCGCGACGGCGGACGCGAGGACCTTGCCGATCACGTCGGCGGCTTCGCGCGTCGTGCCGGCCAGGATCTCACGAGCCGTGTTGACGTCTTCGCCGCGCACGATGTTGAGCACCACGCGCGCCTTGCTCGCCGACATCGGGAAACCGCGCAGCGTGGCGCGGGTTCCGGGGCGTTCGTTGGTTTTCGAAGCAGTCATTAGCGCCTACCCGTCTTTTCCTGGCCCGCGTGAAACTTGAAGGTCCGCGTGGGAGCGAACTCGCCGAGCTTGTGTCCGACCATGGACTCGTTCACGAACACCGGCACGTGGCGACGCCCGTCGTGCACGGCGAAGGTGTGTCCGACCATGTCGGGGATCACCGTCGAACGACGGCTCCAGGTCTTGATGACCTTCTTCTCGTTGGCCGCGTTCATGGCGTCCACCTTCTTCAAGAGGTGGGTGTCGATGAAGGGACCCTTTTTTAAGCTGCGTGACATTGTCTTCCTACCTCCGCGCGCCGCGTCCACGGCGGCGTCGAATAATGAGCGCGTCTGATGTCTTTGGCAGACGCGTACGACCTTCCGGCTGACCCCACGGCGAAACCGGGTGGCGACCACCCGAGGTCTTACCCTCACCACCACCGAGTGGGTGGTCGACCGGGTTCATCGCCACACCGCGGGTCTGGGGACGGATGCCCTTCCAACGGTTGCGCCCGGCCTTACCGATCTTGATGAGTTCGTGCTCGGAGTTGCCCACGATGCCGAGCGTCGCGCGACAGTCGATCGGCACGCGGCGCATCTCGGTCGAGGGAAGTCGCAGCGTCGCGAAGCCGCCGTCCTTGGCGACGAGCTGCACGCTCATGCCCGCGCTGCGAGCCATCTTGCCGCCGCCCCCGGGACGAAGCTCGACGTTGTGCACGGTGGAACCAGTAGGGATGAAGCGCATCGGCAATGAGTTGCCGGTGCGGATGTCGGCCTTGGGGCCGGACTCGACGTACTCGCCCACCTTCAGACCGTTGGGCGCGAGGATGTAACGCTTCTCGCCGTCGGCGTAGTGCAACAGCGCGATGCGGCACGTGCGATTCGGGTCGTACTCAATGGTGGCGACCTTGGCGGGGACGTGATCCTTGTTGCGCTTGAAGTCGATGACGCGGTACTGCTGCTTGTGGCCACCGCCGCGGTGACGCGAGGTCTTGCGGCCGTAGTTGTTACGACCACCGGACTTGGGCTTGGCGGAGAGCAGCGACTTCTCCGGCGTCGAGGTCGTCAGTTCAGCGAAGTCCGACACCGTCTGGAAGCGGCGACCGGGGCTGGTTGGTTTGCGGTGACGAAGGGCCATGGTGTTCCTTAGTTGTCGAAGAGGTTGATCGTGTCACCCTGTTTCAAGGTGACGATGGCTCGCTTGGTGGACGGCTTCGAACCGCGCACGCCCGTGCGACGGTTGCGCGTGTTCTTGCCCTTGCGATTGAGGGTGTTGACGTTGATGACCTTGACGTTGAAGGCCTGTTCGACGGCGTTGCGCACGTCGATCTTCGTGGCCCGAGGGTCGACGACGAAGACGTAGGTGCCGGTGTCCATCAGCGCGTACGTCTTCTCCGAGACCACGGGTCGGATCAAGATGTTCATGGCGTCTCGCATCAGGCAATCACTTTCGCGCTGGGCAACGTGGCGTCCGTGAAGAGCAGCCAGTCGCAGTCGAGGACGTCGTAGGCGTTCAGTTCGCCCGCGTCGATGGTCTTGACGTTCAAGAGGTTGCGGAACGAGCGAAAGGCCGTCTCGTCGTCGCGACCGAGCACCACGAGGATCTTGCCCTCGAGCCCGAGCGCCGCGAGCGAGGTGATCGCGTCCTTGGTCTTGGGCTCGCGCCACGCGTCGAAACTGTCGACGACGGCGACACGCTCCATGTTCGCGCGGTCCGACAGCGCCGAGTAGAGCGCCAGGCGAATCATCTTCTTCGGGGTCTTCTGCTCGTAGCTACGGGGCTTCGGGCCGAGCGCGATGCCACCACCTGGATAGTGCGGCGCGCGGATGGTCCCCTGACGAGCGCCACCGGTGCCCTTTTGGTTGAACGGCTTCTTTCCACCACCGCGCACTTCCTTGCGGGTCTTGGTGGACTGGGTGCCCGAACGCTTCGCGGCGAGCTGGGCCTTGATGACCTGGTGCAGCACGGCCATGTTGGGCGTGACGCCGAAGAACGTGGGCTCGAGGTCCACCGTTCCGAGCTCGGCGCCACTGAGTGACTTGCGCGTGACGGCGTGTTCGGCCAACGCGGGGCGGTCCTTCTTGATCGGACCGCGAAGGGTAAAGACCTCGCTCATCGGGTACCTCCGGCCTTCATCGGGTTCTTCACCGACGTGCGCAACACCACGACGCCACCGCGAGGACCGGGAACGGCGCCCTTCACGAGGACGAGATGGCGCTCGACGTCGACCGAGATGACCTCGAGGTTCGTGGTGGTGACCTGTGAACCACCCATGCGTCCGGCCATCTTCGTGCCCTTGAAGACTCGACCCGGCGTCGCGCAGGCGCCAATGGAGCCGGGCGCGCGATGGTGCTTGTGGTTACCGTGAGCGGCGCCTTGACCCGAGAAGTTGTGCCGCTTCATCCCACCGGCGAAGCCCTTGCCCTTGGAGACGGCCGTGGCGTCGATCATCTCGCCCTGGTCGAAGACGTCGGCGAGGATCTCTTGGCCGACGCTGTAGCCCGTGACGTCGTCGAGGCGCAGTTCCACGAGCTTCCTGCCCGGGACGACGCCGGCTTTTTCGAAGTGGCCGAGCTCGGGCTTGGTCAACGTGGAGCTGCGACGCGTGCCCCAGGTGACCTGCAGGGCCGAGTAGCCCTCCTTCTCGGGCGTCTTCACCTGGACGACGCGAGCGGGGCTGACGCGAAC
>DATLTT010000059.1:0-25109 GCA_035533455.1 Acidimicrobiales bacterium | reverse complement strand
CCTTCGGAAGTCCCTTCACGACCAACTCGTACGAGTGCGAGATCATGTTCTTGATTTCTTCGTCAGGTACGGATCCGTTGAGGACCACCGTATTCCAATGAACCTTGTTCAAATGGTAACCCGGAATGACCGCTTCGAACTCTTCGCGAAGTTCGAGGGCAAGTATCGGGTCACACTTAAGTGAGATTGCGGGAGGCTTGTCTTCGGCAGAGAGAATCGCGAAGATCTTGCCGGCAACTTTGTACACGTCGACCCCGGGACTAAAGGGCTGCTCCTCGGTCACTTCGGGGAACGCCATTGCGAGGGCTGCGATCTTCTCGAGTCTCACGACTTGCGCGGTGTTCGGAGGTTCGTCAGTATGAGGTCGCAGAGTTCGCTCGGATGAGAGAACATAGGCGAGTGACCGCTGTCAAGGGTCGCCATCTTGCTGCAGCGACTTGCCATCATCGTCTGAATCCTCAAATCAACAGCCCGGTCGTTCATGCACACGACGTAGCGCGACGGGACGTCAACGTCGAACGAGCTTCGAGGACTTCGAAAACTTGCGATCGTCTGAGACGTCAGTTGTGCAACGGCCCACTCGGCGACGTCGTCGGCGCAGTCTTGATACAGCGCCGCCGCGGCGCGTTCGGGGTCTAGTCGCAGATAACTGCCGTCGGCTTCGATGGCTTCATCGAGCAGTGTCCGGTTCGGGACCTCCAGGTTTGCTTCGCTGACACTCTGTCCGAGCACTGGCACGAACGCGGCAACGTAGACCAGACCTTCGAGATTGGGAATCTGATCAGCGGCTTCGGCGACGACCGCGCCCCCGTAACTGTGTCCGACGAGGACGACCGGTCCGTCGAGTTTCGCGATCTCGATCACTTCGCGCGCGTCGTCGGCGAGGAACGTGTTGGGGTGAGCGCCGTGGGTCGAACTCGGCAGATCGAGCATCGTCCAGTTCGCGTCGCGTCGTGTGAGCTCGACTCCTACGTCGCGCCAGCACCACCCGCCGCCCCACGCGCCGTGAACGAGAATGTACGTCGTGTCGGACATCGCCTCCGCCTCCCTTTTTGAGAGAGGTTAGGGCCTTTCTTCTCTAGGATGTTCTAATGAACCGCCCATTTGACGTCACGGCCGTCGAGGAGAAGTGGCAAGCGCGCTGGCTCGACGAGGGCACCTACGAGGTCGACAACGACGACCCGCGCGAGCGCTACTACGCCCTTTGCATGTATCCCTACCCGTCGGGCACGGCCCACCAGGGCCACGTTCGCAACTACGTCTTCGGCGACCTCGTCGTTCGTTACCAGACCATGCTCGGAAAGGCCGTACTTTCCCCCTACGGCTTTGACTCCTTCGGGCTCCCGGCCGAGAACGCGGCCATCAAGGCGGGCAGTCACCCGCGGCTCTACACCGAGGCCCGGATGCACGAACTCAAGACGTCGGTACGGCGACTCGGCGCCGTCTACGACTGGCGCCGCGAGGTCTACAGCCACGACCCCGAGTACATGAAGTGGTCCCAGATGATCTTTCTGGCGTTCTTGAAGAACGGCCTCGCGTACCGGGCGGAGTCCCAAGTCAACTGGTGTCCGGGCTGCATGACGGTGCTCGCGAACGAACAGGTCCTCGCCGACGGGACGTGTGAACGCTCGGGCGACCTCGTCGTGCGCCGTTACTTGGAGCAGTGGTTCTTCAAGATCACCGACTACGCCGAAGAGCTCCTCGACAGCCTCGGACCCCTCGAGTGGCCCGAGCGCGTAAAGACCATGCAACGTAACTGGATCGGCCGCAGCGAAGGCGTCGAGTTCGATCTGCCCTTCGCCTACGACGCCACGAAGGCTCTGCGCGTCTTTACTACCCGTCCCGACACCGGTTTTGGCGTCACGTACGCCGTCGTCGCGCCTGAGCACCCGCTTCTCTCGTTGCTCACGACCGACGACGAGCGCGCGAGGGTCGACGAGATCGTCCTACGCGCGAGCACCGCCACCGAGATCGATCGAACGACGTCGTCGAGTGAAGGGAAGGGACTCGAGAAGCGTGGGGCTTTCACCGGCAGCTTCGTCGTCAATCCCTTCACCAAGGAGAAGGTCCCCGTCTACGTCGCGGACTACGTGCTCGGCAACTACGGCACGGGCGCCATCATGGCCGTGCCGGGTGAGGACGAGCGCGACTTCGAGTTCGCGACGGTGCACGGCCTACCTATCGTTCGAACCGTGCAACCGCCAGAAGGTTTCGCCGGCCACGCGTACACCGGTGACGGTGAGCACGTGAACTCGGGCTTCTTGAACGGCCTCGATGTCAAGGACGCCAAGGCGACGGCCACCGCGTTCCTCGAAGCCAACGCCAACGGCGTGAGCAAGGTCAACTATCGCCTTCGTGACTGGCTCGTCTCGCGCCAACGTTTCTGGGGTTGCCCTATTCCTGTCGTGTACTGCGACGACCACGGCATCGTGCCGGTGCCCGAGGATCAGTTGCCGGTACTCGCGCCCGACGACGTCTCCATGGACAAGTCCGGTCAGTCACCACTGGCCACCCACGCGGGTTTCCTCAACACGACCTGTCCGATCGACGGCGGACCGGCACGCCGCGAGACCGACACGATGGACACCTTCACCGATTCCGCGTGGTACTACCTGCGCTTCACCGACCCTTTCACGCCCACGATGGCCTTCGATCCCGTCGAGGCCGCGAAGTGGCTCCCGGTCGATCAGTACATCGGGGGGATCGAGCACGCCATCCTCCACCTGCTCTACGTGCGCTTCTACTTAAAGGCGCTCGACGACATCGGCTTCTCACCGGGACTGCCCCGTGAGCCGTTCCAGCGACTCTTCACCCAGGGCATGATCCGTCTTTCGGGCTCGAAGATGTCCAAGTCGAAGGGCAACCTCATCGCGCCCGAGGAGTACTACGCGACCGTCGGCGCCGACGGCCTTCGACTCTTCCACCTCTTCGCGGGTGCGCCGGGTGACGACCTCGACTGGACCGATCAGACCAACGAAGTCGTCGAGGGCTGCGCGCGCTTCATCGACCGGTTCTACCGACTCTGGCACTACGACGACGTGAACTTTCACGACGTCGCCGACGAGACCGATCTCGCGCTGCGCCAAGCGACGCACCGCACCATCGCTCGGGTGACCAACGACCTCAATCGCTGGAGCTACAACACCGCGGTAGCGGCGATCATGGAGCTCTACAACACCGCGTCCAAAGTCGCGCGCAGTGACGCGGGGATCGAGCGTTCGGCGCTCGAGGAAGCACTCGACACGCTGGCCCTGTTGCTCGCGCCCATGACGCCCCACGTGACGGCCGAACTGTGGCAAGAGCGCTACCCGAAGCGCCCCAGCGTGCACGCGCTGCCGTGGCCGGTGGCCGACCCGGCGTTGGTCGCCGAAGCGGCCGTCGTCATGGTCGTCGAGGTCAACGGAAAGGTGAAGGCGCGCCTCTCCGTGGCCCCGGCCATCGGTGAAGACGACGCGATCACGGCGGCCCTCGCCGACCCCGGCGTCGTGGCGGCTCTCAAGGGTGCGACACCTCAGCGCGTGATCGCTCGACCACCTCGGTTGGTCAACATCATCATCTGATGACCCCTTCTTCTTCATCAAAGTCCGAGACGCAGGTCACCATCGAGCCACCGCAGTTCGATCGACCTGAGGTCGAGGTTCGCGCGTCGCCGAAGAGAAAGAAGACCGGGACCGCGCACTGGTCCGGCAGCCGCATCGTCGTGCAGATCCCCGCCAGGGTTCGTGGTCGAGAGCGCCGAGTCTTCGTCGACGAGCTCGTGGAGCGTCTTCTCACGCAGCGACCGCAGAACGCTGGCGGCGACGCGGCACTCGAAGAGCGAGCCCGGGTGCTCGCCGACGAGTACAACGACGCGATCATGCCGGCGTCCGTTCGGTGGGTCAAGAATCAGCAGGCGCGTTGGGCGTCGTGTTCACCCGCCTCGCGCGAGATCCGCGTCTCGAGTCGACTCCGCCAGTGTCCCGAGTGGGTGATCGACGCCGTCTTGGTGCACGAACTCGCGCACCTCCAAGAGGCCGACCACTCCGTTAGGTTCTACGAGATCGCCAATCGCCATCCTCGCCAGAACGACAGCGAGTTGTACCTCGACGGCTACGCGCTCGGGCTCGGTCTGCGCATCGAAGAAGGTGACGTCGACGTCGCCACGAACGACGTTCGTTAGTTCGCCTCGCCGCGCAGGAATCGCTCGAGTTCGGCCGCCAGTTCGTCACCGCTCGGCAGCTCCTCGCCGAGCGACGTACCCTCGCTCTCGTCGGCCGCGGCTTCGAGTCGCGCGACCATCGACGAGTGTTCGGGGTTGTTGGTGACGAGCTCGTCGACGCGCTGGCGCGCTTCTTCGGCCGCGGCGCGAAGGTTGCCCGCGTCGAGCGTTAGCCCCGAGACGCGCGCGAGACCATCGATGAGCGCGGCGGAGCCCTGGGGGTAGGGCATCGAGGCCACGTAGTGCGGCACGCGGGCCCAGAGCGTCATGACGTCCATGTCCACTTCGGCGAAGCCCAACTCCAGGGCCGTGCCGATGCCGGCGGGAACTTCGAGTTCGCCGGTGACCGAACCAACGAGGGTGAGGAGGTGCGCGCTCGGCGCGGGCGCCGTGCCGATGACGCGAACGGGGCGCGTGTGGGGCGTGGGGGCGGGAAAGGCGCCGAGCCCGACGACGAGACGGACGTCGAAGCGACCCGCGGCGTCGGTGACGACGTCGACGAAGTCGCTCCAGTGAAAGTCGGGCTCGGGTCCGACGAGAAAGAGCACGTCCGCGCCGTCGCCGTCGCGGCCGTAGCGCAACTGGATCTCGGGCCAGGTCAACTCGGTCGTGATCCCGTCGACGATGCGCGCGAGGGGGCGCCGCGCGCGCTGGTCGATGAAGTATTCGGTGTCGAAGGTGGCGAGCACCTCGGTGGGTATGGTCTCGAGCAACGTCGACACGGCCGTACTCGCCGCGATTCCCGCGTCGATCCAGCCCTCGAGGCCGATGACGAGCACGGGCTCGCTGAGCTCGGGGTCAGCGAGGAAGATGATGCGGTCGTAGATTTCTTCGTCCATCAGTTCTCCAAAGTCTGCTTCGCCGTCTCGGCGAGCATGGCGATATGTGCCGGAAATTCATCGACGCTGCCCTGATCTCCTGCCGTGGCGCCCGCGCGATACCTCGCGAAGACGCCCTGAAGAATGCAGGCCAACTTCCAATAACCGAATGCTTGATAATAATGGACCTGACTGACGTCGAGAGTCGTGTGACGCGCGTAGGCGTTCAGCACCTGGTCACGCGTCGCGAAACCTTCGGCGGTCGTGGGCGCCGCGCCGAGCAGCGCGGCGGTGATGTCACCGGGCTCGGACCAGTAACAAAGGAGCACGCCCAGGTCGGCCATCGGGTCGCCGAGCGTGCAGATCTCCCAGTCGAGGATGGCGCGAACCTTGCCCTCGTGGTCGAGCACGGTGTTGTCGAGGCGGTAGTCGCCGTGCACGACCGCGACGCGCTGCTGGACGGGAATCGAGCGGGCCAATTCGTCGCCGACTTCCTCGACGACGTTGGCATGATCGACGCCCTCGACCTTCATCTGCTCGAACTGACTTCGCCACCGGCGCAACTGTCGTTCGATGTAGCCGTCGTGTCGGGCGAGACCACCGAGGCCGGCCCCCTCGACGTCGACGTCGTGCAGGCGCGCCAACGTCGCGGCCAAGTGGTCGCCGATCTCGGCGCGGGTCGCGACGTCGAAGGCCGATTCGGCCTGCGCCCGATCGCGAAGGATGGCCCCGTCGACGAACTCCATGACGTAGAACGGCCGTTCGTTCACGTCGGGGTCGGTGCAGAGTCCCAGGGGCTTCGCGACGGGGATGCCCTGGGGGTAGAGAGCCCCAATGATCGTGTGTTCACGCACCATGTCGTGGGCCGTCGGCAGCACGTGACTCGTCGGCGGACGGCGCAGGGCGTACGTGTGGCCAGCGGCGTCGCTGACGCGAAACGTGAGATTCGAGCGGCCGCCGGCGATGAGTTCGAAGTCGAGGGGGGCGGTCGCGCCGACGTTCTGGGCCATCCACGAAGTGACGTTGACCTCGTTAACGCCCGTCACCGTACCCATAGTCGCTGAGGCTAACAGTGCCGAACGACCCCTCTGGCGAATCGCTTCGACCGTTAGGCTGAAGCGCGTGAATGATGTCACCGACGCCACGTTTTCCACCGCCGTTATCGAGCGCTCGAAGAGCGTGCCCGTGGTCGTGGACCTCTGGGCCGAGTGGTGCGGGCCGTGTAAGACCCTTGGTCCGATATTGGAGAAGGTCATCGGCGAAACCGGTGGCGCGGTGGAACTCGCCAAGGTCGACGTCGACGCGAACCCTGAGATATCGCAAGCCTTTCAAGTGCAGTCGATTCCGGCGGTCTTCGCTCTGAAGGACGGACAGATCGTCGACACCTTCGTCGGCGCGTTGCCGGAGGCGGCCGTGAGAGAGTTCGTCGATCGACTGGCGCCGGGCGCGTCGAAGGTCGACCAACTCGTCGGCGCCGGCGACGAAGCGTCGATCCGTGAAGCACTGGCCATGGATCCCACCAACGTCGAGGCGGCCGTTGCCCTGGGCGACTTCCTTCGCCAAGACGACCGACTCGACGAAGCCGAGGCGTTGCTCACGCCCTTCGCCCACGTGCTGGCCGCGAAGACCGTGCTCGCGCGCGTTCGACTCCAGCGAAGCGGCGTGCGCCTCGACGGCGACCTCGATCTCACCCTCGAACACCTCTTGGAGCAGTCGGCGACCAACGACGAGTCGAAGGTCCAGCTACTCGAAGTGCTCGACGCCCTCGGTCCCGACGATCCGCGGTACGTTTCGTTTCGGCGCCGGCTCGCCAGTCGCCTCTACTAGTGCCGGTGTACCGGCCGGCGCAGCCGTTGGTGCTGGCCCTCGGCCCTCGCCGCGTCGACCTCACGACGCGCGCGCTCGTGATGGGCATCTTGAATCGAACGAGGGACTCGTTCTACGCACCGGCCGCCACGTACGAACTCGACGAGTTCTACCGTCGCGCCGAGCAACTCGTCACCGAAGGCGCCGATCTGCTCGACGTCGGCGGCGTGAAGGCCGGTCCCGGCGAGGAGGTGAGCGAGCAGGAGGAGCTCGACCGCGTGGTTCCCGTCATTGGCGAACTCGTGAAGCGCTTCGACCTGCCGCTCTCCGTGGACACGTGGCGCGCGTCGGTCGCCGAGGCGAGCTTCGAGGCGGGGGCCTGCGTGGGCAACGACATCAGTGGCTTCGCCGACCCGGCCTATCTGGCCGTCGCGGCAACGGCGAAGGCGACCGTCGTGGCGACGCACATCCGACTCCGACCGCGCGAGGCGGACCCGAATCCGCACTACGACAACGTGACGACGACGGTGGGGGCGTTTCTGCTCGAACGCCGACGCTGGGCCCGAGACGCCGGCCTGAGTGACGAGCAGATCGTCCTGGACGCGGGACTCGACCTCGGCAAGACGGCCGCGCAGTCGCTCCAGCTCCTACGCGCCTCGGATCAACTCGCCGCGCTCGGCTCACCCCTCTTGCTGTCGGCGTCGAACAAGACCTTCCTCGGCGTGCTGTTCGAACTCGGCGTGACGCAGCGCCGCGAGGCGTCGATCGCGGCGACGGCCCTCGGCGTGACGCTGGGTTGTCGTATCGTTCGGGTCCATGACGTGGCGGGAACCCTTCGAGTGCGCGACGTGCTCGCGCGCTTGGCCGAGGCGTCGTGAGTAGCGCGAGCGTCTGCGTGGTCGGCACGGACGCGACCATGGTCTACGACGCCGTGCACAACGTCGTCGCCAGCGCTCTGGGTGACCTCGACCCCTCCTTCGCGTTACAGGACTTCACCGCGAAGGACGTGACCTTGGGCTCGGGAGAGACGACGCTGCCGCGCGTGATGGAGGCGCTCTACACGCCGCCGTTCCTCGTGGAACGGCGCGTGGTGGTCGTGCGCGACGCGCAGCTCCTCGTCGCCGATGAAGTGGCCCAGTTGGGCGTGTGGATGAACGCGCCCGCGCCCGGGACGACGCTCATTCTTGCGGTCGTGGGTGCCAAGTCGAATCGACTGGTGAAGCTCGCCGGCGACGTCGTGGAGGTGAACGTCGGCTCGCGCGTCGCCGATCGCGTCGCTTTCGTGAAGGAGAAGATGGACGAGTACGGCGTCGTCATCGACCACGCGACGGCACAACGCGTCGCCGAGCAGGTCGGCGACGACGTGGCTCGCGTCGACGCGTTGGCGCGAACCCTGCAGTCGATCTACGGCACGGCGCCGCTCGTGTTCGCGCGACTCGAGCCCTACCTCGGTGACGCCGGTGACGTACCCGTGTGGGACCTCACCGACGCCATCGACGTGGGCGACGCCACCAAGGCCATCGTCGTCGCTCGCCGGATGTTGGAGTCGAGACGACGCGCGGGTCTGCAGATCGTCTCGATGCTGCAGCGTCACTACCTCAACGTCGCTCGCCTCGAGGGCAGCGACGCGCGATCGAAGGAGGAGGCCGCGACGATACTGGGCATCAACGCCTTTCCCGCGGGCAAGGCGTTGCAACTGGCTGAGCGCCTCGGCACGGCTCGCCTCACGACGGCCGTGCACTGGGTCACCGAGGCCGATCTCGCCCTGAAGGGCGGTGTCAGCTACGGCGGCAAGGACCTCGAGAGCGATCTGGACGTCACGGAACTGACGGTGATTGAGATACTGGTGGCGCGTCTCGCGCGCCTTAACCGCGGCGCGCGCAGGCGCTAAAGGGGACGCTCTCTAGGCTTCGGCGCGAAGGGCGTTGATGCGCTTCATCAGGCCGCTCTTCTTGTTGGCGGCCTGGTTCTTGTGGATGACCTTCTTCGAGGCGGCCATGTCGATGCGCTTGATCGCCACGCGCAGTGCCGTGACTTCGTCCTCGGTGCCAACGGCCGCGACCGCGTTCTTGGTGCGGGTACGCAGCTCGGACTTGACGGCCTTGTTTCGCTCGCGAAGCACCACGTTCTGCTTGTTACGCTTGATTTGGCTCTTGATATTGGCCACGACGACAACCTCGTTCTCAGTGCGCGACAACGTTGCGCGCGGGCCTATCGATGCTAGCAGAGGGCGTGCGAAGCGCTCAACTTCGAGGATTTTCACACCCGGCCGGTAGCCTTGGGTGACCGTGGCAACTTCCTCATCATCCGTCGATTCCAGCAAAATCCGCAATCTCAGCATCATCGCGCACATCGACCACGGCAAGTCCACGTTGTCGGATCGAATCCTGGAGTTAACCGGCGCGGTCGACCCGCGACTGATGCGCGACCAGTACCTCGACTCGATGGATATCGAGCGCGAACGAGGCATCACCATCAAGGCCCAGAACGTCCGCGTGAACTTCAAGGGCCACCTGATCCAACTGATCGACACGCCCGGCCACGTGGACTTCGGGTACGAGGTCTCTCGTTCCCTCGCGGCCTGCGAGGGGGCCGTGCTGCTCGTCGACGCGAGCCAGGGGATCCAGGCCCAGACGCTCGCCAACTGCTACCAGGCGCTCGAGCACAACCTCGAGATCGTGGCCGTGCTGAACAAGATCGACCTGCCCGCGGCCGACCCCGAGCGCTGCAAGGAGGAGCTCGAACGCGTGCTCGGCATCCCGAGCGCCGAGATCCTCTCCATCTCAGCCAAGACCGGCCAGGGCGTGGACGAGCTCTTGGACGCGGTCATCACGCGCATCCCCGCCCCCGTGGGCGACCCCGACGTGGCGCTGCGCGCGCTCATCTTCGACTCGTACTACGACCAGTTCCGCGGCGTGATCTCCTCGATTCGCGTCGTCGAGGGCACGTTGCACGACGAGACGAGGATCCGCATGATGCGCGCGGCCACGAACCACGAGATCGAAGAGATCGGCATGCGCACCCCGGACATGATCAAGGTCAAACAGCTCGGACCGGGCGAAGTGGGTTACGTCGTCGCGGGCATCCGTGACGTCAGCGGCGCGCGTTCGGGCGAGACCATCACCGAAGCGAACCGCCCCGCGGCGAAGGCCCTCGAGGGCTACCTCGACCCCAAGCCGATGGTCTTTTGTGGGATCTACCCGATCGACGGCGACGATCTCGCGAACCTGCGCGACGCGCTCGACAAGCTGCGCCTCAACGACGCGTCCATCACGTACGAACCCGAGAAGTCCCACGCGCTGGGCTTCGGTTTTCGCTGCGGCTTCTTGGGGCTACTGCACATGGAGATCGTGCGCGAACGACTGGAGCGCGAGTTCAACTTGGCGATCATCGCCACCGCGCCTTCCGTGGTCTACCGGGCCTTTCTCACCGACGGCACGGAGGTCCTCGTGGACAATCCAACGGACCTGCCCGATCCGAGCCGACTCGACCACGTGGACGAGCCGATGCTCGACGTGACCATCCTCACGCCGTCGGAGTACCTGGGCGCCGTCATGGACCTCGGGCAGTCGCGTCGCGGCGAGATGATGAAGATGGAGTACCTCTCCACCGAGCGCGTCGAGCTTCGCTACCGCGTTCCCCTGGCCGAGATCGTCATCGACTTCTTCGACGCCCTGAAGAGTCGCACCAAGGGGTACGCGTCACTGGACTACGAACCGGCCGGCTACGTGACCTCTCAGGTGGTGCGCGTGGACCTGCTCATCAACCACGAACCCGTCGACGCCTTCTCCACCATCGTGCACCGATCGAACGCCGAGGTCTACGGAAGGAAGATGGCCGAGCGGCTGAAGGAGTTGATCCCGCGTCAGATGTTCGACGTGCCGATCCAGGCGGCGATCGGGGGGCGCGTCGTCGCGCGTCAGACCGTGAAGGCGCGGCGCAAGGACGTCCTGGCCAAGTGTTACGGCGGTGACATCACCCGTAAGCGAAAGCTCCTCGAAAAGCAGAAGGAGGGCAAGAAGCGCATGAAGAACCTTGGCCGCGTGGAAGTGCCTCAAGAGGCGTTCGTCGCGGCGTTGAAGCTCGAAGAGTAGGGCTCCTCGCTACGTGAGATTGGGCGGCGAGGTCGATCCGGTAAGACGTCGCGGCGCGAGCAGCTGGGCCTCGAGGGTCTCGGGGTCGAGCGGGTGCGAGAAGAGGAAACCCTGGACCTCGGCCACGTCGCCCGCGCGCAACAGATCGACTTGATCGATGGTTTCGACGCCTTCGGCGAGGGTCTTCAAACCGAGGTCACGGCCGAGTTGGATGAACGTCTTTACGAGCGCCCTCGATTCGTCCGACGTCGACATGGCGCTCGTGAACGACTTGTCGATCTTGATGCAGTCGACGGGGAACTGTCGAAGGTGACTGAGCGAGGAGTAGCCGGTGCCGAAGTCGTCGATGGCGACGCGCACGCCGAGATCGCGCACGGCCTGGAGCCGGTGCACGACCGCGTCCACGTCCAGCATGAGCGCCGTCTCGGTGACTTCGATGATCAGCGATCGAGCGCTCAGGCCACTGACGAGGAGGGCGTGGCGGATCTCGTCGATGAAGAGATCGCTGTCGAGCTGACGCCCCGAGACGTTGACCGACAGGTCCAACGTGTCGCCGCGTGACTGCCACGTCGCCATCTGCGCGCACGCGTGGCGTAGTACCCACGCCCCGACCTCTCGGATGGCCCCGGTCCTTTCGAGGATGGGGATGAACTCATCGGGCTCGATGACGCCCTCCGTCGGGTGACGCCAGCGGATGAGGGCCTCGACGCTCACGATGCTCAAGTCTTCGAGGTTGTAGATCGGTTGGTACACGATGAAGAACTGATGGTCCGACAACGCGGCGCGCAGGTCGAACTCCAACGAGATCCGTCGTCCCACGTCGTTTTGCATGGCTTGGCTGAAGACGACGTACTGGTTCTTTCCGGCGGCCTTGGCCTGGTAGAGCGCGACGTCGGCGTCGCGCAAGAGCTCGCCCCCGTTGTGCCGGTCACCGACGGCGATCCCGATGCTCGTGTTCACCGTGAGGGGAGAGGGCGCGCCCGCAAGGTGAAAAGGCTCGCGCATGACGTCGAGGAGTCGGCGCGCCACGACGTCGGCGCCGATCTCGTCCTCGCCGCCGTCGATGAGGATGACGAATTCGTCACCGCCCATACGCCCGATCGTGTCGGCGCCGCGCAACGTGCTCTGCATGCGCTCGGCGACCGAGACCAACAGGTGGTCGCCGGCTTCGTGACCGAGCGAATCGTTCACGTTCTTGAAGTCGTCGAGGTCGACGTAGAGAGCCGCGCCGAGGGTTCCTCGTTGGCGGTTTCTCTCGAGCAGTTGCGCCATGCGCTCCGTGATCAGCGCCCGGTTGGGCAGCCCGGTCAGCGAGTCGTGCAGAGCCTGGTACTGGAGCTGTTCGGTGCGTTCGGTCACGAGGAGCATCGAGCGGGCTCGTCCCGTGCCGAGCAGGAAGATCACCGCGCCGATGAGGGCACTGAGCGCCAACCCGCCGAAGAAGACGAGTGACGCCGAACCATTGCCGAAGAGTCCTTGAGGACCTCTGACGCCAAAGGTCGTTACGCTCCAGCCGTCGTGAAGGTCCACGGTCGTCGAACGCTCGCCCTTCGACACGGCACCACTTTCGAAGACCAGGTTGGGCTTGAGGCGGTGGTAACTGAGTTCGACGGCGGTGCCCGGATGACTCTCGAGCGCGCTTCGAAGGATGACGTTGGGCACGAGGTTCAGCCCGATGATCTCGACGAAGTTGCGCTCTCGCGACGCTACGGTCGTCGGCACCACGCCGCCGCGGTAGATCGGTGTCTCGAACGCGATAGTCTCTCGGCCCAGGTAGCGATAGGGGAGTACCAAGCTCTTACCCGAACTTCGGGGGGACGTTATGTACGAACTCGTCGGCCCGTCGCAGAGGTCGACGCCCTTGGCCAGTGTCAGCGCGCCGGGTCGCGAGATGCCAATGGATGAAAAACAGTAGAAGGGTCGATGGCCCGGTGGCGTCACCGTGAACGGCGTCGACAGGGCGCCCGACGCACGCTTCACGTAGGCGCTCAGCTGCGCGGCCGGCACGTAGTCGATGACGCCAAGGCCCGTGAGGTCGGGGTACCGACGGAGTACGTGGAGGTTGTTCGACCATGTATTGAACTGTGGTTGGGTCGCGTCGGGATTGCCCATGAGAAAGGACTCGGTGCTGCTGACGAGGTCCTGCTGGTGCTGGATGGCCAACTTGAGCGTCGACGCGATCTCGTTCGATGACGCTTGAATCGTCTTGTCGCTTCGTTGATCGATCGACGTGGCGACGGCGTTGCCGCCGAGGACGGAGCCCAGCGTTCCAAGGAGAAAGAGGACGACGGCCACCACCGTCCACAAGAGCAAGGATTTTGTTGGCCGCTTTCGCGACGTTCGTGGTGCCCTCGCTGCGTCTCTAGCCACGGATTGTCCCTTGCCACATGGTGGTGCGTTTCACTACCTATCGTTTGGATCAGGACAATTCTCCCAAGCCAATAGCGACGCTCTGACTATCGACCCCCAACGTTGACCCACTTGTCTCGTCGGCGCCGGTGACGTTGGTCCACGCCGCGACGCTGACTCTGGTGCGTCGTCGCTGATGAGAGCGGCGAGTCGCGCCGCGCGAGCGCGTCGTCGACGACAGCGTGCACCACGCGTCAAACGATGGTGGCGCCGCGAACTCGGACGACACCCGCGTCGAGCATCGTCTCGTCGGGTCAGTACCCCGTCGTGCCGTCGATCATCTCGCGGATGAGGTCGGCGTGGCCACAGTGTCGGGCGTACTCCTCGATCATGTGCACGTAGATCCAACGAAGGTCGACCTCGCGACCTCGTCGGGGCTTCGTCGCGAGTTCGTCCAGGTCGTGGCCCGCACTCAACTCCCGCGAGACCACGATGACGTGCAGGAAGAGGTCGATCACCTCTTCGAGCGCGTCGCTGTCGAGGTCGTTGAAGTCCGCGTCGCGGTCGCCTTCGGTCTTGTAGTACTCGATCGGGTCGCGTCCGGCGAACGTGGTCTCGAACCAGACCTGCTCGACGAAGGTCATGTGACGAACCATCCCCAAGAGTGAGAGGCTCGACGTCGCGAGCGGGCGCTGCTTTAGCTGCTCGGCGTTCAGACCGTCACACTTTCGAAGCAGCGTGGCGCGCAGGAAATCGAGCCACGCGTCGAGCTGGGCCTTCTCCTCACCGGAAGCGGGCACGGTCGGGCGTTCAGGGGCGTTGAAGGTCTCCACGCGCCCAGATTAGGCGCGTGACCGAGGAGTGGTTAGCACTCGGTAAAATCGAGTGCTAACAAGGAGAACGTATGGCCCGGCGCGTGAAGACCCCACCTCAGCCCAAGAGCGACCTCGACGCGCGCAAAGCGACCATTCTCGAAGCCGTCGTCGTCGAACACATCGATACCGCCCAGCCCGTGGGCTCGTCGTCCGTGGCCCAGAACGCCGATCTGGTGGTCTCACCGGCGACCGTGCGCACCGAGATGGTGGCCCTCGAGCGCGAGGGCTACCTCGCCCAGCCCCACACCTCGGCCGGGCGCGTCCCCACCGACAAGGGTTACCGCTACTTCGTTGACCACCTCGAGGCGGGCGTGCTCGGACCGGCGCAGCAGCGACAGATCAAGGAGTTCTTCGCGCACGTGCGCGGGGAAGTGGAGGACGTGCTCGAACAGACCTCGATACTGCTCAGTCACTTGACCAGCTACACCTCGGTCGTCGTTGGCTCGGGCCATTCGCACGCCACGGTCTTGAGCGTGCAACTCGTCAACCTCGACGCCCGTCACCACCTGCTCGTGACCGTCTTCTCCGACGGCACCGTCACCAAGCACAGCGTGCTCGCCTCCTTCGAGGCGAACCACGTGGACGTCACGGAAGCCTCGCGACAACTGAACGCCCTGCTCATCGGCACGACCCTCGAGGCGAAGGTGCAAGTGCCCTCGCGCGGCGACACCATCGCCAAATTGGTTCGAGAGGCGGTCTCGGTCCTGCACGCGGAGATGCCGACCATGGAGGGCGAGCAGGTCTACATCGGCGGATCGTCCAAGGTGGCCGACGTCTTCGAGGGCGTCGAGACCGTGCGCAAGGTGCTCGGCATCTTGGAGCAAGAGCTACTCGTCGTCTCGCTCGTCGAGGACATCTTGGACAAGGGCGTCACGGTCGCCATCGGCTCGGAACACGGCTTCGAACCACTCTCGTCGTGCGCGGTGATCGTCGCGCCCGTGTCACTCGACGGCGAGACGATTGGTGCCGTTGGTCTGCTCGGACCGACGCGCATGAAGTACCAAGAAGTGATGGCCGCGGCCGAAGCCGTGTCGAGGCACCTGACCACCCACTTTGGCGGAGAGAACGAACGTGGCTAACACCAACTTGTACGAGGTGCTCGAAGTCGACGCGAACTGTTCGCCCGACGAGCTCAAGCAGTCCTACCGCCGCTTGGCGCGCAAGTACCACCCCGACACGAACAGCGTCGACCCGGCCGCCGAAGCCCACTTCAAAGAGGTCTCCCAGGCTTACGAGATCCTGTCGGACCCCGAGCGCCGGGCCAACTACGACCGTTTCGGCTCTGACCTTGGCGCCGGCGGCAACCCCTTCGGCGCCGGGTCCGTGCAGGACATTTTCGACATGTTCTTCGGTGGCATGGGCGCTAGTGCGCACGGGCGACGTGGACCCCAGCCCGGCCCGGACGCGGAAGTCACCATCGACATCACGCTCGAAGAGGCCGCCTTTGGCGCGACGCGCGAGGTGACCGTGACCTTGCCCCAGCGCTGCGCGACCTGTGGGGGGTCCGGTTGCGCCGAGGGGACGTCGCCGGTCAACTGCGAGGAGTGCAACGGCACCGGAGAAGTGCGTCGGGTGCGCAACTCGATACTCGGCCAGATGGTCACGTCACAGGTCTGCACCCGTTGCCAGGGCATGGGTTCGAGGATCGAGACCCCGTGCGCAGAGTGTCGCGGTGACGGTCGACGCCAACAGAGCGTGACCCTGAGCGCCCAGATTCCCGCGGGCGTGGAAGACGGTTCGACCATGCGACTCGCCGACCGCGGACCGGCGGGGCCGCGCGGCGGCGCGAACGGCCGACTCTTCGTGCACCTTCGCGTGATGAGCGATCCGAGGTTCGAACGCCACGGTGACGACCTGCACCACGAGGCGCACGTCGCCTTCAGCCAAGCGGTGCTGGGCGCGACCATCACGGTGCCGACCCTTCGCGACGCCCTCACGATCGACGTCGACGCCGGCAGCGCGAACGGCACGGTGCATCGCCTGCGCCACGAGGGCGTGGAGCACCTGCACGGACGCGGTCGTGGCGACCTCTACGTCCACCTCGTCGTGGACGTGCCCAGCGATCTCGACGAGGACTCGGAGAACTTGCTTCGCCAGTGGGCGGAGCACCGAAAGGAAGAGGTCCGCGAACCGAGCGGGGGCCTCTTTCGCCGCCGCAAGGCGAAGAAGTGACCATCATCGAGTGGCCGCGTCGCGTGGCCGCCGTCGGTCAGTTTCACGTACGCGATCTCGGGTCACCCGAACTCGACTCCGACGACGATCACCATCTTCGTAAGGTGCTGCGCGCTCGCGAGGGCGAAGAGATCGTCGTGACGGACGGGCGGGGGTCCTGGGCGCTCTGCGCGGTCACCGAGCGAGGGCTCGAGCTCGTCACGCACGTTCACCTCGATCCGGCGAGCCCCGAGACGACGCTGTACCTGTCGCCGTTGAAGGGCGACCGCGCGGAGTGGGCGGTCGCCAAGGCCACCGAGGTCGGCGTCACGCGCGTCGTGCCACTGATCAGTGAACGAATGGTCGTGAAGTTCAAGGGCGACGCGCGCGAGAAGACCCTGTCGCGATGGCGCCGAATCGCGGCGGAAGCCACGGGCCAATGTCGGCGCACCTACGACGTGGAGATCGCCGCGCCCGTGAGGGTGGGGGACGTTCCCGCGTGGGTGGCGATCGCGGACTTCGGGGCCAAAGGCAACTGGCAAGGCGTGCGCGGCGTGGCGATCGGACCCGAGGGCGGATGGGCTGCGAACGAATGGGACGAGACTCGCCGTCGGGTCGGGCTCGGACCGACGGTGTTGCGCGCCGAGACCGCGGGCGTCGTCGCGGCGGCGATCGTGGCCTTCCAGGCTGGTGGCTGGGGATTTGCGCTGGACGGCACACAAAATGAGTAATGATGAGAGCACTAGATGAGTGACTGCCTTTTCTGCAAAATAGTCGCGGGGGAGATACCCGCGAAGGTCGTCGCCGAGAGCGACACCTCACTCGCGTTTTACGACATCGCACCCGAAGCGCCGGTGCACGTGCTCGTCATTCCCAAGCGCCACTTCGACGGCGTCAACGACGTCACCGAGGCTGACCACGGTGTCTTCGACGAACTCATCACGCTCGCCCGTCAGGTGGCGACGATCGAGGGCGTGCGAGACAGCGGCTACCGCCTCGTCTTTAACGTCGGCGACGAAGGCGGCCAGACGGTGGCGCACCTGCACGTGCACGTCCTCGGTGGACGACAGATGCGCTGGCCCTCCGGATGACGTCAGAGATCAGGGCCGACGACGCACTGACGGCGACCACCTACGTACCGAACACCCATCTGATGGCGGGACTGCTCGGCGCGCGCGACGAACACCTGCGCGTGGTGGAGCACTCGTTCCCCAAGTCGAAGATCCGCGTGCAGGGCAACCAGATCTCGGTCACCGGTCCCGACGCCGCGACCGTGCTGCGACTGTTCGACGAACTGGTGTTGGTGCTCGAGAGCGGTCAGTCACTCGATACGACGAAGATCGCGCGCACCATCGACATGGTGGCGGACGACCTTCGCCCCAGCGAAGTGCTGCGCCACGAAGTCGTGCGCGGGGCCAAGGGCAAAGCCATTCGTCCCTCGACCGCGGGCCAGAAGCGCTACACCGACGCCATCGACAACTCCATCATCACGTTCGGGATCGGACCCGCGGGCACGGGTAAGAGCTACCTCGCCGTCGCCCAAGCCGTCCAGGCCCTGCACCGGCGCCAGGTCCAGCGCATCGTCCTGACCCGCCCGGCCGTCGAAGCGGGTGAGAATCTCGGATTCCTTCCCGGGGACCTGATGGCGAAGGTCGACCCCTACCTTCGTCCCCTGTACGACGCCCTCTACGATATGGTGGGCGCCGACGGCGCCCAGCGACTCCTCGCGAACGGCACTATCGAAGTCGCGCCCCTCGCCTTCATGCGCGGGCGGACCTTGAACGACTCCTTCATCATCCTCGACGAGGCCCAGAACACGACGCCCGAGCAGATGAAGATGTTCTTGACGCGTATTGGGTTCAACTCCAAGGCCGTCGTGAACGGCGACGTCACCCAGATCGACCTCAACGGCAAGCGCAGCGGCCTGGTGGACATCGACCAGACGCTCGGCGACGTCGAGGGAATCAGCTTCGTCTACCTCGGCACGAAAGACGTCGTTCGCCACCGTATCGTCGCGGACATCGTCGCGGCGTACGAACGCCTCTCATGAGTATTGACATCTACGCGGCGGACGAGCAACACGATCACGAGATCGACCTCGAGCGCTGGATCGATCTCGCGCGCGGTTCCCTGACCGACGAGGGCGTTCGCGGACTCGCCGAGGTGTCACTGATCTTCGCCGACGAACCCACGATCGCCGACCTCAACCAGCAGTTCATGGGTCACGACGGTCCCACGGACGTCCTGAGCTTTCCCATCGACGACGAGCCCGAACCCACGGGTCGCGTGCCCGACGCCGGGGGTAGCGGACCGGGCGAGCCCCCACTCGCGGAGATCCCCCAACTCATCGGCGACGTCGTCATCTGTCCGGCGGTCGCGGCGCGCAACGCCGTCGAACACGAGGTCTCCTTCGACGACGAGGTGGCCCTGCTCGTCGTGCACGGCGTGTTGCACCTGTTGGGCTGGGATCACGTGATCGACGAGGAGGCCGAGCGGATGGAGGCGCGCGAGCGAGAGCTGCTGACCCGCCACTACCGCGCGAGTTCGACGTGATCGCCGCCGTCTGGCGCGCGGGTGACACCTACCTCTCGCTCACCGTCGTCATCTTGTTGATGCTCTCGGGCTTTTTCGCCATGTCCGAGACGTCGTTGACGAGGATGAACAAGGGACGCGCGCGCTCCCTTCGCGATCAGGGTCGCCACGGTTCGAAAGCGTTGGTGTCGCTCACCGAGGCGCCCGAGAAGTTCCTCAACCCGCTTCTCCTACTGGTGCTGATCTGCCAGCTGGTCTCGGCCACCATGGTCGGCGTCTTGGCCGGACACCTCTTCGGCGCGGCCGGCGTCTTCGTCGCGACCGCCGGCGAAGTGGTCATCATCTTCGTGGCGTTCGAGGCGATCCCCAAGAACTTCGCGATCCAGCACCCCGACGAGGCCGCGCTCGTGAGCGCGCCGGTCGTCGGACGGATCCTGCGGTTTTGGCCCGTGCGATGGATCTCGGTGATCCTGCTGTGGGTGGCCGACCGGGTGATCGGGCTCTTCGGCGCCGGCGCGAGGAATCAGCGCATGACCGAGTCCGAGGTCCTCGCCATGGCCGACGTGGCGCACGAGGACGACGCCATCGAATCCGAGGAGCGCAACTTCATCCACTCCATCATCGAGTTCGGCGACACCATCGTTCGCGAGGTGATGGTGCCGCGTATCGACATCGTCGACATCGACGGCACCGCCAGCGTTCGCGAAGCACTCGACCTCTCCATTCTGAGCGGTCGCTCGCGCCTTCCCGTGCTCGGCGACGGCGTCGACGACGTGGTGGGCATCGTCAATCTCCGTCACCTCGCGCGCCTCGTGGCGAATGACCAGGGCATGGAGATCCTGAAGGACCATATGGGTGAAGCGCACTTCGTCCCCGAGACGAAGCGCGTGGCCTCGCTGCTCAACGAGATTCGCAACGCCAAGAGCCACCTCTTCATCGTGGTCGACGAGTACGGCGGCACGGCCGGGCTCGTCACCTTGGAGGACGTCCTCGAAGAGCTCGTGGGCGAGATCACCGACGAGTCGGACCCGAGCGTCGACGACGACAGCACACGCTCCATCGACGGCGGCGTCGAGATCAGTGGTCGTCTCAACATCGACGACGCCAACGACGAGTACGGACTGGCCCTGCCCAAGGACGGCTGGGACACCGTCGGGGGACTGGTGCTCGATCTAAGGGGCGGGGTCCCGACGGTCGGTGACGTCCTCACCACCGAGTTCTACCGCCTGACCGTCGTGCGAATGGACGGTCGTCGCGTCGAAGAGGTGCTCGTCGAGCCACTGTCGGTGCTGCTGTGACCAGGGCGGGCTTCGTCGCCGTCCTCGGCCGGCCCAACGTCGGCAAGTCGACGCTCGTCAATCAACTCGTGGGCGCGAAGGTCTCCATCACGGCGGCGTCGCCCAACACGACGCGACACGCCATTCGCGGGATCCTGAGCGAAGGTGACACGCAGATCATCCTGGTGGACACCCCCGGACTGCATCGTCCTCGCACGACCCTCGGTGGACGCCTCAACGAGACGGCGCGCTCGGCGGCCGACGGGGTGGACGTCATCCTCGCCGTCGTCGAGGCCAGCGCCCCGATCGGCCCCGGGGACCGTCACGTGATCGAGACCATGTTGGGCCACGGACGCGGTCCCAAGGGTCCGCGGCTCTACGTCGTCGTGAACAAGATGGATCGACCAGGTCGCGAAGCCGTGGCCGCGCAGCTTCTCGCGGCCAGCCAAGCCGTCGACGAGGTCGCCGCCGAGGCGAATCTGCGAGAGGTCGCCGATCGGGTCGAGTACCTGCCCGTGTCGGCCAAGACCGGCGAGGGGACGGCGGCGTTGTTGGTTCTCCTCACCCGGGCGATGCCCGAGTCGCCCTTCCTCTTTCCCGACGAGGAGATCTCGGACGTTCCCGAGGCGATGTGGGTGGCCGAACTGGTGCGCGAACAGCTCGTGCGAAAGACCAAACAGGAACTGCCGCACTCGATCCACTGCCGGGTGAGTGAGTTCGAGTGGCCGCACGTCACCGTTGAGATACTCGTCGAGCGAGAGAGCCAAAAGGGCATGGTGATCGGCAAGGGCGGACAGCTCTTAAAGGACGTGGGCATCGCGGCGCGGCGCCAACTGCCCGAAGGCATGTACCTCGAGCTTCGCGTGCGCGTCGAACCGGGCTGGCAGAAGCGCGACGACGTCCTAGACCGCTTCGGCTACTGACTCCTCGAGTGGCGCCACGACGGGGCGCTTCTGTCGAGCGCGCTTCATGGCCAGGGCGATGATGGCGAGCGCGAGCACGACGGCCACGACGCCCAGCGCGGGCGTCGGCAGTCCGACGTACTTGAGACCGCTTAGGAGTACGGTCGCGGTGATGACACGGCGAAGCGCGACGCCGTTGGCGCGTGACGAGAGGAGTGAACCAACGACGACGGCCGGCACCGAGCCCACGATGATCGAGGTCGTGAGCGAGAAGTCGACGTGACTGAAGATGAGCGTGCCCAGGGTGGCCGAGAGCGTGAGGGGGACCGACTGGGCGAGGTCGGTGCCCACCAGCTGACTGCTGCGAAGACTCGGGTAGAGAAAGAGCAACAGCACCAAGATGAGCGATCCGGCGCCCACCGAGGTGAGGCCCACCATGAAGCCACCCACCGCGCCGATGGCGATGGTGGCGCCGCGTCGAACGGTGATGCCCTGCTCGCTCGAGGTGGGCGGGAGCAACGTGCGTCCGAGCATCGCCAACGCTCCGATGATGAGGGCCGTGCCGAGGAGGATCTGGAGACGGTGTTCCGCGACGGCGCTCTGTCCCAAGAGGTGCATGGCGTAGGTTCCGAGGAACGCGCCGGGTAGCGAGCCGTAGCAGAGGTACTTGACGAGTCCGGTGTGCACCGTCTTCTTGCGCCAGTGGATGAGGGCCCCCGCGGGCTTCATGAGGAGTGCCGCCACGAGGTCCGACGTAATGGCGGCCGTCGGCGTCACACCGAAGACCAGCACCAGCATCGGCGTCATGAGCGCGCCACCGCCGACGCCCGTGAGCCCCACGAGCAGACCGACGACGGCACTCCCGAGCACCAAGTAGAGGTCGATGTGCATGGTGTCCCCAATAGGCCAATATAAACTAGTGAAATACTAGTATATAGTCTCCGCGATGAGTGTTTCTGCTACTCGTGCGAAGATTTAGCCCTGAAGTTCTCTGAGAAACTCGTGAACTTGGGCCTTATCGCGCGTGCGGCGCATGGGGGGCAACTTCTTGAACATGGTGCCGCGGTAGCGAGCCGTCGCGAGGCGGGTGTCGAGTACGGCGACGACCCCGCGGTCGTCCTTGGTGCGGATGAGGCGACCGACGCCTTGGGCGAGGAGCATGGTCGCGCGCGGCAGGTCGACCTCGAAGAAGGGGTGATCGGACTTCTCCCGGCGCGCTTCGGCGAGGGGGTCGTTGGGCACGCTGAAGGGCAGACGGTCGATGGTGACGAGGCTGAGCGAGTGGCCCGGCACGTCAATGCCCTGCCAGAAGCTCGTGACCGCGAAGAGGCTGGCTTCGGCGCTGTGGCGAAACTCTTCGATGAGGCGCGCGCGCGAGAGCGTGCCCTGGACCAGGACCTCGGTGTCGAGTCGTGGCTCGACGGCTTCGGCGACGCGCTGCATGACCGAGCGGTTGGTGAAGAGCGCCAGTGTCCTTCCGTTGGCCGCGGTGATGAGTTCCACGAGTTCTTCGATGATCGCCGCCTCGGCGCCGGGCGCGTTGCGTTCGGGGAAGTTCTCCGGCACGTAGAGCAGGCCGTGATTGGGGTAGTCGAAGGGGCTGAGGAAATGGTCGACCACGCAGTCGTCGAGGCCCAGGTTCTTCGGCAACGTGTCGGGGATGGTCGCGCTCGTCAAAACGGCGGTGACGTGGCCCCAGAGGTCGTCACGAAGTCGGGGTCCGACGTCGACGAGCGAGATCTCGACGTCGATCTCACGATCTCGCCGTGAGAGAAAGAGCAGCTCGCCGTCCTTCACCTTGTTGACGCGATCGAGGTCGTTGGCGAGGTGGATGGCCGGTCCGAGTGCGCGGACCTTACGAAACTCCGCGTCCGGCGACGTGGTCTCGAGGTCGCGCAGTCCCTCGACGAGCGCGCCGACGAGTTCGCTGGCGCGCGCGAGTTCGAGGACGCACGCTTCGTCGAGACCTCGCAGTTCGTTTCGTTCGTACTGCGCGAGCAGCACCGACGCCAGCCGGTCGGCGCTCGAGAGCAGTTGATCGGCTCGGGCCCGGTCGTCGTCACCGAGCAGTGACCTCGAGCCCGTGGCGAGGGCGCGCAGTCGCGCGGCGTTGAGCGACGTGCCGAGCAACGTGGCGAAGATGTCGAGGATCTCGTGGGCTTCGTCGAAGACCACGAACTCGTGTGGCGGCAAGAGCATCGACCCCGAGGCTAAATGGGAGGCGTAGAGGTGGGCGTTGACGATGAGGATCGAGCTCTCGTTCGCCCGGTCCTTCGCGAGCTCGGCGAAGCAGTTCGCGCCCTGAGGGCACTTCACCCGACCGAGGCACTCTTGGGGCGTCACCGAGAGACTGCGCCGCGCACGCGCGTCGACCTCGAAGGGCAGCTCGTCCAGGTCGCCCGTCGTGGTGTCGTTCGACCAGCGAAGGATCCGACGCATCTGGTCGGCGACGCCCCTGGGCACGTCGACGCCGTCGTCGAGTTGCAGCTGCGCGCCGGCGCCCAGACTCTGGGCCCGGTTGAGACAGAGGTAGTTCTGCTTTCCCTTCAACACGGCCACGCGTACGCCCTTTTGGTGCGCGGCCACCTGCGGCGCGTCCTTCTTCGCCAACTGGTCCTGGAGGTTCTTGGTGGCGGTCGCGACGACCACGCGTTCGCCGGCCATCACGGCCGGCACGAGGTACGCCAGCGACTTTCCGACACCCGTCCCCGCTTCGATGACGTGGTGACGGCGCCGAGAGATCGCCGAGGCCACGGCGCGCACCATCTCGCGCTGACCGTCGCGCGACTCGCCGCCGCCCGGCAGGTCGTGGGTGATGGCGTCGAGCAGGGCGAGCGCGCGCTCGGCGTCGACCTCGATGACGTCGTCGTCGAGCTGGACGCCGTCCGTCGTGTCCGCGTCGACGTCCGTGGACTCGTCGTCGGGGTCGAAACTCTTCACTCGTAGACCTTACGGGTCGCGGAGGTCTCGTTAGGGGGAGCAAGTAAGTTTCATTCGTGCCCGATCCACGCCCCACGCCCTTTCCCGCGTCCCTCGAGCGCTCTCGGGTGCCGCGTCACGTGGCCGTCGTCATGGACGGCAGTGGCCGATGGGCCCAGCGTCGCGGACTGGCCCGAACGGAAGGCCACGGGGCCGGCGAGGCGTCCCTCGTGGACACGACCTACGGCGCTCTGGCCGTGGGCGTGAAGGCGTTGACGGTCTTCGCCTTTTCCACCGAGAACTGGCGACGACCGGTGGACGAGGTTCGCTACCTGATGAACTTCAACCGCGGTCTCCTCGAACGGCGCCAGCACGAACTCAACGCCGACGGCGTGCGCATCGTCTTCTCGGGACGGCGCGACTGGCGCGTACCCAAGGGCGTGGCGTCGCGCATGGACGAGGCGGTCGAGCTGACGAAGAACAACAAGGATCTGACCCTCAACATCGCCTTCAACTACGGCGGCCGGGCCGAGATCGTGGACGCGGTGCGCGAACTCGTCGAAGACAAGGTTCCCGCGAGGAAGATCGACGAGAAGAAGATTCGCGAACGTCTCTATCATCCCGAACTGCCCGACCTCGACCTGGTGATTCGCACGTCGGGCGAGTACCGGATCTCGAACTTCCTTCTCTGGGAGATGGCGTACTCGGAGTTGATCTTCACCGACGTGCTGTGGCCCGACTTTCGCCGCGAGGACCTTTACGTCGCACTCGAGGAGTACCAGCGCCGTGAGCGGCGATTTGGTGGTGTTGATAAGTGAGCGTGTTGCGCGCCACGATCGTTGCCGTCCTCCTCATTTACGTGTTTCTCTGGGTGTTGGCCTTCAATGGTGCAACCAGTCTCATCGGTCCCTTGGTGGTGCCACTCGTCCTCGGCGTCATCGTGGCGCTCGGTGTCGCGCTGCACCGATTCATGGGCATCGCGCCTCGAAAGCAGCACTTCAACAAACCCGAGGACGACTCCAAACCGTGAACGAGGTCAAGGACGACGCCGTGGTCCTTCGGACTTACAAGTCCGGTGAGGCCGATCGCGTGGTCGTGCTCTGGACGCGCCACCACGGAAAGCTCCGTGTCTTGGCGAAGGGCGTACGCAAGACGACGAGTCGCATGGGCGGGAACTTAGAGACGCTC
>DATLTT010000058.1:0-22637 GCA_035533455.1 Acidimicrobiales bacterium | reverse complement strand
GATCAGCGTCGCTGACCGAGCCTCTATCTTAGCAGTTGCGCGTCGTCTAACGAAAACTTCTCGAAGATCTCAAGGGTTTCGACGACGTCGCCTTCAATTCGCGCCACCAACTCGTCCACGCTCGCGAAGGTCAACTGATCGCGAAGTCGCGCCAAAAACACGACCTCGAGTTGGCGATCGTACAGGTCACCTTCGAAGCCCGGCACGTGAACCTCGACGAGGAGTTCGCCGTCATCGTAGAACTGCTGACGCGTGCCCACCGAGATCGCGGCGCCCGACCACCCGTCGGCCAGCCTCGTCGCGCCGGCGTAGACCCCCTCGGCCGGGAGCGCCTGCTGGGGCGCCAGCGTGAGATTGGCCGTGGGATAACCCAAGGTGTCGCCGCGCGCGTCACCGTGCGCGACGACACCGCGCAACGTGAAGTGGTGGCCGAGAACGGCCTCGGCGCTCGCGAGGTCGCCGTTTTCGAGGGCGACGCGCACCGCCGTCGAACTCCAGCGCTGCCCGTCACCGAAGAGCGGCGCCGGCGCCACGTCGAAACCCAACGTCGATCCCACGTCACCCAGCGTCGCCACGGTCCCTTCGCGGTTGTGGCCAAAGTGGAAGTCCTCGCCCACGACCACCCAGCGTGCTCGTAGCTCACCGACCACCACGCGTTCGACGAAGTGACGCGCCGTCTCACTCTTCAAGGTCTCGTTGAAGGTGATGAGGCGAACTTGATCGACTCCCAGAGCTTCGAGTCCGTCGAGCCGCTGTTCCAGCGTCGCCAGGAGGCGCGGCGCCTTGGTCGGCGCGAGCACCATCGCCGGCGTCGGGTCGAAGGTCACCACCGTCGAGCGCGCGTCGTACTCACGCGCGAGTTCGATGACTTGCGCGATCACGGCCTGATGACCTCGGTGCAGACCGTCAAAGACGCCGATCGTTACGACGCTCGGTTCGCTCGACGTGGGGTCGATCTCACCGTCTCGAAGAACAATCATGCCAGCAACCTAGCCGTGCTCGACGTCTGATTCGTCGGGCAGCACCACCGCGGGCTGCCACGATTCTCCTCGTCGTCGAAGCACCGCGACCAACGCTCCCGCTTCGCTCACGGCGGCGATCTCGGCCTCGCGCGGCCCGTCGAGCGCGACGCGCTGACCCGTACGCAGACGGCGTTCGTCGTCGCGCGAGACGACGACCGCTTCGAGTTGCGTGACGAACGCGCGAGGCGGCTGGAGGACCACGGCACCGTCGCGAACGCGCTCGTCCAGTTGCTCGAGCGTCAGCGCATCGTCGACGTGGTGCTCACCGCTCGCGAGACGGCGCAGTGCGCTCAAGTGCCCGATCGTGCCGAGGTGCTCGGCGAGGTCGCTCAAGAGCACGCGCACGTAGGTGCCCACCGAACAAGTGACGTCAAAGGTCCACTCGTTCGCTTCAGAGGTGGGCGCGAGCGAGAACGACGTCACCGCAATGGCGCGCGCGTCGCGCTCGACGACGACGCCGGCTCGCGCGAGGGCGTGCAGGCGCTGTCCCTTCACCTTTATCGCCGACACCATCGGGGGGATCTGGGACTGCGCGCCGAGCATGGCCCGGGCCCGGGCGTTCACGCTCTCCGTCGTCAGTGGGGGCACCTCACGGCGTTCGTCGATGACGCCGTCGGCGTCGAGTGAGTCCGTACTCACGCCAAAGGTCACGACACCCTCGTAGCGCTTGGTCTCACTCTGGGCGAAACGAAGGAGCCGCGTGGAGGGGCCGACCGCGAGCACGAGGAGCCCCGTCGCCATCGGATCGAGCGTGCCCGCGTGGCCCACGCGGCGTTCGTTCATCACGAGACGTACCCGAGCGACGACGTCGTGGCTCGTCACGCCCTGGGGCTTGTCGATGAGGAGCAGGCCGTTACTCGTCGTCATGGTGCTGGCGCCGCAACAACTCCTCGACCGCCGCCCCGCTCGCCACCGCGGGGTCGGCCATGAACGAGAGTTTGGGCGTTCGCTTCAGGCGAGTCTGCGCGTTTACCGCGCCCTGGATCTGACCACGACGTTCTTCGAGAGCGGCCTTCGCGCCGTCACTGAGCGCGTGGAGGTAGACCATGGCTTGGGCCATGTCGGGTGATGTTTTCACGCCCGTCACGGTGAGAAAGCCAAGCCGTTCGTCGACGTCCGATATCCGTACGAGTTCTTCCGAGATCACTTCGCGCAGTATCTGATTCACCCGAGCCGTGCGGGGGTAGGGGCGCTGCGAACCTGAGGAGTGGGCCATGGGTTAGGCCGTGCGCGGAATCTCGCGCTCTTCGTACGTTTCGATGACGTCCCCGGACTTGAGGTCCTGGTAGTCCGACAGCCCCACGCCACACTCGAAGCCAGCGGCGACTTCACGCGCGTCGTCCTTGAAGCGACGAAGTGACGTCACCGTGCCCTTCCAGATGATGGTTCCCTCACGCAGGAATCGAACCTTCGAGCCACGCGTGATGACACCGTCGCGCACGAAGCATCCGGCGATCGCGCCGACGCGCGGAATACGAAAGACCTCGCGCACCTCGGCTTCGCCGGTGACGATCTCTTCGAACACGGGCGTGAGCAGACCGAGCATCGCGGCCTCGATCTCTTCGATCAACTTGTAGATGATCTCGTAGGTGCGAATCTGCACGCCTTCGCTGACGGCGAGTTCACGACTACGCTTGTCGGGTCGAACGTTAAAGCCGATGATCGTGGCGTTGGACGCCTTGGCCAGCTGCACGTCGTTCTCGGTGATCCCGCCGACGCCGCGGTGCACGATGACGAGTTTCACCTCGTCGCGTTCGAGTTTCTTGAGCGACTCGGTGCAGGCTTCGAGGGATCCCTGCACGTCGGCCTTCAAGACGATGTTGAGCGTCGCCGTCTCACCGCGCTGGATCTGCTCGAAGAGGTCTTCGAGGCGAGCGCCACTCGACGACGCGACGGGCTGTTGCCCCACGAGGCGTGAACGCTGCGCCCGGGCCTCGGCGAGCGAACGAGCGTGCGCCAAGTCACGGGCGACGCGCATCTCGTCACCGGCGAAGGGCGGCTCGCTAAAGCCGAGAATCTGCACGGGCGTCGAGGGTCCCGCCGATCTGATCTGCTTGCCTTGATCGTTGATGAGGGCCTTGACCTTGCCGTAGGCCGGTCCCGCGACGACGGGGTCGCCCACGCGCAGGAGTCCCTTTTGCACGATGACCGTCGCGACGGGTCCGCGGCCGACTTCGAGGTTCGCTTCGAGGACGGTGCCCACCGCGCGGCCCGACGGCGGCGCCGCGAGTTCACCGATCTCCGCCACGAGGAGTACCTGCTCGAGCAGTTCGTCGATACCCGTTTCCTGCAACGCGGAGATCTCGACGACGATGGTGTCGCCACCCCACTTCTCGGGAACGAGGGCCTGTTCGGAAAGTTGTTGTAACACGCGATCGGGATTCGCGTCGGGTCGGTCCATCTTGTTGATGGCGACGATGATCGGCACGTTCGCGGCCTTGGCGTGATCGATGGCCTCGACGGTTTGGGGCATGACGCCGTCGTCGGCCGCCACGACCAAGATGATGACGTCCGTGACCTTGGCGCCTCGCGCACGCATGGCCGTGAAGGCTTCGTGGCCCGGCGTGTCGAGGAAGGTGATCGACCGGCCGTGCCAGGGTACCTGGTAGGCGCCGATGTGCTGGGTGATGCCGCCGGCTTCACCGGCGACGACGTTGGCTTTACGAATCTTGTCGAGAAGGAGCGTCTTGCCGTGATCGACGTGACCCATCACGGTCACGACGGGCGGGCGCGGCGCATCAGGGACGACGACGTCGTCTTCGACTTCGTCGAAGAACTTCGCGAGGAGTTCGGCTTCCTTCTGCTCACCGGGATCGACGAGATGGACCTCGGCGCCGACTTCCGCGGCGTAGAGCTCGATCATGTCGTCGGAGAGGCTCTGCACGGCGGTGACGATCTCACCCTGCAAGAACAAGAAGCGGATGATGTCCGCGGCGCTGCGGTTCAGCTTGGGACCGACGTCCTTCGCCGTGGAGCCGCGTTCGATGATGATCTCGCCGTCGGGCACGGGCGCGCTACTGGGCTGCCACGTCGTCATCTGGGTGGGCTCGAGCTCTTCGACGTTGCGCCGACGTCGACGGGTCACTTTGCGTTGCGACCCGCGAGGTCCGCCGCCGCCTCTGGCCGGGCCGCCACTGCGGCTCGCCCCGGCGGGGGCACCACCGGTGGGCGCGCCGGGACGTGTCGCGCTGAACCCGCCGCCCGGACGCGAGGGTCCGCCGGTCCGTGGGGCGCCCGTGCTCGGTCGGGCACTCATCGGTCGCGGTCCACTGGAGGGTCCGCCGCGACCGGTGGCGCTCGGCAGGGGCCGACGCATACCTGGTGGCGGAGGGATCGGGCGACCCGTGGAACTCAACGGTCGCCCCGGGGGCGGCGGAATGGGCCGACCGGAGGAACTGAGGGGTGGACGATTCTGGCCATCACCGTCACCAGATCCCCCGCGCTGCGTGGGACGGATGGTCGTGGGGCCGTCCGGCGAGACGCTGCGCGTCGGCGCCGGCTTGGGCGCGGCCGCGCGTGAACGAACGACCTTTGGCGCACTCTCCTCGGGCGCGACGGGAGCGGGCGAGGAGGCCGTTGGGGGCTCGGCGCTCGCCACGGACGGCGGCGCGGCGGGCGTGCTCGGGGCGCTGGCGACGCGCGAGACGCGCGTCGCTTCAGCGGGCGCGGTCGTCACCTCTGCGCTCGGTGCCGCGGCCTTCGTGGCCTTGGCGGCCCTGGTGGCCTTTTCGACCTTGCCGGCCTTCGAGGCGTCAGCGGGCACGTCGCGCCGCAGTCCGTCCGCGTCGGCGCGCCGACGAATGCGGTCGGCCTGAGCGTCTTCGATCGACGCCGACGGGCTCGAGGCGCCGATTCCTAGTTTTTGGGCGAGTGCGAGTAACTCTTTACTCGTTAGACCGAGCTCTTTTGAGAGCTCGTGCACTCGAATCTTCTTTGGCGCCAAAACGTTCCCTAACTTCGTGCGCCCGCACGTTCGGCGGGCACAGTTTCCTATTCTTTCACAACTGCGGCCTTTTCTCGGTCGCGAGGCTCCGAAGTGCCGCCACGTCGCTCTCGAGCACCGTGGTTCTAAGTGCTCGAGCGACGTGAGTAACTCTTAAATCTTGTCCGCACCGCTGGCCCTCACACCACCACACGCCGCGTCCGACGCCGCGACCGAGATACCACGATCCTTGGGCGTCTCGGCCCGCTCGGGTCATCTCGGTGTCGTCCCGCCGAGTCCGACACACGACACACGTACGCTTCGGTGCTATGCCCCGTCCTCCGAAATCGTTTCCACGACGACCACTTCTTCGACGTCGCCGTCGGCGGTGGTGACGACCTCATCGACGACCACGGCGTTGACCTCGCCGTTCTCGCCGCTGGCGACAGCAACCGTCTCGTCGACGACCGCGTCACCATCGGTCCAGACTTCTTCGACGACTTCGTCGTTGGCCTCGTTCTCGGAGCGAATGTCGATGCGCCAACCGGTGAGCCGGGCCGCGAGACGCGCGTTCTGGCCCTCTTTGCCGATCGCCAACGACAGTTGCTGATCGTGAACGATGACGGTGGCGATGCCTTCTTCATCGTCGAGACGAACCTCACGCACGCGCGCGGGTTGCAACGCCGACTGGATGAACTCGACGGGGTCGTCGCTGTAGGGCACGACGTCGATGCGCTCCGAGCGCAGTTCGTTGGTGATGTTGCGAACGCGTGATCCACGTGCGCCCACGCACGCGCCGACCGGATCGATCATCTGGTCGTTGGACGCGACGGCAATCTTCGACCGGTGACCGGGTTCGCGCGCGAGCGCCTTGATCTCGACGATGCCGTTGGCGATCTCGGGAACCTCGATCTCGAAGAGCTTCGCCACGAGGGCGGGGTGCGTGCGTGAGACCACGATCTGGGGGCCCTTGTTGGTCTTACGAACCTCGACGATGTACACCTTGATCCGCGCGCCGTGCTCGTAGCGCTCGAAGGCGATCTGTTCGGCCTGGGGCAGGAGTGCCTCCACCCGACCGAGGTCGAGCAAGGTGTAGCGATTGTCGTTCTGTTGGACGGTGCCCGAGACGATGTCGCCCTCGCGATTGGCGAACTCCTCGTACATCTGGCGACGCTGGATGTCGCGGATCAACTGCATCAAGACCTGCTTGGCGGTCTGGGCGGCGATGCGACCGAAGTCCTCGGGCGTCGCGTCCCACTCGCGCGTGACGTTGCCCTCGAGGTCGAGCTCGAGTCCCCAGACCTTGATCTCTCCGGTCTCAGGGTTGATCTCGACTTCGGCGTCTTCGGCCGAGTCGGGACGGCGCTTGTAGGCGGCGAGCAGCGCGTTCGCCAGCGCGATCAACAACTCCCCTTCGTCGATGTTCTGGTCGCGCGCGATCTGACCGAGGGCCTCAAGAAATTCGAAGTTCGCCATGGCTAGCCTTTCTTGCTCGTCGATGAAGTCTTCGCACCCTTGGACGTCGCGGGCTTGGTGGCGCCCCACGCAAAGACGGTGCGCGCGCGTTCGATCGCGTCGAGCGCGATCGTCACCGCGCCGAGGTCGTTGTCGTCAATGGTGAGCGTGGTGTCGTCCACCGCGCTGAGCGTTCCTTCGAGGCGGCGCGTCGGCTCCCCGTCTCGACGTTCGCGCAACGTCACCAACTCGCCGACGGCGCTGGCAAAATGGGCGGGCGTGCGAAGACGACGTTCGAGTCCGGGGCTCGACACGTCCAGCGTGAAGCGACCCGCGATGGGGTCGTTCGCGTCCAGCCACTCCGAAATGGTCCGATTGGCCTTGGTCAGCGATTCGAGGTCGACCCCACCGGGTCGATTCACGACGACGTTCAGTGTTCCAGCGGAAAACTCCACGTCGTAGAGTTCGAGTCCGAGCGAAGATAGCATGGGCCGCAGCGTGGTGTCCCATTCCATGGCCGTCTCCTTTCGCGGTCGCTACGGACATCCAGACATTGAAAAAGCGCGGGCCCGAGGCCCGCGCTTAAACGAGTCCAAACGTCCTGAGCGGACTGTAGACATCAATTGTAGCAGTCGAAGAGCCCTGAAACAATCGGAAAGTGGCTGGAGAAAGTCACGAGGGCTTGAGAAAAATGGCTCTTTTCTCTGCGCTCAATACGACTTCGCGACGAGACAGACCAGGTCGCCTTCGTCGTCGCTCACGGGCATCGAACCGTCTCGGCGTTGCAGGCAACGAACGCTCACCGCCTGGGCGTTGAGTTGGTCCTCCCCCTCGCCCGCCACGAGGTCCCAGTCGAGCCGGGCGAATCCGTCCTTCGCGACGTCGATCGCGTCGGCGACGCTCGTCACGTCGTGGGTGTTCTCGACGAGGTAGGCCTGGGCGCCCTGGAAGAGGTCGCGCTGGATCGCTTCGAGCATTGAGGGTACGACCTTCGCCAGGTCGTTCAGTCCGTGGGTGGTTTTCTCGCCGTTGTCACGGCGAACGGCCGTGACGATCCTCTGGGCCAGGTCGCGCGGTCCGACCTCCACACGAAGGGGAACGCCCTTGATCTCCCAGTCGGTCACGCGCCGACCGAAGCTCCCTCGGCCCCGGTCGACCTCGACGCGGACGCCAGCGGCGAGCAGTGATGTTGCCACTCGATCGGCCGCCTCGTGAACCTCGGTTTCGTCACGCACCGTGACGACGACCACTTGTACGGGCGCGAGACGTGGCGGCACCAGCAGCCCTTGGTCGTCGCCGTGGGTCATGATCAGTCCCCCGACGAGTCGCGTCGAGGCGCCCCACGAGGTCGTGTGACAGAGTTCGGCTTGTCCCTCTTCGCTCTGGTAGTAGATGTCGAAGGCCCGGGCGAAGTTCTGACCGAGTTCGTGCGTGGTGGCCATCTGCAACGCCTTGCCGTCGCGCATCATGCCCTCACAGGTCATGGAGTTGATGGCGCCGGCGAATCGCTCGCTGGGTGGTTTGATACCGAGGTACGTCGGCGCCGCGAGGACGTTGACGAGGAAGTCGTTGTAGACGTCGAGGTGGATTCGTTGCGCGTAGGCCGATGCGTCCTCAGTGGTCGCGTGCGCCGTGTGACCCTCTTGCCAAAGGAACTCGGAACTACGAAGGAAGAGTCGCGGGCGAAGTTCCCAGCGCACCACGTTGGCCCACTGGTTAAGGAGGAGTGGCAGGTCGCGGTAGCTCTGGATCCACTTCGCCATGAACTCACCGATCACGGTCTCCGAGGTGGGACGAACGACGATGGGCTCGGCGAGCGTCTCGCCACCGGCGTGCGTGACGACCGCGAGCTCTGGACTGAAGCCCGCGACGTGCTCGGCCTCTCGGTGGAAGTAACTCTCGGGGATGAACAGCGGGAAGTAGGCGTTCCTCGCTCCGGTGCTCTTGATGCGCGCGTCCATCTCACTCTGCATGCGCTCCCAGATGGCGTAGCCGTAGGGTCGAATGACCATCGTGCCGCGCACGGGGCCGTTATCGGCCATCTCAGCCTTGGCGACGACGTCTTGATACCAGCGTGGAAAGTCCTCGGACTGTGGGGTGAGAACGCTCTGCGATGCCACGGTGCTCCTCTGTGAGTTCACAAAGCCTACCGAGCCCCCTAGTGCTCGACGTGACGACGAATCTTCTCGATGCGTTGCTGTGCGTTGTTCGCGTCCGCGCCGCGGTCGTCGAGCAACGCGGCCCGGTCGGCCTCGGCTTCGGCCTCGGCGGACTTGTCGCGCGCGAGCAGCCGCGCCTCGACACCTTCGGCGATGATCTTCTTCGCCTCTTCCACCAACGCGTCCACCATCTCGTCTTCGGGCACGACACGGATGATCTGTCCTTGGATGAAGAGATGACCACGCTTCTTGCCGGCCGCGATACCGAGGTCCGCGTGGCGCGCTTCGCCGGGGCCGTTGACGACACAGCCCATCACCGCGACCTGAAGAGGAACGTCGAGCGCGTTGAGCGCCGCTTGGGCTTCGGTGGCCACTTTGATCACGTCGACTTCGGCGCGCCCACAGCTCGGACAGGCGATGAGGTCGAGGCCCTTTCGCTCACGAAGTCCCAGTGATTCGAGCAACTGCCTTCCGGCGCGCGCCTCTTCGACGGGATCGGCCGTCAACGAGTAACGAAGGGTGTCGCCAATACCCTCGGCGAGCAACGTCGCGATACCGGCCGTGCCCTTCAAGAGTCCGCCCGGTAGTGGTCCGGCTTCGGTGACCCCGAGGTGCAAGGGATGGTCGAACGTCGTCGAGGCCAGTCGATACGCCGCGATCATGGTCGCCACCGACGACGCCTTCACCGAGATCTTCACGTCGGAGAAGTCAACCTCCTCGAAGTAGGCCAGTTCGATGCGCGCGGACTCGACCAGTGCTTCGGGCGTGGCGCCACCGAATCGTTCGTAGATGTCGGGGTGTAGTGATCCGGCGTTCACGCCGATACGAATCGGCACGCCGCGATCGCGTGCCTCGCTGGCGACGAGCTTGATCTCTTCGGGCTTGCGAAGGTTCCCGGGATTCAGTCGGAGCCCGTGGACGCCGGCTTCGAGTGCGGCGAGGGCCATCTCGACGTGAAAGTGGATGTCCGCGACGATCGGTACCGGCGAGCGCGGCACGATCTGGGCGAGCCCTTCGGCGGCGGCCTGATCGTTACAGGTGCAGCGCACGATGTCGGCCCCGTTGGCGGCGAGGGCGTAGATCTGCTGCAGGGTACCTTCGACGTCGCCCGTCTTCGTCGTCGTCATGGACTGGACCGAGACCGGCGCGTCACCACCGACCTTGACCGAGCCCACGGAGATCTGGCGCGTGAGGCGACGAGGGGTCAAAGAGGTTGCGGTGACGTCCATTTCTCTATTCTGCCGTGTTCGGAGGTCTGTTGAAGCGCCTAGCCGAAAGGATTGGGCAACGGGTGGGCGATATCCAGGTAGAGCGTGGTGGCAAAGAGGAACAACAGCACGCCCACGAAGGCGTAGATGATGGGCGCCAACTTATTGACGTCCGCGTGATGACGAACGCCACGCCGAGAACGCAAGCGCTCGTAGGTCGCCACGGCCACGTACCCGCCGTCGACGGGCAGGATCGGCAACATGTTCAGCACGCCGACAAAGATGTTCACCTCGATCAAGATGGCGAGCAGCGGGCCAACACCCGAGTTCGCTCCCTGGACCGCGAGACGCGTCACGCCGAGGATCGAGACCGGTCGCGTGTACTGGTTCTTCACGTTCGTCGCGGCCGCCGGAGAGGTCACCTGGTGAAAGAGGCTCGAGAACTCGGCCGGCGAAAAGACGTGCACGATGTTGTGCGCCGCCGCCGACAGCAGCGAACCGATCTCGGCGAAGGCACCGGGCACGGCGCCGAGAAGCGAGCTTCGCACCGTCAGTTCGCTCAGCTCGATGCCGATGTAGCCGCCGGCGGGCAGGCTCTTGCCCGCGACTTTAAGAGTGGTGCCACTGACGGGCGTCGCGTGCAGCGTGAGGTCCTTGCCGTTACGATCCACCACGATCGTGAGCTCTTTGCCCACCGAGTGGTGGATGAGCGTCGCGGGTTGGGCGTAGTTCGTGATCGTGTGACCGTCGATGCTGACGATCTGATCACCCACTTTCATTCCGGCTTGCTGCGCCACGGTCTCGGCATGACCTTGCCACACGCTGAAGGCCTGCACGCCCACGTGGCTCGTGGACGGCGCGCCGATAAACGCCAACGCCCCCCACGCGAGGGCGAGGGCCATGACGCCGTGCATGAAGGAGCCAGCGGACGCGAAGATCACCTTCTTCGGGTACGACGCCTCGCGGTACGTCCGACTTTCTATGGCGGGATCGACGGGCACGCTCCACGCCATCCCGGGGACCTTCACGTAGCCGCCGAGCAGGAGCGCCCGCACGCCGTAGCGCGTCTCGCCGCGCTGGGTCGACCAGAGGACCGGACCGAAACCCACGAAGAAGTCGGTGACCAACATGCCCGCGCGCTTGGCGGTGATGAAGTGCCCGAACTCGTGCGCCATGACCATCGCGATGATGAGAAAGATCACGAGGGGCAGCGCCCAACCCACCAGCCAGGTAAGTAGCGCCACCAGCGCCACGACGCCCACGAGTAGCGCGACGGGAGACTGACGAAGGGACGACGGGTGTTCCATGGCTACCTTTCGAGGCTAGCGCGGGCCCATCGTCGTGCAACGTCGTCATTTTCATAAAGAGACGATAAGGATTCGAGGGGATCGGCGACGTAGTGGTCCATCGTCGAGGCGACGATCGCCACAATGTCACACCAGTTGATCTCGTCCGCGAGGAACGCGGCGACCGCGACTTCGTTGGCCGCACTGAGCCACGCGGGCGCGGCGCCAGCCGCGCGCGCCGCTTCGTACGCGAGACCGAGGGCCGGAAAGGCGGCGGCGTCCGGTGGCTCGAAGTTGAGCGCCAGCGCCGCCGAAAAGTCAAGTTCACCGTACGCGTGCGCCAAGCGTTCGGGCAGTCCGAGGCAGTACGCGATCGGAAGACGCATGTCGGGGCGAGAGAGTTGCGCGAGCACCGATCCGTCGACGTACTCCACCATCGAGTGGACGATGGACTGCGGGTGCACGACGATGTCGATTCGCGCGACGTCGATGCCAAAGAGGGCCGACGCCTCGAGCACTTCGAGACCCTTGTTCATGAGCGTCGACGAGTCGATGGTGATTTTGGCGCCCATGGACCACGTCGGATGGCGCAGCGCGTCTTGCTTGGTCGCGCCCTTCAGTTGTTCCGGGCTCCAGCCCCGAAACGGTCCGCCCGACGCGGTCAACACGATTCTTCGCACGTCGGGGTAGCCCGCGACACCGGGCGAGCTCGCGAGACACTGATGAATGGCACAGTGCTCCGAGTCAATGGGCAGCAACGACGCGCCGCTCGTGTCGCGCACCTTCGCCACGAGTGGCGCCGCCGCGATGAGCGACTCCTTGTTCGCGAGCGCGAGTCGCTTGCCCGCGCCAAGCGCGCCGAGCGTGACCGGAAGACCCGCGAATCCCATCACCGCGTTCACGATCACGTCGGCGCTCTGGGCGAGACCGTGCAGGCCGTCGTCACCCACGACGACCTCGACGCCGGGTTCGATGAGTTCGAGCAACGTCGAACGATGCACTTCACTCTTCACCGCGACGAACTTGACGTCGAACTCCTTCGCGATGGCCGCAAGTTCACTCAGTCGCTCACCGCCGGCGATCGAGACGAGTTCGAAGCGCTCTCGCTCTCGTCGCAGGACGTCGAGCGTCTGGACGCCGATGGATCCGGTCGCGCCGAGCAGCGCCACGCTTCGGCGCGGGGGCGACATCGTTAACTCAGTTTGAGCAGGTGCAGGAGGTAGTACATCGTCGGCAGCGCGAACAACAGTCCGTCGATCCGATCGAGCAGTCCCCCGTGACCCGGCAGCAGTCGACCCAGGTCCTTTAGACCCAACGTGCGTTTGACCATCGACTCGAAGAGGTCGCCGAGGGGCACGACGATGGCCAGAGCCAGCGCCGCCTCCACGCCGTGGGTCCGCGTCCACGGACTCACCAAGGGCAGGAGGATCGCGCCGGCGAGCAACGTGATGACGGTGCCGCCAATCGTGCCTTCGACGGTCTTGTTCGGCGAGAGGGCGCTGAGCGGTCGACGACCGAGCCAACGACCCGTGAAGAGCGCGCCCACGTCGTTACAGATGGTGAGCGCCAGCGCCCCGAAGACGTACGCCATGCCGTGACGATTGGGGTAGGTGTGTGGTGAGAGCATCAAGATGCCGTACGAACCGAGGACGCCGACCCAGACGTAGACGAAGATCGTCGCGCCCAGACCGTCGAGCACGTCGATCTTTCGTTCGGCGCTCATGTACCAGATGAAGCCGAAGACCACGAGCAGGACCGTGACCGCGCCCAGCACGACCAGACCCTTGTTGTAGACGGCGACGCCGAGCGTCAACACCGCGACGAGGCCCAAGATCGTCGCGGGATGGGCGCCGACGGAACGGAAACCTGCGTAGGCCTCGGCACTCGCGAAGGCCAACGAGGCGAGGATCAAGACCGTCACGCCCACGGGGCCGGCGAAGAACACGGCGAAGACGACGACCGCGAGCAGGACGCCCGTCATGGTCGCGCTCGAAACGTTGCTGGACGAGCTCTGTCGCACCGCGCGTCCGGCGAGGGGATTCGACGTCGCGCGATGGCGCGTGCGCTGGGCTCGCGTGGGCGCCGGGCGGGGTGCCTCGACGCGTACGGCCTCTTCGGCGATCTCTTCGTCGGGCAGGATGAACTCCCACGGCCGCGCGTCGTCGATCTTCTCCTCACCAGCCAGAATGGACGCGTCGAACTGATCTTCGTGCGCGACCCAGTCCGCTTCCCCTTCGCGCCACGCCGGCGCGGGCACGGTCGACCACGGGTCGTCGCTCTGCGCCGCTTCACGCGCGACGACGATCGGTACCTGACCGGTCGGCGCGTCCGTCCAGTGTGGCAACAGCGTCGTGGGGTCGACCGTCGGAGCGTCGTCGACGAGGTCAGCCGCCATCTCCGCGCCGGTGATGGTGACGCGCGGATCGTGCGTGCCCGTCACCGGAAACTCGCTGGTGGGTTCGTCGAAGCTGGATCCGTCGTCAGACTTCAAGAAGTTCCTGCTCCTTGTGCGCAAGCAGCGCGTCCACGACGGCCACTTCGTCCTGGGTCATCTTGTCCAGGACCTTCTCCAGTCGTTCGATCTCGTCACTCGAGAGACCCTGTTCCTTCTCGAGCGTCTCCAGCTCTTGGCGGGCGTGGCGACGAACCCCTCGTAGCGCCACGCGGCCCTCCTCGGCCTTCGTTTTGACCATCTTCACGAAGGATTTGCGGCGCTCCTCGGTGAGCGCGGGAAAGGCGAGGCGAATGACGTGACCGTCGTTCGAGGGCGTGAGCCCGAGATCGGCGTTGCCGATGGCTTTCTCGATCGCCGCCATCGAAGCCTTGTCGAAGGGCGAGACCACCAAGAGCCGTGGTTCGGGTACCGAGAAGTTCGCCAACTGCTTGAGCGGCGTCTCGGTTCCGTAGTAGTCGATCAGCAGTCCCTCGATCAGTGACGACGTGGCGCGGCCGGTGCGCACCGAACCGAACTCGTTCTTCACGTGCTCGATGGCACGCACCATACGCTCGCGCGTGTCTTCCATGACGAGGTCAACGAGTTCGTTCTCCATTACTTCACCAGCGTACCGACGGGACGACCGTCGAGGGCTCGTCCTAAGTTTCCGTCGGCCATCAGGTCAAACACGCGTAACGGCAAGTGGTTGTCCTTACAGAACGTGATCGCCGTCATGTCCATCACGCGCAAGTCGCGTGCGATGACCTCGTCGAACGAGATCTCGTCGAACTTCACGGCGTCATCGTTCTCGCGCGGATCCTTGTCGTAGACGCCGTCCACGCCACCGTGGGTACCCTTCAGGACGATCTCGGCTTCGACTTCGGCGGCGCGCTGTGCCGCCGGGGTGTCGGTGGTGAAATAAGGGTTGCCCATGCCGGCCGCGAAGATCACGACGCGCGCCTTTTCGAGGTGTCGAACGGCGCGCCGACGAATGTAGGGTTCGGCGACTTGATCCATGTTGATCGCCGACATGACCCTCGTGGGTCGGCCGTGATTCTCGATGGCGTCTTGCAGCGCGAGGGCGTTGATGACCGTGCCCAACATTCCCATGAGGTCAGAGTTGGCCCGATTCATCCCGGCCATCGCGCCCGTGGCGCCGCGCCAAATATTCCCGCCGCCGATGACGACCGCCAGTTCCAGCCCGCCGCGCTCCATGGCGGCGGCGATCTCTCGAGCCAAGAAGTCCACCGTGGAGGCGTCGATCGTTTCGTCACTCGCGGCCGAGGCCAGCGCCTCACCCGACAGTTTTAAGACCACTCGACGCACGACGATGTCCTATCCCCCGATGACTACTTGAGCGTACGCGCTAATGGTCGCACCCTTCAAGAACTGTTGAACCGTTTCCTTCTCATCTTTGACGTAGGGCTGATCGAGGAGGACGCGCTCTTTGAACCAACCGTTGAGTCGTCCCTCGATGATCTTCGGCAGGGCCGCTTCGGGCTTTCCCTCGTTGCGCGTGATCTCCTCAACGGTCGCGCGCTCTTTGTCGACTTCACCCTGGGGCACGTCTTCGCGCGCGAGGTACAGCGGCTTCGCGAAGGCGATGTGCACGGCTACTTCGTGCGCGACCTCTTCGCTCGCGCCCTTCAGTACGACCGCGACGGCGTTGACGCCACGACCCGACTGGTAGTGGATGTAGGTGTCGACGACCTCGTCGGCACCGGCCTGGAGCCGGTACACGCGGCCGATCGAGATGTTCTCCTTCAAGGTCGTGAGCATCTGCTCCACGTTCTCCTTGAAGTGGCTGACGGCCTCTTCGCCCTCTGCGCAGACGCGCGCCGCGATCTCGTCGGCCAGGCTCGTGAACTCCTCGGACTTCGCGACGAAGTCCGTCTCACAGCGAAGCTCCACGATCGCGGCGACGTTGCCGTCTCGAACGACGGCGACAGCTCCCTCGCCGGCTTCACGATCGGCACGCTTGGCGGCCGAGGCGAGACCCTGGACGCGCAGCCACTGGGTCGCTGCCTCCGAGTCGCCGTCGGTGGCCTCCAGGGCCTTCTTCGCGTCCATCATGCCCACGCCCGTTGACTGGCGCAGTGCTTGTACGTCTTTCGCGGTGATGGTCACCTTGGTTCTCCTCTTTGTTCCTCGTGATGACTTAGGCGTTGGCCGTTGGACTCACCGTGACGGCCGGGCGATTCTGGCGAATGAAGCGACCTTCGGTCACGGCGTCCGCGATCAAGCGACAGAGCAGCGAGCCGGCGCGAATCGCGTCGTCGTTGCCGGGGATCACGTAGTCGATGACGTCGGGGTCACAGTTGGTGTCCACCACCGCCACGACGGGCAGGCCGAGCTTGCGCGCTTCGGTGACGGCGATGTGCTCCTTCTTCGTGTCGATCACGAAGATGGTGTCGGGCAGCCTGTCCAGGTCCCGGATGCCGCCGAGGTTCCGGCGGAGCTTCTCCAGCTCGCGGCGGTGGCGCAGCGCCTCCTTCTTCGGCATGGCCTCGAAGTCGCCGGCGCGCTCCATCCCCTCGTACTCACGCAGCTTCCCCACGCGAGACGAGATGGTGGCGAAGTTGGTCAGCATCCCGCCCAGCCACCGTTCGTTGACGTACGGCATGCCGCACGCCCGGGCGTACGTGGCGATGGGGCCCTGGGTCTGCTTCTTCGTCCCCACGAACAGCAGGATGCCGCCCTTGGCGACCAGGTCCCGCACGTAGGAGTAGGCCTCCTCGAGACCCAGGAGGGTCTTCTTGAGGTCGATGATGTAGATCCCGTTGCGCTCGCCCAGGATGTAGCGGCGCATCTTCGGGTTCCAACGGCGCGTCTGGTGACCGAAATGCATTCCGGCCTCCAGCAGCTGCCGGGTCGTGACAACGGCCACGGCTGGTCCTCCCATCGGTTGTGCTTCCCCGGCGCTACGCCCCTGCTGGGGCGACCGTTGGACGCGCCCGGGTGCTTCGGTGTGGTGTCGCGCCCCGCCGGGACGGCGGGGACCGGGCCATGGTAACCGACGGCCCGCGGGGCGTCACACGGGCGCCCGTGGTCACGCGCGGGGGGGCGGCGACCCGGACGGCCCCGGTGCCGCCTGGTCAGCTCAGCCGGTGGCGGCCACGCTCGTGCTCGGCCGCTGGCCACGGCGGCCACCGGAGGCTCGACCCCGGCCCCGGGTGTCGGTGCCGTCGGGCGAGCGGTCGCTCAGGCGTGCCCGCAGCTGCAGGACCGCCTTGGTGTGGATCTGGCACACGCGGCTCTCGGTGACGCCGAGGATCTCGCCGATCTCGGCGAGCGTGAGGCCTTCGTAGTAGTAGAGCGACAGGACGGTCCGCTCGCGCTCGCCCAGCTGCATGATCGCCTGGGCGAGGATCTCCTTCGACTCCTTGTCCTCGAACATGGCCACGGGCCCGGGGGTTGCGTCGGGGATGGTGTCGCCGAGCGTCGTCCGGTCCGTACGGTCGCCGCCCACCATGAACACCTCGTCGAGGGCGGCGACCCCCACGAAGGAGATCTGCCGCAGGATGTCCTGCAGGTCCGACACCGACATCTCCAGCTCGGTCGCCACCTCGGCGTCGGTCGGCGTCCGCAGCAGCGTGGCCTCGAGCGAGGCGTACGCCTGCTCGACGGCGCGGGCCTTGGCCCGGACCGAGCGCGGCACCCAGTCGATGGCACGCAGCTCGTCGATGATGGCCCCCCGGATGCGGGGGATGGCGTAGGTCTCGAACTTGACCTGCCGCACCGGGTCGAACCGGTCGATGGCGTCGATCAGGCCGATGATCCCATAGCTCACGAGATCGGCCCCGTCGACGTGCTGGGGAAGCCCGACCGCGACCCGCGCCGCCACGTACTTCACCAGCGGCGAGTACAGGACGATGAGCTGGTCGCGGGTACGACGGTCACCGTTCTCCTTGTACTCGGCCCACAGGCGTGCGGTCCCGCCGTCGTCTTCCGTCGTCACGCCTCCCCCTACGCTCGGGGATGGGTTGCTCCGTACACCGAGAGCAGCCGGTCCTTGCTTACATGAGTGTAGACCTGCGTGGTCTGAAGGCTGGCATGACCCAGCAGCTCCTGGACGATCCGCAGGTCCGCGCCCCCGTCGAGCAGGTGCGTGGCGAAGCTGTGGCGCAGCGCGTGGGGGTGGGTGGGCACCGGGGAGCGTCGGTCGAGCACCCGGCGGACGTCCCGGGGGCCGAGCCGCACCCCGCGGCGGTTCAGGAACACGGCGTCGGGTGGCGACAGCTCGGTGACGAGCGCCTGGCGGCCCTCGGCCAGCCACCGGCCCACGGCGTGGGCGCACCGGTCGTGCATGGGGACCCGGCGCTGGCGGCCGCCCTTGCCGAGCACGGTGACCGTCCGGGCCCGGAGGTCCACGTCGCGCCCGTCGAGGCCGCACAGCTCGGCGACCCGCAGCCCGCAGCCGTACAGGAGCTCGAGCACGGCGTCGTCGCGGGCCGTCAACGCGTCGTGGAGGGTCGGGCCCGACTGGCCCACTCCCGCCGCCACGCCGCGCTCGGGGCCGTCGGCGCCCGGGCCGTCGAGGAGGTCGTCGAGCTCGCTGCGGTCGAGCACCCGGGGCAGACGCGAGCCGCCGCCGGGGGCGGCCAGGCGCCGGGCCGGGTCGACGTCGATCGCTCCGCGCCGGCGCTGCCACGAGAAGTAGCACCGCAGCGCCGCCGCCTTGCGCGCCACCGTGGCGCGCGCGTAGCGCCGCGTGGTGAGGAATGCCAGGTAGCGGCGCAACAACCGGTGGTCGACGTCGGTCGGACGTTCGGTGCCGCCGCGCTCGGCCCAGGTCACGAACGACCGCAGGTCACCGCCATAGGCGCGCACCGTGGCCGGGGACTGCCCGCCGAGCGACCGGGAGAACGCCTCGAGGTCCCAGGCCATCGATCCACGCTACCCGTCTCGCGGCCGCTCCGACGCTATTGTCCAGCCCGGTGGAGGGCGCAACCTGGTGGCAATCCTCGAAGGCGCCCCGAAGGGGGTAGGGACCGTGCCCGACCGCATCGATCGGCGATCGTTCATCTCCCGCGGGCTGCTCGCTGCTGGTGGCGTGGCCGCAGCCGGAGGGGCGGGCAGCCTGCTGGCCGCGTGCAGTTCCGGGTCGGGAGGATCCGGGCCCACCGCCAGCGGGCCCCGCGACGGCGTGTCGACGGCCACGCCCCGCAAGGGCGGCGCCCTCACGTTCGGCGTCGAGGCCGAGGAGCAGGGGTTCGACCCCGCCACCGGCCGCTTCGACGAGACCGGCGTGCTCTACGCCCGCACGGTCTTCGACCCGCTCACGATCCTGGCCGACGACGGCACCGTCCAGCCCTACCTGGCCAAGGCGGTCACCCCCAACGCCGACTACTCGGAGTGGACGATCACGGCCCGCCCCGGGGTGATGTTCCACGACGGCACGCCGTGCGACGGCGCGGCGATCGCCGGGAGCCTCGAGCACTTCCTGAAGGGACTGCTGGGCCTGACCCTCAACACCGTGACCAACATCTCGGTCCCGTCGTCGGACACCGTCCTCATCACCCTGAAGCAGCCGTGGATCCCCTTCCCCGCCTACCTCGCCGGCGGGATCGGCGGCCAGCCCGGCTACATCGTCGCCCCGTCGATGATCGCGGATCCGAACGGCTCGCAGCGGCCCGTCGGCACCGGACCCTTCAGGTTCAAGGAATGGTCCCCCAACGACCACTTCACCGCGGTCCGCAACGAGAGCTACTGGCGGTCGGGCCTGCCCCACCTCGACTCGATCACCTACCGGCCGATCAGCGACGCCCAGCAGCGAGCCAACGCGCTGCAGGCCGGGAACATCGACATCATGCACACCGACCTGCCCGAGAGCATCCTGCAGTTCCGCGACGACGCCAGCTACGGCTACGTCGACGACTCCCAGCACATCGTGGGCGAGCCGGACATGAACTTCATCATGATCAACACCCAGGACCCGCTGATGAAGGACATCCGCGTCCGCAGGGCCATGGCGATGGCGGTGAACCCCCGGCAGTACGCCACGGTGGTGGACAAGGGCGTGAACACGCCCACCAACCAGCCCTTCGTCCCCGGGACCCCGTACTACGCCGCCGACAGCGGGTACCCGGCCTACAACCCGACCCAGGCCAAGGCCCTCGTCCAGGAGGTGGCGCGCGACATCGGCAAGCCGGTGGCCTTCACGCTGAGCTCGACCCCGTCCGCCTACGCCGTCCAGGCGGTCCAGTTCCTCCAGAACCAGCTCGAGCTCGTGGGCATGAAGGTGACGCTGACCCAGGTGCAGCAGGCCGACCAGATCAACCAGGCGCTGTCGGGGACGTTCCAGACGACGTCGTGGCGCCAGTTCGCGGCGGTGGACCCCGACCTCAACTACCTGTGGTGGAGCCCGACGGAGATCTTCGGGACGGGCCCCCAGGCGATCGCCCCCAACTTCGCCCGCAACAACGACCCGCAGATCGAGGTCCTGCTCCAGCAGGGTCGCCAGTCGACCGACCCCACCAAGCGGGCCGAGGCCTACCAGGCGATCGCCAAGCGCCTCAACCAGGACATCCCCTACATCTGGACGGACCGCACCACCTGGGCGGTGGTGGCCCGGTCGCGGGTGCAGAACTTCAACAACCCCGCGACGCCGGCCGGGGCCAAGGCGTACGGCATGATCGTGGGGACAATCTGGTCCCCACAGATCTGGCTCTCGGCCTGACCGTCGCCGGTACCGCACGGCAGGCCCGGGCGCCCCGGAAGGCGCCACCTACCGTGACCAGGCACCGATGACGAGGCGACGATGACGGGCCGCATCCTCTTGGTGGAGGACGACGAGCGCATCCGCGCCTCCATGCGCCTGGCCCTCGAGGACGAGGGGTACGAGGTCGACGAGGCGGGAGCCGGCGAGACCGGGCTGGAGCACTTCGCCCAGCAGCCTGCCGACGTGGTCCTCATCGACCTCATGCTGCCGGGGATGGACGGCTTCGAGTGCTGTCGACAGCTGCGCCGGACCAGCGCGGTGCCGGTGATCATGGTCACCGCCCGCACCGACACGCACGACGTGGTGGCGGGGCTCGAGGCCGGGGCCGACGACTACGTCACGAAGCCCTTCGTGGCCAAGGAGCTCGCCGCCCGGATCCGCGCCCTGCTGCGCCGCTCGCGGTCGGTCGACGACCCCGACGTGTTCGGGTTCGGGGACGTCGAGGTGCGGCCCGACGAGGGGACGGTGCGACGAGCCGGCGAGGAGGTCCACTGCACGCGCACCGAGTTCCGGCTCCTGTGCGAGCTCGCCGCCAACCCGGGAAAGGTGCTGAGCCGCGAGCAGCTCCTCGACCGCGTGTGGGGCTACGACTACTTCGGCGACGGCAGGCTGGTCGACGTCCACATCCGGCGGCTGCGCACCAAGATCGAGTCCGACCCCGCCAACCCCCGCCACATCCTCACGGTCCGGGGGATGGGCTACAAGCTGGCGACCTGAGAGCCGTGCGCTCCCGACACTCCCGGCACTCCCGACGCCCGCGGCGCGACGAACCTGCCGGCGACCGCCCCGAGGAACACCGCCGCGGGTGGCGGCCCTGGCCGCACCTCGGCCTGCGCTCACGGGTGACGGTCACGTTCGGGATGGGGGCGCTGGCCCTGTCGGCCACCATGGCGGGGCTCACCTACTTCACCGCCCGGCAGTACATCCTGAACGAACGGCAGTCGGCGATCCTGCGCCAGGCGTACGTGAACGCCTCGCTGGCGCGGTCGTCGCTGCGGTCGGTGAGCCCCGACGTGACGCAGCTGCTGGCGTCCCTCGACACCGTGCCGGGCTCGCGTTCGGTGCTCGAGCTGCGCGGCCAGTGGTACGCCACCTCCATCTCGGTGGGAGAGAACGCCATCCCCGCCCCGCTGCGGGCCATGGTGCTGGCCGGGCGGCCGGCCACCCAGCACTTCGTGCTCGAGAACACGCCCGAGATGGTGGTGGGGCTACCCATCCCGAGCGTCGACGCCTCCTACTTCGAGGTGTTCTCACTCGACGAGCTGAGCCGCACCCTGCGGATCCTCGCCTTGGCGCTGGCGGGAGCGGCCCTCGTCACCACGGTGGCCGGCGCCGTCATCGGCCGATGGGCGAGCGGTCGCGCCCTGCGTCCCCTGGCGCAGGTGTCCCGGGCGGCCGAGACGGTGGCGGGCGGGAGCCTCGACACGCGCCTGCTCGCCGCCGGCGACCCCGAGCTGTCGGCGCTGGCCGAGTCGTTCAACCGGATGACCGATGCGCTCCAGGAACGGATCGACCACGAGGTCCGTTTCACGTCGGACGTCAGCCACGAGCTGCGGTCCCCGCTCACCACCCTGGCGACCTCGCTGGGGGTCCTGGAGTCGCACCGCGACGAACTGCCCCCCCGCAGCCGGCACGCGCTCGACCTGCTGAGCGCCGAGCTCCGCCGGTTCCAGCGCATGGTCGACGACCTGCTCGAGATCAGCCGGGTGGACACCGGGTCGGCGGAGCTGTCCCTCGACGAGGTCGAAGTGGGGGAGCTGGCCCGTCAGGCCGCCGTCGCCGCCGGGGCCGGCGGCGTCCCCGTCGACGTGGACCCGTCGGTGTCGGGCGTCCGGCTGTGGGTCGACAAGCGCCGCATCGAGCGGGTCGTGACCAACCTGGTGGCCAACGCCGCACAACACGCCGGCGGCGTCACCCGCCTGGCGGCGGAACCCGGTGAGGACGGGGTGCGGCTCGTGGTGATCGACCGCGGCCCCGGGGTCGCCCCCGGTGAGCGCGACCGCATCTTCGAGCGCTTCTACCGCGGCCAGGCCGCCGGTCAGCGCGGGGCGAGCGACGGCACGGGCCTCGGCCTGTCCCTCGTCGCCGAGCACGTCCGCCTCCACGGCGGGCGCGTGTGGGTGGAGACCGGCGCCGGCGGCGAGAACCGGTTCGTGGTGGAGCTCCCCGCCGGGGGCGAGCATCCGGAGGGTGCGCCGGGCTCGCGGGCCGAACCCGGGACGGGAACGGGCCACTCCCCCGGCACCCAGCCCCCCGGCGCGCACTCCCCCGGCGCGCACTCCCCCGGCGCGCACTCCCCCGGCGCGCACTCCCCCGGCACCCAGCCCGCCGGCACCCAGCCCCCCGGCACCCAGCCCGCCGGCACCCAGCCCCCCGGCGCGCACTCCCCCGGCACGCGCTCGCCCCGGGGCCGTCGCCAGACACAGGCGC
>DATLTT010000057.1:0-3322 GCA_035533455.1 Acidimicrobiales bacterium | reverse complement strand
TTCCACGTTCCGTGCTCTTGCGCGGTCATCGTGTTCAACAGTGCGTAGTACGAGGCGGTCGACTCCCAGGAGATTCCTCCGATGAGTCCAATTCGCTTCATGCTGCACCACCCTACCGAGTGACGTTTCTAACGACGTCGGGCGCTGGCCAACGCGATCACGACATCGATGGTCGAACGTCGCTCACGTGTCGCGACGTTCTTGAAGTGGAGACGACTAGTGGTAGCTGAGGGGCGTGACGTGCCCGTAGTTACTCAAGACGGTGACGCCCGATCCATTGACGACGCGAATACCAGTGATCTGTTCCATCGACACCGCGCAGGCCATCGTGGCGTTGACGGCTCGACCTCCGACGCTGCGGTACGTTCCCGCGGTCCACCACGCACCCTTGGCGGTCTCCATCGACACCGTGTAGACCCCGCCACCGGGCAGACCCTGTTCATGGAGGTCGAGCGACGTGCCCCAGTTGCGCGCGATCAACACCGCGCTGGCCGACGCGGACGTGGTGCCGCGCATCGCGAGTGTTCGTTCCACGGGCTTCGTCGGTGCGCCACCACTCGAGAAGACGATCACCAGAACAATCGCCGCCGCGAGCGCGCCGACGACACCGATGCCCGCGGCTCTCACTCGTTGGCGGCGTCGCTGCACGAGGGCGCCACTTCGCAAATCTCCCAGCACCCGATTCGTGAGGCCCATCGGCACCGACGCCGTTGGCTCGACGGTGGTGGGGTCGACGTAGCGCAACAGGGAGAACGTCGTCACCATCTCGTCCGCGACGCCGCGACACTCGGCGCAGCCCTCGAGGTGCGCGAGGAGTCCCGTCGTCTCGTCGCCCGAGAGATCACCAAAGACGTGCATGGCGATGAGTTCGTGCCAGCGTTCACATCCCCTATCGGTCATTGCTCCCATCCCGCTTCTTCCATCAAGAGCCGCAACATACGGAGCGCGTAGAACGCGCGACTGCGAACCGTACCCTCGGCGAGCCCGAAGAGTTCAGCAACCTCTTTGCCACTTCGGCCATTGAAGTAGAGCTCGGTGACGACCATCCGGTGCTCCGGGTCCAATCGTTTGAGGGCCGATTCCATCTGCCAGCCCAGCATGGCCCTTTCGACGTGATCCTCACTGGAGGGTTCGTGTCCTTGGTCGAGGGGGAACGTCCTCGTCTTCATCTGGAGGGCACTGACGTCAAGAATCACCCGACGTTCAATACTGAACAGCCACCCTCGAAGTGAGCCGAGCGTCGCGTCGAATCGAGACCTCGAGCGCCAGGCTCTCGAGAACGTCTCTTGCACGACGTCTTCGGCGCTCTCCGGGGAGTTCAGTGATCGTCGCGCGAAGCCGTACAACTCGCCGCCGTGCGTGAGAAAGGCCTCTCGCAGACTCGTTTCGTCCACGACCTCGGGTTCGCTTTCACGATCCGCGCTCATCCACGCCATCCGACCATGACGTTCACCCGCCGCACCCACCGCGCCGGGCGGCGTCCAACGGGTGGCGCCGGGCACCGACGCATCATTCCTAGGCGTGAGTTTGTGTCGCGTGGACATACTTAGTAGCCGTACCCGCCTCCGCCCGACGTCGTCGTGGTCGTGTTTCCCGACGCGGACTTCGCGTAGGCCGTCGCGCCAGCCGAACTCGCCTTCGCCTTCACCAGGGTCCACGTACCGCCGTCAGCGGTGATGCCCTCGCCGTTCGACTGCAACTTCGCGCTGTCGCCCTGGTACGTGTACACCGGGAACGAGTTGAACGTGACCTGCTTCATTGTCTTACTGCGCTTGACGAAGCCGATCTTTCCCTTCACGCCGGCACCGAGCGACACCTTCGTCACGGAACTCTTGACGAGGAGTGGTGGCCACGTCGGCGTGCAAGCGGCCGTGCACTTGATCTTCGCGCCTTTTTCTACACTCAGCACGTACAGCGTCTTCGACGAGCGATTGACCAACGCACCGGGGAATCCTGCTACTTTCGCCGACTTCAGCATCGGCGACGTCGCACCCGAGGCGCTCGTCATTGGCGCGAGTAGGACAGCGCTCGCGGCAATGGCCGCAACACCGTAGCGAGACCCTAGGGATCGCCACGCACCTCGCTGCAGCTTCTTCGACTCTGACTTCGTCATAGGTTGACTCCTTCACCTGGCTCGCTGTCGATCAACAGCGTCGTACCAATGAATACCGAAAGACGTGCCTCAATGTTCACGGTAGTTCGCAAAACTTTGTGAGAGACCACGAAATCTGCTCTTCCGACGACTTTGGGCATCCCGCCTTCGAATGTACTGAACGACGACCCAGTCGTCGACGTCAACATCGAAAAATGGGGATCGTAGATGATGCCGACGATCGATCCGTCACGCGTCAGCACGGCCGCCGTGACGATGCCCTCATCAACGTCCGTCGCGGGAGAATGCCCAACTGCGCCGACGCTAAGGGCAGCCCCCACGTGCTAGCCACAACGGATGCCGGGGAGCTGACGGTTCGAAGCCCCAGGAGAGGGGTGCTTGTGGTCGTCTCTTCTACCAGCCACACGTCCCTTCGTCGCACCAGGGACGAAGGCGAGGTCCCTCGCGTCAGAAGTCATAAAGTTCGTACCGATTAAAATTGAAACGTGGAACCACCGAAGGTCATTCTCTACTACGGCTTCACGCCGTTGCACGACCTCGAGGCCGTGCGGCTCTGGCAACGTGAACTGTGTGAACGACTCGAGCTGAAGGGTCGAATCCTTCTCTCGCCACACGGCATCAACGGTACGCTGGGCGGCCCCGCATCGGCGCTCGCGACGTACATCAAGCGCACCAAGGAGTACCCCGGATTCGGAGGCATCGACTTCAAGTGGTCCGAAGGAACGGGCAACGACTTTCCCCGACTGCGGGTGCGCGTTCGCGACGAGATCGTCACCTTTGGTGCGCCGAGTGAACTCGAGGTCGATCATCGCGGCGTCGTCGGTGGCGGCGTACGTCTGAAACCGCGTGAGGTGAACGAGTTGGTCAAGGAGCGGGGCGAAGACGTCGTGTTCTTCGACGCGCGCAACGCGTTCGAGGCGAAGATCGGTCGATTCAAGAACGCGGTCGTGCCCGAGGTGATGGTCACGCGAGACTTCGTCGGCGAGTTCGACAACGGCAAGTTCGATCACTTGAAGGAACGACCCATCGTCACCTACTGCACGGGTGGCGTCCGCTGTGAGGTGCTCTCGTCGGTCATGAAGAAGCGCGGTTTTCGCGAGGTCTACCAACTCGACGGCGGCATCGTTCGCTACGGCGAGGAGTTCGGTGACGACGGACTCTGGGAGGGATCGCTCTACCTCTTCGATTCGCGGATGAATCATGAATTCA
>DATLTT010000056.1:0-101055 GCA_035533455.1 Acidimicrobiales bacterium | reverse complement strand
TCGCCTTCGAAGGGCGTCCTCGCCCCCGATCTTGACGTCGCTGAACTCGCCAAGGTGTATCGCGACGCGGGCGCAAGTGCCGTGTCGGTGTTGACCGACGAGTTGTACTTCGACGGGTCCCTCGAGGATCTCCAGAGAGTTCACAAGTCAGTTGAACTTCCCGTGCTGCGTAAGGACTTCACGGTGAGTGAAAACGACGTCCTCGACGCTGCCGACGCGGGCGCTGGTGCCGTCCTTCTCATCGTCGCTGCCTTGAGTAACGAAGAGATCGTAACGTTCATCGATCTCGCCGAAAGCTGTGGCATGGACGCCCTGGTGGAAGTGCACGACGTGGAAGAGGCTCATCGCGCGCTCGACTGTGGGGCAAAGGTCATTGGCATCAACCAGCGCGACCTGCGCTCGTTCGAGGTGGATCCCGAACACGCCGCGTCAGTAATGGACGTGTTGCCCCGCGAGTGTCTCACCGTCTGTGAGTCCGGTCTCTCGACGGTGCGCGACGTGGAGCGTGCGGCGCAAGCGGGCTTCGACGCCGTTCTCGTGGGAGAAGCTTTCGTCACCGCCCCCGACCCCTACGCCACCGTGAAGGCCTTCGCGTTGGTGCCGAGCGCCCTTCGTGCCTAGCGTGTTCGAGCGAGGCTTCGTGAAGGTCTGCGGCGTGACGAACGTCGACGACGCCGCGACGGCCGCCGCAGCGGGCGCGAACGCGATCGGACTTATCCTCGCCGACTCGCCCCGTCGCGTGACGTTGGAACAGGCGATCGGCATCGCCGCCGCGGTGAAGGGTGACGTGCTCCGTTGCGCGATCTTTCGAGACGAGGACGACGACGTGGTGATCGAGACACTGGACGCGCTCGACGTTGACGTGGTGCAAGTGCACGGTGCGTTGAGTTCCGCGCTCCTGGCAGCTCTACGCCAGCGATCACTACTCGTCATCAAGGCCCTCAATGTCGAAGGGGACGACTTTGCCACGTTCGACGCGTCGCTGGTTGACGCGGTGCTGATCGACGGTCCGCGACCGGGCTCGGGTGTCACGCACTCGTGGGAACGTCTTCACGACCGACGCTTTCGAGCGCCGGTCATTGCCGCCGGTGGCTTGGACCCGAACAACGTGGCCGACGTCATCAACACGACGAACGCGTGGGGTGTGGACTGTGCCAGTGGCGTGGAGCGTACGCCACGATTGAAAGACCACGATCTCGTCCGACGCTACGTCGCCAACGCCCGTGACGCGTTTTCACGTCAAGGTGTGCCGTGACCGAGGGCCGCGACGTGATGGGAGTGCCCGACGAGCTCGGTCACTTTGGTGATTTCGGTGGTCGTTTCGTACCCGAAGCGCTGATGCCCGCGTGCCTCGAGTTGGAAGGGGCCTTTCGAGACGCGTGGGGTGACCCCGACTTCGTCGCCGAATACCACGTGGTCTTACGCCAATTCGCCGGACGCCCTACGCCGGTGACACCGCTACCGCGACTCTCCGAACGCCTGGGCCTCCAACTCTTCGCCAAGCGCGAAGACCTCGCGCACACTGGGTCGCACAAGATCAACAACGTCATTGGTCAAACCCTTCTCACCAAACGTATGGGTAAGCCGCGCGTCATCGCGGAAACGGGTGCCGGTCAACACGGCGTCGCCACCGCCACCGCGGCTGCTCGACTCGGTCTCTCGTGCACGGTGTTCATGGGCGAAGTCGATACCAAGCGCCAAGAGCTGAACGTGTTTCGGATGGAGCTCTTAGGCGCCACCGTCGTGCCGGTGACCTCGGGGTCGAAGACCCTGAAAGACGCGGTCAACGAAGCGATGCGCGAGTGGGTGTCCTGCGTCGCGGATACGCACTACTGCTTGGGTTCGGTGATGGGACCGCACCCCTTTCCTTGGATGGTGCGAGAGTTCCAGAGCATCATCGGGACCGAAGCCGCCGCCCAGCTCGACGATCTCGGGGTGGGAACGCCCGACGCGGTCGTTGCGTGCGTCGGGGGAGGCTCGAACGCCGCGGGCGTGTTCGCCGGATTCGCCCAGAGTGACGCGCGTCTCATCGGCGTTGAAGCCGCGGGTGGTGCGGCCGTGCGAAGCGGATCTCCTGGCGTCTTGCACGGAATGCGCTCGCTGTTGCTGCAGGACGAGTTCGGACAGATCGAGGAGGCCCACTCAATCTCCGCCGGTCTCGACTATCCCGGCATTGGGCCCGAGCACGCGCACCTCGCCGCCATCGACCGAGCGGAGTACTACGCCATCGCGGACGACGAGGTGCTCAGCGCACTTTCCTTGCTCAGTGAGAGCGAAGGCATCATTCCAGCCCTCGAAACGGCGCACGCCGTGGCGTGGATCGCCAAGGAGGCCGGCGGACGTTTGCCCCTTGGATCGAAGGTCCTGTTGAATCTCTCGGGTCGCGGTGACAAAGACGTCGCGCAAGTCCGGTCGATACTACGTGGTGAGTCGTGAAGTCGCTCGAAGTCTCACTACGTCACGTTCGCGACGATGGGCGCAAGGCGCTCGTTCCCTACTTCGTCGCGGGCGCGACCCCCGACTGGACTCGCCACGTCGAAGCCGCCGTCCTCGGCGGCGCCGACGCGATCGAGATCGGCGTTCCCTTCTCAGACCCGATGATGGACGGCGTCGTCATCCAAGAGGGAGCCTTGCGAGCACTCGAGCGAGGCACCACGCTCGAGTCGATCTGCCAAGAGTTGGAGTCGCTCGACACCGAGATCCCGCTGGTCGCAATGACGTACTACAACATCTTTCTCCACTACGGGCTCAATCGAGCGGCGGGTCGACTGACCGACGCGGGTGTGAGCGGCGCCATCGTGCCCGACCTCTCTCTCGAGGAGTCCACCGAGTGGCGAGGGGCCTGCGACGAGCACGACGTCGCCACGGTCTTCCTGGCGGCGCCCTCAACGCCACCTTCGCGTCTGCGAAACGTCGCGCAGCGTTCCCAGGGCTTTATCTACGCGGCCGCACGCATGGCGGTCACGGGCGTGGCGAGTGACGCGGGAGAGGGCGACCGAGTGGTGGCGTCGTTGCGCGAAGTGACGGACGTGCCGGTGTACGTCGGAATAGGAATCTCAACGCCGGCTCAAGCAGCGAGCGCCGCGACGTTCAGCGACGGCGTCATCGTGGGATCGGCGCTCGTCAAGATCGTGCTCGACGGTGCCACGCCCGCGGACGTCGAGGCCTTCGTTCGGTCTTTTCGTGAGGCGATCGACTAGAAGTCTCGCCCCGCGGAGAGGTTGTTCTCTCCCTCATCTTTCGCTCGTACACGCAGTAATCACAACGATTACTACCGAGTAAGGAAGCCTTCCTTGTGAATCGCGTCACAAAAACACGGGAAATCCGACGCTGCACGTGCTCAGAGGTGTTAAATCAACTACGGGTCACCATCGCGGTGACTTGAAGTGATCCTTTATTGGGGGGAAGTTCATGGCTGATGAGAAAGTTGCGGATCCGGGTCCTTTAGGGCTGGCGGCATTCGCTATGACGACGTTCTGCCTTAGCAGTGCGAACGCGAACTTGTGGAAGGGTGCGGGTCTCGAATCAGCGCTCGCTCTGGCGTTCTTCTACGGGGGGACGGCACAGCTCCTTGCGGGCATGTGGGAGTTCGTTCGCAAGAACACCTTCGCGGCGTTGGCGTTCACGTCTTACGGCGCGTTTTGGCTGTCTTTCTACGCACTCGTAAAGTTTGGCCTTCCTGGAGGTGGCACCGACACGGTGGCTATTTTCTTAATCGGCTGGGCGATTTTCACGTTTTACATGACGATTGCCGCGACAAAAGTCAACAGTGCCGTGCTGTTGGTCTTCGTGCTGTTGTTGATCACCTTTATTTTCCTGGCCATCGGAAACTGGGGAACACCGCACACCACCCTCATCCACATTGGGGGCTACACGGGTCTGGCGACGGCTGCCGCGGCCTGGTACGCCTCGGCTGCGGGAGTAATTAACTCGACGTACGGCAAAGTCGTGCTTCCGGTTGGTCCACGAGGCTAACGTAGAGGTCACTGGTGGCTTGCCACCGGACCCAACCGCTGACAGCGCCCGTTCCGAAAGGATCGGGCGCTGTTGGCATCTACGCCATGATGGGAACTACTCTCAATTTCAGTAGACGGTGATAAAGGACGCACGCGTGTGCACGAACGTAATTCTTGAATCGATGAGTGGGGGACTGAATGAGTGAAGCAAAGCTTGAAGCATGGCTCGACGAGACACGGAGCTTCGCCCCAAGTAAAGAGTTCGCGGCGCAGGCGAACGCGCAGCCGTCGATCTACGCCGAGGCCGAAGCCGACCCCGTCGCGTACTGGCGCACCCAAGCCGACCGACTGGTGTGGACGAAGAGTCCCACCAAGACGCTGGAGTGGGATCTGCCCTTCGCGAAGTGGTTCAGTGACGGAACACTCAACGCGTCGTACAACTGCGTCGATCGCCACGTCGAGGCTGGCCGGGGCGACAAGGTCGCTTATCGCTGGGTCGGTGACGCCGAAGGCGAGTCGCGCACCATCACCTACGCGGACCTCCAGAAGATGGTGGCCCAAGCCGCGAACGCGCTGAGCGAGCTCGGCGTGAAGTCGGGCGATCGTGTCGCCGTCTACATGCCCATGATCCCTGAAGCGATCGTCACGATGTTGGCCGTCGTGCGACTCGGCGCGGTGCACTCGGTCATCTTCGCCGGCTTCTCCGCCGAGTCGCTGTCGAGTCGCATCCTCGACTCGGACTGTCAAGTGGTCGTCACCGCCGACGGGGCCTTTCGACGTGGCGCGCCGAGTCCCCTCAAGCCCGCAGTGGACGAAGCGCTCGAGAGCTGTCCCAACGTGCGAGCGGTCCTCGTCGTTCGACGCACTGGTGGCGACGTGACGTGGAAGGAAGGCCGCGACCACTGGTGGCACGAGCTCGTCGAACGCCAAAGCGAGACGCACGCCTACGAGTCTTTCGACGCCGAGCACACCATGCTCATCATGTACACCTCCGGCACGACCGCGAAGCCCAAGGGCATCTTCCACACGACCGGTGGCTACCTGACCCAGGCTGCGACCACGTACTACAACATCTTCGACGTCAAACCCGAGACGGACGTCTGCTGGACCGCGGCGGACATCGGATGGATCACCGGACACAGCTACATCGTCTACGGACCGTTGATCAACGGCGTGACGTCGGTCATGTACGAGGGGCTCCCTGACTCGGGCGGCAAGGATCGCTGGTGGAGGATCATCGAGGAGAACAAGGTCTCGATTCTCTACACCGCGCCGACGACGATTCGAACGCTGATGAAGTGGGGACACCAGTACCCGGAGGGTCACGACTTGACGAGCCTGCGACTGCTCGGCACGGTCGGTGAACCGATCAATCCCGAAGCGTGGATGTGGTACCGCGAACACATTGGTGGGAATCGTTGCCCGATCGTGGACACGTGGTGGCAGACCGAGACGGGTGCCATCATGATCTCGCCACTGCCCGGCATCACGGCCACCAAGCCCGGCGCCGCGATGAAGGCGCTCCCGGGCATACAAGTGGACGTCGTGGACAACGACGGCAACTCCGTCGGCAACGGGGAGGGCGGCTACCTCGTCGTCACGCAGCCGTGGCCCTCGATGACCCGAGGTATCTACGGCGACCCCGAGCGTTTCAAGGAGACGTACTGGGCCCGTTTTCCCGGCGTGTACTTCGCTGGCGACGGCGCCAAGCGCGACGAGAACGGGGACCTGTGGCTTCTCGGTCGCATTGACGACGTCATGAACATCTCCGGTCACCGCCTGTCGACCACCGAAGTTGAACACGCCCTGGTCGGTCATCACGCCGTGGCAGAAGCCGCCGTCGTGGGCGCGAGTGACGCGACCACGGGCCAAGCCATCGTGGCGTTCGTGACGTTGAAGATGACCGTCGACGACGCCGAGAAGGACCACGCGAGCGTGATCAATGAGCTTCGTGAGCACGTCGCCAAGGTCATCAGTCCGATCGCGAAGCCCCGACAGATCATCCTCACCCCCGAGTTGCCCAAGACGCGTTCGGGCAAGATCATGCGCCGACTCTTGCGTGACGTCGCGGAGAATCGTCCGCTCGGCGACGTGACGACGCTGATGGACCCGACGGTCGTGAACTCGATTTCGGGCCTGATGGCCGAGAGTGGCGGCAGCGAAGAGTGACGAGAACCGCGACGCCGCCGTTGCGCGTCGGGGTTACGAATCGAAGCCGAGATTGAAGACGGCTAGGAGCTTCAGCCAGAGGTTCCGTCGTCCACCGTGACTGTCCGCGCGCTGGATGGCGCGTTGGGTGAGACGGATGAAGACCCAGCGCAAGGGTTCAGGCGGAAAGGGCATCGGCTTCTTTCGAACCATCGCTAGCCGCGTTCGCTCGGTGTCGTGTCCGTCCAAGAGGTCGAGCATCACCGAGGCACCGAAGCGCGTGGACGCCACGCCGAGTCCCGTGAAGCCCATGACGTACGACGCCTTGCCGCCGTAGGCGGTACCCCAGAAAGGAGAGAATCGCGTGCAGGTGTCGATGGCCCCACCCCAGGAGTGCGTGAACTTGACGCCCACGAGTTGGGGGAACGTCTTCAGGAAGTGGCTCGCCAGTTTGGCGTACGTCTCGGCGTTGAACTCGTAGTCGCGACGGGCCTTCGCTCGAAAGGTGTAGATCGCGTCGTAGCCACCCCAGAGGATCGAGTTGTCCTTCGTGAGACGGTAGTAGTGGAAGAGATTGCCCGAGTCGGCGACGCCCTCACGGTCCTTCCAACCGATACTCTCCATCTGCTCGTCGCTGAGCGGCTCGGTGACGAGCGTGTAGTCGTAGACCGGCACGACGTACTTTCGCGCTTGACGGATGAGAGAAGGAAAGACGTTCGTCGCGAGTGCCACTTTCGCCGCCGTCACCGCGCCGTAGGGCGTGTGGACGCGCACCGCGTCGTCAACGTCTTCGAGCCACTCGACCTTGGAGTTCTCGAAGATCTTCACGCCCAGCGAAAGACAGGCGCGCTCCAGTCCCCACACGAGCCGCGCGGGGTCGACGAGTGCCGTGCCGTCGACGTCAAAGAGCGCCCCTTCGTACGAAGGCGAGTGAATGCGGGCTTGGATCTGTTCGCGGTCTAGCACTTCAACGTGGTCGCCCATCTCATTGCGAAGCCGGGCTTCTTCGACCATGCCCTTGAACTGCCACGGCGCGACCGCCACACGAAGCTCGCCGGTGCGTTCCCAGTCGCACTCGATCTGGTAGCGCTCGATGGTCGCTTCGATCTCGTTGAGGTTCTCGCGTGCGAGACGTTCGATGATGGGCATCTCATCCGCGAAACGGTTCATCCCGTTGTTGAAACCGTGGGTGAGTGACGCACTGCAGAAGCCGCCGTTGCGTCCTGAGGCTCCGGCACCCGTCTCGTACTGCTCGAGGACGATGACGTCACGGTGGGGGTCTCGTTCCTTGGCCAACAGGGCGGTCCAAAGTCCCGTGTAGCCGGCACCCACCACGCACAGGTCGGCGCCGAGGTCGCCAATAAGTGCGGGGTGCGACTCGGGTTCGAGGGGATCGGAGTCCAACCACCACAGTTCGGGCTGGACTTCGGCCAGGTGGCGTAAGACGAAGGGGTCCTTCTTCTCCATACTGTGTCCAACCAATGGTTGGGATCACCCTCTCTTGGCACTTCGTTTTTCGCGGGTCCCAACCGCGCGAACGTCGGGTCTCACCCCGGCCTCTGAGCGTTAATTCTACCGACGGGCCCCTCTCATCGCGGGACTTGGCTTCACCATCGCGGGGGAGTGGCACTGTCGGTCCGGTCGCCGAACCCTCTATTGAACGACCGGTCCGTCACGAAGCCTTAAAATGGTCGAACCCCCCGAGCACTGCTCCATAGTGAAAGCACCGTGTATCAATGCGAATTGCCAACCTGGCCGGACGAGCGACCATCGTCACGGACGAAGGACTCATCGACGTCGCGACACAGTCCAACGGCGCGTTCTCGACGTCGGTCGACAAGTGTGTCCGTCATCTCGACAATCTTCTGACCTGGTTCCACTCGGCGTCACCTGAACCCACCGATCCAACGACGCCCGCCGAACTCTACGGCGACGCGCGACTCGGTCCCGTCATCATGAACCCCCAACAGATCTTTGCGGTGGCCCTCAACTATCGCCACCACGCCGAAGAGATGAAGTTGGCGCTGCCCAAACAGCCCACGATTTTTACGAAGTGGGCCTCATCGCTCTGTGGGCCGAACGATGAACTGCCTATCCCGAGCGACACGACCGACTTCGAGGCCGAGCTCATCGTCGTTCTAGGCGCCACGGCGCGCGGTCTGAGCGTCGAGGACGCGCTGACCGCGGTGGCCGGCTACTGCGTTGGTCAAGACTATTCCGACCGGACGCTACAGATGCAAGGGGCACCAGCCCAGTACTCACTCGGGAAGTCGTACCGAAACTTCTCGCCCGTCGGACCGTGGTTGACGACCGCCGACGACGTCCCCAATCCGAACGGCCTCGCCATCCGATGCGAGGTGAGTGGCGTCGAGTACCAAAACTCGATGACGAGCGACATGGTCTTCACCGTGGCGGAGATCGTCAGCTACCTGAGCCACGTCGTGGAGATTCGTCCCGGCGACCTGATCTTCACCGGAAGTCCCCACGGCTCGGGACAAGGACAGACGCCGCCCCGCTTCCTGAAACCCGGTGACCGCGTCGTCACGGAAATCGGCCGACTCGGGCGCATTGAGAATCTCGCTGTTTAGCTGGTAGTCGTCGTTCGTCAAAGTGGCGCGCCGCTACGGACGTGAGGTGACGCGTCTCCACGTTGATGCCCCGTCGTGAGACGACTGGGTAGCCTGATCGCAGTGCGACCGAGGGCGTGTGAGTGACTGACTATGTAGCTTTCGACTTGGAGACGACGGGCGTGAGTTCGTTTCGCGACGTTCCCGTGTCGTACGGATTCGTCCAACACGTTCGAGGCCCCAGTGGATCGTCGACACTCGTCGAAGGTGGGTACGTGAATCCGGGCGTGGCGATTCCCGCGGGCGCGTCGGCAATACATGGCATCACCGACGACATGGTCGCGGACGCGACAGTTCTCGACGACGCCGTGGAGACGATCGTCGCGAAGTTGGTCTCCGTGTGGGCAACGGGCTCGGTGATCGTAGGAATGAACGTCGGCTACGACTTGACGATGGTGGACTCGCTCTGTCGACGACTCGAAATTCCCTCTCTCGAAGAGCGTGGCAACGTTGGTGGGGTCATGGACATCCTGGTGCTCGATCGTCACTTCGACAAGTGGCGAAAAGGAGCGCGCAAGCTCACCGATCTCTGTCGGCACTACGGCGTCACTCTCGAGAGCGCCCACAGCGCTGCGGCGGACGCCGAAGCCAGTCTCCTCGTTTTCGAAGCAATGGTCGCGAACTTCCCAGAGATTGAAGACATCCCCGCCATGGAGGTCAACACGACGCTGCGGTCCTGGTACCAGGAGTGGCTGTCCAGCTTCTCGAGTTACCTCGAGAAGAAGGGTGAGCCGCCAATTGATGCCGGTCGCTACGAATGGCCAATCCATCTCGACGCTTAGGAGAGTGCCGCGACCGGCGTGATCGCAGCAACTCTTCGTGAGACGAACGACTGATCATCGTTGGAAGTCTCCACACCTCAGTGGTCGGCGTCCGCGCACGTCAATGGGCCTTCACGTTGGGTCTCGGCGCCGTGTGGCTACGGGACCCTCCGACGTCGGGCGGTGCTTCGCGACTGGTCCTCGAGCTTCGCGATCCTTCGATCCCAGGCCTCGGCGCGCTTCAGTAGCCACGTCGACGCGCTCGCGGTTCCGTTCGGCGTGACGAAGTAGCGAACCTCTCGTCCGTCGCGGCGGCCGACGACCAGTCCCGATCGGGCGAGTACTTGAAGGTGCTTCACAATGGCTTGTCGAGAGACGACGGCGTCGCCCGCTAGCGCCGTCGCCGTCCGTCCGTTGGTGCTGTCGAGGAGCTGTTCGTATAGGCCGCGCCGCGTCGTATCCGCGAGCGCGGCGAAGACGTCCGAAATCGTGTCTCTCATCCGACGACGAGGCTCGCCATCGCTCTCGCCTCGAGTGGCGACTCGGAGATTGAAATTCTCGTTCCCTCGAGCGTGGGCTCAAGATCTATTTCCACGCGGCTCGGCGCGTCGACGAAGCCGGCCCATCGAAAGGACAAGTGTCGCTCTTCGTCCACCTCTTCGACAACGAGGAACCTCGTCTCCTCACCGTCGCTCACCCAACCTTCGCCACCGGGGACCACGTCGAGTTCACCGTCGTCGCCGAGCCACGAGGGATCAATGACGTACTGCCATGCAGCTTCGACGTCGCAGGGTACGTCGACTTCGCGATACAAGATGTCTCTCATGCAACCAGATTATTGCACAAGCCAGTCGCCGGCGCGTAGTATGCAATCAAATGGTTGCACATCAATGGCTGAGCGCCGTCGCCGGGACACCGGGACGCGTCGGCGAGAAAGGAGGCGCTCGTGACGTTGCTGCGTAAAGAGAACGGGCCCGCACACTCTCTGGTCCCTATGGTGCTCGAGGAGTCCTCGAAAGGCGAGCGGGCCTTCGATATCTACTCGATGCTCCTTCGACAGCGAATCGTGTTTCTCGGCCAAGAAGTTGACGATCAAGTCGCGAACTTGATCATCTCCCAGATGCTCTACCTCGAGGCGCTCGATCCCGACCGTGACATCAGCCTCTACATCAACTCCCCAGGGGGATTGGCCTACGGGGGCATGGCGATCTACGACGTCATCCAACACGTGAGACCCGACGTGTCGACGATCTGTGTGGGCATGGGCATGTCAGCCGCGGCGATGGTGCTCTGCGGGGGAGCGCCGGGGAAGCGCTTGGCCTTGCCCAGTGCGAGGATCATGATCCATCAGGGCAGTGCCAGCACTCGAGGGGCACCGAGCGACATGGAGATTCAACTTCGCGAAGTGCTCGCGCTCACCCACAGAATGGCCGAGATCATCGCGCACCACAGTGGCAAATCTTTCGATGAGGTCTTACGCGACATTGAACGCGACCACTTCATGACAGCCGAGGAAGCGGTGGCGTACGGGCTTATTGACGGCATCATTCCACCACGGCGAGGTCTCGCTACGGCGCTCAGCGGTAGTGAGGCGTCGTCCTCGCCGTGACTCGCGACCGACCAAGTCGCTGACAACGTCAAGACTTACGCCCGCGACATCACCCGCTCTGGCTGGGAGCGCTGGTCGCGAAAGTGAGGAGCGGCGACCGCGATTCGACCTTCCGGCCAGCGAACCCTTGTTCTTCACGCGACACCGAGCACTACGCGTGAGACGTGCGAACACGCTTTGGTCGGGCTGGGGAGATTTGAACTCCCGATCTCTCGGCCCCCAGCCGAGCGCTCTAGACCAAACTAAGCCACAGCCCGTGAAGGAGCAATCCTACTCGGCGCGTCTCAACTGCTAGGACGATGCGCGCCGTGCGGTTGATCGGGATTCGTCAGCCACGCGCGGGCCTCACAGAGGAACGCGATCGTCTCCCCGGTGGCCTTCGCTTGGAGCGCTTCGAGTATTCGTTGATCGAGTGCTGCCGTGAGTTCATCGACTGCCATTGTGCCTCCTTACCTATCCACCGGCCGCGGCCGTGACTATCTCGACGCTGCTTTCGTCTGGAACAAGGGTGCTCGACCAGGCAGATCGGCGAACGACTTCGCCATCGAGTGCCACGGCGATGCCGCGTGGTTCTATGCCGAGTCGTGTTACGAGCGCGTCCACTGATTCGAGGAGGAAAACGTCGTCACGACCGTTGACGTGAATCACGAAAGACTTTCCACGAACGACTGTGCTTCGAGGGCGGCGAGTGGCGCAAGGGTCACGCCGTGACGATAGTGACCCGACAGCCACGCCCAGCGTTCGTCCACGGTTTCGACGAAGGGTGCGAGGTCCTTGCTGGCGGGACGAAGGCCCTGTCGCGTTTCCACGATGGCCGCGCTCTCGAGCGAAGGCACGAGGTCCAGCGCGTCACGAAGAAGTCGCTGGAGTTCGCCCACTTCGACGACCAGCGCCTCTTGCTCGTCGGACGACGCGCCGAGAACGCAGTAGCCACCCGGACGACTCACCATGTAGAAGGAGCGGCCGCGGACGAAGGCACGCAACGTCGGCAAGTCGGAGCGGTCGAGGCCCTGGACACGTACGGTCGTGCCCCGCACCGGTCGTACGACGTTCGCGACCCTCTCCGCCACGCCGTGTGGCAACGCCCGGGCGCCGGTAGCGAGGATGCCGGCGTCGGCGCGAAACGTCTGGTCCGCGGTGGTGACTTCGACGTGATCACCGTCCGTGTTCGCCGTGAGGACCTGTTGGTGAACCACCGTGACGCCGAGGGACTCATTGGCCCTAGAGAGGAGTCGGATGGCTTGATCGGGGTCGAGCCACGCGTCGCCTTCGAGCAGCAGCCCTTCGTACACGCGTGGCGAAACGCCTTCAAAGAGATCGTCGTGACCCTCACGACTCACGAGCTCGCACGAAACGCCGAAGGTCTCGGCAACGTGCGCAAACTGAAGAACGAGACGACGATCGCTGGCGTCGTAGCCGACGAGCAAGGTGCCGGTTTCGAAGATCTCGAGAGTCTCGTCCGTTTGCTCGAGAACCTCGCGCGCGACGTCGCGCCACGCTTGCAGGGCGCCGCGTTGGCGGGTGAAGTTCTCTCGTTCACCGGGCGACACTTCGGCGCTTGGCGCGATCATCCCCGCCGCAGCCCACGTCGCCCCCGAGCCCGGCGCCGGGTCAAAGAGGGTGACGTGCCAACCCGCCCGAGCGAGGCGAAAGGCGCTGGTGGTGCCGATGACGCCGGCCCCGACAATGAGTACGTCTCCCTGGGTCGAGGTCACGAGCCCATCGTAGAGGGCCGTGCGACATTGTCCATTCGGTATAGTGAGTGCGGGTCAGCGTTGCCCCAGGACAACCGCCATGACCAGAAACCTTTACGACCCCTCGTTCGAGCACGACGCCTGCGGCGTGGGGATGGTCGCCGACCTGACGGGCCAGGCGACCAACGCCACCGTGCGTGACGCGTTGACGATCTTAGAAAACCTCGAACACCGCGGCGCGACGGGCGCGGACGTCGACTCCGGGGACGGCGCGGGCATCCTCATCCAGATGCCCGACGCCTTCATTCGAAGCGTCTTCGGCGACGGCGTACCGCGAAAGGGCGAGTACGGCGTCGCGAACTGGATGGTGGCCCCGGCGCTGGACCTCGACCTCGTGAAGGAGACGGTCCAGTTAGCGCTGTCGCGCGTTGGACTCACGTCTGGGGAGTGGCGCGAGGTACCCGTCGATTCGTCGGTCCTGGGACCCACCTCGAAGGCGTCGGAGCCGCGTTTCTTCCAGCAACTCATCGTACGCTCGGACCTAGACGACACCGCTCCCCTAGAGCGAGCGCTCTACTGTGCGCGCAAGGTGATCGAGCACACGATGGACGTCTACGCGTCGTCGTGTTCGTCGCAGGTGTTGATCTACAAGGGCATGTTGACCTCACCCCAGCTTCGCCTCTACTTCGACGACCTCGCGGACGAACGCCTGACGTCGGCCATCGCCGTCGTGCATAGTCGGTTCTCCACCAACGTCCTGCCGCGGTGGGACCTGGCACAGCCTTTTCGTTACATCGCGCACAACGGAGAGATCAACACCGTGCGCGGCAACCGAAACTGGATGACCGCTCGAGAGACCACGCTCGAGAGTGACGCGTTGCCTTTGGCGGTCAGTGAACTCACGCCCATCATCACTTCCGGCATGAGCGACTCGGCCAGTTTCGACGAGGTGGTCGAGCTCCTCGTGCACGCCGGCCGCTCGCTGCCGCACGCCGTCCTCATGATGATCCCCGAAGCGTGGGAGCGCTCAACCGTGATGAGTCCGAGCCGTCGAGCGTTCTATCGCTATCACGCCGGCCTGATGGAGCCGTGGGACGGCCCCGCGTCCGTCACCTTTTGCGACGGAACCGTGGCCGGCGCCGTTCTCGACCGCAACGGACTTCGCCCGGCCAGGTACTGGGTCACCAAGGATCAACGCGTCATCCTCGCGAGTGAAGTCGGCGTTTTACCCATCGAACCCTCGAACATCGTGCGAAAGGGCCGACTGCAGCCCGGGCGGGTCTTCCTCGTCGACGTCGAGCAGGGTCGAATCATCGACGACGACGAACTGAAGGAGACGCTGGCGGCGCGGGCGCCCTACGAGGAGTGGCTCGAGCGTCACCAACTTTCCCTGGACGAGGTCGAGACGACGACGTCGCTCGCGCCCGAGTACGCCTCGGTTGTTCGTCAACAGGAGAGCTTCGGCTACAGCGAAGAGGACCTGCGTCTCATTGTTCGCCATATGGCCCAAGTGGGAGAGGAACCTATTGGCTCCATGGGATCGGACACGACGCTGCCGGTGCTGTCGAAGCTGCCGCGATCGATCTTCGACTACTTCACGCAACTCTTCGCCCAGGTCACGAATCCACCACTCGACGCCATTCGCGAGGAACTGGTGACGTCGACGCGCGTGGTCATCGGCGGCGAGGAGAATCTCTTACGCGAAAGCGAAGAGCACTGCCAGCAGATCGTGCTGGCGTCACCGGTACTCAGTGTCAACGAACTGCAAAAGATCCGCTACATCGCCGAGTTGCCCGGCGTCAGCGGCTTTCGCACGACCGCGATCGACGGACTCTTTCTCGCCCACGGCAACGACAGCGCCGCCGATCGGTTGGCGAACGCCCTCGACGAGGTCACTAACAACGTGGTCGAACAGGTTCGCTCGGGGGTCAACATCGTCATCCTCAGTGACCGCGGCACGTCACTGACCCACGCGGCGATCCCCAGTCTCTTGCTCGCTTCGGCCGTCCACCACCGCCTGGTCACCGAGCATCTGCGCACCAACGCGGCTCTCGTCATCGAAGCCGGTGACGTGCGTGAGGTGCACCATGTGGCGCTCCTGCTGGGCTTTGGTGCCTCGGCGGTCTGTCCCTACCTGGCCTACGAGTCGATCGACGCGTTGATCGAAGAAGGTGAGCTCACCGAGCTCACGGCCTTCGACGCGCGCTACAAGTACGGCAAGACCCTCAACAAGGGTGTGGTCAAGGTGATGTCCAAGATGGGTGTCTCGACCGTCGCGAGCTACGTCGGCTCTCAACTCTTCGAGCCCGTCGGCCTTTCGGACGACGTGTTGACGCGGTACTTTCCCGGTTTCCACTCGCGTCTGGGTGGCGTCACGCTCGAGCACCTCGCGAGCGACGTGCTGCGCTGGCACGCGAGCGCCTTCGAGCCCGACGTTGGCGAACGCGTCGAGATCACCAATCGCGGCGAGTACCAGTGGCGCCGCGACGGTGAACTGCACCTCTTCAACCCCCGCACCGTGCAGAAACTCCAGCACGCCACGCGCGAGAAGCGCTTCGACCTCTTCAAGGAGTACACGACCCTCGTCGACGAACAGAGCGAGGGCAAGTTGACGCTGCGCTCGTTGTTGTCGCTGGTCCCGAGCACGTCGCCGCTTCCCCTCGACGAAGTGGAGAGCGTGGCGTCGATCGTGAAGCGATTCAGCACGGGCGCGATGTCCTACGGCTCGATCTCCGAAGAGGCGCACACCACGCTCGCCGTGGCGATGAACCGTCTGGGCGCGAAATCCAACACCGGTGAAGGGGGCGAAGACGAAGAGCGTTTCGACACGTCCGACCCGCAGCACAACACGCGCTCGGCCATCAAACAGGTGGCTTCGGGTCGTTTCGGGGTGACGAGTAAGTTCCTGGTAAACGCCGACGACCTGCAGATCAAGATGGCGCAGGGCGCCAAACCCGGTGAAGGCGGCCAGCTCCCGGGCACCAAGGTCTACCCCTGGATCGCCAAGACGCGCCACTCGACTCCTGGCGTCGGACTCATCTCACCGCCGCCGCACCACGACATCTACTCCATCGAAGACCTGGCGCAGCTCATCTACGACCTCAAATGCGCCAACGACCAAGCCCGAGTGAACGTGAAGCTCGTCAGCGAACAAGGGGTCGGCACGATCGCCGCCGGCGTCGCCAAAGCGCACGCCGACGTCATCCTGATCTCGGGCCACGACGGCGGGACCGGTGCTGCTCCCTTGACCTCGCTCAAGCACGCGGGCACGCCGTGGGAGCTAGGTCTCGCCGAAGCACACCAGACCCTCGCCGCCAACGGTCTTCGTAGTCGTGTCACGCTCCAGACCGACGGACAGTTGAAGACCGGTCGCGACGTCATCGTGGCGGCACTGCTCGGTGCCGAGGAGTTCGGATTCGCTACGGCGCCACTGGTGGTGGCGGGGTGCGTCATGATGCGCGTCTGTCATCTCGATACCTGCCCGGTTGGCATCGCGACGCAGAATCCCACGTTGCGCGAGCGCTTTCGCGGAAAGCCGGAGTTCGTCGAGAACTTCTTCGAGTTCATCGCCCAAGAGGTCCGCGAGTACCTCGCGCTGCTCGGCGCGCGCACCATCGATGAAGTGATCGGTGACGTGTCGAAGTTGAGGTTCAACGAACTCGGCGATCCGACGAACGACCTCGATCTGACGGCGTTGTTAGCGGTGGTGGCGCCCGACCAACGGCGCCAGAGCGTGAAACAAGACCACGGGCTCGACGGTGCACTCGACTGGTCGTTCCTCTCCGACGCCGTGACGGCGGCGACCAACGGATCGACGTTCCGCTACGCCACCGACGTTCGTAACGTGAATCGTGCGGTGGGCACGCTCACGGGCAGTGCCGTCACGCGGGCGCTCGGTTCGAAGACGCTCGGCGACGACCACATCCAGATTGACCTGCGCGGTTCCGCCGGTCAGAGTCTTGGCGCGTTCATGCCCGCCGGGCTGACGATTCGCTTGAGTGGCGACACCAACGACTACGTCGGCAAGGGCCTGTCGGGTGGGCGCATCGTGATCCGCCCCGACGCCTCGGCCACGTTCGCCAGCGACGAGAACATCATCGCCGGCAACGTCATTGGCTACGGCGCGACGAGTGGCGAAATCTTCATCAGTGGCGTCGTGGGGGAGCGCTGCGCGGTGCGCAACTCGGGCGCCACGGTCGTCGTCGAGGGCACCGGTGATCACGCCTGCGAGTACATGACCGGCGGCGTCGTGGTGATACTCGGTGACGTCGGTCGTAACCTCGCCGCCGGCATGTCGGGCGGCACCATCTACCTGTACGACCCGAGAGAAGCGGTGCACAATCACCTGAGTGCCGGGGTCTACGAGATCGAACTTCTCGAGAGCGAGGACGACGAGCGACTATTCGCACTCCTCGAGCGATTCCGCGACGAGACGGGTTCGAAGAAGGCCGATCGGCTGCTGAAGAGTTGGCGCAGTGAACGCATGAACTTCGTGCGACTCGAAACCTCGGAGTACCAACGAATTCGTGACGAGGTGAAGGGTGGGTAAGATCACCGGCTTCCTCGACTTCGAGCGCCGCGGGCCCCAGTACCGTCCGGTACCGGTACGCGTGCGCGACTGGCACGAGGTGTACCAGCCCCAGAGCGACGAGGAGATCGCGCACCAGGGTGCTCGCTGCATGGACTGCGGCATCCCCTTTTGTATGCAGGGCTGCCCCTTGGGCAATCGTATTCCCGTCTTCAACGATCGGGTCTTCAATTTTCGCTGGGAGCAGGCGGCCGACCAGCTCTTCAGCACCAACAACTTCCCCGAGTTCACGGGTCGACTCTGTCCGGCACCGTGTGAGTCGGCGTGCGTGCTCGGCATCTCGAGCGATCCCGTCACGATCGAGCGCCTCGAGTACGAGGTGGCCGAGCACGCCTTCGCGAACGCCGTCGCCGTGTCGCGCCCGACGCCGGCCGAGAGCGGACGACACGTAGCGGTCGTGGGATCGGGGCCCGCCGGCCTCGCGGCCGCGGCGCAGCTGCGAAGTGTCGGTCACGCCGTGAGCGTCTTCGAACGCAGTGACGCCATCGGAGGACTCCTTCGCTACGGCATTCCAGAGTTCAAGATGGAGAAGTCGGTGCTCGACCGCCGTCTCGAGGTCATGACCCGCGACGGCGTCGAATTCTTCCCGGGCGTGACCATCGGCGCGCGGGACACGCCCCTCGACGCGTTGCGAGAGCGCTTCGACGCGGTCTTGCTCGCCGTCGGTTCGACGATCCCACGGCTCATTCCCGCCCCCGGTGCCGCGCTCGAGGGCGTCTATCCCGCCATGACGTACCTCGAAGCTTCGAATCGTGCGGTCAACACGGGCGACGCTTCTCCGATCAGCGCGCGGGGACTCCACGTCGTCATCCTCGGAGGAGGTGACACCGGCGCCGACTGTCTCGGCACGGTGCACCGCCAGGGCGCGGCGTCGGTCACGCAGATCGAGATCATGGACCGACCGCCTGACGAGCGACCCTCCGACCAGCCCTGGCCGACCATGGCGCGGCTCTTCAAGACCACCTCGGCGCACGACGAGGGCGGCGAACGCCGGTTCTCCACCGAGACGCTCGAGTTCCGTGGCGAATCGCGCGTGTCGTCGCTCGTAGTGCGAGATCACGTGACCGAGGAGAGCGTCACCATTGCGGCCGAACTCGTCTTGATCGCCGCGGGTTTCGTCGGTCCCGAACTGGACGACCTCGGACTGAACGCTGAGCAGTTTCTCAGCCCGCGCCAGACCTTGGCCGTCGACGCCGACTGGCGGATCACGAACACCGGGGGGGCGAGTCCCGTGTTCGCCTGTGGTGACGCCGTTCGCGGCCAGAGCCTGATCGTCTGGGCCATTGCCGAGGGGCGCAGCGCCGCCTCCTCGATCGACTCGTACCTCGTGGGCCGCGACAGTGCCCTCCCCGCGCCCGTCGAGCCCTACGGCTTGTCCTGGTGACGCCGGAGCGAAGCGTCGTTTTGTAGCATCGAGCCAACGGTGTTTCGAGGGGGATCATGAAGAGCACGATGCAAGAGGCGCCGCTGCTGATAAGTGGCATCCTCCGCCACGGCGAGTACGTCTACGCCGACAAGAAGGTCTTCACCGTGACGCCCGACGGTGTCCAGGAGGCGACGTTCTTTCAGATCGCCCAACGCGCCAAGCAGCTCGCCGCGGCGCTCACGAGGTTGGGCGTGCAGCCCGGTGAGCGCGTCGCGACCTTCATGTGGAACAACCAGTCCCACATGGAGGCCTACCTGGCGATCCCGTCGATGGGCGCGGTGCTGCACACCTTGAACATTCGACTGTTTCCTGAGCAGCTCGCGTACATCATCAACCATGCCGAAGACGAGATCGTCATCGTCGACGCCTCCCTCGCCGAGCTTTTCGCCCGGGTACGAGACCAGATTCCCCTGGTCAAGACGATCATCGTCAACGGCCCCGAGACGACGGGCATCCTCGGCGAGACGCTCGACTACGACGAGCTCGTGGCGGCCGAGCGCCCAACATTCGACTGGCCGCAACTGGACGAGCGTGACGCCGCGATCATGTGTTACACCTCGGGCACCACGGGTAACCCCAAGGGTGTCGTGTACTCGCACCGATCGACCTGGCTGCACTCGATGGCCTCGATGACCGCCAACTCGGTCGGGTTGTGCGAGAGGGACCGAAGCCTGTTGATCGTGCCCATGTTCCACGTCAACGCCTGGGGCTCGGTCTACACGTCGTTCTTCGCGGGGGTGGAGCTCATCATGCCCCAGATGTTCCTCCAGGGCGCGCCGATCATCAAGATGATCCGCGAACTTCGGCCCACCATCTCACTCGGGGTGCCCACCATCTGGAACGACGTGCTGCGGGTCGCCGAGACGACGCCCGAGACCGACCTGTCCAGCCTGCGGGCCATACTCGCCGGTGGCTCGGCCGTGCCGCGCTCGATGATCGAGGCGTTTCGCGATCACTACGGGATCAACGTGCTCCAGGGTTGGGGCATGACCGAGACCAGCCCCTTGGCCGCGGTGTCGATCCCACCCGCCGGCACGCCACCCGAACTCGAGATCGACTACCGCGTGAAGGCCGGCCGTGTCGTGGCGGGGGTGGAGGTGCGCCTCACCGATGACGACGGAACCGTTCTCGCGCGCGACGGCAAGACCGTCGGTGAGTTCGAGATTCGTGGTCCGTGGGTCACCGGCTCGTACTTCGGCGTCGACGAACCCGACAAGTTCCGTGACGGGTGGCTGCGCACCGGCGACATCGGCACGCTGGACGCCGAGGGATTCATGGTGGTGAGCGACCGGACGAAGGACGTCATCAAGTCCGGTGGCGAGTGGATCAGCTCGGTCGAACTCGAAGTCACGATGATGGCGCATCCGGCGGTCTTCGAAGCCGCGGTGATCGCGGTGCCCGACGACAAGTGGCAAGAACGACCGCTGTGTTGCGTGGTCTTGAAGCCCGACGTCGCGGTGAGCGCGCTCGAGCTCAAGGAGTTCCTCGCCGAGCGCGTCGCGAAGTGGTGGCTACCCGAACGTTGGAGCTTCATCGAGAGCGTGCCCAAGACCAGCGTGGGCAAGTTCGACAAGAAAGTACTGCGGGCCCAGTACGCCGACGGTGACCTCGACGTCGTCACCGTCGACTAATGGAGTCCCTTGACGAATTGGCCGACGAGGTCGCCGCGCTCGAGCGTCGCGTCGCCGATGCCATCTTCGACGCCGTCCGCGCGCAGTTACGCAGTGACGAGGCCGAGGGCGCCAAAGAGCTGGAACGCCAGCTCTCCAAGGTACGTCGTAGCCTTCAAAAGGCCGAACACCTCCTTCGTCGCAGCGACGCCGACTAGGCCACCCAGTCGTTGACGACGTCGATCACCTGGCGCAGGTTGGAGTAGTTGCGCCCGTCGAAGCCAAAGGAGAGGGTCTGGTCGTTCTCCACTCGGTAACCTTCGCCTTCGTCGAACATCGCCACCGTCGCGCGAAGATCGTCGAGTTGTTGGGGCGTGGGTGCGTGGCGAATGGACATGAGTCCTCGCGACCCTTCGACCGCGAAGTCTCGGTAGTTCGAGTAGAAGCGTTCGATCTCGTCGACCGTGTCGGCAATCGACGTCGCGAGTCGAACCAGAAACATGTCGTCGGTGGCGACGTAGTGGTTGCGTACGATGCCGTCGTTGATGAAGGCCATCCACTGCTTCCAGAACATGCCGTCGGGGGTATCGAGCAAGACCACCGGCGCCGGGGTGGTCTTGCCGGTGTCGAGCAGCGTCAAGACCTCGAAGAGCTCGTCCATGGTGCCAAGTCCCCCCGGCAGGACGACGAAAGCGTTCGAAGGACGTGTCAAAGCGACCTTGCGCGTGAAGAAGTACTTCATGGTGACGAGATTCTCGACGGTGTCGATGTACGCGTTCGCGTTCTGTTCGAACGGCAACTGAATATTGACCCCCAAGGTGTTGGCCATGCCCGCGCCACGCGCCGACGCCTCCATGATTCCGGGCCCGGCCCCGGAGATGACGATCCAGTGGCGTTCGGCCATGGCTTGGGCCAAATCGCGCGTCATCTCGTAGAGCGGGCTATCGATCTCGGTTCGAGCTGACCCGAAGATGGTCAACTTTGAGCGGTCGCTCCACCTCTCGAAGAGGCTGAACGCCTCGAGGAGTTCGTTGACCGCGTGCACGGCGACGCGCATGTCCTTCGTGTCGGCGTCGGACACGGCCACCGCGACGACGCGCTCGAGCAGGTCGTGCAGCAGTTCGCGCCGATCGTCGGAGAGAGCCGTGTCCTCAGCGATGTCGTCGAGGAGCGTTTCGATGAGCGAGGCCACGGCTACAGCGTCTGGTAGAGGGTGCTTCGCTGGTGCAGCGGGCGATCGAGCGGCGCCACGAGGTCCTCCAGTGACCTCACGTCCATCTCCTGACCGTGGGTGGCGCCCGCGGCGCGCGAGATGTTCTCGTCCATCAAGGTGCCACCGAGGTCGTTGGCACCCGCTTGGAGGATACGCCGGGAGCCTTCGACGCCCATTTTCACCCAACTCACCTGGATGTTGTCGATCAACGTCGCGTAGTGCAGGCGCGCGACCGCGTGCATCAACACGGCCTCACGAAAGGTCGGACCCTTCCGCGAACGACCCTTCAAGAACAGCGGCGTCGCCATGTGAACGAAGGGGAGCGGCACGAACTCGGTGAAGCCGCCGGTGCGCTTCTGAAGTTCGCGCGTGCGCAGCAGGTGCGTAGCCCAACTCTCGGGTCCCTCCACGGCGCCGAACATGATGGTGATGTTCGAGCGAAGTCCCACTTCGTGCGCCGTACGGTGAACCTCGAGCCACTGGTTCGAGTTGATCTTGTCGGGACAGAGGACGGCCCGGATCCGGTCGTCGAGAATCTCCGCCGCGGTGCCGGGCAGCGTCTTCAGTCCCGCGTCCTTCAAGCGTATGAGGTACGACGCGAGGTCCTGACCCGAGCGTCGCGCTCCTTCGAAGACCTCGAGTGCACTGAAGGCGTGGATGTGGATCGACGGGGAACCGGCTCGCACGGCAGCCACCACGTGGACGTAGTAGTCACCGTCGAACTTGGGGTGGATGCCACCTTGGAGACAGACTTCCGTCGCGCCACGCTGTTCGGCCTCTCGAACGCGCTCGGTGATCTCTTCGAGGGTCAAGAGGTAGGGATCGCCGCGCAGGTTCAGCGACAGGGGACCCTTCGAGAACGCGCAGAAGCGGCACTTGAAGGTGCAGACGTTGGTGTAGTTGATGTTGCGGTTGATGACGAAGCTCACCGCGTCGCCCACGAGATCTTGGCGAACGGCGTTCGCGAGATCGACGACCGCGTTGTAGTCGCCGCCGCGGGCGTTGAACAGCGTCACCAACTCTCGCGCGTCGAACTCGTAGCCCGGCTCGTAGCGATCGAGCAGACTCGACACCTCGCTCGTCCGCGTCGTCGAACTCGGCGGCGCCGGAGGGGTGTGGTCGGTACCCGAGTACCAGGCGTCGTTGCGGGCCAGCGAGTGCGCGTCGGACTGGGCGAGGACGAATGGTCGCACCCTCTCGTCGAGGAAGTCCGTCCGATCGCTCACGAACTCGGGGTAGGCCGTGAGCCGAGGCGTTAGGTGGAATCCACGTCGATCGCACTCGCTCGCGAGGGCGGACACCGCGGGCCACGGGCGTTCGGGGTTGACGTGGTCGGCCGTGACGGGCGAGATGCCGCCAAAGTCGTCGATGCCAAAGTCGAGCAGTCGCGCGGGGTCGTCACTGAGATTGGGCGGCGCCTGAAGGTGGACGTCGTCGGGGAGGATCAGGCGCGCCGCGGCGATAGTCCAGTGGAACTCCTCGTCGCTCGCGGGTGGGTGTGACGCCATGGCGGTGCGCGCTTTGGGCAGAAAGTTCTGCACGATGACTTCTTGCACGTGGCCGAACTGCAGGTGCGAGAGGGCGATGGCTTCGAGGGCGTCGAGACGGTCTCGACGATTCTCGCCGATGCCCACCAGCAGTCCGGTGGTGAAGGGAATCTTCAACTCGCCCGCGAAGCGCATCGTGTCCAAGCGACGGCGTGGCTCCTTGTCGGGGGCCAAGCGGTGAGCTGGAACGTCGGCCAACGTCTCGAGCATCATGCCCTGAGACGCGCTGACCGTGCGCAGCTGCGCTAGTTCGTGTTCGTAGAGGGCGCCCGCGTTCGCGTGGGGCAACAGGCCAGTACCTTCGAGGACCATCTGCGCCGCCGAGGCCACGTAGTCGACCGTCGAGTGGTACCCGCGCGCGGCGAGCCAGCGCGCCGCGTCGTCGTAGCGCAACTCGGGTCGCTCACCGAGCGTGAAGAGCGCCTCGGTGCAGCCCGCGTCTCGTCCGGCTCGGGCGATGGCCATGACCTCGTCCAAACTCAAGTACGGTGACGCGACGTGGGCCGGCGCCTGGGCGAACGTGCAGTAGCCACAGCGGTCCCGACAGAGTTTCGTCAAGGGGACGAAGACCTTGGGCGAGTACGTGACGACGAAGCCGTGCTTGCTTCGCGCCTTCTCGTAGGCTCCGTCAGCGAGCGAGGCCGCCGTCGCGTTCAGTAGGTCGTTCAGGGTCCAAGAACCTCGCAGCGTCGTCATGGACGCATCCTAGGACGCGACCCTAAGAAGTGACACAGGACTCGTCCACGCGATGATTCCGACGCGAGAGGCTCGTCGACGTTATTTCGACGTCTTCATCTTGGACGACACCGTCGCCAGCAGGTCATCGTAGGACTTGGCGAAGGACGCCACGCCCTCTTCTTCTAACTGTTGGGTCACGCGATCGAGATCGACGTCCGGCGATAACGTCTCCAGCTCGGCGGCGGCGGCGTGCGTCGTCTCCTTGCTCAGAAGATACGATGACGAGAACTCCGGGTGATCGAGAGCGTCGGCCAACGTGGCGTCGGGCATGGTGTTCACCGTCTCGTCACCGACCAGGCGATTGACGTACAAGAGGTCGTCGTACGTGGGATTCTTCGTGGACGTCGACGCCCAGAGTGGACGCTGTACCTGGGCACCGTTCGCGAGGAGTGACGACACCGGATCCGCGCTCACGCTGCTTCGATAGAGCACGTACGCGGCGGCGGCCTGCGCGTTCGCCGTCGTGCCGCGGCGGGGGTCGCCCATGGGTAGCAGAGCGTCAACGGCGACGTCAACGCGAGAGACGAAGAACGAGGCGACGCTGGCGATAGCGCCGACGTCGTGGCCGGCGTCGTAGGCGTCACGCACCCCGGCACTCCAGGCCTCGATGACCTCGTCGTAGCGCGCCAGGGAGAAGATCAGCGTCACGTTCACGTTGATGCCCGCGCCGAGCGTCGCTCGAATGGCCGGCAGGCCCTCCTTCGTCGCGGGAATCTTGATCATCACGTTCGGACGGTCCACTTTGGCGTGCAGGCGACGGGCCGCGGCGATGGTTCCTTCCGTGTCGCGGGCCAGGCGAGGCGAGACCTCGAGCGACACGAAGCCGTCGAGGTAGCGGCGTCGGCCGGCCGCGAAGTCCGCTCGCGAGGTCTCGTGGACCTGCGCCAACACGTCACAGGCGTCGCGGACGTCGTGGACGGCCAACGTCTCGAAGAGGTCTTCGGCGTTGTCGTCGCTCGAACTCGCGATGAGCTGGTCGTAGGCCGTCGACGTCGCGAGGGCTTTGGCGAAGATTGAGGGGTTCGACGTCACCCCCCGCACGCCGTTGGTGACGAACGCGGCCAACGTCCCGTCGACCAACCAATCGCGGCGAATGTTGTCAATCCAAGGACTTTGACCGTAGTCGGCGTAGAGGTCGTTCAGGCTGGTCATGCTCTCTCACTTAGAACGCGTTCGACGTGGGTGACCACGGTCGAAGGGACGATACGGAAGTGCTCGAGGACCACGTCACCGGGGGCCGACATGCCAAAGGCGTTGATGCCGATCGACTCGTCGACGTAGTTCGCCCAACCCAACGTCGCGCCCGCTTCGAGCGACACGGAGGGAATCGAGCGACGCAAGACGTCGTTTCGATAGTCGGGGGGCTGCCCGTCAAAGCAACGCCAGCACGGCAGCGCTACCACGCGTGTGACGACGCCCTTCGCCGCGAGATCGTCGGCCGCCGCTAGGCAGACCGCGACCTCCGATCCCGTACTCGCGAGGGTGAAGACCGCGTCCGCGTTCTCTCGAACGACGTAGCCCCCTCGACGTGCACCGTGGCGACTGGCCTCCGCCTCGGCCTCGGCGAAGACCTTGACGTCCTGGCGCGTAAGGACGAGGGCGGTGGGGTGTGGCACCTTGGCGGTGAGGAACTCTTCCACGAGGTCGAGGGTCTCGTTGGCGTCACTCGGGCGAACCACGTGCAGGTTCGGCATGGCCCGCAACGCCATCAAGTGTTCGACGGGCTCGTGGGTCGGTCCATCTTGACCCACGCCCACGGAGTCGTGGGTGTACACCATCAGCGCGCCGGCGTGGCTGAGTGCCGCGAGTCGAACGGCGGGTCGCGCGTAGTCGCTGAAGACGAAGAACGTGGATCCGGCGGGTCGAAGACCACCGTGGTGGGCCTGTCCGACGAGGACGGCGGTCATGGCGAACTCACGAATGCCGTAGTGGATCTGTCGGCCGCCGGGGGATGAGGCGTTCTGCGTCTGGGCACCGACCAGGACGACGCCCGTGTTATCCGTCAGGTCCGCCGAACCGGCGGTCAGCCCGGGCGTCTGGGGGGCGAAGACGTCCATCGCGCGCTGCAGGGCCTTGCGCGTGGCGACCATCGAGCCGGGCTCGAAGGGCGCCGGTCTCGTCGCGACGACCGCGGCGCCGTTGGTGTCGAGTTGCTCCAAGAGTTCAACGCCCTTCGTGCCCGCCGCCGCGACGCGCGCCTCCCAGGCGACACGGTCTTCGCGACGCGCGCGGATCGACGCCACCAACGCACGTGAATTCTCGGGATCGAAGACGAACGGCTCGTCGGGTACGCCGAGGATCTTCTTCACGGTGGAGATGGCGTCGGGGCTGAACGGATTCCCGTGTGCCTCTTTCGTGTCCATCATCGTGGGGGAGGGGAAGCCAATGTGCGAACGCACGATGATGAGAGAGGGTCGGTTGGTCTCGGCGATGGCCGCACGCGTGGCCTCCTCGAGTACGTCCAGGTCGTTGGCGTGTTCACCCACTACCACTACGTGCCAGCCGTAGGCCGCGAACCGTTCGGCCGCGTCATCGTGCAGCGCGAGCTCGGTGGGTCCATCGATCGTGATGTGATTGTCGTCGTAGAAGACCGTCAGTCGATCGAGACCGAGGGAACCGGCGAGTGACGCCGCCTCGTGACTCACGCCTTCTTCGAGGCAACCGTCACCCGCGACGACCCACGTTCGGTGACTGACGAGGTCCTCGCCGTGGTCGAAGCGCAGGATCCGCTCGGCCAGCGCCATACCGACGCCGTTGGCGATGCCTTGGCCGAGAGGGCCCGTCGTCACCTCGACGGTCGGGGTGTCACCGCGCTCGGGGTGACCCGGCGTCTTTGAATGAGCTTGGCGAAACGCCTTGAGGTCGTCGACGCTCAAGTCGTAGCCGAACTCGTGCGCGAGGGCGTACTGCAAGACGCACGCGTGACCGCAGCTCATGATGAATCGGTCGCGATCGGGCCAGTGAGGCGTCGAGGGATCGTGGCGCATGATTCGGCCCCAGAGCATCACGCCCAAGGGAGCCAACGCCATGGCGGTGCCACTGTGTCCCGACTTGGCCCTCGCGGGCGCGTCCATGGCCACCGCGACGATCTCACGGATGACGCGCCCTTCCAACTCGCTGGCACCGTGGTAGAGATCGTCAGTCATGACTAGAACAGTACCGAATCGCCCCTCGTCGTCGAGCGGGGCCGAGAGTAGTCTCACCACGTGGCGCTGCAGATTCCTCCCAACTGCGACTTGACGCTGGGCATGACGTGCGTCGACAAGTCCGTGCCCGGACGAACGGTATGGCGCGCCCGAGCGGACGAACGATTCTTGAATCCCGCCGGTCGCGTGCAGGGCGGCTTTCTGGCGGCCCTGCTCGACTCGGCCATGGGCGCCTCGGCCGTGACGGTCGCGGGCGATCGACGCGTCACCGTCGCCAACACCGAGATGAAGGTGACGTTCCTGCGTTCTGCCCGGGCCGGGGACCTGCTCACGTGCGTGGCGACCGTGTTGAAAGCGGGCAAGGTGATCTCGTTCCTCGAGGCGACGATCGTCGATGGCGACGAGCGACTCATCGCCACGGCGAGTTCGACGTACCTGATAAAAGAGCGCACTGAGTAGGCTTGGGCCGTGAAGAACTCGACGTGGCGCCGGTTCCTTAGAGGAGCGTCACTGCAACGCGATTTCGACGAGCTGCGTGATTTGGCGATTCGTTACGTCAAGGAAGAGACGATCAAGCCCCTCAAGGATCTTGGGCGTTTCATCGTGTGGGGGGCGCTCGGCAGCGTCTTCGTGGGTTTCGGGGCCGTCTTGTTGCTGCTCGGATCCCTTCGCTACCTGCAGTGGCAGTTCCGCGTCCTCGACGGTTCACTGTCGTGGTTGCCCTACGTGATCGTCGCGGTGCTGGCCCTCGTCGTCATGGCGCTCACGGCGTGGCGCGTCGTCAGCGGCACCGCGAAGCGTCGACTGAAGGGCTCCAAGTGAGCGAGCACGCAAAGACGCGACGTGAACTCGAGGCATCCCTGCGCTCTTTCCTGCCCGACCAAGTACAAATGGGCAGCTCCATGACCTCGTCGAAGCCCACGGTGGCCGCCGTGGGGCTCGGTGGTGTCGTGACGGGGTACCTCTGGGGACGACTTCACGGTCGCCGCGCGCGTAAGAAGGCGTAAGTGCTTCGCCGCGTGTTTCGCGTCGCCGCCGCCGCCGCGCTCGGTCGCGCGTGGGCCCAGAAATCGCCAAAGTGGCTCTCCGTTGCCCTCGGCATCGTGCTCTTTCGCTTCATCGACGCGCGATCGTCCAAATCCTCCAAGCGCGCGAAGAGAGAGAAACCGTGAGGGGTGCGCAGCTCGGCGAGGGTGAGCGCGTCATGCTCATCGACGCGAAAGATCGCCACTACCTCGTCACCCTGAAAGAGGGTTCGGCCTTTCACACCCACGCCGGCATCGTCCAGCACGACGACGTCATCGGTGCGTTGGAGGGTTCACTCATACGCTCCAGCACGGAGCGATCGTTCTTGGTACTGCGCCCAACACTCTCGGACGTCGTGCTGAAAATGCCCCGTGGTGCGCAGGTCATCTACCCCAAGGACCTCGGCGCCATTTTGATGCAGGCGGACGTGGGACCCGGGATGCGGGTACTCGAAGCGGGCGTGGGATCTGGAGCTCTGTCGATGACACTGCTGCGCGCGGGCGCGATCATCACCGCGTACGAGATCCGTGAAGACTTTGCCCAACACGCCATGAAGAACGTCCGCGACATGCTGGGTGAGAACCTTCCCTACGACGTGAAGATTCGCGACGTCACCGAGGGCATCGACGAGGTTGACCTCGATCGCGTCATCCTCGACATGCCCGAACCGTGGGACGTCGTCAAGCACGCCGAAGGCGCACTCCGTCCAGGTGGGATATTCCTGGCCTACCTACCGACCATCAATCAAACCCAGCTGCTGCGCGAGGCACTGCACCACAATTCGTTTGGATTGGAAGAGACCGTGGAGATCCTTCGACGCACCTGGCACGTCGACGGACGCTCGGTGCGACCCGATCACCGAATGGTGGCCCACACGGGATTTCTGACGTCCGCGCGACGCCTCGTCGGACGTCTCGAGGGTGACTAGTCGCGTTCGATGAAGATGCACTCGCCCGGGCACTCTTCGGAGGCTTCGATGACGGCGTCTTCGAACTCCGAGGGGACCACGGCCACACCTTCGGCGCCACCGGGACTGCTCTTCACGTCGGCGCCCTGCTTCACGTAGGCGAGACCGTCGTCGAGCAGAGTGAAGACCGAGGGGCAGATCTCTTCACAGAGTCCATCCCCCGTGCAGAGGTCTTGGTCAATCCAAACCTTCATTTACGTGTCCTCCGTGGCGAAATGCGTGTAGTCACTCTAGTAGCAGAGCGACGTTAGACGTGACCTCTCCCGGTGGCACTTACTCCCCTAGGGTGGCGATATGGACGGTTCTCAAGGTTTTCACGATTCTTCGCGCGATGAGCGCAACGAGTCCGCCGCCACGAACTCTTCGCGTGACCTGACCCTGAGCGACGTCGATCAGGCCAACCGACGTATTGAACTGCTGGAAGAGAAGCTCCTCGAGGCCCGCGGCCAACTTTCACAGAGCCGTTCCAATAACGAGAAACTGACGATCACCATTCAACAGACGCGTGATCAGATCACGGCGCTGCGTGACGAGGTCGAGAAGCTGACCCAACCCCCGGCCGTCTACGGCACGTTCACCGGCTTCAACGAGGACGGTTCGGTGGACATTTTCGCCTCGGGTCGAAAGATGCGCGTCGCCCTGCACCCCGGGCTCGACCCCGCCCAGATTGCTCGCGGCGACGAAGTCGTTTTGAATGAGTCCTTCACCGTCATCGGGGTGCGCGACGCGGACGGGCAGGGCGAAGTCGTGACCGTGAAAGAGGTGCTCGACGAACGACGCGTCCTCGTCTACGGTCGGGCCGACGAGGAGCGGGTGGTTGAACTCGCGGAAGCACTTCGCTCGGTCAAGCTGCGCAGTGGCGACGCGCTGCTCTTGGACCTTCGCTCCAATCTCCTCACCGAGAAGCTCATCCGCCAAGAAGCCGAAGAGTTGATCCTCGAAGAGGTCCCCGACATCACGTACGCGGACGTGGGTGGCCTGGACGCGCAGATCGAAGCCATCACCGACGCCGTCGAACTGCCGTACCTGCACCGGGCCCTCTTTCACGACTACGACCTGCCCGCCCCGAAGGGAATCTTGCTCTACGGACCCCCGGGCTGTGGCAAGACGTTGATCGCCAAGGCCGTCGCGAACTCACTGTCACAGAAGGTCGGCGAACTCACCGGGAATCGAAACGTTCGCTCGTACTTCTTGAACATCAAGGGCCCCGAACTACTCAACAAGTACGTGGGTGAGACGGAACGTCAGATCCGGGTGGTCTTTCAGCGGGCGAGGGAGAAAGCCGAAGAGGGCGTGCCGGTCATTGTCTTCTTCGACGAGATGGACTCACTCTTTCGCACCCGTGGCAGCGGCATCAGTTCGGACATGGAGTCAACGATCGTGCCGCAACTCCTAGCGGAGATCGACGGTGTGGAGTCACTGCGCGACGTCATCGTCATCGGCGCTACCAACCGCGAGGACCTGATCGACCCCGCGATTCTTCGTCCGGGGCGCCTCGACGTCAAGATCAAGATCGAACGTCCCAACGCCGAGGCGGCCGCCCAGATCTTCCAGCGCTACCTCCACGTGGACTTGCCCCTCGATGAGTCGACCGTTCGAGAACTCGGAGGTGGGGACCGTGCCAAGGCCGTCCAGTTGATCATCGAAGAGACCGTGTCGAACATGTTCCGCGTCGACGACGAGAACCGCTTCCTCGAGGTGACGTACCAAGGCGGCGACAAGGAGGTCCTCTACTTCAAGGACTTCGCGTCAGGTGCCATGATCGAGAACATCGTGCGCCGCGCGAAGAAGATCGCCGTGAAGCGCGAAATCGCCGACCTGGGGAGGGGTCTGCGCAAGGAGGACCTCTTCGAGTCGATTCGCCAGGAGTTCCGCGAGAACGAAGACCTGCCCAACACCACGAACCCCGACGACTGGGCCCGCATCTCGGGAAAGAAGGGCGAACGAATCATCTTCATTCGCGTCCTCATCAATCGTGAAGATGATGACGAGAAGGGTGGTCGCTCCATCCAGCACGTTGGAACCGGACAGTATCTCTAGCTCCATGGCCATCGCGAAGGTTCTCGGCATCGAGACGGAGTACGGCATCGCCGGGGGACCGGACTATGACCCGATCACCTCGTCGAGCATCATCGTCAACGCCTACGCGCAGCAGGGCCGCACAAGAATCAACTGGGACTTCGACGGCGAGACACCCGAGATGGACGCGCGCGGTCGCGTCGACCTGACGTCGTTCGCGCCGATCGTCGAGACGCACCTCGCCAACACCGTCCTCACCAACGGCGCGCGCCTCTACGTCGACCACGCGCATCCCGAGTACTCGTCGCCCGAGTGCCGCACGCCGCTCGAGGCCACGCTCTACGACGTCGCCGGCGAAGAGATCATGCGCCGCGCGCTCGCCATCGCGAACGAGTCGCTCGACCCCGCGCTGGCCATCACGCTCTACAAGAACAACTCCGACGGCAAGGGGAACTCCTACGGAACGCACGAGAACTACCTCGTGCGACGTGACGTCGAGTTCGCCCACCTCGTGCGGGCGATGGTGCCGCACTTCGTCTCTCGCCAAGTCGTGATCGGGGCGGGCAAGGTGGGCGCCGAGACTGAAGCCGCGCTCGAGCACAACCCGGCGTTCCAACTCTCCCAGCGCGCGGAGTTCTTCGAGGAGATCGTGGGCCTCGAGACCACGCTGAAGCGTCCGATCATCAACACCCGCGACGAGCCGCACAGCGACGCCGAACGTTTTCGACGACTCCACGTGATCATCGGTGACGCCAACATGAGCCAAGTCGCGACCTTCGTCAAGCTCGGCTCCACGGCGCTGCTCTTGGCCGCCCTCGAGGAGTTCGGCCCCGTGGACTTTCCGGCACTGCCGCGATCGCCGGTGCACGCCGTTCGTGCGTTCGCGAGGGATCTCACTCTTCGCGAGACCGTCGCCTGTGACGATGACCGCTCGCGGAGCGCCTGGGACTTCCAGGACGAGTTGTGGCACGTAGCGAAGGACTACGTCGGGCGGACGGGCGCCAGCGCCGTCGCCGAGAGTGACGAAGTCGGGCTCATCTTGACCCAGTGGCGCGAGATGCTCGACGGCGTGCGCGACGACCGCGACGGCGTCGCCGACCGGGTGGACTGGGTGGCGAAACTTCGCGTCGTGAACGGCTACCAGGAGCGGTACACGCTGCGCGACCACGACGCGAAGCTGCGCGCCATCGACCTGCAGTATCACGATCTACGCCCCACGCACTCGCTCGCCCAGCGCGTGGGACTTCGCCGTCTCTGCGGCGAGGCCGAGGTTCGTGAAGCCGTTCACAATCCTCCCCTCACCACACGGGCCTACTTTCGCGGCCAGTGCGTGGCGCGATTTCCGGAACAGATCGTGGCCGCGAACTGGGATTCGGTCGTCTTTGATCTCGGTGAGGGACCCCTTCAACGTGTGCCAATGCTTGATCCCCTAAGGGGTACCCATGCGCTCACCTCGGAGTTGCTAGAAACGAGTACGACGGCAAACGAACTTCTTGCCGCACTAGACAGGTAGAACTGACGTATGAGTGAACGAGAACGAATTCAAAAACAGCGCAGTGAGCGCGCGAGCGAGACCTCGAGCGACGTCTCGATCGACGCGACGAAGGGTGACCAGCTGAAGGCCGACCTCGACGATTTGCTGGATGAGATTGACGAAGTTCTCGAAGAGAACGCTGAGGAGTTCGTACGTAACTACGTACAAAAAGGCGGCGAGTAGGCGTGGGACTTCCGCTCTTCAGTGCCCACGGTGATCCCGGACCCTCGTTTTGGCACTACGCGGACTCGATGGGTCTCGCGCCGTCGCGGGGGGCTCTCCACGAGGACGCGCCACACGCGACGACCGTCATCGCCGTTCGCTACGACCATGGCGTCGTCATGGTCGGCGACCGTCAGGCCACCGGTAACTACATCGCCAGTCGCGACGTGCGAAAGATCGAACCGGCCGATCGCTTCACGGCGCTGGCGATATCGGGTAGCGCCGCGCGCGGCATGGAGCTCTTGAAGATCGCGCAACTGTCCTTCGAGCACTACGAGAAGATGACCGACTCGGCGCTCAGCCTCGAGGGTAAGGCCAACTACCTTTCGCCCATCATCCAACGAAACAATCTCTCGTCGCCGCTGCTGGTGCTGCCGCTCCTCGCGGGGTGGGACGAAAGCCACTTGGTGGGGCGCATCTTCGAGTACGACGGCGCCGGGGGTTGCTACGAACGCTTCGACTTTGCGACGATCGGCTCGGGCTCACCCTTCGCCGAGGGCGCCTTGCGTCTCGGCTTTCGATCGGACTTGGACCGAGAGGGAGCCCTCGAGTTGGGCGCGCTCGCGCTCTACGAGGCCGGTGACAACGACCCCAACACGGGCGGACCCGATTTCGTACGCAACATCTTTCCGATGATGATCAGCGTGAGTGCGGAAGGCTTTCAAGAGATCGCCGCCCCCGAGGTGGGCGAACGGTTCCGCCAGATCAATGAACGCCGCACCGAATCGCGCGGCGTGGCCGGTGGAACGCTTCGATGACGAACTACTTCTACGTCTCGCCCGAACAGCTCATCAAGGACCGGGCCGAGTTCGCCCAGAAGGGCATCGCGCGCGGGCGATCGATCGTCGCGGCGATCTACGACAACGGCGTGGTGCTGGTGGCGGAGAATCCCTCGGCCTCGTTGAACAAGATCTCAGAGGTCTACGACCGTATCGCCTTCGCGGGTGTGGGCAAGTACAACGAGTTCGATCGACTGCGCGAGGCTGGCATTCGCTGGGCCGACTCCACGGGCTACACGTACTCTCGAGAGGACGTGGACGCGCGAGCACTGGCGAACTACTACGCGCAGCACTTGGGCGACATGTTCACGGAGGGACAAAAACCCCTGGAGGTCGAGATCCTCGTCGCGCAGTTGGGCAACAAGCTTCGCCCCACCAAGCTCTATCGTGTCGCCTACGAGGGGACTATCTCCGACGAGCCACGCTTCGCGGTGCTCGGTGGCGACGCCGAAACCATCAAGGACCGCTTTGCGTTGTCGGAGGACTCGCTCCAGTCACTCGCCACCACGCTGCACAACGCGTCCACGGCGCTGTCCGGACCTGACCGGGTCATTCCACCGGAGGAGCTCGAGGTGGGCATCCTCGAAGACCGTGGGATTCGTCGCACGTTCTTGCGACTCACGGACGAACAAGTGAAAGAGCTGCTGAGCTGAGTTTGGCTCGGGTCACGTCATGTTACGGAGAATCTACGGCGTAGAGACTGAGTACGGGATCACCTTCTCCCTGCGCGGTCAACGGCGCCTCAGTCCCGACGAGGTCTCGCGGTTCCTCTTTCGAAAGGTCGTCGCCTGGGGCCGCTCGTCGAACGTCTTTCTCGAGAACGGCAGTCGGCTCTATCTCGACGTGGGCAGCCACCCCGAGTACGCCACCGCCGAGTGCGACTCGTTGAGCGATCTCGTCGCCCAGGACAAAGCCGGCGAGTCGATTCTTCGTGAACTGGTCGGCTACGCGCAGTCCCAACTGAGCGACGAAGGCATACGCGGCGACATCTATCTCTTCAAGAACAACACGGACTCCACCGGCAACTCGTACGGCTGTCACGAAAACTACTGCATCGAGCGCATCGAAGATCTCAGCCGACTCGAAAGCGTCTTCATCCCGTTTCTCATAAGTCGCCAGATCTTCTCGGGCGCGGGCAAGGTCGTCACCAACGCCAAGGGCACGGCCTACTCCATGAGCCAGCGCGCCGAGCACATCTGGGAAGCGATCTCCTCCGCGACGACGAGGAGTCGCCCGATCATCAACACCCGCGACGAACCCCACGCCGATCCCGAGAAGTTCCGGCGACTCCACGTCATCGTCGGCGACTCGAACATGAGTGAGTTCGCGACGTACCTGAAGATCGGCACGGCCTCGGTGGTCTTGGCGATGATTGAAGACGACATCGTCCAGCTTCGCGACTACGCCATGGCGTCGCCCATCAACGCGCTGCGCGACATCTCGTACGACCTCTGGAGCAAGGAGCCGGTCAAACTCATGAACGGCCGCGACCTGACCGCGCTGGAGATCCAAGAGGACCTCTGTGAGCGCGCCGAGAAGTTCGTCGGGGTCCGCGACCTTCCGGCCGACCAAGTACACGCGGTGCGCCTCTGGCGCGAGGTGATCGAGCAGTACCGCAGTGACCCGATGGGTCTCGCCGATCGGGTCGACTGGATTGCCAAACTCCAGATCATCGACCGTGAACGTGAACGAAGCGGTGTCGATCTGAGTGATCCCAAGATCGCCCTGATCGACCTGATCTATCACGACACCAACCTCGATCGCGGACTCTTCTACCGCCGTTCAGCGAAGGGACACTTCGAACGCATGGTCAGTGATGACGAGGTGGAACGCGCCACGACGACGCCGCCGCCCACGACGCGCGCGCACATGCGTGGCACCTTCATTCAAGCCGCCAAGCACTGGCGCCGTGACTACACCGTCGACTGGGTGCACCTCAAGCTGAACGATGAGATGCAGCGCACGGTCTTGCTGAAGGACCCCTTCAAGAGCACCGACGAGCGTTTCCAGAAGCTGTTGGCCTCCCTCGAACGTCACGGTTGACGCCGCTCGCGGTGACTAGTTGTTGAAGGGGCGGCGGCCGCTACGGATGACGCGGCGACCGGCGATGCGTCCACGTCGCCGTCGCCCAGCGTGTTCTCACGGTCTCGTGCGACCGTCGCCGTCGGGGAACGGTCCCGCGTTCGGACATCATTGGCAAAGTCTTCGTGCGGAACTGACCCCTGTCACGCGTCGTCTGGCTCTAAAACCTTGAGGTTTCCCGTCCTACAATGGGGACGTGTTCAGTTTGAGCCCAATAAAACTCATGGTGATTGTCGGCGTGGTCATGCTGCTCATGGGGCCGGACAAGTTACCCGAAGTGGCGCACAAACTCGGCGCGGCCTGGCGCGCCATCAAGAACCTTCAAGAGAAGGTTGAGGCCGAAGTTCGAGAAGCGATTCCCGACCTCCCGAGCACCGGCGACATCGCTCGCATCGCGCGCAGCCCAGTGAACCTGCTAAATCAACTCGCCGACCGCGTGGACGCGAAGGAGGCGGCAGCCAACCTCTTGAAAGCGCCCGAGAGCGACGTCACCGGCGACGAGTCGACGCCACTGCTCACGACGCCGCGGCCGCCCGCGCCACCACTCAAGCGACCCGACGACCCGTCGCCGCCGCCCGATCCCTCGCTGAACTAAGCCTCCATGTCAAAATTTCGACGCGCCGAGAGTGGCATGACGCTGGCCGAGCACCTGGCCGAACTGCGGCGTCGATTCCTCGTCATCGCGGTGGCAATCCTCGTCTTTGGCGTCGCCGGCTTCGTCTTCTACCCCCACATTCTCACGATCCTTCAAGACCCCTACTGTTCCGCCGTCCCAGGACACTGCAAGTTCCTGGTCACCAATCCTCTCGACGGTCTCACGCTGCGAGTGAAGATCGCCTTCTTCACGGGCTTCCTTGTCTCGTCTCCCATCATCTTGTGGCAGGTCTGGCGCTTCATCACGCCGGGCCTCAAGTCCCGTGAGCGGCGTTACATCATCCCGTTCGTGTCGACCTCGTTGGTGTTCTTCTGCGCGGGCATCGTGCTGGCGTACTTCAGCTTCGCTCACGCCATCCAGTTCTTGAAGTCCATCGGCGGCACGTCGTTGATCACCGAGTACAACCCCAATCAGTACCTGACCCTCTTCTTGTTGATGATGTTCATCTTCGGTCTCACCTTCCTCTTTCCCGTCGTGCTCGTGGCACTGGAACTGGTGAACATCGTCTCGCCCAAACAGCTCCTGCGAGGCTGGCGCTACGCCGTCATCGCGATCACGATCGCGTCCGCAGTCTTCACGCCGAGTGGGGACCCGCTGTCGATGGCCGCCCTAGGCGTACCTCTCGTCGTCTTCTACTTCCTCGCCATTGCCGTCGGCAAGCTGCTGCACAAGTGAGCGTGCTCGAGTACCGTCGTCGATTCATCAACGGTCTTGGTTTCGGCCTCGACCGCTTCCAGATCGACGCGATCGAGGCGGTCGACAAGGGTGTCAACGTCCTCGTCAGTGCCCCGACGGGTTCGGGCAAGACGCTGGTGGCGAACTACGCGATTGGACGAGAGCTGGAGCGCGAGCAACGGACGTTCTACACGACGCCCCTGAAGGCGTTGTCGAATCAGAAGTACCACGAACTCTGTGACCTCTACGGTGACGCGCGAGTGGGTCTGTTGACGGGAGATACGTCGGTCAACCGAAGCGCCCCCGTGGTCGTGATGACGACGGAGGTACTGCGCAACATGTTGCTCACGGAGTCGGACCAACTGACGGCGCTCGGCCTCGTCGTGCTCGATGAAGTGCATTACCTCCAGGACCCGTTTCGCGGGGGAGTGTGGGAGGAAGTACTCATCCTCACGCCGACCCCGGTGCGATTCGTTGCGTTGTCGGCGACCATTGGCAACGCTGACTTTCTCGGCGAGTGGTTCGCACACGTCCGAGGTCCGACGACCATCGTGGTGGAAAAGACGCGGCCCATCGTGCTGCACAACCACGTCGCCTTCATGAAGCGCGGTCAGCCCACGGCGGAGATCCACGACCTCTTGAACGGCCAACGACTCTCCGACGAAGCGCGACGCGTCGATAACTTGATGAAGTCCTCTCGTCACTTTCGCCCGGGCGCCAAGTGGACGGGGCCCAAGTCCAGCGCGCCCCCACCCCCGTTTCGAGCGCCTCGACGTTCCGAGTTGATGCAGGCGCTCGAGCGCGACGACCTTTTGCCGGTGATCGTCTTCATCTTCTCGCGCGCGGCCTGCGACGACGCGGTGCACCAGCTTCGTCGCGACGGACTGCTCTTCACCAAACCCGAGCAGCGACGAGAGATCGAGAGCATCGCCGAGGCGCGGCTACGTGATTTCTCCGACGAAGACCTCCGGGCCCTCGAGTACGCCGACTTCGTCGACGCTCTTCGACGCGGCGTGACCATGCATCACGCGGGCATGGTGCCCGCCTTTCGTGAGATCGTGGAAACGTGCTTCGAGCGAAACTTGCTCGCCGTGGTGTTCGCGACCGAGACCTTGGCGCTCGGCGTGAACATGCCCGCGCGCTCGGTGGCCCTCGAACGCTTCACGAAGTACTCCGACGCGGGTCGTCAGTTCCTCACGAGCGCCGAGTACGCCCAGATGACGGGTCGGGCTGGCCGACGGGGTCTCGACGACGAGGGACACGCCATCGTCTGTTTCGCCAGTGACCTTTCACTCCACGACGTCGGCCGGGTCGCCTTGGCCCCGCCCGCCGATCTGCACTCCTCGTTTCGCCCGACCTACAACTTCACGGCGAACCTCGTGAACCACTTCGACTACGAGACCGCGATCGACGTGGTGCGGCGATCTTTCGCACAGTTCGAGCGTGATCGACGCCCCGCGGGTCATCGACGTCCACTCACCGACCAGATGGTGGCACGTCATCACGTACTGGAGGAACTCGGGTACGCCGACGGTTGGCGCCTGAGCCCTTCGGGCCAGCTTCTCCGCTCGATCTACCACGAGTGCGACCTCCTCATCGCCGAGTCGATCAGCGCGGGCGTCTTCGAAGACTTGGAGGCCGCCGAGCTGGCCGGTCTGTTGAGCTGTTTCGTCTACGAGTCCAAGCGATCCACGCGCGCCGCCAACGCCGCTCAGCACGTGTCGACGAAGAAGAAGCGCGTCCATCACGACCGCCTCGGTCAAGAGCGGCGACTCAGCATCAGTGAACGGCTTCGCGAGATCACGGTCATCGCCGCCAACCTGCGCGAGGTCGAGGAGCGCTACAAGGTTCCCCACTTCAAAGAGCCCGACGGTCACTTCGCGACGATCATCGCGGCCTGGGCTCGGGGCGTGACCTTGGGTACGGTCCTGGACCTCGCGGACGCCGAGATCGGCCAGACGTCGCCGGGGGACTTCGTCAGAAACGCCAAACAGGTGGCCGACCTCTGTGAGCAGTTGGGCCGAATGAGTGACCTCACGAAGGTCGCCGCGGTGGCCCTCGAGGCCCGAGACGCCGTACTGCGCAGTGTTGTCGCGGGTGCCTCCAGCGTCCACCCACGCGACTAGTTTCGCCTCTAACCTCGTAACTTCATGCATCCCTACGTTGCCGAAGAGTTCACCGACGCCGAGTCGGCGGTACTTCGTCGGTACTTCACCAACCTTCAAGGCCCAGTCTTTGCCCTGGTCAACTTACCTGAGGTCGTGAAGGGCGCGCTGTTCGCGCGGTACTCGAGGTCCTCGAAGAGCCTTCGGCGACTCTTTCTCGACGAGTTCGTGGGCGACCTCGAACTGGCCGGTGACGCGTCCATCGACGCAACGGTGGGACTCAATCGAGCCGACGACCTGTACCAGAAGATTTTCTTCGAGTACGGCGACGACTCGGTAGCGCAACTGGGGGGCGTGCACTTGGCCTGCGAGCAGGCGAGCAACCTTTTGACCAAGGTCCTCGAGCGAGGGCGACTGATGAGCTACCTCGAACAGTCGACGCGCTACTTGGGTTACGACAAGCGCCTGGGCAACGGCCTCTACCGCTTCTATCGTGACAACGACGTGCTCGAGTCGCGTTACGGCGCCCGCTACATCGGCGAAATGGACCGCATGTTCGACACGTACCGGGAGTTGTTGCCGAACCTGACGGACTGGCTGACGCTCAAGTACCCGAAGACGGCCGCCGACACGGACTTCGTCTACCGACAGGCCATTCGCGCCAAGGCGCTCGATGGCCTGCGAGGACTGTTACCCGCGAGCGCCCTGTCGAACCTCGGGATCTACGCATCGGGTCAGGCTTACGAAGCTCTTCTGTTGCGCATGCGAGCCCATCCGTTGCCCGAAGTGCGCGACTACGCCCAGATGATGCTCGATGAACTCGTGAAGGTGATTCCCTCCTTCTTGAAGCGTCTCGACGTTCCCGAACGTGGCGTGGCGTGGACGAAGTACCTGCGCGACACGCGCAGTGCCACGTTCGCCCTGGTTCGTGCGTTGGAGATCGACGTACGCGAAGAGGCGCCGGGGGAGTACGTTCGTCTCGTCGCGTTCGACCCGGACGGCGAGACCCGCGTACTCGAGGCCATCGTGTTCGCCAACGCCACGACGTCGCACGACGAGGCAACCCGTCGAGTCGCGGCGATGAACGCGCACGAGCGCGCGGCCGTGCTCTCGAGCTACGTCGGTCAGCGCGGCAATCGTCGCCACCGCCCGGGACGAGCCTTTGAGCGCACCGACTACCGATTCGAGATCGTGAGCGACTACGGCGCCTTCCGGGACCTCCAGCGCCACCGGCTCCTCACGATCGAATGGCAGCCGCTGAGCGTTGATCTGGGCTTTGACGTGCCCGAAGTGGTCGTGGAGGCGGGCCTCAGCGAGCGCTACCAGGAGTCACTGGGCCGATCCGCCGATCTCTTCAACGTACTTCGAGAAGACTTCCCTGACCAGGCTCAGTACTGCGTGGCGTTGGCCTTTCGCATTCGCTACGTCATGCAGATGAACGCGCGTGAGGCGATGCACCTCATCGAACTCCGCTCCGGTCCCCAGGGGCATCCGAGCTATCGACGCGTGGCGCACGAAATGGCGCGATTGATCCGGGAAAAGGCGGGCCACGAGGGGATATCGGCCGCCATGAGTTACGTGGACTTCTCGGAAACGGACCTTGAACGCCTCGAAGCGGAGCGCGCGGCGGAGCGAAGCCGTCTGAATCGCTAGAAATTCGGAGATTTATCCACTCTTTAGGTCTAATTAGCACACGTCGCGCCAAAAAGGCCTTACAATGCCTGCGCTACAGAAGAGGAATTTATGGCAAGCGAAGTTGAGAGCGACGAAGTATTTGACGAAGAAGAGCTCGCTGACGGTTTCGACGAAGAGATAGTCACTGAAGAAGAGCTCGAGGACGTCGTAGACGAAATTGAAGATGATGATGATGACGACGTCGACGTCGTCGACGAGATTGCCGTCGTGGCGCTCGTGGATGATGACGACGTCGTCCCGGCAGCGATCGTGGTGTCGGAGGACGACGACGACGTCGTGGACGACGCGGACGTCGAACTGGCCCTTGACGAAGTACTCGCGGAGACCATTCTTCGCACCTCGATGCCCGAAGACGACGACGAGGCTCCCCTCGAAGTTGATCCGACCCTCGACACCACCGAAGCGATACTGCCCAAACAAGACGACGAGTTCCGTTGTCGATCGTGTCGCCTGCTCAAAAAGACGAGCCAACTCGCTGACAAGGCGAGCATGCTCTGTCGTGACTGTGTCTAAGCACCTCGTAGCGTAACGTGAACGTTTCGCTCGTGACGAAAGCCACGCCCGAGCTCGAAGAACTCTGGGGTCACGCCCATAAGGACGTCGTCGCGAAGCGCGGTGGTCCGGCGTTACTGCGAACGCTCTGCGGCCCTACCCACGAAGAGGACCTGCTCGACGACGTCGTCGCGACGTCGTCGCTCTGGACCCTGGAGAACGACGGCCAACTTCTTGGCTTCGTGGTCTGTCGAGAACAGGTTGTTGAGGCGATCTACGTCGCGCACGCCTTCCGTCGTCAGAAGGTCGCTACCACGCTCGTGCGCGCCCTGCTCGAGAGTGCGACGCCACCCGTGGACGCGTACGCACTGCCCGGCGATCGCGCGATGAAGTCCCTCTTCGAATCTCTGGGCTGGAAAGCGCGCTTGCTTACGATGCGCGGCGCGTAGGCGGCCGACGGACAAGACGCGTCGGCGGCGGCGGCGGGGGCACCTTCATGCCGAGCAACTTCGCCAACTCAGGGATCGCGCCCGCGTTGTGCACCGCGACGGCGTGGCTGGACTCGTCACTCGGAATGCCGAGAGGCCTCACGTTACGGCGAATTGACGTGTCCGCGGTGAGTTCGACGATCTCGTTCCACAGTTTGGGTTCCTGATCGGCGGTGAGCGTCTCGGAGACGAGGGCGACGACGCGCCCGGCCGCGTCGGCACTGACGCGCGTGGAAACGTCGGGTGGGCGCGCTACCAGGCTCAGGGCCTCTTTCACGTTCTTCGAGTTGATCGCGGCTTCGAGCCTTTCGTTCCACTGCGTGCGCAAATGCTCTACACGCGCGGTAAGTGATGCTTGAAGCTCTTTGAGCTGCACGCGAGCTTCGTCGTCGAGTGAAACCGTCTTGGCGGAGGTGACCACGGCGCGTAGATCGCGCAGTCGAAGCTCACGACCCGCGCCAATGGCGCCGCCCGCGCGGTCCTTCCAAAGCGCGAGATTGGTCTTGTTGAGCAACTCTTCGGCGATGCGGTCGATCGTGGTCGGATCGACCGTGGGCCGACCCTGCGACGAGGCGTTCTTGTTCTGGAGCTCTACGGCCGCGCGAACGGCCGGGATGCCCCCACGAAGCAACTGCTCGGCCACGGGTAACTGTTCTGGTGACAACGTCGCGAGCAGGGCGTTGCGGTGCGTGGTCGTGAGGGGTGGTGGCTGTGGGCCACGGGGACGTTCCGGACGGCTGGGGCGACCTCCGCGATCCGAGCGATCACCGCGGGGCTCGCGTCGAGTGCTCGGGCGCTCGCTCGACGAGCTGGCTCCCTCGCGGGGCTCGCTCCTCGGGCCGCGCGACGGGCGCTCACCCGGTGCGCGATCGCTGCGGGGGCGTTCACTGCGCGGCGCTCGCGTCGTCGGGCGCTCGCTCGACGAGCTGGCTCCCTCGCGCGGCTCGCGTCGAGTACTCGGGCGCTTCGTGCCTTCGCGTCGGGCGCCGTCGCGACGATCGGTGTCGCGACGCTCGCCGTCACGTCGCGTGCCGCGACCCTTCGGGGCGTAGGTGACGACGACGTCGGGACCCTTTGGCGCCTCGGGGATGAGCTCGAGGCGTTCGTTCTTCGGATCCAGTGGGGAAGCGGTCTTAGGTGCCATGACCGAAAGGACCTCGATGCCCTCCATGTACTGCTCGATGTCAGCTCGATAGACGTTGCCGATCACCGGTCCGCCGGGTACGAGCGACGCCTGAAGGATGCCCTTGGGAAGCTTCGCGCCCGCGGCACGCCACGTGGCGAGGTCGCCACTCAAGCTGGTGATTTCGATCTCAATGCGTCGAGACATAGGGCCCTAATCTAGTCGCTGGGTACTAACCAAACATTTCGATGGGACTTAGTACAATTTTAGACTCGGTTGCCTAGCATGGCTTCGTGAGCAACAGACCTCCAGACGACGCCGACGAGAATGATCTCGCGGCGACACCGGACGTGCCCGAGGCGAACGAGCCCACCGTACCGGTCGTGTTCACTCCCGGTCCCTCGTTCGAAGCCACGTCGGGAGGTTGGGCGAGCCCGATAGAAACTCCTCGAGAGCCCGTGAGTGTCACCACGGCCGCGATCGACGCCGGAGGCGCAGCCTCCGGCGCGACCATCGTCGACGAGGCCCCGCTCGCTTCACAGGTCCGAAGGAGTCGGACCCTCTGGTCCACTCGGCTCTCGCTCCTCCTCGTGGCCGCTTTGGTGGGGGGACTCGCGGGTCACTTCGCGTCGCCGAACGCGTCGTCGACGCCGGGCGTCACCATTAACGAAGTGAGCGCGAGTCCCGGTGCCGCCGTGTTGCCGAGCGGCCTGAGTATTCCGAAATTGGTAGAGAACGTGCTGCCCTCGATCGTCAGCATTGACGTGAAGGGTGGCGGCACCGAAGACCAGGGAACGGGCATGATCATCACGAAGGGCGGACTCGTCCTCACGAACAATCACGTCATCGCGGCCGCGGTGAGTGGTGGTTCGATCACGATAACGCGCAGCGGCTCAACGAAGAGCCAGCCGGCCACGTTGATCGGAACGAATCCCATCGATGACGTGGCGCTCATCAAGATCAACGGCGCGTCGAACCTGCCCGTCGTTACCTTCGGTAACTCCAACGCCCTTCAGGCCGGTGACGCCGTCGTCGCCATCGGCAACGCCTTGGGCCTCGCCGCGGGCACGCCCACGGTCACCCAGGGCATCGTCTCGGCCCTCGGGCGCACGGTCACCGCCGGCACGTCGTCGTCGTCCGAGACCCTCGACAACATGATCCAAACGGACGCCGCGATCAATCCCGGAAACTCGGGCGGCCCGCTGCTCGACTCGAGCGGCGACGTCATTGGGATGAACACCGCGGTCGCGGGCACGTTGTCCAACGGAGAGACGACCCAGAACATCGGCTTCGCGATTCCCGTCGCGACGATCCAATCACTACTCAAGTCGCTCATGGCGGGGGAGAGCGTCGTCAACCACGGCGCCTTCATCGGCGTCGAAATCGAGTCGATGACGCCATCGCTGCAACAGCAGTATGGCTTCACGGTGTCGAGTGGAGCCGTCGTCATGAGTGTCATCGCGGGCACGGGCGCCGCGGCGGCGGGCGTGAAGCAAGGTGACATCATCGTCGGCATCAACTCCTCGACCATTCAAAGCGCACAGGACGTCAGTTCGGTCGTCTCCGCGCTGAAGCCGGGCGACAAGGTGTCACTGCACATCGTTCGTGGCACCAAGCACCTGACGATTCAAGTCACCCTCGGTCGCACGCCGGCCGGCTAGGCCAGCGTCGCGATACCACCGTCGACCGGCAGAATCGCTCCCGTGATGTAGCTCGCGGCCGGTGACGCAAGAAAGATCGCCGCGCCAGCCATGTCCGAGGGTTGCCCAATTCGCTTCATCGGCGCACCCTCGGCGATGGCGTCACCGAAGGCCTCGAGCGTGGCGTGCATCATCTTCGATTCAAAGGGTCCGGGCGCGATGGCGTTCACGGTGATCGTGGGCGCGAGATGCTTGGCCAAGTGACGGGTCAGTTGATGCACCGCCGCCTTCGACGCCGAGTAGGCGTACGTCTCCATTGTCGGCACGTGCAGTCCATCGATCGAACCGATGTTGATCACCCGAGAGGGACTGGTGCTCGTCGCGCCGACCTCGAGGAGGGGGCGTAAAAATTTGGTGAGGTGAAAGACACCCTTGACGTTGAGCGCCAGAACTCGCTCGAAGGCCGCTTCGTCGTACGCCGCCATCGGCGCGCCCCAGGTGGCGCCCGCGTTGTTCACCAACACGTCGAGGTGCGTCGCGCGCGCGGCGATCTCGTCGGCGAGACGCCGGCACTCGCTTTCGCTTGAGAGGTCGGCCGCTAGGAACGTACACGAGCCGCCCTTCGAGAGCTCCCGGGCCAGCGCTTCGCCGACCTCGGCCTTACGCGAGGAGATGTACACCGTGGCGCCGGCGTCGAGGAAGCCACGCGCGATCATCTCGCCAATGCCCCTCGAACCACCGGTCACGAGTACGACCTTGCCCGAGACATCAAAAAGTGCGCTCATGGGCCGAAGTGTAGGTCAGCCGGTTTCCTCGACGAGAAACGCGGTCCGGGGACGGGGAAGATCGGGGCGGTGTTCGTGGGCTCTCACGAGCGCCTCGTCGACGTCGTGGGCTGTCACGATCTCTTGGGTGACGTCGCGAAAGGGATTGCCCCAGATGACTCGGAACCGATGAGACCCCGCGGGGGTCACGGTCAATTCGTAACGCGAAGTCGTGTGATGGACACCGACGTGACGTCAGACTTGGTGTCCGGCGCGAACTGGGCCCTCACCGTCCACACGCCGTTAACCGTAAAGTTAAAGGCACACTCAACTTGACTCTGAAGCACGGGCTGGAACGGGCACACAATGTTCGAAACGCCGGAGTTATCAGGCGATATCGCAACCATGCGAACGACGCCTCCCGTGTGCTCCGGAAGCACGTCGGTAATAACGTTAAAGTCTCCATTGCTGACCGACGCGGGCGCCGAGTTGTCGCTGAAGTCGAAAGAAAGAACAATCGGCAGAGGAATCGTGACGTCTGCGGCGGCCGGGAGCGCGAGAATACCCACGCTGCTCGCCACAAAGAGCGCAGCCAAAAGTGCCCGTCGCATGCGGGTTACTATAACAGGAACTAACCCGTATATCGCCGATAATGTTCGTTATGTAAAGTTAAACCATAACTCACGGTGCGGGCTCCACGCCTGAACTTGCGGTCGAACGCTGCCCTACGGGGTGCGTTGGATAGTTTTAAGTACTCCATGGCCGCGAACGTCACTCTCAAGCCGCGCGAATTTGTAATGGCATTGTCATCTACGGCGATCGGTGGCTTCGTCGGAACCATGCTTCGCGACCTTTTGACCAGCATCGAACACCTACCGTCGCCGACGTCGAACTCCGTCACGTGGCCCCAGGAGATTCCCTGGATGCTCTTGGTCATCAATTTCGTTGGTGTGTTCGTGGCGACTCGTCTTCTACGCGGACCTCTTCGTCATCACGATCCCAACGACTTGACGAGGCTCCTCGTCATTACCGGGTTCTTCGGCGGCCTGACCTCGTACTCGGGCCTCTTCGTCGATATCGCGGCGATCTGGCACGTTTGTGTTGGAGGAGCGATTGGCGTGGCACTCGGGGCCGTGCTGAGCGGCGTGGTCGCGGCGTGGCTGGGACTGCTGCGGTACCGGCGATGACCCTCTTCTTGATCTCCCTCTTTGGCGCGCTCGGTTGCGTCGTTCGCTACCTCCTCGAGTACGCGGTTCGCCGCCATCATCCGACAAATCGACCCTGGGCCACGGTCGCGGCGAACGCCGTCGGCTGCGGCGTCGCCGGCTACGCGGCGTATCGTCTCGTCGGCACGGCGGACGTTCACGTGCGCGACGTCGTCTTGACGGGATTCTGCGGGGGACTGACGACGTTCTCGTCGGCCTTCGCCATTCCGGCGATCCTGCAACGTGAACACCACTGGGGCTACTCCCTGACCCTGGTCGTCACTACCCCACTGACCTGCGCCGCTCTCTTCACCCTTGGAATCGCAATCGCCCACTAGAACGATCACGGAGCCTCTTCGTCGGTCGACGGCGCCTCGATAGGTTCACGCCGCGAGACCGAAGGGCCACCCACGACGTACATCAAATATCGGTCAGCCCTGGAGGCGTTCGCTTGCTTGGCCAACGAGCCACACGAACGTGGGATCGGGCTTCTTCAAGAGTTCGGGATGCCACTGGACCGCGACGATGCGCCCATCGGGCGTTTCCAAACCTTCAACGACGCCGTCAGACGCCTTCGCGGAGACGATGAGCCCCTGCCCCACGATGTCGACCACCTGGTGATGAAGCGAATTGACTCCGAGCTCGTCGGGGAACAGTTGTGCGGTCGTGGTGCCCTCGACGACGTTGACGCTGTGGGTGGCTTCGTGACCATCGACGTCCCACTGTGGGTGGCCGGCGCCCTCGTCAAGATCAACGTCTTGGCGCAGTGTGCCGCCAAAGACGACGTTCACGAGTTGCAAGCCGCGACAGATGGCCAGCACGGGCAGATCTCTTGCGCGGGCGGCCGCGAGCAACGAAATCTCCCATTCGTCGCGATCAGGTTCCAGTTCGCCGAGGTTGGGATCGTGCGCCTGGCCGTAGTTTTCAGGGTCGACGTCGGCGCCCCCGGTGAGAACGAGGCCATCGAGGTGTTCCACCATCTCGGTCACGTCCGCGTCGCGCGTGAGTTCCACGGGCAGCCCTCCGGCCAACGCGACGGAGCGTGGATAGTCGCTGAAGTGAAGGTCGAAGTGAATGCCCTTCATGGCGGGAGGAACGTGTGCTCCTAGGACGGACGCGGCCCAACGGCGCCCCGTGATGCCGATCAGCGGTCTGGCCATAGCTGTATTGTACGCGCCGCTCGCCGCCTGTGGTCTAATGGATACTCGTTTGGTAGCAAACATCTCGGGGAGTTTTCGTGACCGAACCACTAGCTGACATCACGTCGCACGACACCTACGTCACCGGTGTTCCTCGCTCGACGTTTCGCTTCCTGCGCGAACACGATCCGGTTCACTGGACGGAGGAGTCGAGCGGCGGACGAGGGTTCTGGAGCCTTACGACCTACGACGACGTCCTCTTCGCCAGTCGAAACACCGACGTCTTCTCGAGCCGTCAGGGCATCCGTCTCGAGGACATGGACCCCGAGGAGACCGAAGCACGACGCACGTTGATGGAGATGGACTCACCCGAGCACACCCGACTTCGTCGACTCGTCAGTCGGCCCTTCGCTCCGAAGTCGGTCAACGAGTACGAGGACTCAATTCGCCAACTCGCGGTGGAGGTTCTCGACTCATTGCACGGCGAGCGCGAGTTCAACTTTGTGCAGCGAGTGGCTCGCGAACTCCCCATGCGCATGTTGGGGCGACTCCTCGGACTACCCGATGACGACTTGGACTGGCTCGTCCTTCGCGGCGACGCCCTCATTGGCAACAGTGACCCTGACTTCACGGAGTTCGTCGTCGACCAGGTCGACACGTCGGCCTACCGCCTACTCCCCTTTCGCTCCCCCGTCGCCCTGGAACTCTTCGAGTACGCCACGCGCGCGCTCGAAGAACGTCGCGTGACGCCCACGCACGACGTCTTGACCGCGCTCCTCGAAACCGCCGCCGACGGCGAGTCGCTCGACGACTTGGCTTTGATGAACTTCTTCACGCTCATGGTCGCCGCCGGCAACGACACCACGCGCTATACCATGACCGGAGGCCTGTTGGCCCTGATCGAGCGACCTGACGTTTTCGAGAAGATTCCGTCGATGACCCTCGAAGAACGCAAGGCCCTCGTCGACGAGATGCTCCGGTGGACGACCGTGACCATGCACTTTCGTCGCACCGTCACGGTTGACACTGAACTCAACGGCAAGTCCCTAAAGGCGGGCGACAAGGTCGTGCTGTGGTACACCTCGGCCAACGACGACGAGACCCACTTTCACGATCCCGGCGAATTTCAGCCCAATCGTTCGCCGAACGATCACGTGGCCTTTGGACTGCACAGTCCACATCTCTGTCTTGGCGCGCACCTCGCCCGTCTCGAGATGAGGGTCCTCTTCGAAGAGATCGCCGAGCGCTGGCAGAAGGTGGAACTCGTCGGCGAGCCCGAGCGATTGCGGTCGAACTTCATCAGTGGCATCAAGAACCTGCCGATTCGCGTCACCTGGTACTAAAGGAACGGCAGGTACTCGCGAAGCTCCCAATCCGTCGTCGACGACGTGAAGCGCTCCCACTCGGCCCGTTTCACCATGACGTGCTGCGCCACGAGATCGCTGCCAATCGCTTCAACGAGTGCCGTGTCGGCCTCGAGGACGTCGAGAGCCTCCGCCAATGAGACAGGAGCGCCAACCGTCGCGTCAATGGAGTCAAGGCCGTTGCCACCCTCCGCGTCACCGGGGTCGGCCTTCGTCGTTACGCCGAGAAGGGCTGCCTGCAGGACGGCCGCGATGGCGCTGTGCACGACGGCCGCGCCGTCGCTGAGTCGGTGCTCGAGTCGAGCAGCGATCCCGCGTTCGCCGGGCACGCGAATCGTCGCGCCGCGGTGGTCATAGCCCCAATTCGCCCAGTAGCCCGACAGCGACGCGGGTCGCAGGCGCTTGTAGGCGTTGACCGTCGGAGCGCAGAGTCCGGCCAACGCTCGATGGTGCTCGAGCAGTCCACCAATGGCGTGCTTCGCGAGCGCGGAGAGACCGTCATCGGTCGACTCGTCGTTGATCACGTTCTCGCCGTCGGCGTCTTGAAACGAGAAATTGACGTGAAGTCCCGATCCTCCGCGGTCACTCAGGGGCTTACCCATGAAGGTCACCATCAATCCGAGGCGGTGAGCCACTTCACGCGCGAGAACCTTGAAGAGGAAGGCGTCGTCGGCGGCCTTCAGGGCGTTGTCGTAGCGCAGCGTGAACTCGAACTGCGGCGTGTCGTACTCTGAGTTGACGGACTCGAGCGCGATCTCGGCGTCAGCGCACGCTGACCAGATCTCGTCGATGAGACCGAAGGGATCAACGGCAGGTCCCGTGCCGTAGACGAAGGCACCCGGCGTCTCCATGGGTTTCCATCCACCCTCGCCGTCGGGTACGAAGACGTACGCTTCGAGTTCGACGCCCACGAAGGGCTCGTAGCCCAACGAACGCCAGTCCGAGACGGCCTTGCGCAGAGCGGTGCGCGGCGAGACCGAGAACGGCGCGCCGCCTCGAACGAGATCGGCCACGACGACGCGCGTGTTAGCCTCCCAGCTCGGTCGTAGGTCGGCCAGGTCGAAGACCGCGTCGAAGTCCGGCAGACCCTCCTGCCAGTGACTGCCCGGCGTGTCGGGCGTCATGCCACGGTCGTAGCCAAGTGCCCACGTACCGGTGCAGTGGCGTGAGCCGTGCTCGGCCAGACTGGCCGGCACGTACTTGCCACGCGCGAGACCGAGATGATCGGGCCACAACACCCGTACCCGGTCGAATGAACTAGCCATGAAGCCTCCAAGGGTGACTTTGGCGAAAGTAGCACGAGAATCGAGACCCCGTTTGTAACGTGTGATACTCATTTGAGTACAAACGATTTCCGGAGGCCCCGTGGAGTTTCGCCGAATTCTGCTTGACGGCAACGTCGTCGACGTCACTCGTGACGGCAACGCGTTGGTGGCGGGCGACGGACGACGCGTCGAAGCGGCGAGTGCGACGCACCTGGCGCCCGTTTCGCCCACGAAGATTCTCTGTTGCCACCTCAACCACCTCTCGCGGGTACGTGAGTTCGGCCTCGAGCTCCCCCCGGCCCCGACGTGGTTCCAAAAGCCCGTCTCGGCGCTCAACGCCCATAACGCCGCGGTCGTGCGTCCGGCGAACTGTCACTATCTGAACTACGAGGGCGAGATCGCCATCGTGATCGGGCGAACCGCGCGCAACATCGCGCTGGCCGACGCGCGGCACTACGTCGCGGGCTACACCATCGCCAACGACTTCGGCCTGCACGACTTTCGCGACACCGACGCCGGGTCGATGTTGCGCGTGAAGGGCGCCGACACGCTCTGTCCGATCGGCCCCGGTCTCGTCACGGGGTGGGACTTTCGAAACAAGTCCATGCGCACCATGGTCAACGGCGACGTCCGTCAAGACGGCACCACCGACGAGATGGCGTGGGACATGCACTACCTCGTCACCGACGTGGCGCGGCTCATCACGCTCGTGCCCGGCGACGTCATTCTCTCGGGCACACCGGCGTTCTCTCGGCCGGTGGAGCCCGGCGACGTCGTCACCGTCGAGGTCGAAGGTCTCGGAGCGCTCACCAATCACGTGGTCGCCTCGCCCGACCCGGTGAGCGACGAAGTCGGCGCGCAACCCACCGCAACCGAGGAAGTACTCTCCACCACGTACGGGGGTGACTGGGAGTTTCGCGGTCAACGTCGTCCCCATCCCACGGAACGCTCCGCCCTGTCCTACCCGCGCGTTCGCCCAAGGTTTGAATCATGAGTGAAGAGCGCACCAACGTCGGTGGCGTCGCGGTCGCCACCGGACACTTCATCAACAACGCCCGCGTCGCCGGCCACGCCACGTTCGAGGACCGCTCACCCCTCGACTGGTCGCTGAAACTCGCCGACGTCGCGCGCGGGAGCGCGCGCGACGCGGAGGCGGCAGTGGGAGCGGCGCAGGATGCCTTCCCCGCGTGGGCGGCCCTGAGCTCGAGCCAGCGCGCGAAGTATCTCCACCGGTTGGCCGACCTCATCGACGCGAACGTCGAGCGGATCGCCACCGTCGAGTGTCTCGACATGGCAATGCTCGTCGAGAGCCTTCGCCGACGCGTGATCGCGCGCGCCGCTCGGAACTTTCGCGCGTACGCCGATCTCGCGGAATCGTACGAGTCGAGACGTTGGGCGTCGAACGGCACGCAAAACATGGTGTTGCGCATGCCCGCGGGCCCGACGGTCGTCATCACCCCCTGGAACGCACCCTTCATGCTCTCGAGCTGGAAGAGCGCGCCCGCCCTCGCGGCGGGAAACACCGTTGTCCTGAAACCCGCCGAGTGGTCGCCTCTGAGCTGCTCATTGTTGATGGACCTCGTGCTCGAAGCCGAGTTCCCACCCGGCGTCTTCAACCTCGTGCAGGGAGTCGGCGACGAGGTGGGCGCTTCGCTGGTCGCCGACGCGCGCGTACGTCGAATCTCCTTCACGGGTTCACCCGAGACGGGACGTCGCATCGGCGTCGCCGCCGCGAAGAACCTGGTTCCCTTTACTGCCGAACTCGGGGGCAAGGGCCCCTTCGTCGTCTTCGCCGACGCCGATCTCGACCTCGCCGCTGAGAAGGCCGCGCTGATGTACGACGACGCCGGGCAAGTCTGCTTGGCTGGCACGCGACTCATCGTCGAAGCGAGCATTCGTGAAGGGTTCCTCGAACGACTCACGAACCTCGCCGAGCAACACGTGCTCGGTGACAGCCGGGACCCGGACACCACCATCTCCCCACTCATTCACCCCGAGCACTTCGCGCGCGTCGAAGGCTTCGTCAATCGCTCACTCGCCGCGGGCGACACCCTCCTCTACGGTGGCGAACGGCTGAAGGACGACGGACTGTGGTTCGAACCCACACTGATCGAGCCGCGCGACAACGACGCCGAGATCGTCCAACGCGAGGTCTTCGGCCCGGTTCTGACGCTGCAGACCTTCGAGAGTGAGGACGAGGCGATCGAGCTCGCGAACTCCACGAAATACGGACTGACCGCGATGGTCTTCACCTCCGATCAGAAGAAGGCCGACCGCTTCGGCGAGAACGTAAGGGCGGGGACCATTTGGGTGAACTGCTTCCTGGTTCGTGACCTCACGGCACCCTTCGGCGGCACCGGCATCAGCGGTGTCGGACGCGAAGGTGGCGACTACGCGCTCGACTTCTACAGCGACCTGAAGACGTACCAAGTGAAAGAAGACACCACCAATGGGTGAAATCGTCGGCGCCGGCTTCCTCGCGCACGTTCCCACCATCGTCTTGCCCGACGACGCTCGCCGCGAGTTGAACAACGGGAAGGAGAGCACGCTCTTCACCGGACTTCACCGGCTCCGTCACGAGGTCTTCGACGTGCTGAAGCCCGATCTCGTCATTGTGTTTGATAGTCACTGGTTCACCACCGTCGAGTTCGTCATCACCTCGGCCGAACGTCGACTCGGCTACTTCACCTCCGAAGAACTGCCACGGGGCATGTCGAGTGTTCCCTACGACGTCAGGGGCGATTCGTCGTTCGCGAAACTCGTGGGCGAGATCGCCGACGCCACGCCCGAGTGCTGGATCACGCCGATCGACAACGAACACCTGCCCATTATGTACGCGACGACGAACTTCTTCTCCTTCCTCCAGGGCGAGGAGGCGTGGATCTCGGTCAGCACCTGTCAGACCGCGGAGCCCCGTGATTTCGCGGCCGTGGGCGAGGTGATCGCCGCAGCCATCGAGCAGAGTGATCGCCGGGTCGTGCTCATCGCCTCCGGGGCCCTCAGTCACACCTTTCACACGCTGCGTACTCTGCGTAGTCACGAAGCCGCCGATGAAGAGCACATCTTCTCCGAAGACGCCCGTGTCGCCGACCACCAAGTCATTGACGCGTGGCGCCGCGGCGACCACGCGAGCGTCATCGACAACTTCGCGGAGTTCTTCAAGGTCAAGCCGGAGGGGCGTTTCGCGCACTACCAGATGATGGTCGCCGCGCTCGGTGGGCGCGAGTGCGTGGCCCCGGGTCGCCTCTACTCGCGCTACGAGAACTCCATCGGTACGGGTCAGGTACACGTGTGGTTCGATCAACCAGAAAGCGGATGGACGGGAGTATCATCGTGAGCCTTCGTGGCGTCCCCTACCCTCGAACCTCAAGTGGTCGCGCGTCGCTCTTGCCGCCAACGCCGTGGCACTACTCGGGTGACCTCCTCACGGTCGAGTACCGGACCGATCCCTCAGCGATCGCCGCACTGCTGCCCGACGGAGTCTCGCTCCCGAACGACGACGAGGATCCCGGTGCCGTGGCGTTCATCTGGGCCGACTGGCAGAGCTGCGGTGACGACGGGTCGGAACTGCTCGACCCCGTGCGCGCGCAGTACAAAGAGGCCTTCGTCGTCGTGCGCTGTCGCTACCATGATCGCCTCTACAGCCGGTGTCTCTTCATCTGGGTCGATAAGGACTTCGCGCTGGTGAGAGGGCAGATTCAGGGCTACCCCAAGAAGTTCGGCTCGATTCACCAAACGAGACCCGTCACCCGTGGCCGGGCCGGACCGCGACTCGAAGCTGGTGGATCCTTTGGCATGACCCTCGCCGTGGGCGACCGTCGCGTCGCGCAGGCGACCGTGACACTCCTCGGTGAAAGCGCGACGAACGGCTTCGTCAACGGGCACGCGATGCTGCACCACCGCTGGTTCCCCCGCGTCGAGATGGACGATCGCGACGCGCTGAGTGACGTCATCACCATGGCCGGCGTGGACGTCGACGCCGGTCCCGCGTACGGCGGTTCGGCAACGCTCGAACTCTTCGATTCCCCCACCGAAGAACTTGTCTCGCTCGCACCTCGAGAGATCCTCGGCGGCTACTTCCGATCGGTCGGTACCACCTTCAACGGTGGGACGACGCTCGAGGATTAGTCGTGTCGCGGCGAATCGCTAGTTCCAAGGCCACCGTGGTCTCCCAGGCCGAACGCGACATACGCGCCCGACTGGAGAAGCACGAACTCGACTTCACGGCCATGAGCGCGATTTCGAATATCTATCGAACGGGCTCTGCCGTGCGAAACCACATGGAGCGCTCACTGCTCGCGGACTACGACCTCAGTTGGGTCGCCTTCACGGTGCTCTGGGTGTTGTGGATCTGGGACGAACAAGAGACTGGGCACGTCGCCGCCGAAGCTGGCATCACGAAGGGAACCTTGACGGGCGTGATGAAGACGCTGCAGGCGCGAAAGCTGATCCGGCGAATCCCCCACCGAGATGATCGACGACGAGTGTCGATTGGTCTCACCAAAGCGGGCGTGCGCCTCATTGAACAGGTGTTCCCGGAGTTCAACACCCACGAGACACTCGCCGTGAGTGGTCTTACGGTGCCCGAACAGCACGAACTCGCCAGACTCCTACGGCTAGTTCTGAAGAAGGTCAGTGACGCGAGCAGCGAAGACGACACGTGACATCGACGACTACTCGCTGATCACTGGGAAGCGCTGGTTGAGGGGGCCGGAGACCCAGACGCGGACTCGCCTGCTCCCACGTCGGAGCTTCGAGCCGTCGAACTACTCATCCGCGACGATCGAACCCACTCGGTCACCGATGCCGGGATCGCGCTTGACGAGGATCGACGCGTAGATGATGGCGAGGACCAGGACGCCGAGCGCCATGTAGGGGTACCAGTTGTAGGGCGTCGGCTGACCGGGCTTGGCGAGGTACCACAGCGGCACCAGGATCCACAGAGTGCCAACGACGGGCAGCACCGCGTGACGAAACGCATTGAACCGATCCGGGTGGTGCTTCTTGTAGTAGAACGGCAACGCCTCGTTGCTCAAGCCGTACACGATGAGCAGCAAGATCGTGCCGAACGTCGAGGACTCGACGAACATCGTCAACGCACTCATCGAGCCCGACGTCGCGTGACCGCCAATGATGTGACCGAGTCCCCACACGCCGATGATCAACGGTCCCAATCCCAGAAAGATGAACAAAGCGTTGATGGGCGTCCGACGAGTCGAGTGCACCTTGCCGATCACCTTGGGTAGCAGACCTTCTCGTCCCGCGTTGAAGATGAGACGCGCCCGGGAGTTCGTGCCGGCGATCAAGGCACCGAGCGTCGACGTCATTCCCGCGAGGAAGGCGAAGAAGAGCGCCACCGCAAAGACCTCCTTAGCAACCGTGAGGAAGGGTATCGAAGCGGCCCCGAGCGCCGTGACGTTGTCCTTGAACCCCACGACGGTCGAGAACGCGAAGAACGTGTACGCGACCAGCATGATGCGGATGGACGTGAAGACGGCCTTCGGTACGTTTTTTCGAGGGTTGCTCGTCTCTTCGGCGAGCGCCGCCGAGTTCTCCCACCCGATGAACAGGTAGACCGCCAGCGGGAAGCCGGCGGCGAGTCCCCTGAAGCCATTGGTGATGTTCTTGGGCTCAAAGGGTCGAAGGTTAATGTGCGAGTGGAACTTGACCAACGAGAGCACGCTCACGACAATCATGATCGTGATCTCGAACGCAAAGAAGAAACCCGCCAACTTCGTGGAGATCGCGATGCCGCGCACCATCATGAACGAGGCGAACGCCAGGAAGATGAGCACCCAGACGATCCACGGCACGCTCTGCAGTCCGGCGACGTGGTAGTTCTGGAGAAGAGTCTGGAAGAACCCGCCGACGATAGCGATCACCGACGCCATCGCCGCGACGTAGCCGGCGCCCGTCAAGATTGCCGTCGTTACCCCAGCTCGTGCGCCAAACGTTTTGCCGATGAATGAGATGAACCCGCCCGCTGAAGGCATGACCTTAGTGAATTCGGACAGGGTGTTACCCAGGAACAGGATCGCCACACCGGCCGCGACGATCGTCAACGGTGAGGCGAGTCCGGCCGTTATGGCAAGGAATCCGAAGCCAAAGTAAGAGCTCATCGCCGGACCGATGTTCGCCATGGTCGCGGCCGCTATATCGAGGAGGCCGAGGACTCCTTGACGCAGTCGTTAGTGTTCGCCCGGAGGGTTCGGCTCCTTCGCACCCAGTGATTCGGAAGTGAAACCTGCAGTCATATCTCCCCCAAGAAATGAAGCGGACCAACATTCGATCGCGCCCTCGATGTCGCGTTTGCGACGCCTGCGAAGAAAATAGCGGAGTTCCTGGCTTGTAGTATGACTCTGCGGAAGAAAGCCTCAACGCACGTCACTCGTCTCGACGAGCATGACTCGTTACCCATTGGCTGTGGCTGTCCTGTGCGAATTAGTCACGTGGCTCCATCTGTCGAGCGGCGTTCTGTTCCGCGAGAGATCGCGCGGCGAGGTGCTCGCGAACACTGGCCTGATCGACGTCGGGGCGATTCTGGGACATCTTGGCTTTGCCTTCAATCGACGCGACAGCAATCTCGAGTCCGACGATCGCCTTCAACCGCTGGTCGCGGTACTGACTGTCGAGGTCGTCGACCCGCCACTCGGGGTCGCGGTCACGCTCGAACTGGCTCGTGACGGCTCGTACCTGTTCATGTTTCCATTCCGGTTGGTCATGGAGCGTCACGCGGCCGCGGACCTCGGCGGCGACGTAGTTCCACGTGGGAACGACGCCGGGGTTCTCCAGGCGGCTCGGGTAGTACGTCGGCGAGACGTACGCGCTTGCCGTTAGGAAGAGCGCGAGAACCTCCGTACCCTCACCCACCGACTTCCACCAGGAGTTGGCTCTGGCCAGGTGCGAACGGATCGTGGTTCGATCGTCGCTCACCACGACCGGCACGAACGTGCTCGTCAAGCCCTCGGGCCCGACGATGACCAGCATGCCGGCGCCCGCGTCCTTCACGATACGCCACGCTTCGCCGACCTCAACCGCGTGCTTGGGAGGTACGTACACGCCCACATTGTCGCACGTCGCAAGGGCGCGAGCGTCAAGGTGACGCTAGACGAGGCCCAGTACGACGTCGAGCGGCTCGTACCCCGGAGCGGTGCGGGGCCAGGGATACGCCGCTTCCATCAACGCCGCGATGTCAAGCAAGCGATAGTCGTGGTAGTGCTCGGCCGTAATCTGCAATCCAAAGGGTAGACCCGAGGAGAGGAGTCCGAAAGGGACGCTGAGGGCAGGATGGCCCGTCACGTTCTGCACGGCGGTCGAATAGACCTCCGGTGGGAGACCGCGGACGTCGACGTCGGCGCGCGTCCGACCGTCGGCAAGCCATCCCGACGCCGCGACGGTCGGCGTGAGAAGCAAGGTGTTGTCGCCCAGGAGTTCGTCCAGTGTGCGCACGTACGAGAAACGGCGGCGGCGTGCGTCGAGATACTCATCGACGCTGACACCAAGCCCGGTGCCCAGGAACTCTCGCGTGGCGACGTGAAACTCGTCCATGTGTGCCTCAACCCACGCGCGGCCCAATGCGGCGACGTGCTCAGCGCTCGTGATGGTAAACCAATCGAGATCGGGGTCGCCGTCACCGAAGAAACCCTCCGGCTCGAGCCACGTCACGGGAACGTCGAAGCGACCAGCAACGGCGTCAACGGCATCCCGAAAGCTCGTCGCAACTGTTGCGGGGAGTGGGCCGAGAGGCGACGTGCGCTCGGCCGCCACGAGACGTACTGGGCGCCCGTCGTGGCGCGCCCCCGCACGAGCGAACGAGGTCGGCGGGGAGGTCGGATCCCCCGCGACCGGGCCACTCATCACGTCGAAGATCAATCGGAGATCGTCGCTCGATGTCGCCATAGGTCCGTCCGTTGAGTAGTCAATCCAGTCCGGAGTCGGCCAGCGTCCGACCACGCCGTTGGTCGGCTTCAGCCCGACGAGCCCACAAAACGAAGCCGGGATCCGCACCGATCCGCCGCCGTCCGTGGCGGTCGCGATGCCGACGAGCCCCGCGGCCAGCGCCGCGGCCGAACCACCACTCGAGCCGCCCGGCGAATACTCCAGATTCCAAGGGTTTCGCGTGACTCCCGTGAGGAGATTCGCCGTGAACCCCTCAATCGCGAACTCGGGCAGCGTCGACTTGCCGACCACGATGGCGCCGCTCGAGAGAAGACGGCTCGGCACGACGCCGTTCGACGTAGCCGCAGCGGCGTCACGAAGCGCGAGGGAACCTTTCTTCGTCGGATGGCCTTCGAGATCCTCTAAATCCTTGATGAGGGTCGGGACACCGACCAACGCGCCCGACCCCGACGAGTCGTCGACTCGCTGTGCCGCCCTGAGGGCTTCGTCGAAGGTCTTCTCCGCGGCGACGTTCAAGTCCCCGGCACGCTCGATCGCTTCGATCGACGCGCTGACCACGGCCGTGGCGCTGACGCGACCTTCGCGCACCGCGCTCGCGAGTGTGTTGACCGTGCCCGGCGCGTGAGTCGCGGGAGTGGCGTGGCTCGGCGTCATACGTCCATTTAACTATCGAGCGCGCGCCGCCGTCTGACGAGGAACTCGCGCTCCACTTCGTTTTCACAGAGTGCCAACGCTTCGTCGTAGGCCACTCGAGCTTCGTCCGTGCGTCCCAGTCGACGCAGAAAATCAGCTCTCGTACTGGCCAGGTAGTTGTAGCCAAGGAGTTGTCCCTCATTCGCGAGGGCCGACAGTGCCGTCAGTCCCGCTTCGGGACCGTCGGCGATGCCAACCGCCACGGCACGGTTGAGGGCCACGACGGGTGAGGGCCACGCAATGAGCAACACGTCGTACAGGGCAATGATCTCACGCCAGTCGGTCGCCTCCCACGACGGTGCTTGGGCGTGCAGTGCGGCGATGGCCGCCATCAACGCGAAGCGACCGGCGGGTCGAACGCGAAGCGCCGCTCGAACTAGCGCCCGACCTTCGGAGATCGCCTCTCGATCCCACTTCGAGCGATCTTGTTTCGAGAGGAGCAGTATGGCACCGTCGGCGCTCGTTCTGGTCTGGCGGCGGGCATCGGTGAGGAGGATGAGCGCCAAGAGACCCGCGACTTCACCGTCTTCGGGTAGCAGCGCTCGAAGGAGACGAGCGAGATCGAGGGCGCGCTCCACGAGGTCACGACGCATGAGGTCAGCGCCCGACGGTGCGGTGTGCCCGGTCGTGAAGACGAGATGGACCGCCGAAAGGACCGCGTCAACGCGCGTCGGCAACTCACTGGCGACGGGTACACGGTAGGGAATGTGCGACGTCGAGATCTTCTTCTTGCCGCGGGTGATCCTCGCGGCCATCGTCGACTCCGTCACGAGAAACGCTCTCGCCACCTCCGACGTCGTGAGTCCGCACAACAGTCGCAGGGCCAGCGCCACTTGGGTCTCGGGTGAGAGTGCCGGGTGACAGCACGTGAAGATGAGACGAAGTCGATCATCGGCAATGGCTGGCAGTTCGGATTCACTCGGTGGTGACGGCTCCTCAGGGACTCCAATGCTCATCAGTGCCCGCCTCTGTGACGTCCGACGTCGCAGCGTGTCGATGGCCCGTCTTCGCGCGACGGTGGTCAGCCACGCGCCGGTCCGGTTCGGGACTCCGGTCTTGGGCCACGCGATAAGCGCGCGCGCGAACGCCTCTTGGACGCACTCCTCGGCCACGTCGATGTCGCCGGTCACGCGAATCGTCGCCGCGAGCACGAAGGCCCACTCGGCGCGGTACGCGTTGGCGACCGCGGCCTCGACATCGACGGGACGAGGCTCGCCGTTCAGTCGAAGACTCTGATCGGGCGAACTTCCACACCACCGTAGGGAGCCGGAACTTGACTCGCCACCGCAATTGCTTCGTCGAGATCACCCGCTTCGATGAGGTAGTAGCCACCCAGGGCCTCTTTGGTCTCCGCGAACGCGCCGTCGGTGACGACGAGCTTTCCCGTGGCGTCGCGACGAAGCGACGTCGCGCTCGACGTTGGCTCCAAGGCGTTCCCACCGCGCAGCGCTGCCCCATTCGTCTCACCAAACACGCGGTGCTCGTCCATCATTTTGCTCATCATTTTCTCCGCGCTCACCGGATCAGAACTCTCCCACGCCTTTTCATCTGAGTAGATCAGTACTAAGTACTCTGACATTTCTCTTCCCCTTTGCGAGGTCCGAACTTCGAACCTCATGGATACCGACGAACGGGCTTAGGCAAAATCGACAGTAATCGGACTCTTTCATGTCCCCCTGGACCCACGCGCGCCGGGTCGGCCGGCCGGCGCCACGTCAGTCCACGAGAAGCGCTTACTTGATGCCGTTGAGTAAATCCAGCATGTCCTCGGCGTGTTCCTCCTCGACGGCGAGAATCTCCTCCAACATTCGACGTGTCGTCGGGTCACCGTCGCCCAGCCACGTGATGATCTCGGCGTAGGCCGCGATCGCTATTCGCTCGGCGACCAGATCCTCTCGAATCATCTTCTCGAGCTTCTTCGACGAGTCGTACTCCGTGTGGCTGCGTCCGGTCAGCGTCTCGGGACTGAAGTCAGGCTCTCCACCCAGTTGGGCTATTCGCGCGGCGATCGAGTCGGCGTGCTCTTGCTCTTCGCCGGCGTGCTCGAGAAACTCCGCGGCGGCGATCTGCGCGTCCAGTCCCTTCGCGGTGTAGTAATGACGCTTGTAGCGAAGCACGCAGACGATTTCCGTCGCCAGCGCCTGATTAAGAACGAAGATGACCCTCTCTAAGTCCGCGCCGTACGCGTCGGTGACGGGGCCCTTCTCCATGTTCTCTCGAGCACGCTTGCGCAACGTTTCAACATCAGTCAGGAATTCCTTCATAGTGGCCCCCTCGCGTCACTGAAAACTACGATGTCCGAAAGGCCCATCGTGAGCCAAGGGTAGCGGACGCGTACGCCTCGACGACCGAAAATCTTGTCGGTGCTCTGGCGGGTCCGCGCGCCAACCCCCCGCTGCTCGCGCCGAGACGTGTCGCTCCTAGCGCGAAGCGTCCGCGGTGGCGATCAACCGTCGCGCCGCGCGCGCTTCGTCCACCCGTGACACCGGCGTGCTTTGGGGCGCGCGACGTAGCGACGCCGGATCGTCCTTCGCGCGTTGCGCGATGCGCTCGAGGGCCTGGGCCAGTGACTCGAGCGTTTGAACGCTCTCGGTCTCCGTTGGTTCGAACATCAGCGCTTCGTCGACGATGAGTGGAAAGTAGACCGTCGGCGAGTGAAAGCCCTCTTCGAGCAGCGCCTTGGCGACGTCGAGGCCGCGCACGCCGTACTTGCTCTTCAGCGGCGCGGCGGTGAGGGTGCACTCGTGCATGCACACCCGGTCGTAGGCGGCGGGCAGGATGGCGCGGAGACGTTGACGGAGCCAGTTCGCGTTCAAGACGGCGTGTTGGGCGACACGGGTCAGACCGTCGCCACCGTGGACGTCGATGTACGCGAGTGCTCGAGCGAGCACGAGGGCATTGCCGTGCCAACCGTGCACTCGTCCGATCGAGCGCGCCGGGGCGACCCAGTTGAAGTAGCCGTCACCGACGCGCGTGGCCTTCGGGCCGGGCAGGAAGTCCACCAGGTGCGCGGCTACCGCCACCGGCCCGGCGCCCGGTCCCCCGCCCCCGTGGGGCGTGGCGAAGGTCTTGTGCAGGTTCATGTGCACGATGTCAAAGCCCATGTCGCCCGGGCGGACGGCCCCCAAGATGGCGTTCAAGTTCGCACCGTCGTAGTACAGAAGACCACCCACGTCGTGTACGGCCTTGGCGATTTCAGTGATCTCTTCCTCGAAGAGTCCCACCGTGTTGGGATTCGTGAGCATGATCCCCGCGACGTCCGGTCCGAGGGCGGACTTGAGGGCGCCGAGATCGACGAGCCCGCGCTCGTTCGAGGGCACGGTCGTCACCTCGTAGCCACCGAGCGTCACCGACGCCGGGTTCGTGCCGTGCGCCGAGTCCGGGATCAAGACGCGGCGGCGGTGATCGCCGTTCGCCTCGTGGTAGGCACGCATCAACAGCAGGCCCGTCAACTCGCCGGCCGCGCCGGCCGCGGGTTGCAGCGTGGCGGCACTCATGCCGGTGATGACGCAGAGCTTCTCTTCGAGGGTCACCAAGATTTCGAGCCAACCCTGACTGAGTGACGCGGGCGCGCCCGGATGCACGGCGTTCAGGCCCGGATCGGCCGCGATGGCGTCACAGAACTTCGGGTTGTACTTCATGGTGCACGATCCGAGGGGATACATCCCGAGGTCCACCGAGAACTGCCGATGCGACAGTCGGGTGAAGTGCGCGACCAGGTCTCGTTCGGAGACTTCCGCCACGGCGACGATCTCGGGGTTCAAGTGCTCCGCGGGGACCATGTCATCGAGCGCAAGTGCCGGCACGCCCGTCGTGCGCAGTTGGTAGGCCGACCGATTCGCCACGGACATCTCGAACAGCGTGGGCTCACTCTCGTGGCCCATCAGTGGCGCCGACGCCGCTCGCCCTCCGGGCTGGGGGGTCGCGTTCATCGGGTCAACGCCTCTCGGAGCACGTTGACGTAGTGATCGATCTCATCTTTCGTCCGTCGTTCCGTGACCGTCACCAGTAACACGTGCTCGACGTCGCCCTCGACGGAGGGATCGGCACCGCCGCTTAAGGCACTAACGGCGAGTCCGGCGAGCACGTTACTCTCGGCCATGGCCGCGATGACCTGGTCGGCGGGCTTGGTCAGTCGCAGGGCGAACTCGCGAAAGAAGGGCTGCGTGCACAGCGCCTCGACACCGCCGAGTGCGAGAAGCTCCTGGTACAGGTAGTGCGCGCCCTGGGCGCAGCGCGTCGCCACCTCGCGAAGCCCGTACGTGCCGAGCCAGCCGAGTTGGATCGCCGCCGTGACGGCCATCAAGGTCTGGTTGGTGCACACGTTCGACGTCGCCTTCTCTCGGCGAATGTCCTGTTCGCGAGCGCGCAGCGTCGTCACGAAGGCACGACGATCACTCGAGTCCACCGTCTCACCGACGATGCGACCGGGCAGACGGCGCACTTGGGCTTGGGTGCAGGCGAAGAGTCCGAGGTAGGGCCCCCCGAAGGAGAGGGGCGTGCCGAAGGCTTGTCCTTCTCCGACGAAGACGTCCGCGCCCCACTGGCCGGCGGTCCTTAGGACACCGGCGGCGACGGGGTCGGCTCCGATGACGAAGAGCGCGTCGTGCGCGATCGCGAGATCCTTGGCCACGCTCAGGTCCTCGAGGACGCCAAGGTAGTTCGGGTACGCCGCCACGACGGCCGCGGCGTTCGTGGCATCGACGCTGGCCCAATCGGTAACCCCGTCACGGAGCGGAACTTCCACGATCTCGTGTCCCGTGCCGCGCGCGAAGGTGCGCGCGACCTCGCGCCAGTGGGGATGCACCCCCGATGAGATGACCATCTTCTGGCGACCGGTGGCGCCGTGCGCCATGTTGAGCGCCTCGACGAGAGCCGTCGCCGCGTCGTAGAGCGACGCGTTGGGTATCGGCAGTCCACTCAGTCGCGCGACCAGCGTCTGGTACTCGAAGATCGCCTGGAGGACGCCCTGGGCGACCTCGGGTTGGTACGGCGTGTAGGCGGTGACGAACTCCGAGCGGTTCGACAACATCTTCACCACCGCCGGCACTTCATGGTCGTACGCACCGCCGCCCGCGAAACAGGTCATCGTGGTGGCCCTGGCCTTGTTGGCGCCGGTGTAGCCCGCGAAGATCGCCGCCACGTCGGGCTCGCTCAGACCGTCCGCGACGTCGAGTCCGCTGGCGAGACGTACGGCCTGGGGAATGTGCGCGAACAGATCGTCGAGGGACTCCATCCCGAGAAACTCCAACATCGACCGGACGTCTTCGTCGGTGTGTGGCAAATAGTCAGCCACCTGACGCGTCCTTTCGCACGAACGGCAGGGTCGTCAACGACGCCGCGATCTCACGACCGCGCAACACGACCGTGACGTCGGTGCCGGCCACGAGTTCAGGCGCGAGCAGTCCCATCCCAATACCGTGTTCGAGCACGGGAGAGAAGTTACCCGACGTGAGCTGACCTACCCGCGTTCCGCCGACGAACACCTCGCCACCGTCACGCAGCGGCTGGCGACCCGGCGTCGCGACGCCCTTCAGCAGCCGAGCGACCCCGCGTTCGCGTTCACGCTCGACGGCCGCCCGCCCCCTGAAGCTCTCCTTCTGCCAGCCCAAAACCCAGCCCAGGCCGGCCTCGAGGGTCGTTGACGTGAGCGTGAGTTCGTGACCGTACAGCGGAAGGGCAGCCTCGAGGCGCAGGGTGTCGCGAGCGCCCAAACCCGCCGGGGTGACGTCCGCCGCGACGAGAGCGCGAAAGATCTGTTCGGCGACTTCGTTGGGCGCGGCGATCTCGAGACCCGCCTCGCCCGTGTAGCCCGTACCCGCGACGCGCACCTCCACTCCCTCGAAGTCGAAACGATCGACGCGAAAGCGCCCCACCTCGGCGAAGCGCGGGTCAACGCCAGCAACTTTGGATCGGGCATTCGGTCCCTGCACGGCGAGTACGCAACGCTCCTGCGTCACGTCACGGCCCGGCAACGCCGAGGTCACGCCCGAGGTGTTGGAGGCGTTTGGCATGACGTCGAACTCGTTCTCACTGACCCACCAGACGATGATGTCGTCGACGACGAAGCCATCGTCGGTGAGGAGGTGCGTGTACTGGGCTCTACCGGGCGCGATCTTCTTGAGGTCGTTCGTCAACGTACGCTGTAGCGCGTCGAACATCTCAACGCCGTCACAACGCACCGTGCCGAGGTGGCTCACGTCGAAGACCACCGCGTCGCGACGACAGGCCAGGTGCTCAACGACCGTGCCCGTCTCATACTGCAGGGGCATCTCCCAGCCGCCAAAGGGCACGATCTTGGCTCCCAACTCCACGTGGAGGTCGTAGAGAAACGGCCGACGATCGCTCACGGCGCTTACGCGGCCCGACCGTCGACGGCGCGTAGATCGTGAAGACGTAGGAGTTCGTGGTAGTCGCGCTGGTACACGACGAGCAGGGGGATCTCGGGATAGAGATCGCGGAAGCGGCGAACCTTCTGGTTCTTCTTGGTGACGAGTCGCTGCTCGAGGACCGTCAACTCAATGAAGAGGCGTTGACCCGGCAGGAAGAAATCGGGTCGAAACCCGCGCGTCGGTACGCCCCGGTCGTTCCAGTCGAGGGGAAACTCGAGTGGTTCGTAGATCCACTGGTACCCGTAGAGGGTGAGTAGTTGCGAGAAGAGCCTCTCGCTGGGGTGAGCGAACGACTGATCGAGGGTGGGTACCGCGCTCGGGTGGCGACGACGGGCGTCGTCGCTCAGCGTCGAAGGAGTCACGCCGTGGCGGCCCCCTTCTCCGACGTTGCCACTTCTGATTGTCGCAGGGTAGCCCGCAATTCGGCGACCACCTTCGCGAGCGGGACGATGTTAAAGACTCCCTGACCACCGCGCAGGAGGTCGACGAGTTCGCCGTCGTCGTGCGCGAGCACGGATCCCGCGTCGGAGAGCACCAGACTGCTCGACGCGAGATCGACGCCGAGCGAGCGGCGAAGACATTCGACGGCCTGACGCGCGCGCGCCAACGACACACCCGAACTCAGCAGCGACTTGATGACCTTGACCTCGAGGACGTCACCGTAGGAATACGCACGCTTTGAGCCACTCCCCGTCGCGGGCGTGATCGAGGGCGTGACGAGAGTGGTACGTGCCCAGTAGTCCAACTGACGGTACGTCACGCCCGTGAGGCGACACACCGTCGGTCCGCTATAGCCAAAAGTTGCAGGGTCAGTCACTCGTTGTCCTCCCCGACCGAGGTCTGTCCAGACTAGCCCGTAGGACTACACCTGTGTAGTTAGTTTGATCTAGCCGGCAAAGAGATCGGGTCGCCCGAGCGCCGGCGACGACGCCTCGGCGTGCAGGCGGGTCGGGATCCGCCCAGCCCGGCGCGCCAGATAGCCGGCTCGCACGGCCTCTTTAAGGGCCTCCGCCATGAGCACGGGCTCGAGCGCGCGGTTCATGGCTGAGGCCGCGAGCACCCCGTCACAGCCCAGTTCCATGGCCAACGCGGCGTCCGAGGCCGTGCCCACCCCGGCGTCGAGCAGCACCGGCACCTCCACGCGGTCCGTGATCAACGAGATCGCGTGGGGATTGAGTATTCCGAGCCCCGAACCAATGGGTGAGCCGAGCGGCATCACCGCGACGCAGCCCAGCTGTTCAAGGCGTTGGGCGACGATGAAGTCGTCCGAGGTGTAGGCCCAGACCTCGAAGCCCCGTCGAACGAGTTCTTGCGCGGCGACGAGAGTTTCGCTGGTATCGGGTAGGAGCGTGAGGTCGTCGCCGATGACTTCGAGTTTTATCAGCGGAGTCGAAAAGGCCTCGCGGGCGAGCTCGGCGACCTTGACGGCCTCTTCGGCGCTGTAGCAGCCCGCGGTATTCGGTAGAAGCGTCACGCTCAGACGCTTCAAGAGGTCGTAGATTGAGCCCTCAACGTTCGGGTCCACTCGACGTAAGGCCACCGTCGCGACGGTCGAACCCGACGCCAGTATCGACGCCTCCAGCACGTCCAGGGACCGAAAGCCGCCCGTTCCCACGACGAGGCGCGACGGCGATCGAAACGACCCGACTTGAAAGACCTCGTGCACGGCACCAGCGTACTAACCATGGTCCCTAACTAGGGTTGAAGAGTGCAGCCCATCACCGTTCTGTCGATCGCCGGATCGGACTCGGGTGGGGGCGCTGGGGTTCAGGCCGACATTCGAACGTTCAGCGCCTTTGGTGTGCACGCCACCACCGCCCTCACGGCAATCACGGCCCAAAACACCCTCACGGTGAGTCGGGTGAAGACGCTCGATCCCGACCTGGTCGAAGAACAGGTGCGCTCGGTCACGTCCGACTTCGACGTGGTCGCCACCAAGACCGGCATGCTCGCCCAGGCCAGCACCGTCGAACGCGTGGCCGCGCTCGCGCTCGAAGGACTCCTCCCCCACCTGGTCGTCGATCCCGTCTTGGTTTCGACGAGCGGCCACGTCTTGATGGCGGACGGCGGCGTCGAAGCGTACCGGCACGCCCTCTTCCCGCTCGCCGAGGTGATCACGCCGAACCTGCGCGAGGCGGCGGTCCTCTGTGACGTCGACGTGCGCGACGTGAAGAACCTCGACGACGTCGCCGCGCTCGCGCGTACCCTGTTGGCTCTTGGGCCACGCCACGTGCTGGTAAAAGGTGGCCACGTTGATTTCGCCCCCGACGTCGATCGGGCGGCTGATGTGCTCGTGAGCGTCGAGGGTCTCGTCGTCTTCGACGGGCCTCGTCTCGACACCCGAAATGATCACGGCACGGGGTGCTCGCTCTCGTCGGCGATCGCTGCGGGTCTCGGTCTCGGGCGCGATGTCCCGGACGCGACGCGCGACGCCAAATCGTTCGTCCTCGCGGCCCTTACCGGCGCGCGGACGTGGCGTCTCGGCGAAGGGCGTGGTCCGATCGACCATTTAGGATGGAGTGAGTGAGTGATGAGCCGAAGGCGCCCCTAACGACGACGACCAGTATCTGGCCCGCCGCGGTGGTCCTCGGTGTCGCCGTCGTGATGTTGGTGGTCTTCATGGTGATCAACCTGGTGGCCAACCAGGGGGTGAGTAAACTCACCGCGGCGAAGATTCCCGTCGTGGTCGGAGGGCTCCAACGCGACGTTGCTCCGGGCCGGGCCCTCACCTACTGCCGACAGGGCGAAGAGGTTCCCTCGAACATCAACGACGCCTTCCTCGTTCCCGTGGGCACCGTTGCTCGCCCCGGTGCCCACACGCCGAACCTTGGCGCGGGCGACTTCGACTGCACGCAACCCATGACGACCACCCACGCGAGCGCGTCGTCACTCATCAGTTTCTTCAACGCACAACTCGAATCGAGAGGTTGGAACCTCTTCTCCAAGGGCGCGAGTAACGGCGACCCCCAGTCACTCTTTCAAAAGGCCGGCAACGACGGCTTCTACTGGGAGGTGGGCGTCACCGTCACCAAGTCCAGCGCCTCGTCGGTCGAGTGGACCTTTCAGATCTACCAGAACTCCCAAACGGTCTGACGCTACTGCCGCACGAGCACCGGCGTCACCACCTTGTGGTCCTGCGTCACCGCGGCCCAGAGCGCGAAGTTGAGCGGGTAGATCACGTAGCCCACGCGCGTCGCCGTGGCCACGCACATCATGACGGTGAAGACCACGCTCATGATTCCCAACAGGCGCGAAAGCGTGAGTGGCCAGTGCGCCCGCACGTCCTTCGTCACGAAATACCCACCGATCAACAGCGCCACGGGCGCGAGGATGTGCCCGAGTGCGGGGAACCACGACGTAAGAACGTGACCGGGTAGCGCACTGGCCGCGGGCGACGCGACGCCAGCGAGGCCGAGCGGGAACGCGAAGACGTTCGACATGAAGGCGGCGGGCGCCTTGAAGACGAAGGGCACCGTCGTGACCAGCACGATGGCCCCGATCCATGTCGCCGCTCGTCGCCACGTCGCGCGACCTTCAGCGTTTCTCGCGACGAGCAGGGCGCCGGCGGCCAGGGGCCACGCCGTCAACTTCATCGCGGCGGCGAGCCCGAAACTAACGCCCGCCAAGTTCGTTTGCCGTCGCTGGAGTGCGGCGACGCCCAACAAGAGCAACGCGAGAATTGGCATATCGTCGCCACCGGTCGAAAGGAACAGAGCCCCCGTCGGAAGAGCGATGAGCACTTGGGCCACGCGAAGTTTCTGTTGTCGCGAGAGCCGAAGGAGCGCCAGCGCCCACCCACTGGCGAAGAGTGTCATCAGGGTCATGATGATGCGTGCGTCGGTCAGTCCCTCACTCTGCTTCGTGCCCGCCGAGGGAAGTCCGAAGACGCCCATCAAGGGAAAGTAGGGGAAAAACGACTCAAAGGCCGGTAGGCCCTTGATCTCGTTCACGATCTTTCCGTTCCTCTTATAGGCACGGTAGGGATCGAGACCCTTGCTCAACAGCGCGCCCGAGCGCTCGATGACCCCGACTTCCGGCTGGGCGTCGCCGTGTCCGCCGTGCAACTGACGCCAGTGCGTCTCGAGACCCAGGGGGATGAAGACGGCACCCACGAGCACGCAGCCCAAGAGCAACACGCGCACCAGATGCTCACGGCGTAAGACACGTCGACCGAGGAGCAACGCGACGACGGCGATCGACAAGTATGGTCCGGCGCTGAGGTAACCCCACTGCCACTGCGCCGATTGCCTCGAGGTCCAACCCAGGGTGAGAGCAAAGCCCGCGGCCAAGAGGTAGAGGAGACCGTCTCCGGTGAGTTTGCCGAGCGCCGTCCACCACGTCATGAAGTGATCGCGCACGTTCCAAAGACGCGCCAACATGACGTCAAGTGTAGTGAGCGCCCGTCGTCTCACCGCGACGGAACTAGTGCGAGATTCCATTGTCGCCGCGGCGCAAGGGATACTTCGTCACGGGTGGCACCGGACCCAACAAGAACCTCAGAATGACGCGAACGCACTCTTCGGTGTGCTCCTTCCACACGGCGTGCGACGCGCCGGGCACGACGGCGAGTTGGGACTCGTGTAGGGCCTCGTACAACGACACCGTGTGCTCGAGGCGGGCGACGTCGTCGTCGCCGACCATGACGAGTACCGGCACGGGGATGCTCGCGAGTTGGGACGTCGTCATCGTCGGTTGCGTCTTCGCGAGGCGCGCGGACTTGTCGACGACGACGGCCGCGTGCTCGATGCCGTCCGGAGAGTACTTGGCGTACTTGCGGGCGAAATCGGCGAAACCTTCGCTCTCGGATGTGAAGTCCTCCATGGGCACCAAGCCGCTGTAGTGGTAGTTGGCGCCCACTGCTACGACACGCTTTACGAGGTCCGGACGGCGCATCGCCACCGAGAGAGCGACGTTGGCGCCGTCACTGTGACCGACGAGGTGGACGCGCCGATCAAGTAGCTCGACGAAGGCGATGGTCTCGTCGGTCATCGACTCAATGGAGAAGGGTTCGTCGGTGTCGGCGGTGCGGCCATGACCACGTCGATCGAACGCCGCCACGGCGAAACGCTTCGACAGCGGCGCTCCGAGGACGCGAACCAGAGACGCGCTGCTACTGAGTCCTCCGTGCATCAAGACGACGGTCTTCCCCTTGCGTTTGGGCACGACCGCCCACGTGGGGTGGCCGTTCACCACAATGCGTGTCACCCCTCGAATGGTATTGCCTTCGCCGTCACGAGGGTGGTGATGCGTAATCTGGATTAGTGAAAGCGTTCGTGGTCAGTGAAATTGACGGCCTTCTCACGTGTGAGATCGATGACGTGACGCCAAGACCTCGCGACGACGGTGACGTCCTCGTACGGGTTGACTACTCCGGTGTTAACTTCAAAGACGCGATGGTCGCCACCGCCCCGAGCCTGGTTCGTCGCGTGGCGTCACTCGTCGGCGGCGTGGACGCCGCGGGCGAGATCGTGTCGTCACGCGACGAGAATTTCGCGGTCGGTGATCGCGTCGCCGTGCACGGCGGATCACTCGGTGTGAGTCGCGACGGAGGATTCGCCTCGCACGTGTTCGCACCGGCGCGCTACCTCTCGCCCCTTGCGCCGTCGCTTTCGACGTACGACGCGATGGTGATCGGGACGGCAGGGTTCACGGCCATGGCGAGCGTGCTCGCCCTCGAGGATCGAGGCCTCGCGCCCGGTTCGCAAGTGCTCGTCACGGGCGCCACTGGTGGCGTCGGCTCCCAAGCGGTTTCCTACCTTGCCGCGAGGGGCTACGCGCCCGTCGCCTCGACTGGATCTCGTGCGTCATCGGCCTGGCTCGTCGAGCGGGGCGCGACGCGCGTCATCGCACGTGACGAGATCAGTGACCGTCCCGATCGAGTGCTCGCGAGCGAACGCTGGGACGGAGCGGTCGACTGCGTGGGGGGCGAGACGCTTGGCGAAATCCTTCGATCACTGCGCTACGGAGCGGCCGTCGCGGCGAGCGGCCTCGTCGCCAGTGCGGACCTTTCAACGACGGTCTACCCCTTCATCACGCGCGCCGTGTCACTCGTGGGCATCGACGCGGTCGAGGCTTCGATCGCGCTGCGACGCCGCGTCTGGCGGGCCCTCGGTGCACTGGCGCCACGCGTGGACTTCGCCACCTTCGTGGACCGCGTTATCGGACTCGACGGTCTGTCCGACGCGTTCAACGACGTGAGGGCGGGCACGACGCGCGGTCGAATCCTGGTGGACGTCAACAAAACTGGCGCCCCAACGGGTTAGTAGAAGGGGCTCACCCAGATTTGACCGCCGTTGCACGGCTGCACGGCGTACGGCGGCGTCACGGTGATGACCGCGCCGTTCGTGGAGAATTGGACGCTGAGCGTGACCGCGCTCTCGCAGGCCGTCGCCCCCGTCGGGACGTCGGAGTACGCCAGTGAGAAGTTGGTCGTACTGTTCTGATTCAACGTGAGCGTCTTCGGCGCGGCGTTCGCCGCGGCCGCGGTGAACTGAATGCTGTTGCCGGTCCCGGGAACGTCGACCAGGTTGGACTTCAACACGGCGCCGAGGCGGTCCTGGAGCGTCATCAGGGGCCAGCCCTTCAGCGTGCACGAGCCCGCCGTTGCTTTCGTCAAGGTCACGCTCGCCTCGATGGTGCCCGCGGCGCCCTGACCTTCGTTGTAGACGCCGGAAAAGTCGCTGGCCTTGCACGCCGAACTCACGAGTGTGGGGGACGTGGTCGTGGTGGTAGTGGTTGTCGTGGTGGTGGTGGTCGTCGTTCCGATGCTGTGACGACCGATGGTGTAAATGGCGACGAATGCAATGAAGATGGCCACCGAGATGAGCCCTCTTCTCACGTGCCAAAGTCCTCGGGGCGTACGTGGTCGAGGAACGCGCGCAGTTGCTCGACGAGGTCGGCCTCGTCGGGCGTGTCGAGTTCGACGTACTCCTCGTCGTCTTCGTCGTAGGTCAGTTGCATTACCTTTCCTTCACTGGCCATGAGGTCATCACTGACGAGGATGGGCGCGCCGACGCGAAGCGCGAGCGCGACGGCGTCACTCGGACGCGAGCTCACGGTGATCTCCTGACTTGAGCGGACGAGTCGGAGACTTGCGTAGAACGTGTTGTCGAAGAGCTCCGTGATCTCAACGGCGAAGAGTTTCGCGCCCAACGCGCTGATGACGTGGCCGAGTAGATCGTGCGACATCGGTCGTGGTGACTCGACGCCTTGCAGGGCGTAGGCGATGGCCGCCGCTTCGGGCGCGCCGATAAAGATAGGCAACACGCGCTCGCCACCGACCTCTTCTAAAAGGAGGAGCGGTGTCGACGTACCCACGTCAACGCGGACGGCGCGGAGAACCACCTCAATCATGGTTCCAGCCTAGACCCGACTACCCGACGCGTTGTTGTCTAGTCGCCGAGATACACCAACAGCTCACGTTCAACGAGAACGCTGCGCAGCGCCGCCACCTCTCGAGCGACTGCGGTGGTGATGGCGAGAACGTCGTCGCGAGAAAGGTCGTGACCGCCTTGTCGCAGCGGCGACGTCAAATCGTCGACCACGCCTACCTCGCGTTCCGCGACCCGACGTAGCGATCCGAGGAGACGCGCGTCCACGCCACGCGAGAGCAGCGCGCGCGCGTGGGCGCCCACGCGGACGTCCAGTGCGCTGTACATAGTCTCACCGTCGATGACGACCGGCGTTACGAGGCCGGTCGCTTGCATCTGATTGAACTCGTCGGGCAGCAGCCCGGTGGTGGCGAGAAGTTCGATTGACGTGAAGTACTCCTTCACGGGCGCGCTCGTCTCACCGTCGGCGTCGCTCACCACACTCAGTGCGGGACGGGCGCTCGGCGTCGGTGCGGGAACCGACACGGCACTCGGGGCCGCTTCGCGCGCGATCTGACGCGTCGTCGAGGACACGTTCGGCGGCGAAAGCAGTCCCTGTTCGATGAGTCGAAGACGAACCACGCGAAGTGGTACGAACTCCTCTTGCGCGAGGCGAATCGCCTCGCGCAGACACTCAACGTCGCGATCGGAGTAGAGACGATAGCCCTTGCGACTCCGGCTGGGCTGGACGAGTCCCTTGTCTTCGTAGTAGCGGATCTTCGAGAGCTCCACTTCGGGAAAGAGCTTTCGAAGTTGCGCGTGGACTTCGCCAATACGCATAAAGCCCTGATTGACGCTCATAGTGTCGCCTCCCAAAACACCAGTTTAAATTTGCCGACCTGCACCTCATCGGCGGAGTGCAACGTCGTCTCTTCGACGCGCTTTCCGTTGACGTAGGTGCCGTTCAAGGAGTTGAGGTCGCGTAGCGTCACTCGACCGCTCGCGGTCCGCGTGAAGACGGCGTGATGACGCGAGACCGAGACGTCATCGAGTAAGAGATCGCTCGCTTCGTGTCGGCCGACCGTGGTGACGTCGTTGTTCAGCTCGATTCTCATGCCGGCTTGTGGTCCCGCGGCAATCACCAACTCGTCACGGTGTTCACCGAGCGGTCCCCGATTGGCGTCGGGGTGCATGGCGTCGGGCGTGCTGACGACGGGAACGGCGATCGTCTCGGGTGACGTGGCTTCGTGTTGTGGTGCGCCACACGACCAGCAAAAGTTCGCGTTGGCGTTGAGTATCTCTCCACATCGACGGCAGTTCACGAGTTTCACACTAGTGAACTTTCGAATTCGCCGTCGGGGCTAACTTGAGGTCAACGCCTCGTATCCAGACGCGTCAAGAAGCGCCTCAAAGTCACCGCTCGAACCACTCGCAATCTCACAGATCCACCCGGCACCGTAGGGGTCACTGTTGACGAACTCGGGCGACGTGCTGAGCGTCTCGTTCACCGTTGTTATGGTCCCACCGACCGGGGCGTAGATTTCGGACACTGACTTCGTGGACTCCACTTCACCAATCACACCGCCCTTAACGACCGTCGAGCCGACCTTGGGCAAGTCCACGAACACGACGTCACCGAGCGCGTCTTGGGCGTAATCGGTGATGCCGACGCGTACGGCGTCGCCCTCACGCTGGGCCCACTCGTGATCACTGGAGTAACGAAGATCGCTCGGTATCTGCATGCGAGACAACTTACAAGGTTCGCCGACCTTGGCGCCCGGTGCGCAGGGCGGTGAGGGCGGGTCGAACGTAGCCGAAGAGCACGAGCCACGAGAGACCGAGTCCGAGCAGGCCGATCACCCAACAGCCGACGCGTGCGTCGTGCTGCCAAGGGCGCAAGGCCGCGTGGTGGGGATTCGTCGTCAAGAGAAAGAGCGGGAAGGTCGTCATCAGGGCGAACGTGGAGACCTTTCCCCACCACAGGACGTTGATGCGTGCGGCACCGAGGGCGGCGAGCACGAGGGTGAGAACCGACACGATCAACTCGCGCGCCAAGGTCGCCAGCGCGAACCACCACGGCACGCCGTTGGCGGCCGCGACGGCGAGCAGTCCCGCGATGACGAGCACGCGGTCGGCCGTCGGATCGAGGATCTTGCCGACGTTCGAGACCTGGCGGAGTCGTCGCGCGACGAAGCCATCGATCCAGTCGGTCGCGCCGAGCGCGCCGAGGAGCCACGCCGCCACGGCGCGATGATCGGTACGAAAGAGCAGCCAGATGAAGACCGGCAGCAACGCGAGACGCGCCAGCGTGATGGCATTGGGCCAGGTGAGCCATCCCGCGTCACCCTCGTCCTCACTCACGATGAGAGCGTATTACTACGCGACGGTGATGGACTGATCCAAGTAGACGTCTTGGACGGCGTGCACGAGCGCGGCGCCGTCGTGGAGCGGACGCTGGAAGGCCTTGCGACCAAGGATGAGCCCCTGACCCCCCGCACGCTTGTTGATGACCGCGGTGCGTACGGCACCGGCCAAATCGTCCGAGCCCTTCGATTCCCCCCCGGAGTTGATCAGTCCAATACGCCCGGCGTAGCAGTTGACGACCTGCCAGCGCGTGAGGTCGATGGGATTGTCCGTGGTCAGCTCGGAGTACACCCGCGGATCGGTCTTGCCGAACTTGACCGCGTTGTAGCCCCCGTTGTTCACGGGTTGCTTTTGCTTGATGATGTCGGCTTCGAACGTCACGCCGAGGTGGTTCGCTTGGCCGGTGAGATCGGCACTCAAGTGGTAGTCGACGCCTCCCGTGACGAAGGCGTCGTTGCGCAGGTAGCACCACAGGACCGTGAAGAGACCGAGCCGATGCGCCTCGGCAAAAGCCGCTCTCACTTCTTCGATCTGGTGGATCGAACCCTCCGAGCCGAAGTAGACCGTCGCGCCCACGCCCACCGCGCCGAGATCGGCGGCCTGTTGGACTGAGGCGAACAACTGTTGGTCGAACGTGTTGGGGTAACGCAGGAGGTCGTTGTGGTTGATCTTGACGATGAAGGGAATACGGTGCACGTAGCGACGCGCCACGATGCCCAGTGTGCCGAGCGTCGTCGCAATGGCGTTGCAGTCGCTGGCGATGGCGAGGTCGCAGAGCCGTGCGGGGTCGAAGTACTCGGGGTTGGGTGCGAAACTTGCCGCGGCCGAGTGCTCGATGCCCTGGTCCACGGGAAGGATGGAGACGTAGCCCGTTCCCCCGAGTCGGCCGTGGTTGTATAGCGTGCCGAGGTTCCGTAACACCGTCGGGGTCCGGTCGCTCCAGGTGAAGACGTCGTCGAGGAAACTCGGTCCGGGGACGTGCAGCAGTTCTTTGGGAAACGCGGTGGCGTGATGATCGAGAAGTGACGACGCTTCGTCACCCAACAGTGCGGCAATGTCCATCGCCAAATGTTACAAGGTGTTGCCGCTCTCTCTGCGCGAGCGTTCACGTTCGCGCGACTGAAGGTAGTGACCTCGTCGGCGAAAGATGTTCTAGTGATCCCTCACGGCTAATCGCGTCTTTGACGTTCGGACCAGCGGCGTCGAATAGGTGCTGGACATTAACGTCAACTTCGGTCTGGGCTACGGGCCGGCGAGTAGCGGCGTTCCCATCGACCTCGGTCCTGTTGTTGGGCTAGTCGACGTTCTTCTTGGACGTCGGCGTCACGCGGCGCTTACGGTTCTTTCGTGGCAGGGTAGCACCGAGTTCGACGAGTCGCTCCGCGGCGTCGTAGGCGTCGGGTTCGGCGATGACGACGCGTGAAAAGAGCTCGCGCGCTGAGGTGGTGTCGCCGGCACGGTCGTAGACGTCCGCGAGCGTGTACCACAGACGCACGTGGCGATACGAGGGATTGCGAAGGTTCTTCGCCGCGCCCGCGCGCGTCAAGAGCCCAATGGCTTCGTCGTAACGACGCTGATCGGCCCAGGTGGCAGCCTGGACGATGCGTCCCTCGGCGAGGACTTCGGCCGTGGGTTCATTCTCTTGAAGTTCCTCGAAACTCTTCTCCACCGCGCGGTAGCGGTGGTTGGCGCGATCGGCGTCCATGACAAGAGGCAGATGTTCCGGGTCGCCCGTGATGGCGAAGTAGGCGCGGAGGTGAATCTTGGCCATGGCCCACCGCTCGGCGCGGTACGCCGCGAGCCCGGTCAATTCGCGCACGGCCGCCACCCCCGGGGTCGCGTCGGCGACGACCCGACCGAGTCGCAAAGCCTCTTCGTAACGTTTGCGGTCGTACGCCTCGGCGGCGCGCGTCAACGTGTTGACCATCTTCTCTCGCATGTAGGCCGTGCCGATGAAGGCCTTTCGAACGTTGGCGGCCACGTCGCCCGGCAGTGCGTACTTGGCGCGGTTCTTCGTCTTGCTCGGCGTCGTGGTGCGCGCGACGGGCCGTTCCATCGACTCCCACGAAGCCAGAGGGTCGGGCGTACGTGAGCGACTCTTGGCGTCGCCCAGCTCCTGACCGGTGCTGTTGAGATTGATCGCGCCCTTTCGAGCAACGCTCCCCCACCCCTTCTCGCGCGCGCGCGTACCGGCCTGTTGACGCTTGCGCTGTTCGGGCGTGAGGGGCGCGGGACTGCGAGTGCGCGAGTACTTCGAACTCGCGCCCGGTCGCGGTGACGGTCCTCGAGCCGATGAGCGCCGCGCCGCGGTGTCGTCGCTCGACGCACGGTAGCCGCGCGGCTCTCTCGACGTACGGGCGTGGTCGTCGCGGGCGCCTCGCGCCGGGCCTACGCGTGAAGTAGAACCCCGGGCTGGCGGCCGGCGCGGCGCGCCGTCCTCACTTACTGAGCGAGAGGGACGCGGCTCTCGCGTGCTTCGACTATCCACGTCACGCGGACTCCACGACGGCCTCGCGGCCTTCGAAGGACGCTTCGACCCCGACGCACCTCGTGACGCTGGACGACCGTCCGCGCCCTTCGACGAACGCTCGTAGGGCGATCTCGACTGACCAGCGCGCGGTTCGTCGCGCCGTTTTCCCTCACGACGCACTGGTTTGGATTCGCGCTCGCCGCGAGGAGACGATGATTTCGCCTGAGCGGACACGCTCTTCGGCCCCCGAGCGGGTGTCCTCGAACTCGAGGACGCGTGAGCGTTGGGCGGAGATTTTCGGTCTCGAGGGGCTCGACGAGCGGGTGGATTCGATGCGGTCACGTGCCAGTCTACCTTTTGGGTCACCGTTGAGTTCCGGGCAACGGTCGGTCAACGTGGCTACTCGGTGAACGCGCGGTGTGCTTCGCCGCCGTCAACATGGTTCGTCAGGTCTTTCCGTGCGCACACGTGGCGAGTCACGACGGCTGGCGAGAAACGAAGCCGCGATCGAGTAACCGAACCTTGCCGAGTGACGACGCCGCTCACGGGCACGACCTTCGAGGCGTGTTTTTACAGGCTCGCGCTAGGTTTATGAAGAAGAACACGACACCATGACCAGCCCACCCTTAACTCAACGTCCGGCCTGGAACGCGCTCACGGCGCATGGTCGCGCGATGAAATCACGCCAACTTCGAGATCTCTTTGGCGAAGACCCGACCCGGGGTCTTCGCCTTCACGTCGAAGCCGAGGGGCTCTACGTCGACTTCTCGAAGAACCTCATCACTGACGAAACGCTCGGTCTTCTGGCCCAGTTGGCCCTTGAGTCAAGGGTCGGTGAGCGCCGTGACGCGATGTTCGCCGGCGAGCACGTCAACCAATCAGAGGACCGTGCCGTGCTGCACGTGGCGCTTCGTCTACCCAAGGGCACCTCGCTCGTCGTTGACGGCGCCGACGTCGTCGCTGAGGTTCACCACGTGCTCGAGCGCATGGCCGCCTTCGCCGATCGGGTTCGAGTCGGTGCGTGGCGTGGCCACACCGACCGCCCGATCAAGAACGTCGTCAACATCGGCATTGGCGGATCCGACCTCGGCCCGGTCATGGCCTACGAGGCCCTGCGCCACTACGCCCAGCGCGATCTCACGTTTCGTTTCGTCTCGAACGTCGACGCCACCGACTTCGTCGAAACGGTGCGTGACCTCGACGCCGAAGAAACCCTCTTCATCGTCTCGTCGAAGACCTTCGGGACCCTCGAAACGCTCACGAACGCCGCCTCCGCCCGACGTTGGCTCGTCGAGCGCCTCGGCGACGAGGCTGTCGCCAAGCACTTCGTCGCGGTGTCGACCAACGCAGCCAAGGTGGCGGCCTTTGGCATCGACCCGGCGAACATGTTCGAGTTCTGGGATTGGGTGGGCGGACGATACTCCATGGACAGCGCCATTGGTCTGTCCACGATGATCGCGATCGGCCCCGCACATTTTTACGAGATGCTCGCCGGTTTCCACTCAATGGACGAACACTTCAAGATCGCGCCGATCCTCGAGAACCTCCCGATGCTCCTCGGGCTCCTCGCGGTGTGGAATCACAACTTCCTTGGATTTTCGACGATGGGCGTCATGCCCTACGATCAGTACCTTCACCGTCTTCCCGCCTATCTCCAACAGCTCACGATGGAGTCCAACGGCAAGCACGTCACCGGCCGGGGCGATCGAGTCGACTACGAGACCGGTCCCGTCTATTGGGGCGAGCCCGGCACCAACGGTCAGCACAGCTTCTACCAACTAATCCATCAAGGCACGACGGTCGTACCCGTCGACTTCATCGGCTTCGTCAACAGCCTCAATCCCCTCGGCGACCATCACGACCTCTTGATGTCGAACGTCTTCGCCCAAGCCCAAGCGCTGGCCTTTGGCAAAACCGAAGACGAACTGCGCGAAGAAGGCGTCGACGAACGCGCACTGAAACATCGCGTCATGGAAGGCAACCGCCCTTCGAACGTCATCCTGGCCGACGAACTCTCCCCTCACCTGCTCGGGCGCCTCGTCGCGCTCTACGAGCACTCCGTGTTCGTCCAAGGCGCGATCTGGGACGTCGACTCCTTCGACCAGTGGGGCGTTGAACTGGGCAAACAGCTGGCGGCGGGGATCATTCCGGAATTGACGAGCAGAGCACCCGTCGAACTCGCGCACGATTCGTCGACGAACGCCCTCATCTCGCACTACCGCTCCCTCAAACAGAATGGACGTAACGATGACGACCACTGAACCCATGCAGCTCGGAATGGTTGGCCTCGGTCGAATGGGCTCGAACATCGTGCGTCGACTCGTCAACGACGGCCATAACTGCGTGGTCTACGACGTCAATGAGGTCGCGGTCACCTCGCTCGTCGGCGAGCGGGTCACGGGCGCGTCGTCGCTCGAAGACCTCGTGAGCAAACTCGACCCACCCCGGGCGATTTGGCTGATGCTCCCCGCGGCGATCACCCACGAGACGCTCCTGGCGCTCGTCGGTTCGCTCGAACCCAACGACGTCGTCATTGACGGGGGCAACTCGTACTACCAAGACGACGTGGACCGCGCGCGCGAACTGAAAGAACACGGCGTGCACTACGTGGACTGTGGCACGAGCGGAGGCGTTTGGGGACTCGAGCGTGGCTACAGCCTCATGATCGGCGGCGAGGACGACGTGATTCGCCGTCTCGACCCGCTCTTTTCGACGATCGCGCCGGGTGACGACGGCACGGTGCCGACAGCGGGTCGGACCGGTTCCGGCACGGCGCAGCGGGGCTACCTCCACTGCGGACCCAACGGCGCTGGTCACTTCGTCAAGATGGTCCACAACGGCATTGAATACGGCATGATGGCCGCGATCGCGGAGGGCCTGAGCATCCTCAAACACGCCAACGTCGGCAAACAGGACGTCGTGGCCGACGCCGAGACCTCCCCGGTGCAAGACGCCGAGTACTACACCTACGACCTCGATCTGCCTGAGGTCGCCGAAGTGTGGCGCCACGGATCGGTCATCAGTTCCTGGCTCGTCGACCTTACGGCCGAGGCCCTCACGCGCTCACCCGATCTCAGCGAGTTCAGTGGCCACGTCTCGGACTCCGGTGAAGGACGCTGGACAGTGGAGGCGGCCATCAACGAGTCGGTTCCCGCGCCGGTCATCGCGGCCGCGCTCTGGCAACGATACGAATCGCGCGGCGCCGGTGAGTTCACGGCGAAGGTGCTCTCGGCCATGCGCGCCGGTTTCGGTGGACACGTGGAGAAGTCCTCCTAGTGCGACACGAACTGCGGGTCTACCCGGACGTCGACGCACTGGCTGGCGCGGCGGCGCAGTACGCCGCGGATCGCGCTCGAAGGGTGCGAACGCGGCACAGTCCCTTCACCTTCGCCGTCAGCGGTGGCACGAGCCCCTGGCTCATGTTGCGCGACCTCGCCCGCGAGGAGGTCCGATGGGACCACGCCGTCATCTACCAAGTCGACGAACGCGTCGTGTCCCCGGACAGCGACCTTCGCAACCTCAAGCATCTTCGCGCGTCGCTCGCTACGACCCCGACCCCCGTCGTGGCCATGGACGTCGACGACGCGGATCTCGACGAGGCGTGTCGTCGCTACGCCGACGAACTGCCGGCGAGCTTCGATCTCGTGCACCTTGGTCTCGGGCCCGACGGTCACTGCGCGTCGCTCGTACCGAACGATCCCGTCCTCGAGGTCACCGATCGACTCGTCGCCCTGAGTGGCCCCTACCAGGCGACGCGACGTATGACCCTCACCTACCCCGCCCTCGCTCGCGCCCACCACGTTCTCTGGCTGATCAGCGGCGCCGACAAACATGACGCGTTGGCCAAACTGCTCGAGAACGATCCGTCGATTCCCGCGAGCCACGTGACGGCCGCGACGTCGCTCGTCCTGGCCGATCGGGCCGCCGTCGGGTCATGAACAACTGCCGTCGACTACCCAAGAAAGAGGATCCCCCCACGTGAGCACGCCCCCCGCCCAAAACGGCCGGCCCCGTCCCGACAACCACGTCATCGTGGTTTTCGGCATCCGCGGCGACCTGGCTAAGCGCAAGATCCTCCCCGGCCTGTACCACCTGGCCGTCGCGGGCCTCCTGCCCGAGGAGTATCGAATCATCGGGTGCGCGCGCCCCAAGTCCGTGATGACGGTCGACGAGTTCCGCGAGTACGCCTACGACGCGGTCTGTCAGTTCGCGTCCGACCAACCATCGGGAAAGGCGTGGAGCGACTTCGCCGAGCGTCTGACCTTCGCGATCGACCCCGACGACGGTCCCCAGAGCCTCGCGAGGGCCGTGGCGACGGCCGAAGAGGAGATCGGCGGCGACGTGCGTCGTCTCTTTCACCTGGCCATCCCACCCGACGCCATGCAGGCGGTCATCGGTCTTCTCGGTGCGAAGGGACTGGAGAAGAACGCACGCATCATCTGCGAGAAGCCCTTCGGTGTCGACCTCGCCTCGGCGGTGAAACTCGACGCGGAGATCACCGAGTACTTTGACGAATCCCAGATATTTCGTATCGACCACTTCTTGGGCAAGGAGTCCATCGACAACATCCTCGCGCTGCGATTCGCGAACGAACTCTTCGAACCGCTGTGGCGCCGTGGCCACATAAAGTACGTGCAGATCGACGTCCCCGAGACGCTCTCCATCGAGGGCCGCGGCGCGTTCTACGAGGGCACCGGGGCCTTTCGCGACATGGTCGTCACGCATCTCTTCCAGGTGCTCGGCATCCTCGCCATGGAGCAGCCCACCTCGCTCACCGCGCGACCACTGCGCAACGAGATCGACAAGGTCTTTGAGTCGCTTCGCGTGCTCGACCCCAAAGAAGTCCTCCGCGGGCAGTACGAGGGCTACCTCGACGAGCCGGGTGTCGCTCCCGACTCGACGACCGAGACCTTCATCGCGCTACGCGCCTGGGTCGACAACTCGAGGTGGATGGGCGTGCCGTTCTATCTGCGCACCGGCAAGTGTCTCGCCGAGGGCCGACAGATGATCACGATCGGACTGCGCGAGCCGGTGATGGAGATCTTTCCTGATCAGAAGAACGGCGACCACCCCGACGCCAACAAGATCATCATCGACTTTAAGGACCCCGGTTCGATCCACGCCTACTTCTTGGCCAAGCAGCCCGGTCCCGACATGACGCTCGGCCAGGCCCGGATGCACTTCCACTACCGCGACACCTTCCAGGAGAAGAACAACCTCGAAGCGTACGAGCGCCTGCTCCTCGAGGTGATGTTGGGCAACCAGTCGCTCTTCACGCGCTCCGACGGCATCGAGCGCCTCTGGGAGGTCGCCGCGCCCCTGCTCGAACACCCCTCGCCCGTCGAGACGTACCCGAAGGGCTCCTGGGGTCCCGTATCGATCGAAGGTGTCGTCGCGCCCAATCGCTGGACGCTTCCCGAGTGAGCGGTCCCCTCGTTCGACTCGTCCTGTCCGACGTCGACGGCACGCTCGTCACGTCCACGAAGGAGCTGACCCGCGAGACCGTTCGTGCGGTCGAGCACTTGGGCGAGGCCGGGATCCTCTTCGCCGTGACCAGTGGACGACCGCCGCGCGGGCTGCGCATGCTCATCGACCCCCTCGAGCTCACGACGCCCCTGGCCGGCTTCAACGGTGGACTCATCGTGCGTCGCGACCTGGTCACGATGCAAGAACTCGTCATCCGCGACGAGATCGTCGGTCCCATCATCGAGGTACTTCGCGCGCACGGACTTTCGGTGTGGGTCTATCAAGGTACGCAGTGGTTCGTCCTCGACCTCGACGGCGCCCACGTCGCCCACGAAGCAACGGTCTGTCAGTTCGTACCCACGGAGTTGGACGACTTCGACGGTGTTCGCGGCGACGTCGTCAAAGTCGTCGGCGTGAGTGACGACCCCGCCACCATCGAGACGGCGACGGCGGCACTCAACGACGCGTTCTCGCTCGACGTTTCGGCGACGAGCTCTCAGACGTACTACATCGACGTCACCCACCAAGACGCCAACAAGGGACGCGTCGTCGACTTCCTCGCCGACACCTTCTCGCTCGAGACGGAGCATATCGCCACCATCGGCGACATGTCGAACGACGTCCTCATGTTCGATCGCTCGGGCCTCAGCATCGCGATGGGCAACGCGACGGACGAGGTGAAGTCACTGGCCACGCGGGTAACGACGTCGAACGACGAGAACGGCTTCGCGAACGCCGTCGAACGCTACGTTTTGAACACCTCGCGCTAACGACCGCTCGGGCCCGTCGCTACTTCGTCTCTATGAGCCAGTAGCCCACCGGCAACAGCTCGGTGTGAAAGCGCTCACGAAAGGCTCCCCAGAGTCCGCGGGGCTGCCAGAGGGCGACGATGACGGCCAGCGACCCGAAGATGATGAGGTACCACACCCCGTACTGCTGGAGAGTCTGTTGGAGTACGAAGTAGAGAATTGAACCGATGATCGGACCTTCGATGGTGCCCAGCCCGCCGATCATCGACACGAAGAGCATCTCCGCCACCCATTGGATATTGAAGACGCTCGAGGGCTGGATGAACGGCTGACTGATGGCGAGGACCGCCCCCGCGGCGCCACAGCCGGCCGCGGCCACCACGAAAATCAGGCGTCGGGCCGACTGCACGTTCACCCCGGCGCTTCGCGCGGCCACTTCATTGTCACGAATCGACGCGAGCACCAGACCGAGGCGACTGCGAAGTAAGAGGTACGTCCCGCTGACCACGACGAGGGCCACGATCCACGTCGCGAGGTAGGAGTAGTGCGCGGTCTGGGTGGGGCTGAGGCTTTGCAGTCCCGGCATCAGTTTGCCCGTGCCACCACCCAAGAACGGGATGGCGCCGATGATGAGCAGCGCCGTGTCGGACACGACCCACGTCGCGATCGCGAAGTAGCCCCCGCGAAGACGGAACAACAGCAGTGTCACCGGCACCGCGATGACGGCGCAGACAATGGTCGAGAGCGGAATGGTGACGAAGGGGTTGACGCCCTTCAGCGCAAAGAAGAGCGTGGCGTACGCCCCGAGCCCAATGAAAGCCTGCTGGCCAATGGAGACCATGCCGGCGTAGCCCGCGAGGAGGTTCCACATGGTGGCCATGATCACCAGAATGAAGAAGTTCATCAGCGTCGACGCGGCTTGCGCCGGGACGATCCATGGGGCCAGCGTCAGCAGCACGACCAAGACGAGGACACCGGCGAGGGTGTAGAGCGGCGACGTGTTCGAACGGCGAACCAACCGGGGCCCGTGGTCGTTCGCGGCGGGCACCACGGCGCTCACGAGAGTGCCGTCCGTCGTCCGAAGAGCCCCTGAGGACGTATCGCGAGCACCACGAGGAATAAGAGGTTGCCCGCGAGGATCTGGTACTCGGGGTTGAAATGGGCGCCGAACTGTTGGGCGACACCAAGGGCGACGCCTCCGATCAGGGTGCCCCACAACGAGCCAATACCTCCGATGACGACGGCTTCGAAGGCGAAGAGCAGGTTCACGCCACCTGACGTGGGGGCGAACTGGGTCATCATCCCGTACGCGATGCCCGCGAGCGCCACCGTCGCGAAGGCGATGGCCGCGGCGATGCCAAAGACGTGACGGTAGTTTGCCCCGCTCAACTGCGCCGCCTCTCGGTCGTCGGCCACGGCGCGGATGAGGCGACCGGTGCCGGTCCTTGAGAGGAAAAGCTGCAACAGTCCGAGTACCACCACCGCCACCGCCAAGACACCGAGCGAGACGTACGAGACGTAGATGATCGACGCGGGGTGCCACGATTTGCTGATCAGGGTGCCGATGTTGACGCTTTGACCGTTGGCGGTGTAGATCTCGAGCAGGAGATTCTCGATGACGACCGAGAGACCGAACGTCACGAGCAACGTGGTGAAGGGATCGCGGTCAATGCTCTTTTGGATGAGCGTGCGCTGCACGACGTAGCCCAGGAGCCCGAAGATCGGCACCACGACGAGAAAGGACCACACTTCAGAAATGTGCAGGTGGGGCGTGAGAAAGACCGCCACGTAGCCCGCCACGACGGCCATGTCCCCGTGGGCCAGGTTTATGACCTTCAAGACGCCGAACATCAGTGAGAGCCCACAGGCGAAAAGGGCGTAGAAGCCCCCGACCAAGACACCCTGGACGACCACGTTGAGCCAGATCATTCGTCGGCTTCTTCCTTCGGCACAGCGTGACGAAGGTCCGCGCCGAAGTAGGCGTGGTCGATCTGTTCGGACGTGAGGTCGGCGGGTGTACCCACGAGTGAGGTGCGTCCCTCGAGCAGACAGTGCACTCGGTCGGCCACCGCGACGCCTTGGGCAACGTCTTGTTCGACGATCAAGATGCTGACGCCCTGGGCGACGATCTCGGGCACGAGCGCGTAGATGCGCTCGATGACTATCGGAGCCAGCCCGAGCGACAGTTCATCAAGCAGCAAGACCTTCGGGTTCGCCACGAGCGCGCGACCGATCGCCACGGCCTGTTGTTCGCCACCCGAGAGCTGCCACACGGACTGTTTTCGCCTTCCCGGCATCCACTCAAACAACTCGTAGACGCGCGCAATGTCAAAGGGACCCCTTCTCGCCCGGTAAGCGCCGACCTGCAGATTCTCCTCGAGCGTCATGGAAGAGAACAGTCGTCGGCCCTCGGGAACGAGGGAGATTCCGAGTCGCACGCGCCGATTCGGTGAGAGTTTCGCGACGTCCGCGCCGTCGAATGACACGAGCCCTGACGAGGGCTTATGGAGGCCCGCAATGGTGCGCAGGAGCGTAGATTTCCCGGCGCCGTTGGCGCCAATCATCGCCAGTATCTCGCCCCGACGAAGACTGAAACTCACGTCGTCGACCGCGCAGAGTTGGCCATGATGAACGCTAAGGCCCGCGACGTCCAAGAGCACGTCACTCATTGAGACCCCGTGACTCCAAGATTCGTCCGCCGAGGTACACCGAACGCACCGCCTCGGACGCTAGAACCATCTTAGGTTCGCCGTCAGCCACTACGACGCCACTAGCGAGACACAACAGTCGGTCCACCGTCGACAAGAGCGCGCGCACGACGTGTTCAATCCACACCACGGCGATGCCGTCACCTCGGAGACTTCGAATGATCGCGGTGAGCTCGTTGACTTCGAGATCGGTGAGGCCACCCGCTATCTCGTCGAGCAACACGACGCGCGGTGACGTCGCGAGTGCTCGCGCCAACTCGAGGCGCTTTCGGTGAAGGAGGGCGAGCGATCCGGCTTGTCGATTGGCCAGGGGCGCGAGCCCCGTGCGTTCGAGCGCGACGTGCGCGAGGTCGTAACTCTTCTGCCCTCGCGTCCGCGCACCTTGCTGCGCGGCGAGCAACGCGTTCTCGAAGACCGTCATGTTCTCGAAGGGTCGCGGCACCTGGTAGGTCCGTCCGATGCCGGTCCGGGCTCGACGAGCGGGACTCAGGTGGCCGATGTTCACGCCGTCGAAGAGGATCGCGCCCGAATCGGGCGCGATGTCGCCAGAGATCATCGAGAAGAGCGACGTCTTGCCGGCGCCGTTCGGACCGACGATGCCCACGGCGTCGCCCCGATCCAACTGGAAGGTGATTCCCTCTCCAACTACAACTTGGCCAAATTTCTTAGAGACGTCTTCCAGTTGAAGCAGCGACACTGAGGAACCGGTTAGGCGTTGGTCGGCTCGAGCGTACCGTTGAGCGGAACGTGCTTGTTGAGCGAGTTGTCCACCACCACTTGCGACCACGCGTACTTCTTGTGACCAACTAGCGCGGTCGAGCCTGGCTTCCACTGCACACCCACCGGCATGATCATGCCAATGCCCTTGGCGGGACTGGCGATCATCGGGTTGGAGCTCTTGAGGTTCATGTTGATCGGACCGCACATGCCGTCGTAGTTGACCGTCTGCAGTGCCTTCGCGAGCGCCAAGCGATTGTGAGGATTCGTCACCCTCTTCAAACCTTGGATCGCGATCTCGAACAGGGAGTACGTAGATCCCATCGACTGGACCCACTGTCCGTGGCCGGCCTTTTGGTACGCCGTGCAGAATGCGTTGGCTGACTGACCCGTCAACGACGACTTGTACGGTGAGTACGGCGTAAACCACGCGTCGGTCGCGATGTTGTTCGACAGGCTCCCGAGTGCGTACGCGTCGGTCGGGAACAACATGACTTTGGCGACGGTGGCGAGATTCGGTTTGTAGCCCTGCTGTGACGCCTGGGTCCAAAACGACTGGAAGTCCGGGGGCAGCGGACAGTTGATGAAGAGGTCACACGCCGCACCGCCCTTAGCACCCGTCTTGAAGGTCTGGATCATGGACGTGTAGTCCGTCGTCAAGTCCGTGTAGGCGCCGCCGTCAACGAAGTTGTAGCCACCGGTGGGGTAGATGGCGCCCACCGTCGGCGCGAAGGCCGCACGGAACGCGTTGCCATCCGAGTCGTTCGGGAACATCTCGGCAACGTTGGAGTTGCAGTTCGTAGCCTTTTGGATTCGTTGCCACATGGGGACGAAGCAACCAACGAACTGAGGAACCCCGAAGAAGAACATCGAGTTGTACTTGGGTCCGGTACCCGTCGCGGCGCCTTGGGGCGAGATCGTCGCGCCGGTGAACCCACCCCAGTACGCCTCCCACGGAACCACCGTCGAAAGGCACGGCACCTTGTACTGCTCGCACGTCGTCGCCACGGGAATCGTGGTCTCGGGTGCGGAACTCGTCAAGATGAGGTCGACGCCGGAGTTGATCAGTTCCTGCGTGACTTGCACCGCTATGTTGCCCAGCGACTGCGTGTCCTTCTCCGTTATCTCGATTTTGTACTTGGTCTTGCCGATCTTGATTCCCTTGGCGAAGTAACTCGACTTTCGAATCTCACTCAACACGAAGGCGTCGGGACCGGCGAAGTCAGCCAGTGCACCCGTACGCGGAGAAACGTAGCCAATCTTGATGGTGTTCGATTTCCTCGCGGCGTGCGCCGCCGAGACGTCACCGAGTGTCAGTAGCGCCCCCGAGGCCGCCATGGCGCCAGCCGCCTTCAGTCCGAGACGACGCCCGAACTCAAAACCACCCCACCCCGGAATTCCGCCAGCGCTTCCAGAACTGTTTTCACTTGTCATTTATGGTCCCCCCCACTAATGGATGAGTGATTCTTAACACACTATTCCGTACATAACTGAACACGCACTGAATCCGTTGAAACAGAACGATTTTCCGACGCCGAGCCCTACGACGCCGACTGTGCGTCGGCCATCGACGCGAGCATTCGGCGCGCGGCGAGGCCACCACGATCGATCTTTACGCTGACTTCACTGACCTCACGACGCTCGTCCGTGCGCGACTGCAAGATGTTGAGCGCGTCGACGTCTTCTTGCACCACACTCGTTTGCATCTTTTCGAGAAAACGATCGATCTCGTCGTCGCCCACGCAGAAATCTCGCGCCAACGCCCAAAAGTCGTACACCTTGCCCTCGCTCGACGGCGTGAGGCCATAGAAAATCTTCATGTGGTACGCGTGATCGTCCGTTCCGTCCGGCAAGGGTGGTTGACCCACCGGCGCGATGCGCGCGTGCAGCAAGTAGTGGCCGGGCGGCGTGTAGTCGATGTCCTGCCAACGATCGATCTTGCCGTGCAGACCGGTCGTACGTGCGTAGAACGGCGGGCACTCGACCGCGTTCATGTGGCGAAACACGCGCACGACGTGGTTCTCTTCGTCGACCTCCACTTCAAGAGGTGTGGTCGCGACCTCGGGCGTACCGATGGACCCGCTGTGCAGGAACGTCTCGTGCGACAGGTCCAGCAGATTGTCGACGAGAAGATCGAAGGACGCGGATATCTTCGCCACGCCCGACACCGTCGACCAGTTCTCGGCCTCGGTGAGCCACGGCGTGGGCGGGAGCTTGGATTCATCAGGCTCACCGTGTCCCATCCAGATCCACACCAGGATCCCCTGTTCCTTGAGCGCGTAACGGCGCACGTCGGCTCGACTGGGGATGCGGTCCTGACCGGGCACGGCAACGCACGTACCCGAACCGTCAAAGGTGAATCCGTGGTACCCGCAGACCAGCTGCTCACCCACGATCGTTCCGAGGGAGAGCGGGTAGCCACGATGGGGGCACTGATCCGCCAGCGCCGTCACCCGGCCCGATTCACTTCGAAAGATGGCGACGTGTTCGCCTAGGATCTGTCGTGAAAGTGGCTTCGCGTCGAGTTCTGAAGTGAGGGCCGCGACGTACCAGTTCTCTCGTAAGTACATTCTCTCTCCCCGGTCAAAGATCTTGGCGACGACGTGCACGACGAAGCGTTCGCAAATCTGGCCTCTCGAGCGCAAGTTACCAAAACTGTGCTAAGTAAGCAAGGAAGTTTGAACTAGGGGGTACATATGTCGTTTCTCGACGGCGCGTCGTGGCAGGGGAACATTTCGCTGGACGGATGGCGCAAGGGAGGTGGCGGCGACGCACCCGTCATGGAGCCCGCGACCGGTGAAGAGTTGGCTCGCAGCGGTCGCGCCAGTGTCGACGACGTCGCCCGGGCCGCCGAGATCGCTGCCGACGCGCAGAAGGACTGGGCCAGCCGCCCGTACAACGAACGCGGCGCCATTTTGCGCCGAGCGGGACAGATTCTCGTAGACAACGCTGACGAGTTCTCGGACTGGATCGTTCGCGAGTCGGGCGGCATTGGACCCAAGGCGGGCCTCGAAATCCACATCGCCGCCGAGGAGTGTTTTGAGGCGGCGGCCCTGGCGTCACACCCGACCGGGGAGATTCTTCGAAGCGAACAGCCGCGGCTGAGTTTCTCTCGACGAGTCCCGGCGGGCGTCGTGGGCGTCATCGCCCCGTTCAACTTTCCTCTGATCCTCTCGATTCGCTCGGTCGCTCCCGCTTTAGCCCTCGGCAACGCCGTCATCTTGAAGCCCGACCCCCGCACCGCGGTGTGCGGCGGCGTGGTGTTAGCTCGCGTCTTCGAAGAGTCCGGCGTCCCTGCGGGCGTGTTCTCCGTGTTGCCCGGTGGAGCCGACGTCGGCGAAGCGCTGGTCGTCGAACCACGCGTGCGCGTCATCGCCTTTACGGGTTCGACCGCCGCCGGAAGAGCCGTCGGTTCGCTCGGCGCGCAGCACCTCAAGCGCGTCCACCTCGAACTCGGCGGAAACTCCGCCCTGATCGTCATGGCCGACGTGGACCTCGAAAGGGCCGTGTCCGTGGGCGCGTTCGGTTCGTTCATGCACCAAGGACAGATCTGCATGACGACGGGTCGCCACCTCGTCGACGCGTCGATCGCGAAGGAGTACGCGTCACTCCTCGCCGAACACGCCAACCATCTGCCGGTCGGCGATCCCAAGAGTGGTCAAGTCGCTCTCGGACCACTCATCGACGCCAAGCAGCGTGACCGCGTGCACTCAATGGTGAGTGACGCCGTGAGCGCTGGCGCCACGCTGTTGGCGGGGGGCACGTTCGAGGATCTCTTTTATCGACCAACCGTGCTCAGCGACGTTCCCACGGCGTCGCGCGCCTACGGCGAGGAGGTCTTCGGGCCTGTCGCGCCCGTGATCGCGTTCTCGTCGCTCGACGAAGCGGTCGCTCTGGCGTCCGCGAGCCCCTACGGACTGTCGCTCGGGATCCTCTCCAACGACGGACTTCGCGCGCTCGAACTCGCGAGTCGTATACCCACCGGCGCGATTCACATCAACGATCAGACGGTCGCCGACGAGCCCGTCATCCCCTTTGGGGGCACGGGCGCTTCGGGCAATGGCTCGCGAATGGGCGGCCTCGCCAATCTCGACGCGTACACTGAGACCCAGTGGGTCACGGCGCAAAGTGAGTTGCCCACGTACCCCTTCTAGAGCGAATTGAGGTCCACGTAGTTGCGCGCCAACACGCTGGACGCCTCGCGCGAATGGACGGCTTGACGCAGACGCGCCAACTGGACACCATTTTCGAAGTCGTCCTCGTCGCTCGGATGCAACATCTGCGTCATGTAGTTGGAGAACTCCTCGGCTCGCCACACCCGTTCGAGGCAGGTGGCCGAGTACGTCGACATCAACGAGTCGTCGTGACGTTGCAGTTGCGCGAGGAGTGCCTCAGCCAGGACGCGCACGTCGGCGAGGGCGAGATTCATTCCTTTGGCGCCGGTGGGTGGCACGATGTGCGCCGCGTCGCCAGCCAAGAAGAGTCTTCCGTGTCGCATGGGCGTGACGACGGTGCTGCGCATGGCGGTGATCGAGCGTTCGACGATGGGGCCTTGATGGATCTCGGGCGCCGCCTCCGTGGTGAGGCGCGCGTTGAGCTCGTCCCATATTCGATCGTCGGACCACGCGTCCAACGTGTCACTGGGTCGCACGCCGAGGTAGAGACGGCTCAGCGTTGGCGAACGCATGGAGTACAGCGCGAAGCCGTTCTCGTGGCGACAGTAAATAAGCTCTTCGGACGCGGGCGGCGACTGCGCCAAGATCCCGAGCCACGAAAAGGGGTACGTCCGTTCGTACCTGCGAAGTACGCCCGTCGGCAGCGACCGGTTCGCCACGCCGAAGCTGCCGTCACAACCAGCGACGTACTCGCACGAGATTCGGATCGTTCCCTCGACGCTTTCGGCCTCGACGGTCGCTTCATCGCGCGTGAGTCCCTCGAGGGTCGTGACCTCGTGGTCGAAGAGCAACGGCGCTCCGGCACCGAGACGCAACGCGATCAAGTCCTTCACCACCTCTTGTTGGCCGTAGACGGTGATGGTCTTACCGTCGGTGAGCTCACTCAGTGGGACGCGGTAGGCATTACGTTCAAACCGAAACTCAACTCCGTGGTGCACGAGCCCCTCGCGTCGCAGACGCTCCCCCGCGCCGGCGTCCTCGATCAAGTTCGCAATCCCGAACTCGATGACGCCTGCTCGCACGCGCTGCTCGACGTACTCGCGACTGCGTCGCTCGAGGACGATGCTGTCGACGCCCGATCGTTGAAGTAGGTGCCCGAGGAGGAGCCCCGCGGGACCGGCACCGACGATGACGACTCGAGTACGCAACTCCTTCACGAATCTCCCTCTCGACGCGACGTTCCAATGAATTCGGGTTTCAAATGACTTCAACCCGGATGAAGATATAGTGTACTGTTCAGTTAATTACAACATTATCTACGTAGGTCGTGACGGACCAGTATTAGTGCCGCGTCATGCACCTCCGGAGGAGTCCATGGCCATCGTTGTCCGCAACACACCGCGAACCGACCTGAAGTTAGTCGACGCCCTAGGCGCATTCGGCGTGGCCACCATCCACGAGGCGCAAGGGCGTACGGGACTCTTCGCCTCGCGTCTTCGCCCGATCTTTCGGCCCGTTCGCGTCAGTGGCAACGCGTTGACCTGCGAGGTGGCGCCGGGTGACAACTGGTCCATCCTCGTCGCCATCGAACAAGCCCAGCCCGGCGACGTCCTCGTAGTGTCGCCCACGAGTCCCTGCGATGACGGGTACTTCGGTGAACTCCTCGCCACGAGTTTGGTGGCGCACGGCATACGGGCCCTCGTCATCGACGCCGGAGTGCGCGACGCCCGCGAGCTCACGACGATGCAGTTTCCGGTCTGGTCCAAGACGATTAGCGCCAAAGGTACAGTAAAGGAGACCCCCGGCGACGTCCAGGTTCCGATCGTGTGCGCGGGCGCCTACGTTCGACCAGGTGACGTGATCGTCGCCGACGACGACGGCGTCGTCGTCGTCAAACGTGAAGAGGCGTCGGTCGTCCTGGCCGCCTGCGAGGTCCGCGAGGACAACGAGCGCGAAAAGCGTGCCCGACTCGCCGCCGGTGAACTCGGTCTCGACCTCTACGCCATGCGAGACAAGCTCCAAGAGCGCGGCCTTCGCTACGTGGACGAAGAGTCGTGACGAGCCAGACGGCGATCCGCTGTTCGGTGATCCGAGGTGGGACGTCGAAGGGCTTGTACTTCCTCGCTCGTGATCTTCCGAGCGACACCTCCACGCGCGACGCCGTGCTCCTCGCAGCGATGGGCGCGCCCGACGTTCGAGAGATCGACGGCATGGGCGGGGGTCACCCGCTGACGTCCAAGGTCGCGGTGGTGCGAGTGTCGGAGCGATCTGACGCGGACGTCGACTATCTCTTCCTCCAAGTGTGGCCCGATCGGGCCGAGGTTTCGGACAATCAGAACTGCGGCAACCTCCTCGCGGGCGTAGGGCCCTTCGCCCTCGAAGAGAGGCTCCTCGTCGCTCAGGACACCACGACGCAGGTTCGGATTTGGATGGAGAACACCCAGAGTCTCGCGGTGGCCCGGATCGAAACGCCCGGCGGAGACGTGCGCTACGACGGGTCAGCCCACGTCGACGGCGTACCCGGGACCAGTGCGCCGGTTCCCATTGAGTTCCTCGACATCGCGGGTTCCACGTGTGGGGAACTTCTGCCTACCGGTCACGCCAGTGACGTCGTCGCGGGCGTGCGCGTGACGTGCGTCGACAACGGAATGCCGGTCGTGTGCGTGAAGGCCGACGATCTCGGCCTCACGGGTTATGAGGATCCCCTCGAGTTAGAAGCGAACGTCGGGGTCTGTCAGAAGGTGGAAGAGATCCGCCTCGCCGCCGGACGCCTGATGAACTTGGGCGACGTGACGAACAAGACCGTGCCCAAGGTGAGCGTGCTCGCCCCGGCGAAGAACGGTGGCGTCGTCTCGACGCGAACCTTCATTCCCAAAAAGGTGCACGAAGCGATTGGCGTCTTCGGCGCGGTCTCGGTCGCGACGGCGTGCCTCGTCCCTGGGTCGGTCGCCAACGACGTGGCCAACGTCACCGGTGCGACCGCCTGCGTCTCGCTCGACGTCGAGCACCCCACTGGTTACCTCAGCGTCTCGATGGACGTGTCAATCGACAACGGCGAGTTGAGGGTCAACTCCGCCGCACTCCTTCGCACGGCACGACTCTTGATGCGCGGTGAGGTCTTCGTGCCGTGGAAGGTTTGGGAGGGTCCGTGATCATTGACTGTCACGGTCACTACACCACGGCACCGGAGGCTCATGGCCTCTGGCGTCGTTCCCAAGTCGCCGCCTACGAGGCCAACGAACCGTTCCCGACGTATCCGGTGATTTCTGACGACGAGATCATCGACACGATCGAAAGGAATCAGTTGCGACTCCTTCGCGAGCGTGGCGCCGACATGACGATCTTCTCGCCGCGGGCGTCGACCATGGAACACCACGTCGGCGACGAATCCGTGAGTCGATCGTGGTCGCGCGCCTGCAACGACCTCATCGCGCGCGTCGTCACGCTCTTTCCCGACTCCTTCCTCGGCGTCTGCCAGCTGCCGCAGTCCCCGGGCGTCGCGATCGAGAGATCGCTGGACGAACTTGAGCGTTGCGTCGTGGAACTGGGCTTCGTCGGATTGAACCTCAACCCCGACCCGAGCGGTGGGTGGTGGAACGCGCCGCCCATCACCGACCCGTCGTGGTTTCCGCTGTACGAAAAGATGGTCGAGCTTGACGTCCCCGCCATGATTCACGTGTCCGCGAGCTCCAACGTGAACTTCCATACGACCGGCGCCTACTACCTGAACGCCGACACGACCGCGTTCATGCAGCTGCTCCAGGGCGATCTCTTCTCCGTCTTTCCCGACCTTCGTTTCATCATCCCCCACGGTGGGGGCGCCGTGCCCTACCACTGGGGTCGCTACCGGGGTCTCGCCGACATGTTAGGTAAGCCAACACTGTCGGAGCACATGATGCAGAACGTCTTCTTCGACACCTGCGTCTACCACCAGCCCGGAGTCGACCTGCTCTTCGACGTGATCGACCTCGACAACATCTTGTTCGGATCAGAGATGTTGGGCGCGGTACGAGGTGTCGACCCCGAAACCGGTCACCACTTCGACGACACCAAGCGTTACGTTGACGCGCTCGATCTCTCCGACGCGGAACGAGAGCAGGTGTACTCGGGCAACGCGCGCCGGGTCTTCCCTCGCGTGGACGTCGCCCTCATGTCCGCGGGGTCCTCGTGAGCGACACGTTCACCATGGACGCCGACTGGCTCGCGTTCGACCCCAGTCCGTCGAAGCCCACCTTCGAACTTCCCCGGGGCTCCGTCGACGCCCACTGTCACGTTTTTGGGCCCGGCGACCACTTCCCCTACGCGCCCGAACGCAAGTACACGCCGTGTGACGCGAGTAAGGAGCAACTCTTTCGTCTTCGCGACTTTCTCGGCGTCGAGAAGAACGTCGTCGTCCAAGCCACCTGTCACGGTGGCGACAACGCGGCGATGCTCGACGTCCTCGCCTCCTCCAATGGTCGGTGCCGGGGGGTCGCGACCATCGGCCCTGAAGCGAGCGTCGAAGAACTCCACGAGATGCACGAACTCGGCGTTCGCGGGGTTCGCTTCAACTACGTTCGTCGTCTCGTCGACCCCGAACCCGACGAGTACTACTACCGCGTGGTGGAGAAAATCGCGCCCCTTGGCTGGCACGTCGTTGTGTACTTCGAAGCCGCAGACCTCGACGAACGCTGGGACTTCTTCACCTCACTCGAAACGCGCGTCGTCGTCGATCACATGGGACGCCCGGACGTCGGCCAACCCGTCGACGGACCCGCGTTCGCACGGTTCCTCCAGCTCATGGGTGAGCACGAGAACTTCTGGACGAAGGTCTCGTGCCCGGAACGACTCTCGCTTTCGGGACCACCCGAGTACCTTGACGCGGCACCGTTTGCCCGGCGCGTCATTGAGGAGTTCCCCGATCGAGTGCTCTGGGGCACGGACTGGCCACATCCCAATCTGAAGGGGAGTATGCCCGATGACGGCAAGCTCGTCGATTTCATACCTAGCATTGCCACGACGAGCGAACTGCAACGCCAGCTGCTCGTGGAGAACCCCACCCGTCTCTACTGGGAGGAGCACTAGACAATGGTCGACAACTCGGAGTTCGACGACATTCCCGGCACCACCGTTTTCACCGCGGTCCGTTCCCATCAAGGATTTCACCTCAATCAGTTCTGTATGAGTCTCATGAAGCCCGAGAACCGTGAACGTTTCAAGGTCGACGAAGGCGCCTACCTCGACGAGTGGCAACTCACCGCACCACAGAAGAAGGCCGTCCTCGAGCGCGACTACAACGCCATGATCGCCAACGGGGGCAACATCTACTTCCTCGCCAAGATCTTCTCCTCGGACGGCATCAGCTTTCAGACCGCCGCGGCGTCGATGACCGACATGAGTGTCGAAGAGTACGCCCAAATGATGCTGCACGGGGGCCGTTCTCCCGAGGGCCAGCGCTCCATCAAGGAAGGTCGCTAGCGATGGCTCGTATCACCGCGGGCGTCACCACCAGTCACGTCCCCGCCATCGGCGCCGCGATCGACCTCGAAAAACAGGGTACCGACTACTGGGCCCCCCTCTTCAAGGGTTACGAATGGTCGAAGGAGTGGATCGCCAACGAGCGGCCCGACGTCGTAGTACTCGTCTACAACGATCACGCGTCGGCCTTCTCCCTCGAGGTCATTCCGACCTTCGCGATTGGCTGCGCCGACGATTTCGCCATCGCGGACGAGGGTTTTGGCCCGCGTCCCGTGCCCCACGTCATTGGTCACCCCGACCTGGCGTGTCACCTCGCGCAGTCACTCATCCTCGACGAGTTCGACATGACCGTCATCAACGAGATGAAAGTGGATCACGGTCTCACGGTGCCACTGTCGCTGATGTTCGGACAGCCCAGCGAGTGGCCCGTCAAGGTCGTGCCCATCGTGGTGAACGTCATCCAGTACCCACCGCCCACCGGTGAACGGTGCTTCAAACTAGGCCAAGCGCTTCGTCGAGCGATCGAGAGTTTCGAAGAGGATCTCAACGTCCAGGTCTGGGGCACGGGCGGCATGAGCCACCAACTGCAGGGTCCGAGGGCGGGGCTGATCAATCAGGCGTTCGACAACGCCTTCCTCGACAACATGACCGAGAACCCCGACGATCTGCGAAAGATTCCCCACATCGAGTACCTGCGCGAATCGGGGTCCGAGGGTATCGAACTCGTGATGTGGCTCATTATGCGTGGCGCCCTCGGCGACGCCGTGTCGCTGCTGCATCGCTTCTACCACGTGCCCGCCTCGAACACGGCCGTCGGTCACCTGGTCTTACGAGCCGCGGCCGAGTAGCACGAACACGATGCGAATTGCCCTCGCCGGTGCCGGCGCTTTTGGGATCAAACATCTCGACGCGCTCTCGCGCGTGAACAACGTGGACGTGGTATCGATCGTGAGCCGCACCCTCGCCCAAGCCCAAGAGGTCGCCACGAAGTACGGTGCTCGTCAAGCCACCGTCGAGCTTCACGAGGCGCTCGAGAATCCAGAGGTCGACGCGGTCATCTTGTGCACGCCCACCCAGCTCCACGCCGAACAGGCCATCGCGTCACTGAACGCGGGTAAGCACGTCCTCGTTGAGATCCCCTTGGCCGACAGCTGGTCCGGCGCACAAGACGTCGCTCGGGTGGCCGAGTCCGTGGACCGCGTGTGCATGGTGGGCCACACCCGGCGGTTCAATCCTTCGCACCAATGGATCCATCAACGAATCAAGGCGGGCGAACTCGACCTCCAACAGATGGACGTTCAGACGTACTTCTTTCGGCGCACGAACACCAACGCTCTCGGCAACGCGCGAAGTTGGACGGATAATCTGCTCTGGCACCACGCGGCACACACGGTCGACCTCTTCGCTTACCAGTGCGGTGAGGGAATCGAAAGAGCGAACGTGCTCGCGGGACCCGTCCATCCGGTGCTGGGCATCCCCATGGACATGTCGATCCAACTTCAGAGCACCTCGGGAAAGATCTGCACGCTCTCGCTCAGTTTCAACAACGAGGGACCCTTCGGCACGTTCTTCCGCTACATCGGTGACCACGGCACGTACCTCGCCCGCTACGACGACCTGACGACGGGCAACGACGAGGTCATCGACGTGTCAAGTGTCGCGGTGTCGCTGGACGGCATCGAGTTGCAAGACCGCGAGTTTGTCGACGCCATCATCGAAGGTCGCCAGCCGAACGCGTCCGTCTCCTCGGTACTCGACTGCTACCGCGTCCTCGGCACGTTGCAGTCGCAAATCGAAGCTTGATTCGACGGCGAACGGGCGTCTACTACGACGGCGCGCTCGTGAGGTACTGCACCACGACGTCACCGATCATCTGACGGTACATCGCGCGGCGGCTCGGCTCCACGAGATTTCGCCCGAAGTTCGCCGAGAACGTGTACTGGTTGTTGATCCGGAAGAAGCAGAACGAGCTGATCAGCATGTGCACGTCGAACACGTCGATGTCGCGGCGAAAGACTCCCTCGACGCGCCCCTGCTCGAGGGACTGTTGGAGCATCTTGATGACCGGTCGATCGAGTCCGGGGAATCCCCCGCCGGCGGTGATGAACTTCGCGCGCTGCATGTTCTCGTGACTGACGAGGCGACTGAAGTTGGGATTGGCCTCGTGCCGGTCGAAGGTCAGCTCCGCCAGCTTGCGCACCGCCGTGACGGGATCGAGGTTGTCGATGTCCACGCTCTGTTCGGTGATGCGAATGGCCTCGTAGGACTTCTCGAGCGCGGCGATGTAGAGGAGTTCCTTGGAGCCGAAGTAGTAGTAGATCATCCGCTTCGTGGTGCGCGTCTGGGCGGCGATCTCGTCGACCCGAGCGCCCGCGAAGCCCCGATCGGCGAACTCTTGGGTGGCGACGGCCAGGATCTCCAGCTTCGTACGCTCGGGGTCGCGTTGGCGTCGTTCTCGACTGGCCGGCTTCCCCTGGTCTATCGACATGTCGTTCCCCTCAACCGTTAACTACCTATTGCGTTACCAACAGTCCAGACTAACGAGGACGCGTCGCGTCGTCGTCACTCAGTCCGTAAATACCCTGCTCATCGGGGGAATCTCAAAGCCGTCCCTCAACCGACGCGGACGCGGACCCAGCGAACGCCACCGTCGGTCGTGCGCAGTAACACGGAGTCATTCGTCCCGTAGGGAATCGTGCAGATGGCCAATCCGTGCTCTCGGTCCGTGAACACGAGCGCGTCGATACTGGCGTTGCCATGAGAACACGTGAGCTTCTCCACGGTAGTGACGTGGTGCCCCGAGCCGCCAACGCGCACGAACGGTTGCGACACGCCGTACGCGAGGTACGCGAGCGTTGCCGACACCGGATCGAAGGCACCCCCGCCCGTCCCGGCGAACGGCAACAGGGAGACGTTCGACCACGAAACTCCCCCGTTCCCGGAGTGAAAGAACGACGCCATCATGCCCGTAGGGCACTGCGCCCAGAGCGACGTCCGCGAGACGGCGGTGAGGGCGCACCCCGAAACACTGGCCAGCTTGTTGGCCGCTATCGCAGAGTACGACGTGCCTCCGTCGTGCGACGCGAAGATCGTCGAACCCGCTGGCGTCATCTCGCTTACCCAGAGGTCGTTGCCGTAGGCACCGACGTTGGGGTCGAACTCTCCGTCGTACACCTCCGACGTTCCCGCGTGAGGCAACGTCGTGCTCGTCCAGGCGCGAGCGCGCAACGTCGATCGGCTCACGAGGTAGCGGCGACACGCGTCACCGCTCGGCGAGCAGTGCGCCGTGACGACGTAGATCGACGAGGGACTCACCGTCAGTCCGAGGATGCTCTCGCCAGGTCCGATCGTCACGCGCCGCCACGTTCTGGCCCCGTCCCCCGTCTCGTACAGCCTCGCGGGAAGGCTCTCGCCCACCAACGCGTACCCGACCATTGACGTCGCGAAGACCAGACGACGAAGATCGCCGGTGAGGCTCCCGGACACGGCGGAGAGAGGAGGGAGCGACACGGCACTGAACGTGCTCGCCGACACGCTGGTGCGATAGAGGCGAAGGCATCGCAACTGCCGACATCCCGCCAAGTCCACCATGAACACCGTCCGAGACCCCGGTACGCGCGCCAATATCTCGGGTACGACCAACGACGCCGCGGTGCCGCTCGAGGCGCCCAGTACGGGTGCCACCGAGAGCGCGATGAGAAGACCGAGAGCGACGAGCGACCGGAAGATTGATCGCGTGGGGCCACGGGGAGCGTTCACGGAATCATCATGGCGCCGATCGCATCGTCGCGCCCACGAACGCGCCCACGAACGCGAAAGACCCCCACCTTTCGGTGGGGGTCTTTCTAGAAATCCCGGCGGCGACCTACTCTCCCAGGGAGGAACCCCCAAGTACCATCGGCGCAGGTGGGCTTGACTGCTGTGTTCGGAATGGGAACAGGTATATCTCCACCGCCATAACCACCGGAAACTATGCGCCCGATCTCTCTCGAGATCAGAACCGGCGTCAGCCAGCTCCTTGAGCGTCCTAGAACGAGCACGAACATCAAACTCCAAGCCCTCGGCCGATTAGTACCGGTCAGCTGAATGCATTACTGCACTTACACTTCCGGCCTATCAACGTGGTCGTCTGGCCACGGGCCTTACCTGGTTAACCCAGTGAGTGAATTTATCTTGAAACGGGCTTCGCACTTAGATGCTTTCAGCGCTTATCCCACCCGAAGGTCGCAAAACAGCCATGCCCTTGGCAGGACAACTGTCACACGAGAGCTTCGTTCGTCCCGGTCCTCTCGTACTAGGGACAACCTTTCTCAATTCACTTACGGCTGCATCGGATAGGGACCGAACTGTCTCACGACGTTCTGAACCCAGCTCGCGTACCGCTTTAATGGGCGAACAGCCCAACCCTTGGGA
>DATLTT010000055.1:0-61867 GCA_035533455.1 Acidimicrobiales bacterium | reverse complement strand
TCTAGTGCTTGATAGATTCTCATTATCTGACCCGTCGAGAGGAACATTCGCATGGCTGCTTGTGCCTCCTGCGGAGGATGTTGCGTTCCTTGCGCGACCACTTGTGGCGCTTTGGGGGGAGCGCCGATTGGCGCCATGGGATCCTTCTTCGCCGGGGGCTCCGGCTATTCCGGCATTATCCCCTTTCTTCGCCGGCACCACGCGTCGCAGAGCAATGACGACGACGCCACACCAGTCGACGGTGACGCGCTTGTCGACCCTAACCACCCCGGTCATCGTGATGCCATCAAGATCGTTTCACACGTCGACGACGACAAGCATGAGGAGACTGTTCTTTGGCTCAAGGGCCTACTCCAAGAGATCGGACCGGAGAGTGATCCGCAGACGTGACGTGGGCGGCTTCAAGGGGGGCAGCTAAGAGTAGATTCTCCAGTCGGATATTGTGCACGTCGGCTCTCCAACACCCATTTGGTCGATGTAGTTAAACGCCGGTTCTTGGCACGAGACCGCTCATGTCGGGTCTCCGACACCAATGTGATGCCTCAATTCCAAACCATTGTCGAATCAAGATTTGGGTGGAATGTTGACGTTCAAGTGAAAGACGTGTTTTGGGTCAAAAACCCCCTTGACGTTTTCAAGTCGATCGTATTTCGAACCGTAGGCACTACGAACTCGATCCTCTTCGTACTCGGTCATGAAGTTCACGTAGCTGCCCACTCCTTCAGCATGTTCCACCAGAGCCGACCAGTACGCACGTACCCAAGCACGCTCAGCGTCGTAGTCCTCGGGCGCAAGAGCTGTCGCCGAGATATTGAACACGTAGCCAACGTCTCTCCTACCGCCAAAGGCCGTCGTCTCGCCGTCGAATCTGCGGTACGCGCCTCCCATGACGAAGATGGGCGTAAATGAAAGTGGCGACATCTTTTTCGCTTGATGTTCAAGGATGGCTTCAATGGCGCCGTCAGAAATGTCGGTGAGGTAGAGGGCTTTTTCGTACGAATGAAGGCCCCACGGTGCACTCTCGTCGAACATCTGCTGGAGGTTGACGTAAGGAATAGGCGTGATCATTTCGACGAGGGGCGAGAGAGTTTCCCTTATGGGAGCGATTAATTCTGCGTGAGCGTCGGCGTCACCGAAGCCGGCAAGAAGTAGCGCGTACACCGGCGTGAAGTGCAGCTCTTCCGCAACGAAAGGTGCTGGCGGGGCACTCAAGCCGGCGAGGAACACGCCACACTCGTCGGGCAAACCCTTCACGAAGTCGCGCGCGAACCTGAAAAGCTCACCACCCTGCTCGGGACTGAATAGAAACATCGCTAGATGCACCATTGGCCCGACGGGGTACAGGGCGAATTCGAATTCTGTCACCACTCCGAAATTGCCACCACCACCGCGAAGAGCCCAGAGCAATTCTGGATTCTCGGACTCTGACGCATGAACCACTCGTCCGTCCGCGGTCACCACTTGGGCGCCCACCAGATTGTCGGACGAAAGACCGACCATTCGTGAGAGCCAACCAACTCCTCCGCCGAGCGTCAGACCAGCGACCCCCGTGTGACTAATAAAACCTCCCGTAACGGCCAGGCCGTGCGACTGCGTAGCGGCGTCGAACGCCCCCCACGTCGTACCACCACCGCACTTCGCTCTGCGCGTTTCAACGTCCACGCTCACCGAACTCATCGGCGTCAGGTCGATCATCACACCGTCATCGCAGAGCGCGTACCCGGCGTAGTTGTGACCGCCGCCGCGAATCGAAACCTCGAGGCCTTCTCGTTGCGCGAATGCGAGGGCTGCGACCACGTCGTCACTGTTCGCGCAGCTAGCGACGATTGCCGGTCGTCGAGTAATAGCACCGTTCCAGATGCTGACCGCTTCGTCATAATTGATTTCGCCAGATCGTGAAACATTGCCAACCATGGAACTTTGTAACTCTGCTACGGCGCCATCGGAAAGCGTAGCCATGTTTTCTCCTCATCCATTGACTAGCAAGTAGGACGAACGGTACATCAAACGCGGGACCATTGCTCCGGCGCTTTCAGTGGGGCTTTTGGAGCATTAGGGTGACCGTCCCTCAAGTATGAAGGACCGAGTTGCGCTCGCCAGCAGGGTCTTCTCGACGTCAGGCAAGTTTTTCTGAGGCCAGTGGAAGACGGGTGGCGGAATTCAGATCCGTCATGCGGGTCTCCGATTTCTCTCAGATCCTCTGTGGATCAAGACGCCAGTGCCTGGTACCAGACGGCCCACGTCGGGTCTCCGACGCCAGCGAACTCCGGGTACTTTCACCCCGCCTCACTTAAGTCCTTACTTGACAATTCAAGTTTGAACGTCAATACTTAAGCACATGCTTAACCAAGACGTCCATTTGGATCTCATGTTTCACGCTCTCGCTGATTCGAGTCGTCGATGCATATTGCAACAGCTTGATTCAGGGCCCCGCTCCGTCAGCGAATTAGCCCGACCTCTTTCGATGTCGCTCGCCGGCGTCGTTCAACACGTTCAGATTCTGGAGACCAGTGGCCTGATCTCGTCAAAGAAATTTGGCCGAACTCGTATGTGCCACCTCAATCAAGTGGCGCTCAGCTCCGTTGAGAAGTGGATCGTGGAACGCCAAAGCAATGTCGCAGGCCAAATTGATCGACTCACCGAGTTATTGAACAGCAGCATCCATCAACAAAACAGGAGAAAGTAATGAGCGAACGGACAGTGACGTGCAGCACATTCACCATTGAACGCAATTTGGCGGCGTCACCCAATCAAGTATTTGCCGCCTTTGCCGACGTAAATCTAAAAACTCGAATGCTGGCACCATCAAACGACGGAGAAGTTGGTGAAGCATTCGCACACGCTGAATTTGACTTCAGAATTGGTGGTCGAGAGCGTTTCGAATTCGTCGAAGAAGATGGTCGAAAAATGAAGTATGACGCCCTGTACTACGACATTGTGTCAAATCAACGAATTGTTTACAGCTACGAGATGTACGCCGACGGATCTCGGATATCCGTTTCGGTCGCGTCGATCGAATTTCTCGAGACTACGGCCGCAACGACTTTGATATGGACGGAACAGGGTGCGTTTCTTGATGGTCTCGATACCTCTGAACTGAGAGAAGGTGGTACGTCTTGGATGATCAACAACATGGCTGAATACTTTGACGCCAGAAGTTCGCCAGATTCAAGATGAACCCACAGGCAGCCGCCAAGGGATGGTGGCACTTCTGCTGCGTCGGGCCTACGAGACACGGATATGCCGCCAAGCGACGCACCTCAAAGCTAAAGGCGCCAATGGAAGGTTGCAGGTCTGTTACGTGGGGTCTCCGACACCAGGCTGTCGTTCGATCTCACAAGCCAATGTCGTATCTCAACTCGGTCGTTCAGGTTGTTGAAGATTGGCTCTGAGATTTGTTCAGGAACTGTGGATGTTGAAGACTCTTGGACGTGAGCACGAGTTTTGTGGTTTCTCGGGACGGCACCGAATTGGTCGGTGAGTCGTGGCCAAATAATGGTCCGGTCATTACCCTTCTTCACGCGGGCGTGGCTGATCGTAGAAGTTGGATTTTCTTGGTCCCCGATTTTGAGAAGTTCGCCTCTGTTCACGCTTACGACCGTCGCGGCTTCGGTGAGTCCTTAACGACGAACGAGCCATTCACTCACCTTGAGGATCTGCTCGCGGTGTTAGATCACTTACACATCGCGTCCACTTGGCTTGTCGGTAGTTCAGCCGGAGGAAAACTAGCTCTCGAGGCCGCACTTGAGGCACCTCATCGCAAAGACGGAGTCGTTCTGATTTCACCCGCCGTTGGTGGAGCACCCCAAACGAGAGATGAAGACGTCGACCCTGAAACGGAAGAGATCGATGGATTGATCACGCGCGCAGATGAATTAGGAGATAATGACGAAGTCAATCGTCTAGAAGTTCGTCTGTGGCTCGATGGCCCCCGCGAACCGGAAGGTCGAGTGTCTGGCGCCGTTCGTGAACTGGTGATTGACATGAATGCTACGGCGCTCGCGAACTTTGTCGCCGAAAACGCGGATAACCCGGTCGACGCGTGGTCTCGCCTAGGAGAACTCTTGATACCTACAACGGTTGCTTGTGGCAACCTCGATGCCACGCACATCATTCGACGTAGCGAAGTGGTCGGAGCACGAATCCGAGGTGCAAACTGCGTATTTCTTGAGGGAGTTGCTCATTTGCCGTATCTAGAGAACCCGTCGCCGATTGGCGCGCTTATTCGCGACTCAATTTTAAGAGCGCGGCCGACTCGGAAAATTCCGGATTAAGCGATCAGGCGCCAGTGCAAGGTTGCAGAGTCACGTCGGGTCTCCGACACCAACAATCCGAGTGGAAAGCACTCGTTGATTTCTTGCACTTCCGTTCTATCAACGGTGGCGATGGAGTTTGCGGGTGCCGTGATACACAGGGAACGCGCCCACTTCGTGGTTAGTGCCCACCAACGGCCGGCGCGGCGTCCACCACGATCACCTCGCTGAAGTTCCGCCCGTCCACCTGCCAGGCATAACAGCCCGCAGAAGTCACCCACGTACTACCCGGTATGGTCCGGAAACCGTTCCTGGTGTTCAGAGTCGGACCAGCGGGGACGACGAGGGGTCCAGAGCCGGGTTCCAGGCCAGTTGGACCGGCCTGTACCTCGATCGGGCCGTTTGATCCGAGCCGCTTGGCCCGCACCACGAACGGACCATTGTAGCCAGGCATCGCGAACCACAACGTCTGGAGCGCGAACCACCCTGGAGTATCGGTGGCGTAGCCGAGATCGACACGACCCTGAACCAGGTCGCCGCCACGATTCCCAATGAGGACTCGCACGGGGCCGCTCCCGAGGGCGACTCCGCCGAAGAACGAGTTGCTCACCGTCGCGCCAGCGGTTGCGGGGCAGCTTGCGCCTGGCTGGAGTGAGGGGAAGTGGAGTGGCCTGGCAACCAACGAGGTGGTTCGGGGCGACCGCGCAATCACGCTGGCGGTGAAGAAGCTGACGATCGCCAACAAGGCGACAAGTCCAACGGTGAACCAGCGTCGACGCTGCCGTCGACGCGCTTCTTCGATCAGCGCTTCAGCGTCGCACGTCGGAGGGTCCGCGGTTGGCGTACTTTCTCGGAGAAGCATCATCCGCCCCTCTGAGACACAGTGTCGATGAGTCGGAGCAGCTCTTCGCGTCGATAGCCCTGTTGACGCGCGACCCGAACAAGCTCCTGGGTCTTCGTGAGCACGATGCTCTTTTGGCGCGCCCCACCAGCGACGGTGGTCCCGTGTCCACGACGAAACTCCAAAAGACCTTCCTCGCGGAGAATCCTCAACGCTCGAAGAACTGTGTTCGAGTTGACCCCGAGGACCGCAGCCAAATCTCGAGCGGGCGGAAGTCTCTCGCCCGGCATCGCCTCTCCGTCGGCAATCGCCCGTCGGATGTCTCCAGCTACCTGGTCATAGAGCAGCGCTGGATCGGCACGGTCAATCTTCACGGGAAACATGGTGCTAGCAAGAGTAGCACTAGTCAGTCAACCTAGGAACCGATCGACACTTGACCCATACGCAGATCAAACTCTCGTAAGGGTCGTCCACCCAACGGCGTCGGGGCCATTTGGTTGGCGCTGGAGGACTTGAGCCCAGACTATGACGTCGTCTCTGATGAATAGCGTGTCGATACAGTCTCCATGTCTGAATCCTTCAGTCGGAGAGAGTTGATGTCGACCCGAGGGCTTGACGAATGTGGGAGCATCGCAGGAATCGTCTCCGCAACTTACGTGCGCGCATTCGACGGCATCGTTGGTGGTTGGCGCCCGAACGTTCATCGCGAGATACTCGCAGAACGAGCCAAACCAGCGCCGAGATTCTCGACGGTAGACGACGTTCAATAGCGGTCCCACTCCCGGGTAGGCAAAGTCGGATTGCCGCCACGGGTGCATAATGAATCCATGGCGGCGAACGAACATGGCTGGATCGGCTACGGAGCGGGCGACAACTCGCATCTGACTGACGAACAGCGACAGATGGTCGAGGATCGCATCCGTGAACGGCAGGAGCAGCGAGGTGGATTGCTCGGGATCGTTGAGGTGTATGTCTACGAGCATGGCTGTCATCAACAGGTGAACTTTCCATACGGGTCGTTACTCGGAGTAGAGACCGATGCTTCCGTCATCTCGGAGATGGTGGCCCGAGCGTCGGCTGAATTGGGGAATTGGCGTTAAGTTCCGCTGACCCGGTGTCATGGTACAGAGCCCGGACGTTGGGTAGGTGGCTGTGTCGTGAAAGTCTCGGAAGCTGACATCCAGCGAATTCCTAACTGAATTCTCGTGTCGGAGATTGTTGACGTCCGCTTTCCGACACCAGACCGACATAGTCGACCAGCCGCCAGAGCTTTGCACCTGACCTGCTGCGTCGGGCCTCCGACACCGAACGGGTCGCAAGGGGCACGAGACAGCCATTGCATCGCTACATCTCGGTGGAGTCGGGTCCTCAAATCGGACCGGTCGACATAAAATTCCTCGCTCTACCCCGACTCCTGATTCTGTCACCAACGAAGAGAGATTTCGATCATTTCGAACAGCGCTGGGAGTGCTTCTATAGTGTGATGTTCGTGTCAAAGGCTAGGGCCCTCTTCTTTATCGTTCTGACCTCAATGGTGTTGGTGGGGGTCTCCGCCGTTGCCTATTGGATAGGCGACCTTCAATCTCTAAAGGGCGTGACATTTGAAAGGGTGACTCCAACTCAAGTTGCGGAAGCGATGAAGAATGATCGGTTCTTCAGCAACTACAGAACGGCGGTATTGATCATGCACGGGACTGTCGAATCGGTGAACACGAACGAGAAGAGGTCAATCGTACGATTTGAAACCAACTCATCGTTCAGCACCTCGTGCAGCTTTGACAGGGCACCCCGCTTGGTCCATCCGGGAACCTCTATCACGGTGGTAAGTATGGGTGCCGACGCAACGCGACAGCCACACGGAGCACAATTGGATCAGTGCATCATTCCGTCCCAGGTGACGCGTTGAGTGGGACGAGCCTTGGGACAAGATGCCAGGAATATTGGGATGGACGTTACTCGGCCCGGTGAGCCGGCACTGCACGGTTGCAGATCTGTTGCTTCGGGTCTCCGAAACCGGACTCACTCATCTTCTCAACCGACAGCGCAAGGTTGAAGAGCGGTCACGGCGGGCCCGCGACACCAGGTTTGCTTAGGACGCTGACGAAAGTCGATACAAAGCTCTCCGGGGGCTTCCAATCTCGGTGACAATTCCGCGCACTTCGACAAGCGAGAAGCCATTCTTCTCCAGGACTCGCCTCGACGGTTCGTTCGCTTCTTCCGGATCGGCCAGAAATCCTGCTCGGGGATGCATGCCCCGTACGTGATCAATGAGTGTCGCCACGAGAAGAGTTCCGAGCCCTCGTCCGGTGTTTGCCGGAAGCCCAATTGCGTAGTCAATACCAATTTCGTCCCGTCGGGCGCCTCGAGCGAGCGACTCCACTCGGTAGTCCTTCCAGAAGTACCACTGGCACCAGCCGATGTCCTTTCCGTCCTCTGCACACATGAGCATGCTGGTGCGGCGGTCCAGACCGGTGACTCGAAGTAGGGAGAGGGCAAGTACCTCCGCTCGAGTGGTGGTTGAAGTCCACCACCGAGCCACATGGACCTGTAGAAGCCAGTCCGCAAGGCTAGGGAGGTCGCCTTCAGACATCGGTCGAAGAGTCAGCATGAGGTCAATCTAGACATCCCTGGCTGAGTTCGACGTGAAGTTCCAACTCATGAGTTGAGCCGTCAAGGGTCAAGAGATCTGTGATGTTGGATCGCCGACACGATCCGGTTAACCAGCAGAGCGCCAGTGTTTGAGAATAGGACGTAGTAGCCGACCTAACGGCATCCTCAAGAAATTGGAAACGTGGCCGAGCATGGATTTCGGCACGGTTGCCGTCCTCGCCGCAAGTAATCCTGAGCGGGCCGCGTTGGCATTGTGGGGGCATTACCACGAGTTTGGACGAGCCAATCGGTCGTCGACGGGTCGCGAAGCTCGAACGACCTTCCGTGTCGCGTCGCCGCCGTCGAGGCTTCTATGAGTCAGTGGATCTCTAGACCTTTTCCGCTCGCGGCGGCCTTCGTGTTGACGATGGGTTCCTACGTTCTGGTTTCCGACCACGCGGCAGAGGCCAACGTCGCGCCCCACCCGACCATCGTGCCGGCCGTCGGCTTGAGAGCCGGCGAGGTCGTACGCGTGTCCGGCAGTGGTTTCCGGTCCCACGAACGGGTCAACCTCGTCGAGTGTGTGAGGAGAGCAGTGGGCGACAGCGGGTGTGCCGTCTCCACCCACGAGGACGTGACCGCCAGCGCACGAGGCACTTTTCTTCCCTCCAGATTCAAGGTGATCGTCGGACAGATCGGCATCGGAACGTGCGGGACCAACCTACGGAACGTGAGGAACTGCGCCATTGTCGCAGGAGACAATTCTGGGAGAGACACCGCGCGCGCACCAATTCGATTCAAACTAACCGCGAGCTAGGTCCGGTTCGATCGTTACCGTGCCCGGGCCCACGTCCGTCTCGTGTTGGATGAACATTGCGACCGAAGTCACCTGAAGTAGAGCACAACAGTTTGAAGAAGTCTGAAGGGGTTGCAGTTTCCAACGCGCGGAAGCCGGTCGATGAGAGGTAAACCACTCGCGAATCCCGCGTTGTCGAGAAGCCAATGCACGGTGACATTTCTGTTGCGTCTGGTCTCCGAGAGGAGAGCGGTAACCCAGAGTCTCTAGGAACGTGGGACTTCCGGAACAGCATTCTTTGTGGAAGAATCCGGGGATGGCAAAGGACGAGGCACTGTTCGGGGGCTCGGTTGCGAGTAGCTACCGTGAGTACTTAGAGCCGGTCATTTTTCGTCCGTGGGCCGAACTGCTGGTCGATTTCGTCGATCCGAATAGGGGACAGACCGTACTCGATGTAGCCGCTGGCACGGGGGTTGTGTCACGGGCAGCGTCAGCACGGATTAGTCCTGGAGGTCGGGTGATCGCCAGTGATGTGAGTGCAGCCATGCTCGCCCAAGTATCCAACGGCTTCTCCAGTCCCGAAGTGAGACTTCAAACCTTGGAGTGTTCGGCGACCGCCCTCGAGTTGCCGGATGCTTCCGTGGACGTGGTGTTCTGCCAGCAGGGCTTGCCGTTTATTCCCGATCGACTCGGGGCGGCGCGAGAGATGTTTCGCGTGCTCCGTCACGACGGCAAGGTCGGCATCGCGGTTTGGCTGTCGACGCCAAGACTCGAGCCGTTCGTCATCTATGGTGACGCCCTACGAGCTCACCACGTGCCCGAACCGTTCCAAGGGGCCTATGACTCGTCGATCCTCGGGATGACCACGGACGAGTTGGAAAGCGCGTTAGACACCGCCGGATTCGAAGAGGTGGTGATCCGAGTCGACCGACTGGAAGTTGCGTGGCCGAGCGTGCTCCACGCGGTTCGCGCCGTCTCCGGCACGCCGTACGGACCGACCATTGACGCCTTGGACAGCGACATTCGAACCTCGGTCCTCGCGGACGTGCAGCGGAGGATGACGGGTCTTAACGGCGAAGCGATAAAGCACGTCATGACCGCGATTCTGGCTCGAGGCCGTCGCCCTTAGGTCACTGCGTTCGACCTTCGTGATCTGTCAATGCTCGATGGGCAAACTGATGAAGTCATCGCCAAGTTGAACGAAGACGCCAACGACGGGTGTCAAGCGTGTTGGTGCGAGTCTCCTTCACCGATAGACGCCGAGTGACGACTCGCCGCTTTCGCCGACGACTCAGGGGCAGCCGGTAACGACGCGGCTTCGGGGCGCCGTGATCTTTCACGACTACGCGACGAAGGTCCACACAGTTCGAAGGCTCAGTCAAGGTAAGACCAGACGCGAGAACGTTCGATGCTTGGAGCGCCGCGTCGTGTGAGAGATCATCGCCCACTTAACGAACCCGCCGCGGCTCGCGTTGGCAGGGACCCGCGCGTCGTACGAAACGCCGCGTAGATCAGATCAACGGCGGCCTCAAACGAACTCAGGATCCACCCGCTGCGAATCGCGCGCTTGGAGCACGGCGTCAGTCACGATCGGAAGTTCGCCAACCACTATCGGGGGTGGCGGGAGCGACAGAGCGCCGCTTGACGAGACACTGGAACTTCGAGGGACGCCCGCGACCGCCGTGGGGATCCGTCTCGCGCCATCCAGTGGTCCCTCGGGATGTCCCATACTGACACGTCGGGGACGCCGGAGATAACGGAGGAAACAAGTTCGGTGAGATCAACGTTCGACAACGGGCTTGTCGAACAACAGCATCTCTTCCTCGTCCGGAGGTTGAAAAGTCGCAGCCCACCTTTCGAAGTGAGTCCGAGTCATTGGCGAAGCCGCCCACTCACCCGACGCGTTGCGACGTTCCGCTCGCTCGATTAACTCCTCCAAAGGCGCGTCGAGGTAGTGCAGTTCGACACCTACCCCCAGAGCGCGGGCCCCGAGCCGTTTCTCATCCCGTTCAACTCGCGCCCAGTGGCCCCACTCCAGAATCACGCTCTGGCCCCGGGCGAGGAGTTCCTGAGAAAGTAACCACAACTGGTGTTCGAGACGCACTCGGAACTCTTCATCCCATAAATCGGCGCCCAGTTGGGTTACCCATGCGTCTTTATCCAACCTGATGGCGGAGATCTTGGGTGCGAACTGACGAGCGAGAGTCGACTTGCCAGAGGTTGGAAGCCCACAGATCAACACGAGCCGCGTCGATGACTTCGCCATGCACGATTTCTATCATCCGCCTCCTCCTGTCCGGAGACGGCGCCTGCCACTCAGGTCGAAGTTAACCGGGGAGTTCGCGGTGGCCTTCGGCGTCGGGACCGGCGTCGGATCGGCCCACCACAAGATCGGTTGGGGACGGTCTGCGCTCCTCTCTGTCACTTTCCCCGCCTTCCTTTTCGGGACCAGTGACTCCTTGATCCTTCGCAATCGGGGGTGCGGCCGGGGTGTATTTCCGAAAGCGACGAATGGGGCCGCGTCGGAGACGGCTCGAAGATTGCGTTTTGCAACGCCGGGACGGAGTCGTTCCTTCGCGCTGGGCTCAACGCTCCGGTCGGTGATCGTTGAAGTCGGGTCTTCGACGCAACGGCACTGCGGTAAACGTGCGGACCAACTTCTTGATGCGAACGCAGACGAACCACAGATTGGAGCCTCATCCCATCGCGGTTGGTTAATGGTGTGCTTCCGCTCCATCGCCAAAGAACGCGAAAAGCTCTTGGTTCGATTCAAAGGGTTGTGGTTCACTCATCAATTGATGAGTGCCGACGCTGAATAGAGCTCCCTCCTCCGCATCAAACGCGACCTCCTCGAACCCGACGCCACGAAACCATGCGCGGACTGTGGGTGTCAGATCCGGCTCTCGACGATGGCGAGTCCAGATAACCCTCGCGTTTCGCGCTAAGAGAGTCGGAAGGTGGGAGATCGTCGCGTGAATATCCGCGTCGCTTATGTTGCCGAAGACCCCGCAGGCGAGGAGGATGTCGGCGGGAACCGCGTTCTCGTAAGCCGACGTCACGGACGCGTCCTCCACGCGCACCTCAACGTTCACTAAGCCAGCTCGCCGGGCCCTTCTTCGCGCGTCGTCAGCCAGTTGGACGTCCAACTCGACGAGTAGAGCGCTGACGTCGAGGGCACGTTCGTGTTTTTCCAGCACCCCAATCACGTCTCGGCCTTGTCCGGCGCACATGCTGATGAGCCGCAGCGGACCCTTAGGTGCTACCTGGAGCGCTTCGACGAGCCTCTTTTGGACGGCGACGAGTCGTCGGCTTAGGTAGGAATGTGGATCGTCGTAGTCCGAGTGCCAGTTGACCCAGTGTTGATCGCCGCTCATATTGAAAGGCTATTGGTCTTGACGAACCACCGTCTACACCTGTCACGTACTCGTCTCAATCAGATGGCCGCCCGTTCGCTGGTACAGAACCGGCGCGTAGGCTCTCCGACCCCGATTGTCGCCGATTGACAACAGCTCGTTCGTTTCGAGCGCATTCGTCCACAAAACGCGTCGATCCATATGGGGATGCTGCGTCACGGGCCGCGCGCAAACGTAGTTGTTCGCCTTCGCCAGGACTGCCTCGATGACCAATGCCATACTGTCCGAATGGAGCAGCGCATCAGTTTGGTAACACTCGGAGTCCACGATCTCAAAGTTGCTCGGTCCTTTTACGAAGCGATTGGCTGGAAGGAAGCTCGACAGCCTGACAGTGAGGTGTGTTTCTTTCAGGCGGGTCCAATGGTATTTGGACTCTGGACTGCTCTTGGCGGTCATGGTGCTCCGGGAGTCGAATTGGCGTACAACGTGCGTACGCCAGAAGAGGTCGGCGCGACACTTACCGAAGCCGAACTCGCGGGTGCGACGATAGTACGTCCCTCGGCGATCGCGGAGTGGGGAGGCACCTCCGGCGCGTTCGCTGATCCCGACGGGTACGTGTGGGAAGTCGCTCATAATCCCGGATGGACACTCGACGAGGACGGCTCGATCCAGATTTAGGAGGCGGGCAACGCTCGAAAGCCATCATCGTCACCAAGAGCCGCACCGAGTCATCCCTCTCGGAAGCCAAGTCCGCAGTGCTCCGTCGAGGCGGTCAATTGAAGCCTGCGTCTGCCGTCAAGACCCAATGTTCGTGAAGAAATCTTCCTCAACCTGGTGGTCGCGGGAATAGCGCTACTCGCCGCCCTTGCCGTCGTTGCGGGGATCGCGGTACGAGGTCATGAGATTTTCACGTTCCGGCGAGTAAAAAGTTGCTACGACCGACGTACGCTCGCCGTGCGGCCGAGTGACGAGCGGTGCGGCGAGTGCACTCATGGATGCTTCAAGAACGCCAGGTAGAACGCCCCGAAGACTAGGACAATTCCGACGTTCACGAGCAGCCGTTTCAAGATGTGGCGACTGAGGAACAGGACGTCCACGACGACCACGACGGCTACCATACCGACCACGTAAAGCACGACGGCTGCCCTCATTCCCATTGATCCACACCACCCGACCTCATAATGCCGCCCTTCTCCAGTCCAAGATTGTCGACATCATCTCTGCGACAACAGATTGACCTATCTCGACACCGCGCGGGCGAAGTTGGCGTCGCGTCGGTTCTCCACAACAACATTCTGCGCTCCCTTCGAGTCAGAGACTTTCCGTGAAGCGCCACCGATGATTGACTCCGAGCAATTTGCGCGTTCCGTGACACGCGGCGAACCCACCGAGGATCACTTTATGGCCTACGTGGGTGCACCAGCGATGAAGGCTGGCTCGAACCTCAACTTCCAGAGGCAGTTCCCGTTGGATCCAAGAGTGACGTCAAGTAAGCCCCCATCTTGTCGAAGCTCGCTTCGAAGCCATCAGTCTTGGTCATGTGGTCACGGCCAGCCTGGTCACGGAACGTCAGGCTGTTCGTCAACCTCGTCACCCCGTTCCTTTCGAGCAGCTCTACGGTTTCGACGGCCGGCGCGTCCGGCCAGCCTTCGAACAACCATGTCTCGACGGTCCGGAACGGCCGCTCAATCTCCAAGTAGGTTCCACGAAACGAGCACTCGGTTCCGTCTTCGGTCACGAAGACCATGTGGCAGTTCCCCCCGACGCGCAGGTCGATCGAGCACACCGTCATCCTCTCCTCAAACGGGGCGAACCATTTGCGCACGTGCTCCGACTTCGTCAGCACGTCGAAGACGAGTTCGATCGGAGCGTCGAACTCTCGAATGACGACAATCTCGAGATCATTCGGGAATTCGATAACAGCCGATCCATGTCGATTAGGTGTCACGGCGGTTCTCCTTGTCGTTGTAGGTCTTTGAGGTGGTCGTCATTGCTAACTTTTCCTTCCCTGCAGGTCACCGAGGTAGTCGTTCAATCTCTCGAGTCGCTCGTTCAAGGACTGTTCGTACTTCTCCAACCAGTCGTGGAGGGGACGAAGACGTTCCCGGTCTAGTCGGTAGAGTCGTCGCCGACCTTCCGCACGACACTTGACGAGGCCGACGTCGCTCAGAACACGTAGGTGTTTTGAAACTTGAGGTTGGGACATTGAGAGGTCACTCACGATCGCCCCGACTGACTTCTCGCCCGTGATCAACGTGTCCAGAACTTCGCGACGGTGCGACGTGGCAATTGCGTTGAAGATATCCGATGTCGCGGAAGAGCGAGCCACGGTTTCAATATATATTCCATTATCGACATATGTCAAGTTTTCGGTGCGCACTAGGGGGCGGAACCTGCGTGGGGGAGGCAATGTCGAAGAACTAATCCGTCTCCGTGGGTTCTCAGACTCGGTCTGTGCGTCGGCGCGCTTCGACACGCGTCGGCGCCAAGATGCCGACCGCTAGGTTCAGAAGCGTCGCCTTTCCCGCGCCGTTTGGACCGACGAGCCCGACGACGTGACCCTCGGGGATTTCGAGAGTGCAGTCGCGCGGTGCCCACTTTCGTCCGTAGCGCTTACCTAGCCCCTCGGCCTCCGGTACGGCGGTCATGTGAGAACCGCCTTCGAGGTCGGCCGAAAGCAGTCGCGAAAGAGGGCCTCGATGCTCTCGTCGTCGAGACCCGCGGCGCGGGCGTGCTCGATCCACGCGACGGCACTCACACGTTCTCGGCCACGCCGACCAAGGCTCCGTCTCTCTTCAAAGAAGGTAAACAGCCCCACGGATCACCGATTCTGATCAGTCCAGCGCCCATTGAAGGTGGTCGCGCAGAAGGGCTCACCTCGACGGCGTTGCCTCTTTCAAAGGGAATCGTTCGTGAACTCTTTCACGCTCACTGGTGAACGGCTGGCGAACAATGGAACGTCCACCCGTGTAACGATTGTCGTTCCGCGGCACCCTTTAGGTTGGGGGTGACGGGCACGAAGCGGTGCCCTAGAGGAGCGACGACATGGAGATCATCCGCAATCCCGATGGCAGCCTGGTGGTGCCGATTCCTGAGGGGCGACATCACGACGGTGACGACGCCGCCGACGTTCCGAGCGTCGACGGTGCTGACGCGCTCGTAGCACCGACGACTCGGTTGTTACATCCCGGCGAGGGAGGCTACAGCGAGGCACTTGCCGAATGGGATCTTCAACAAAATCCCGATCGCGCGCCCGCCGTTTCAACGGCGAGCGGAAGAGAGGAAGCGATGAACGTCGTTCACACCCTTGCCGAGTCACCCGACCATGACGTCGCCGGCGCGCTCAAAGAGGTCAACGACTCCGAGGCGAGCGGCGAGGCGCTGCGACACGTGCTTATTGGCGGGACGCACTCGGTCGAGGCCTTCTCCGAAGAAGTGGCGCAAGCTGAAGGGGGCGATCCACTCCCGGCCCACAAAATGACCAAGATCATTGGCGAAGTCCTAGCCGAACTGGACAAGTAATCGGGCCGATTTAGCGCCACGTGCAAATGGCTGCAACACGCATTCGTTGACGCAATGAACGTGCAGCCCCCAACGCACGGTTGGCGAACGGCAGCGTCGGATCTCCGACACCCTTCAGATGAGATTTCCCGCACTTGAGGGTTCGACGAACATCAACCACCGTTGGGTACCTAACTCACGGCGCGCCAGCGGGGGCAACCTATGGTGTGAGTGAGATTGCTTCGTCGAATGGAGGACCGTGGGCATCGTGCAACGAGAGACCGGACAGGGCCTCGCTCACCACCACGCGCCGGTGCGCGATTACGCGGCCGACGCAAGAGAAGTTGACCGTACCGCTAGCAGCCTTGTTCACTGGAAGTGCCTGGGAGTGGGGTGCGCCGCCGAGTGGGCTCTGCCACCTGGAGAGAAGCCACGGGGGTAGGGGGGACGACCGATGCCAGCGAACTTGACCCTCACGCCGGGGCGGGACTCATTCGCTTCACGCGGTGCTCCGGACGCCAGATCAGTAGGCATCGCCGTAACCCGGTCCACGCAACTTCTCGTAAACTTCGACGTAGAGGTTGCGTTGATTCATGTCGTCGCCATCGGCCCGAAAGCCAGCCTGTCGAAGACAGGTAGCGTCGCCGTTCGACAGCGTCCAAGCGCGACGAATTGCTGCGACATCCAAGCACGGTGTGTATAACGGCCCGTCGCGACTTTCATCAGGTATTAAACCTTTCGCCACGAACTCCGACTATTGCGAGGGGTACGAGTGGCTTTTGCCACGAGCGGGCCGCTAGCGCCGGACTTCTGACACCAGGAGCTGGGACGACGGGCAGCCCGGAAGTGCTCCGTTCGCTCGCCAGCGCCAGAGGGGCTAGAGCATCGACGATACTGGGTCCATGGTCGATCGAAACGTCGTCGGGGGACGATTGGAGCCCTGTGGCGTCGACCCCGTCACGGGCTTCTACCGTGACGGGTTTTGCGCGACAGGACCGGACGACCTTGGGAGCCACACCATCTGTGCCGTGGTCACCGCCGAATTCCTCGAGCACCAGTGCCGAATTGGCAATGACTTGACGACGCCGCTACCCCAGTACGGGTTTCCGGGACTGAAACCCGGCGACCGGTGGTGCGTGACCGCCGCCAATTGGCTCCGTTCCCATCGCGACGGGGCGGCGGCCTACGTGATCCTTGCTTCGACGCACGAGCGTGCCCTCGAGATCGTGCCTCTCGAGGCTCTGCGTGAGCACGCCGTCGATGTTCCTGACGGGCCGGACGATCTCAAGGATTAGCTCGTCGCGACCTCGATGGGTAGCTTTCTGACCCACGGAGTTTGGCGCCGGTGTGATCATCGAGGGCAAACTCCGGAGGTGCTTCGCGGGTAAGCAGCGACCGAATCTTGCACGTTCACTTTCGATCGTTCCGTGGTCTCCGGTGCACCACCCCCGGATCGGTCATCAGCGTGTGGCCGACACTTCATCGATACGTCGGACGTTCGATCATTGCCAAACCCGGTTTCGGTGTACCCCGACGTCGACAGGGTCGCTTGGCGTACTTGACCTTTCCACGGACGTTCTAGGGTGGACCGACGACGCGAACGCGAAGGGACGGCCCTTCATTCGCTCTCGTCTCGTCGCGAGCGTCACGGGTGGCGACAGAGGCCGCGGGTGCGCTCAACGGACCCGAGATGTTGGGTGGCGGGCTCTGTCTGGTGAGTTGACCGGTCAGTACGCTTACCCGCGACCGAAGAGGTAACCCCTCGCGGTCTACGCTGTGGATGACCGTTCGGGTCACGGAGTGCGTTCAATGTCACCACGAAGAAGGAGGCGAGAGCCGGGCGCGATCGACGCGCCTTCGCCCGCGCTGCGCGCGATGCTCATGAACGGTCTGTCTCTCGCGCCGGCGGGAGCCAACGTCGTGATGCAGCTCTCACGGCTGTCGGTTGGCCACGGTGTCGCGAAGAGTCGCGTCGACAGCGGCGCGTTGACGCGTCACCCGATCAAGCGCACCCGTACGACACTCGGCTACATCCTCGTCGCGTTGCTCGGTGATGATGAGGATCGGGCCTTCGTTCGGCGCGAGGTGAATCGACAACACCAGAAGGTTTACTCTCTCGCCGATGACGCGGTGACGTACAGCGCTTTCGATCCCGATCTTCAGCTCTGGGTGGCTGCGTGCATGTACCAAGGCGCGCTCGAGGCGGTCACGTTCGTCTACGGTTCTCAGTCGTCGGCGACGCTTGATGAACTCTATAGTTGCTGCGCACGATTCGCAACGACGCTCCAGGTCTCCCCGGCGCAGTGGCCCGAAAATCGCGAGGCCTTCGACACGTACTGGCGAACGTCACTTGAACTCATTGCTATGGACGACGTCACTCGCTCGTACTTGCGAGACGTGATATCACTGTCGTTTCTTCCGAAGGTGTTACGAATAGGCTTCGGGCCATTGCACGAATTCGTGACCGCTGGCTTCCTGCCCGAGGTGTTTCGTCAAGAACTTGGAATTGCCTGGAGCGACGCCCTTCAGCGTCGATTCGATGCTCTGACCCGCGTCGCGGCGGTCACGCATCGTGTGTTGCCGCGACGCGTTCGCGAGTTTCCACTGAACTTAGTGTGGTGGGACACTCGGCGTCGACTTCGTCTTGATCGCCCCTTTGTCTAAGTCACCTCGTCACATCGTCACCTCGTCGAGTCTCTGGCGTGTACGGCGCCGTTTCGAGAGATTCTCGATCTCCTCCTTCGCGCGCCGCGACGCCTCTCGTGGATGGAGATCAGTCGAATCCGGCGGTCCCTCTTCCCCAGGGTCTCCAAGAGAGGTTGCGGCCCATGCCGAGGTAGCGCCTCGTCGATTATTTGGATGCCGCGTGAAGGTGACGACGCCTTCATGAGAGGTAAATGGTGGTGGAGATATTGTGTGGAGGAGCGTTGCCACGAATTGGGTGGGCACGAGACTACGTTGTGTAGCGTTGCGGCTAACGAGACCAGTAAAGGACGACGAAGCATATGACCACCTTCGCGGGTTCGTGGGACGTGACTATCGACACGCTCATTGGCAAGATGGATGTCGTTTTCGAGATCACCGAGGAGGATGGTTTGATTCACGGCGTCGCGCGCTCGGAAGCGGAAGCCGTGGACTTCATTGACGCCGTCGCCGAGGGGAGTCGTCTGACCTGGTCGCAAGTCGTCACGACACCGATGCGACTGACGCTGAATTTCGACGTCAACGTCGAGGGCGACACGATGACGGGTACGTCGAAAGCCGGCCCGTTCCCAGCTTCCAAACTCTCAGGCAGTCGCTCCACGGTGAGCTGAGAGGTCGTTTTTCAAGTCGATCACGGTCACCGAGAATGATGGCCACTCGCTCGACGATGGGCTCATTCCAAGGCCCCTGGCTGGTGCGACGACTTTCCCCTTCGCGCGAGGTTGTCTGAATACCTTCGTCTTGACGCGGTCGTCAACTCCTCTTCCCCTCACGGTGTCGTGGATCGGGTGCGCAAGAATGATCGAGGGGTCGTGGTTGTGTCGACCCCGAGGTCGCAGGTTATATCGCGGTGCACGACTTCGGACGTTCCCGAAGCCAAGCCGGGGTATCGGTTCCCTCGCGTTTTCACGTCGCATCTGTTCACCGCCGTCGCACGTGACCTCCACCCAAAATGCCTTGGGTAGGTTGCCCCTCGCTTGACCGCGAAGAGTCGCGTCGATGAACACGTGGTCGACAATCAAATCGACGCCACCTCGACTCATCGCGGCCCACGATGAGTGCGCGAATCGTGTCACGGTGTGGAACTCATCGTCGTATTGGGGAATCCTTGACGTGCGTCGCCACGGATCACTCCATGACTACTCGAGGGAGTCGCGGGAAAGTAACTCTTCCATATCGCCGGTTGGGTCGAACATATGCATCAACGTGAACTTTCCATCGCGGACTTGATAGGCCCACGCGGAGCTGATCATCTCCCCCTCATCTCCGGAAGCCGGAACATTAGTCTCGATCGCCATGAGAACAGTGCCCAGTGTGAGGTACTCACCAAGTTCCACTTTGAAGTTCGGGAAGCGTTCGAAGGCTGCCGTGTAAAAATCTCGTATGGCGTCGTGGCCATCCGCGATCACGACGTTCCTCTCGTGAGAGATTGTGCAATGTTCATCGAAGAGAGACATCAACGACTCCACGTCCCTTGACTCAATCGCGGCCATTGCGGCTTGCAGTGTTTCCAACGGCGACTTCGACATGAAGACTCCTCTTTCGTTGACGTCGTGCCGACGACGGCACCTTTACTCACTTCGAACTTGACCCGGACAGCGTCTTGAGACTCACGAGAGGCGAGTCTACGAAGTTCGCGTGACCGGTGCACCGTTCGTCGACGCCGGCTACGTGTCGTCCGGCGCGAGTTGTTGAACGTGGCTAGGCGCTGGCTTGCTCGTGCTGGCCCCACGACGCCGACGTGTCCATCGTGTTCCGACGGTCAGCGTGAGCCTTTCACCGGTGAGCCGGAGTGAACCGTCGCCGCAGGGAGCGACGCATGCCTGCACGCACTGAGCGCTTTGCAACGTTGGAGCTTCGCGATCCATGTGTGCGGTCACTTCATCGCAGACTATGGTGCTGCGTCGACTCAATCACCGGAAGCGGTACGCGATCCCAAAGTTCCACGCCGAGGTAAGCGACGGCCAGCCTCGAATGCGCAACAATGTTGACGGGCGCACCAGGAAGGGTCAATGATGACGACATCGACGTCACGACGCGCTCGGATCGTCACGGTGGCGTTGGCTCTCGGCGTCGGCGGCGCGCTGGCTGGCGTGCATCCGGCGACTGCCTCGAGCCGTCCGACGTCGAGAGCGTCGTGGCCGTATTCAAACGGCGACCTGGCGAACACCCGCGACGCCGCGGGCTCGACCATCACCGCCGCGAACGTGTCGACGTTGAGGGAGAGGTGGTCGTTCTCACTCACGGGCAAAGCCAAGAAGAATGTTGGCGGGTACGGCACACTCGCGGCGACACCCATCGTCGTAAACGGCGTGGTGTACGTCCAAGACCTCCACTCGAACGTCTACGCGCTCTCGCTGGCGACGGGCAATCTCGAATGGTCGTACCTCGTGAACAAGAAGGAGACGAGCGGACCCGGGCCCAACGGCGTTGCGGTCGTCGACGGCAAGGTCTACGGCGCGACCCCCAGGACGGTCTTCGCACTCAACGCGAACACCGGTCACAGCATCTGGTCGAACGACAAACTGCTCAAGAAGGATCAGGGCACGTTCGGCATTCAACCGCAGGTCGCGAACGGGCGGGTCTACTTGGCGAGTCAGTACGGCCTCGTGCCGGGCGGGGGTGTGGTCTTCGCTCTCAACGCCGCAACGGGCGCCTTATTGTGGACGTTCAAGACGGTACCGAAGGGCGACAAGGGGGTCATAGCCGTCGGCCTGGGGGCGGGTGGCGCCTGGGAGACACCACTGGTCAGCGCCGACGGGTCGGTGACCTTCGGCATTGGCAATCCCTACCAATCCCTGGCGTCGGCGCTCACGGATCCGAGCGCGTTGCTCTACACCGACAGCGACGTCAACCTCAACGCCGCGACGGGCAAACTTCGCTGGTACTACCAGGGCGTGACGAACGACTTCAAGGACTACGACATGCAGGCCTCGCCGATCTCGGCGAACGCCAACGGTGTCCCGGTCGTCATTGGCGGCGGCAAGATGGGCATCGTCTACGAGATAAACGCCTCCACCGGAAAACTGATCTGGAAGACACCGGTTGGCACTCACAACGGCCACGACGACGACTCGCTGAAGGCGCTTAAGGGTAAGAGCAAGTTGTCGGTCCCCTTCACGTACATCCCTGGCGCCCTTGGTGGCATTTTGACCAACATGGCTGTGGCGGGGAACACCGTCTACGTCGTGACTTGCAATTTCGCCTTCTCTTTCTCCAAGACTGATCAAGTCGTCGGTGTGAACGTGGGCAAGAAGCTTTCCGGCGACGTCGAAGCGTTGAACCTCGTCACCGGAAAGGTCGAATGGGAGACCAAGGTAAACGGGCTTCCGCTAGGCGCCGCCACGGTGTCGAACAACTTGGTTTTCACGACGCTGTTCCAAGGCGAGCTGCTGGCCCTCAACCGCTCGAACGGCGCGATCGTCTACAAGCGGCAGCTGCCGAGGTCGACGAACTCGCCCATCGCCATCGCTGGTAACACCGTGATCGTGCCGGCGGGTGGACCCAAATACGGCGCGGGCAAGGGCGCGTCGCAGATAGTCGCCTACACGCTGGCACCGACGTAGAGAATCACTGGGATTGGCTTTTTTGTGCTGGCGGGTCGGAGGAGATTGAACGTCAAGATAGATCGCACGAGTCTCGACTGCGTCTGACGCGCCGCGCGACCGTGCTCGGCCTCGAATCACCCGGTCGATGCTTTGAAACGAGCACCCACCGGCGACCAACGAGTTGAAGTACACCACGAGAGACGGACCTCTACCGCGGCCGCAGAGGTTGTGCCGGGGTGATCAAGGATGCCCACTTATTAATAAAAAATAAAGTAAGACTAGATGGTTATGGACATGAAAAGCGACGTTTGCCCGATCTGCCGCGAGTTCGATCGGGACCCGGAGTCTTCGGAGAGTTTTGCGGGTCGAAACAGTCATTGGCTCATGAACTTCAGTGAGACGCCGCGACTGCCGGGCATCCTCGATGTTCATCCGCGAGAACACGTCACGTCGCGAGGCGACCTTCCTTCCCATCGAGTGACCACGCTCGATGGAGCCGAAGGCCCGTTGCGCGAGTTTTGCGCGAGAACATGGGAGGCCTCATTTGGCGACGTTGGCATTACACCGTTTCCCGTGACGGAGTTTCACGTGAATGACTTTGAGTTTGATCATTTGCAGATTCGCATCCAACCAGCGTTCCTCTGGCCCCGTGGTCTTCTCGGATTGGAGGACCATTTGAACGCCGGACAGGCTCTCGTGATACGACGTAACGCGGCGATACTCAATGAGTCGTTTCGCCGAATCACTGCCGAGTCGCTCGCGTCGGAGATGGACATCATCTTTCACGACGTCGACGATGGGACCAACTGACGAACGTGGTACCTGAAGCGAAGCACGTCGCAAAGGCGATCGCCAGGGGGACGTCCGGGCGACGAGGAGTCGCGTAGCCGTCATTGGTTGGTAGCGAACGCTCCACGTCGTGCCCGGGGCTTTAGACGGGGTAGAGCTTTTCGCTCCATCCAGGGTCCGCGCCACGAAGAGTTGTGCCTCAAGCTCACCCGAGACTTGCAAATGTTTCGGCACGTTCACCGCTCGCGCCTCCAAAGGAGGAGAGATGCCTGCCCACCGAGGAGCGAGCGTGAAACGCTAGTCTCGCGCACCAAGGTTCGCCGCACGTCCATCGCCCTTCGGTCTCGACTTCGCTGCCCTCAAGGTCGACGGCGATCGCCATGAGACGTCGAACTTTGAACGGTCCGCGGAGCCACGCGTTGACAGTGCGGCCGACTCGAGGTCAAAGGAGTCACGCAGGACGGTCGACCCACTGGTTCGAGGAGTACTGGCGCTCGTCGGATCGTTGACGATCACCACTCTGGGTGAAGTTGGCCGCGTCGGTTGTGGGCTGTCGAATTTGCCATCTCCGTCACGCACCCCTCGACGCGGCGGCCCTCCGATGCTGAAGACGCCCACTCTTGGGTATCGGAGCTAGGTTTGCAGTCATTCACTCTGAACGCAGGCGTTTCGCAGAGCCCCGCCGACTAGGTTCGTCCGAGCGCGCCCTCTACGGTGTCGCGGGGCAGCCTTGCCGGCGTGGCGAGAAGCTTCACCGTAGGAAGCATCGTGATCGTGAGACCACCTGGCTCGACGTCCTTTGCTTGAGGGTCGAGCCATGACGATCGACGTTGGTGTGCTGGTTGGTGTCGCGGGGCTGCTCGCCCTTGTCTTCTACTGGTCGGGCCGTTACGGCGATCGACAGAGAGGTGCCGGCACGTCACTGCGCCGCGGTTCAAGCGCTCACACGACGTCGCGAGGTCAGCCCAAGAAGGCTTACGCGACACGCGCCGAGGCCGCTGGCCGGGCGCACGCGATGATGAAGCGCGACGGCGAACCAATGAATGTCTACCAGTGCCCGACGTGTGCCAAGTGGCACGTGGGTCACGAGCGATAGCTCTCGGTGACGTGGCCGTACCTTGGATGAGAGCGGGCGGCGAAGGCTCCCGGCGCAGGGAGGCGCGGTGCCGTTGGTAGTTGAGCATCAGCCCCTACGTGCGTCGACGGCGCGCGCCTGACTCAACTCACTCTCGAAGTTCTTGTCTGTGAGGAACGGGACGCAGAGTTCGACTTTCTCGTTTTCGTTCGTAAATATACAGGAAATATGTTAGGTTCCGCGATGGAGTCTCGCGACCCTCGCTCGACGCTAGGGGGGAATTATGTATCTGTTTACTAGGCAGGCGCGTCTTACCGGTGCCGACGCCCTGAAGTGGGCCGCGACGATTCGCGATCACGTCGCGGTGGTGACCGAGAGCGAGGTCCAACTGTGGGCGTCCACGCTGTCGCCAGGCTTCGGCACCGTCACGTGGAGCTCGTCGTGGGACGACCTTGCGTCGCTCGAAACGTCATTCGCGAAGCTCGTGGGCAATTCCAAGTACTTGTCACTCGCCGCCGAGGGCGCGCAGTTCGTCAACGGTGGCGTCGACGACGGCTTGTACCAGTCACTGTACGACGGCACGGGCGAGAGCGGACCCGTGCAGCTGATTAGCTCGATTCAAGCGGTGTGCGCGAATGGCCAGCTGACGAAAGCGCTGGCGAACGGCGTTGAAATCGCTCAAAAGGCCGAAGCGATCTCCGGACGCCCCACGATGTTTTTGACCACCGTGACCGGCAACTACGGCGGCGTCGGCTGGCTGGCCGGCTACGAGAGCCTCGCGGCGTTCGAGCAAGCCAACGCGAAGCTGAACGCCGACACCGCGTGGCTCACTTATCTCGACGGCGCGACCACGTGCTACGCCCAAGACGTCGGCGCAACACAGTCGTCGCTGCACAGGTTGGTGCCCTAGCGCGTAGCCCCGACTCGATCGCGGACGCGCGACGCTCCCGGGTCTCGTCGACGACGTCGGGCCCGCCTACGAGGCTCCTTCAAAGCGCCACCAGGGACCAGGGACCAGTTGGTATTCTCCCTGCGTGCGACTCAGTTTCAACGGCGAGATCTGGTACTGGAGGGGACCTTCGCCGTTTCATTTCGTCACGGTCCCCGAAGAGGAGAGTACGGAACTACACGCGATCGCCGCGCTCGTCACGTACGGCTGGGGGGTGATACCCGTGACCGCGAAGATCGGCTCGACGCGATGGACCACGTCGCTCCTTCCCAAGAACGGGGCCTACCTCGTTCCCGTGAAGACAACCGTGCGAACGGCCGAAGGTCTCGACCTCGGCGACAACGTCCGCGTCGTGCTTTCGATTGGCGACGCCATCTGAGACGCCAAGCGTCAGCACTTGATCTCCGAGAGAGGCAGGGCGCGGAGCTGCGAAGGCGGGTTCGCGCTGATCGACGTTCGCGTTTGGATCCAGAGAAGTTCACTCGCGTCGACACGAATCGAGTCGACGCTCCAGGTACCTTGCGGACCGTCCAACACGTGCGGCACGCGACACCACGTCGTGGATCTAGGTCTGAGGAGAAAGAGGGTTTGGCGCGTCCGAGAAGCTGAGTTGGCCACCGCGAGCAGGTCGCCGGTGGGCGTGAAGGTCAGCAGGTCGCCGTAGGAGAGGGGAAACGTCTGACCCGGGGGCGTGGGGACGCCTCGATTCGACCATGACCGACCCGAATCAGTCGACTGCAGCAGTTCGTACTGCGACGAGGAATCGACGAGGAGGAGTCCGTGCGCGGAGGTCGTGACGAGCTGCTGGGCGTAACAGTTGTTGACCGTGCTGACCCACGACGAGTTCTGCCACCGGTCGAAGGCGCCCGTCGCACGGTCGGGAGCACCGCTCATGAGTGCCTGATTCGAACCGTTCATGGCGCAGTTCCCCATCAGGAAGGGACCGAATTCGGTGCAGGGCCCGTAACTTGGGCAACGCAGGGTGCTCGCCGTCCAGTTGACGCCGCCGTTCACCGTCGCCTCGGTGTCGATCACACCGTGAGTGGACCCCAGTGGCCAGTTGGCGCCGTAGCCACCGCCCTGGTTGGCGTCGAAAAATATCGCCACCACCTGCGCGCCGATCGCCGCAAAGCCCGAGAAGTCCTGTTTCGAGAGTCCTGACGGCGTCGGCACCCACTGCCACGTGGCGCCGGCGTCCGTGCTGTAGAGACCCGCCAGATAGACCGGAGGAATTGATCCGCCGACCGCCGCGTCAAAGCCCACGAAGATCGACGAGCGGTGCAGGGGATCTTCGAGGATCGACGCGCAACGCGGCGTGGCTGCGGCTCCCGGAAGTAGCGAAAGACCCGATCCGCGCAGTGTCGACGCGACGCCCTTGGTCGACACGGGAGTGGACACCGCGCCGTTCACGAGCGTCGGCCCGGTCGACGCGCACCACGCGACCTCTGACGAACCCGGAACCGGCGCGATGGCCGAAGGGCCGGCCCAGGTTGATGCGACGTAGGGGAGGTGACCCAGAGACGCCCACGTGCGATCGGGAGTGACCGAAAAGATAGTAGGAGCGAGGACCACGTTGAGACCTCCGCCCTTCGAGGATTCACTCGACGAGAGGGCGGCGTAGTGATCTGACGTTGACGGAGCGATGGAGAGGTTCACACCGAACGGCTGGCCGATGATGGACTGCAGTGGCGCCCATCCACTGACCATCACTTGATCGCCGCTGGCCGCGTGATGGGTGCTCAGTCGTAGGGACGCGCAGGACAGCCCAGCAGTGCAACGTGGTGGCGTCGGTGCCTTCAAGTCGAGACCGGCACTGGCGTCGCCTGGGCGTAGCGCGCAACCCGACGTCGCCTGCACGCATTGAATCGAGACGCGGTACCTCCCCGAAACGAGCGGATGCACGGACACGTGGGCGTTGTGGACCTCCAGCCACGCCGTGGCGGGAACCACGAGTGTCGCGGTGAAAGTCTGTGGTGACGTCCAATGCAAAGGGACTGCCTGCTCGACGAGTCCCGACTGGCATCCGTCCCAGCAGAGGTTGGCGTAGGAGGACCTTGTCACCGTGGAACCCGCTGCGTAGGCACCCTTGACGATGACGCGCTGGCCCGGACGAGTGGTGGCGTTGACGAGGGAGATCGTGAGGCTGTCGGGTGACGACGCTGCCCGCGTGGTCGTCGTTACGTTTGAGGGCGTGGCCGTGTTGTCGAGGTATGACTGTAGTGACACGACCAGCGAGTTACCTTCGTGCGCCGGCACACGAAAGCAGCCCGTGATCGTCCCCGTCATCGATTGAGAGATGAAGTTCGAGTTGGGCGTGCACTGTGACGAAGGCGCGACGTACTGCGTTGGAGTCACGGAGCCCCGAGACGAAGGGACGGCCGAGCCGTTGGTCACGGCGCATCCACTGAAGGCGAGTGCCGCGACGGCGAGCAGGGATACGTGATGGCGGGACCAGCGACGTTGGTGTTTGGTCATGGTGCACCCTTCGGTCAGAACGATGGAGTGACGATGGTGCGCACTCAGTGATGCTGGCCTGCGAGCCAACCTATAGCGGATCGAAGTCAAAAGGAGAGAGGGAAAGTCAATTGTTGTCTGAACGTAATGACACCGCGAGATCACGTCCACGTGGACCGCGTTCGGCGTATCCGTTGAGGAGCGGCTGACGTCGCGCCCCGTCGCGCCCCGTCGCGGCGACGCGAGATCATGGGCGCAGGCCGCCGACGGCTTCCAGCTCGTGGCGTCACGCCCCTTGTCGCCCCGCGAATCTTCGGGTTTCAGCGAGTAAGTTGCCAGACATGCCTGAAAGAATCACGCCGCGGCAGTTCCACGAAGCCGAGGGCGTCGACGACTGGCGAATGTTGGCCAACGCGGTGGCCGCGTACTTTCGCACGGGGTCGTTCGCGAACGGCGTGGCGCTCGTTGACACGATCGGCGGACTCGCCGACGAGGCGAGTCACCATCCCGACGTTGACCTGCGGTATTCGAGCGTCACGGTGCGGCTGATGACCCACGAGGTTGACGGCTTGAGTCAGCGCGACATCGAGCTGGCGAGAAAGATCTCGGCGGCGGCGCGAAGGTTGGGCGTGCCGGCTGACCCCGCCGCCGTGCAGGACGTGCGGATTTCGATCGACGCGCTCGTCATCGCGGAGGTGCGGCCGTTCTGGCGCGCCGTCCTCGACTACCGCGAGGCGGGCGACGAGGAACTGCTCGATCCCCATTCGTGCGGACCATCGGTCCGGTTCCAGCTGCTCGACGAGCCGCGCACCGAGCGAGGTCGCGTCCACGTGGACGTCTACGTGCCCCACGATCAGGCTGAGGCGCGCGTCGACGCGGCGATTGCCGCCGGCGGACACCTCGTCACCAATCAGCACGCGCCCGCGTGGTGGGTTCTGTCTGACGCCGAGGGCAACGAAGCGTGCGTCGCCAGTTGGATGGGTCGCGAGTAAGGGACCAAACCCGGAAGGCACCGTTGGCCCTCGATCCTCGTGTCGCTTTGGCGAGGTGGGCTACACCACGCCAGCGGCACCACCGACGACCTGACGGGTCGCGCGCTTTACTCCAGCGCGGAGTGGTCCAGCCAGAACGCAGCCCATCTCTCGTCGCCGACGACGTCGACACTCGTTTTCGAGATCGGCACGCGACGATACAAGGCGAGAAGGAGTTCAGCGGCCGGTCCTTCGAACTGCACCGTCGCGGTCTCGTCGCGCTCGATCATAGAAAAGCCATCCGGCCCGAGTTCGACCGTCCACGTCCTTTGAGAGTCGATTGTGCTCATCCGGATTAGCTGGCCGTCGCCTCGAAGCTGGGTGACGCGCGGCGAAAAGTACGCGGCGCGCGCGAGATTGACGAGAAACTCGTCGATCGCGTCGGAGGCAATTTCAGCCGAGGCGTGAGGAGCGAGGCCAACGGCCAGTTCGAGGTCCATCCGGTGAACGAGCGTTTCGTGGAGCTGCCGGCGCGACCAGAACTTCAGGTGTTGATCTTCACCCCACGCCCACATGGCGACGTTCGGGTCGCTGGATCGAAGCGTCGAACAGAGCTGGGCGCCCCCCTCGCGGATCCACTGCGCGGTGACGGGGCCTCGACTGAACTCCATGACGTCACTCGCAATTCGCTCCGTGGCCCTTGCGCGGACGAGGTGCTCTGCCCATCGGTGTACGGTGCCTAGATGTTCGGCCAGATCGGCTGTCGTCCAACCGGGACACGAGGGCACGGGGGTGTCCGATGGGGTGGCGCTCAGCACGAGCGCAAATCGGTTGACCTCGTCCGTCAACGCGTCACAGTGGTCGAGATGCATCACGGATTGATGTTAAGACATCGGGTTGGACGATTGTCTAGACTCGTTGGCCGTGGCTGACGTGGATGAACAAGGACGTCCGGAACCTCCTCTGGCGGGAGACGAGCCGGCCACTCTCGCCGGCTTCCTCGAGTTCCAACGTTCAACTTTTGCGTGGAAGTGCGAGGGTCTCGACGCGGCGGCGTTCGGGTTGACGATCGCGGCTTCGACAATGACCCTGGGCGGGATGATGAAGCATCTAGCCCTCGTCGAAGACTATTGGTTTACCCAGTGGCTGACCGGACGGGACTCGGAGCCGCCGTTCGACGCGGTCGACTGGGACGCCGATCCCGACTGGGACTGGCATTCGGCCGTCGACGACACGCCCGAGCAGCTGAGAACTCTCTGGCGCGACGCGGTGGCGCGCTCGAACAACCAGATCGCGGAGGCGCTCGGCGCCGGGGGGATGGAGCAGCTCTCTCGTCGCGCGTGGCCCGACGGTCGCTCGCCGAGCCTGCGCTGGATCATGTGCCACATGATCGAAGAGTACGCACGGCACAACGGCCACGCCGATCTCCTGCGCGAATCGGTGGACGGGCTCACCGGCGAATAGGCGGTGGAGCGGCGCCCTCCGGTACGGCGGCCGTTCGGGTTCGGTGATGACCGTGCGTCACTGCGTCTCCGACGCGCCGCTCCACTACGGGTCGCCGCCGTAAGAAGAGAGAACATCGTCGATCCGTGACGTCGCGGACGCCGTTGCCGCCCCAAGCCCACGGCGATGATCTCCGGCGTCTCCGTCGGCGAGCAGAACGTCGTCCAAACGCTCACGTTCGTGGTGTCGACGGGCGTGACGCCCACGGTGACTCGCCACGTCACGATCCGGACGTCCAGATTGGGTGCTCCGGCTTCTTGAGCTCGTCCGTCTTCGACGTCGAGTCTGAAAGCCCGCTACGGCGATGACGCGAAGGGGTGGTGCGCCCTGCCGTACGAGTCGCGGAGGGTGAAGACCTTCGGCGGCGAGCGTCACGGGTGATACTTGAAGAGTGAGTTCTCCCGAGGCCACTTTTCCCAACCACCCCAGCAAGCATCAAGGAACACCGCTCATCCGTCCCGAAGTCGTTGTTCGAAACCTCTTGGACGATCCGGACGTCATCATTCCCGACGGCGTGATCATCGGCTACAGCACTCGACTTCATGGACTACTTGTGGCTCGTGGATTCAAGAACGTGGATGGTTACTCGGCACCATGGCGCTCGATGTGGCTACGAGAAGGCGACGCCGCCACTCGCGTCGGCGTCGTCGAGGGATTTGGCATTGGCGCGCCCGGTGCGGCCATCGTCATCGAGGAACTGGCCACCCTAGGCGTGCGACGGTTCATCAACGTGGGCCTCGCCGGCGCACTGCCCGCAGAGGTTGGATTCGGCGACGTGGTCCTCTGCGCGGGAGCGATACGAGACGAGGGAGTGTCCCACCACTACCTACCCTCGGCTCGCTACGCGTACCCGTCGGTCGATCTCACCAATGAACTTCGTCGGGCTCTTGTCGTTGGCAACGTTCCCTTTAGCGAAGGACTGACCTGGACTCTCGACGCCGTGTACCGCGAAACGGTTGAAGAAGCGCGGGCGTTTCGCGATGAGGGTGTGGTCACGGTCGAGATGGAGGCGGCGGCGCTCTTCGCGATCGCCCAAGTACGAGGCGTTGAGGTTGCCGCCATCTTCACGGTGAGTGACCACCTCTTGGCGGCGTCGGAGTGGCGCCCCGCGCACGACAAGGGGGCGCTGACGAAAGGACTGGCGCTCATACTCGACGTTTCACTGAAGGTGTTGTCCCCAGACGACCACTTCGCGACGCAGCCACTTTCAGAAAGTGATGTTGGGTCGCAGAGCCCCTTCGCGTAAGTTCCGCGTGCGTGAGCGCTCCAGGTTGGCGGCCATCGTCGGACCTCCCTTCGCCTCACGAGGCGTTGGCTTCGCCCCGCGACGAGGGGTGCTGGTCGCGGAGTCTGTCGCTTCACGCACTACACGAGCCCGACGCGGGGTCGAGCGGACTACCTTGGGCCCATGACCATGGTTGACGTGTCCGTCGCCCACACCCTCGCCACGGGATCACGTCCGCTACGGGGTTATCTCGCGAGACCCGACGGGACCGGTCCCTGGCCAGGCGTTCTGATGATTCACGAGGCGTTCGGGCTCGACGACATGACGCGCCGTCACGCCGACCGACTGGCCGCGGCCGGGTTTCTCACGCTCGCCGTCGACCTCTACTCTGCCGGCGGCGCCCGACGGTGCCTGATCTCCACCGTGCGAGCGATGATGAAGGGCGAGGGTCGAGCGTTGGTGGACATCGAGGCGGCCCGGACGTGGCTGAAGAGTTCGACCGAGTGCACCGGGGGCGTCGGGGTCATTGGGTTCTGCATGGGCGGTGGTTTCGCCCTCCTGACGGCCGGCACCGGTTTTGACGTCGCGTCGGTCAACTACGGCGAGATGCCTCGTCACAAGGTCGACCCCTTCGAGGGAGCGTGCCCCATCGTTGGTTCGTACGGTGCCCGAGATCGCAGTTTGAAACACACGGCCTCGAGGTTGGACGAAGCGCTGACGAAGGCCGGGGTCATCCACGACGTGAAGGAGTACCCCAACGCCGGTCACGCTTTTCTCAACGACGAACCCGTCGGGCCAAGACCTCTTCGACCGCTGCTGCGCGTCGCCGGCGTGCGTCCAGAACCCGCGTCAGCCGCCGACGCGTGGAAGAGGATAGAAGAGTTCTTCGCCACGTATCTGCACTGAGGGGCAGTGGCGCGCACCCGTGAGGAGAGCCTGCCCGTCCACTCGTTTCGCCGTCAACGATCAACGAAGGCGATCGTGATCACCGATCCCACGTTGTAGGTTTCCACTATGCGTCGCTCCCTCGTCCTCGTCCTCGCCATCGCCACGTGCTCTAACGTGGCGATGGCGTCGAGCGCACTCGCCGGGTCGTCAACGACCACCACGTCAACGGGTTCCGTCTCGACGTCCACGACGACGCCGCCGGTGAAGAAGACCCGTCCGGTGGCGCCCCTGACGGGTCTCGCGGATCCGCGAGGGGTGACGAAGCATCGTTCCGCACTCACGATCAAGATCGACAACACCCCGGAGGCGTATCCCCACAGCGGAGTCGAAGACGCCGACGTCGTCTACGAGGAGATTGTCGAAGGTGGCATCACTCGTCTCGCGGCGATCTTCAATTCACGTGTTCCCACGGTGGTGGGACCGGTGCGCTCGGTACGTCGTACGGACCGCGAGATCGTCTTTCCGATCGGCGGCATCTTTGCGTTCTCGGGGGGTGCCGAGTACGCGGTACGGAGCATCGCGACGGCGCCCGTCAAGCTCTACACGGAGTCCAACAGTGGGTCGGCGATGTTTCGCGACCCCAAGCGTTACCCTCCCCACAACTTGTTCGCTAACGCCGCGCTCTTGATGGCGAAGGACGGAAAGCCGCGGCCACCCCCGGCCCTCTTCACTTTCGCCTCGCGGTCGCAACGCCTTCGCGGGCCGCGTGTCCGTTCGTTCGTCGTGGGCTTCACGGAGGGCTACGCCGTGACGTACACCTGGAATACGACGAGTCGATCGTGGGATCGAACCATCTTCGGGCAGCCGGACGTCACGACCAACGGGGTCCGCATCTCTCCGAAGAACGTCATCGTCATGTCGGTGAACTACGTCGGTGGCGTAGGCGTGATCGACTCGTACGCGCAACTCATTGGCTCGGGACCGGTCGAGGTCTTCAACCAGGGCACGCTGCAGCGAGGGACCTGGTCGAGGCCGAATCTGCGCTCGCGAACGATCTACAAGAACGCGTCGGGCAAGGTGATTGACCTGACGCCCGGTCAGACCTGGGTGGAACTGCTCGACGTCTCCGAACACGTCAGCATCACTTCGGCGTCGACTTGAGGGGGCGATCGAACGCGTGAACGTTCATGGATGCGGCGGTCCAAGCGGTGAGTAGACGCCCCTCGGTCTACGTCGCCCTCTTGCGTGGGGTCAACGTCGGCGGCAACAACGCGATGCCGATGGCGGACCTGCGCGCGCTCTTTGGGGAACTCGGACTCGTCGACGCCCGAACGTACATCCAAAGTGGCAACGTGATCTTTTCAAGTCCGACGTGGCCCGACGCTTCGACGCTCGAAACTGCGATCGAAGAGAGGTTCGCCATCAAGACCAACGTGGTGCTGCGAAGTGCCGGCGACCTCGGGGCCGCCGTCGAGCACAATCCGTTCTCGCTCGAAGAAGAAGCCGGGCTCCACGTGGGGTTCATGGCGAGGACGGTGTCCAAAGAGAAAATCGCGGCGCTAGACCACGAACGTTTTGGACTCGACCGGTTTGCCGTTGTCGGATCCGAGGTGTACTACTTCCTACCCCTGGGAATCGGACGGTCGAAACTGCCGAGCTACGTCGTTCGGGCCCTCGAAGTGCCCGTCACGACGCGCAACTGGAACACGCTCAACAAGTTGGTCGAACTCACGACTTCCTAGTGAGTGCGGGCGCGTTGAACGACGCGGTGAGAGCGGACACCGCTCGCGTTCGCGTCACGCGCTAGGCGTTGGGCATCGGCGCGACCGACAAGGGCGCCAACGCAACGTCGGCGCTCTGTTCGAGCGTGAGTCCCCGGGTCTCGTAGCCGAAGAGCGCCACCACCACGACCGCTACCATCGCCACCGTGCCCACGAGCGCGTAGACCGCGCCAGCGCCAAAGTTGGAGAGCACCGCGGGAATGAACGACGGCCCGATGACGCCGGAGATGAGCCGTCCGAATCCCTCGGTCGTCGAAACACCCCAGGCACGAATCTCGGTGGGATAGTTCTCCGACGTGTAGGTCTTCACTGCCGGATCGACGCCGATACCGAAGAACGACATGAGACACCCGAGGACGAGGATCGGCAGCGCGCCACGCACGAAGCCAAAGGCCAACGACGCCGCGGCGGCGATGAGCGTGAAGGCGATGATCACCGGCCGTCGACCCCACCGCTCGATCACCCACGACTCGAGCAGCTTTCCCGGTATCGAGACGCCGACGATCACCGCGGTGAAGGCGAAGGCCGAGGTGAGCGAGTAGCCCATCTTCGTGACCACGGTAGGCATGAAAATCTGGATCGAGTAAAAGATGAAAAAGGTTCCGCCGAAGGTCACCCACAGCATCAATGATCGGCGAAGAAGCGGTCGACGAAAGATTGACTGCAGCGGATGAACGATCGGCGCCGTCGCGGAAAGTTCAACCGCTGGAATTGGCGCCAAGGCACGTCCGGTCGTACGCACCGCGTGCGACTCAATCGCGGTCAGCGCCTCTTCGCACTCGATCCATCGGCCCTTGGACTCAAGCCATCGCGGCGACTCGGGTAAGAGGCGCCAGGCGAGCAGCGCGAAGAGAATCGGCACGCCGCCGATGAAGAACATCACTCGCCAGCCATTCGTGTTCTCGACGTTGGGAATGAGCACGAACGCGAGCAAGGGCGAGAGGAAGTAGCCCACCGAGAGTAACGAGTCCGCCCAGCCAATGAATCGACCCCGGAGGTCTCGAGGGCAGATCTCGGCGGCGTAGATGTAGGGCAGGGGGAACACCGCGCCCATGGCCATGCCGTCAGCAATTCGAAGCGCTATGAGGCTGTCAACGCCGTGGACGAGGCCGGTCGAGAACGTGAACACGGCGTAGGCGAGCGTTCCCGCGATGAGCACGTTACGTCGTCCGAAGTGGTCGCTCAGGCGACCGGCGGGCACGATGCCGATCACGATTCCAATGTTCGCGGCGATCGCCACGAAGGACTTCATCGACGTCGAGAGTGCGAACTGTTGGGTCAACGACGGCAGCACCGAGCCCGTGAGGCCAATGTCGTAGGACTCGATCAACCAACTCAAAAAGAGCAGACCCATGACTCCGGCGAGCCACTTCGACGCGGGTAGGCGATCCAAGCGCGCGGCCGCACGCGGGGGCGACGGAGGACCGCCCGTCACGGGGCAGCCACCTGATGCCAGTAACCCATGGAAGTTTCTCTTACTCGCCCTTGAAGTTCTCGAGGGACTGCCGGGGTCTTGAGCAGCGATTGTCAAGGTGGGCGTCCAACCTTGGCAGTCGTGACGCTACCAGTAATCTCGATCGTCGAAGATCGAGGCCGGAACGTCGTGACGTTGTTCTCGCTGCGCCCACGTTGTCAACGTGGGCGCAGCGAGAACGCACCGCGTTACGCGCGGATCAACTCCACGACAGGAATGATCCGCTTCGTGTTCGCCTGATATTCGGCGAAGCCCGGATAGCGTGCGGCCTGAAGCGCGTAGATCCGGTCGCGCTCCTCTCCGGACAGCGGACTGGCGGTGGCCCTGAACTTCTCCGAGCCGAGTTCGACGCTCACGGCGGGGTCGGCGACCAGATTGTGATACCAGTCGGGGTTCGTGTCGGCCCCCGCCTTTGACGCGAAGACGAAGGTTCGAGCGCCCTCACTGAGATACATCATCGGATTAACCCGATGAGCATGGGTTCGTGCCCCAGTCGTGCCCAGAAGGAGCACGGGTGCACCCTCGAAGCGTCCTCCGACTTTGCCCTCGTTGGCGCGAAACTCTTCAATGACTGTCGCGTTCCAGTCATTCGTCGCGCTGACCGCGTCCTCTTTTGCTGATTCCTTGTCACTCATGATGGTCCGTCCTTGTTCGATCGCCTTACGTTCAGATTATCTTTCTGTTTCGACGCAAGGACTGGACCAAGGGTGCGAGGAGGGAGGCGTGTGTCTCCAAGGACGCTCCTGCCGATTGCGAGCGGACCGTCAAGGGCGACGAGAAGAGACGAGACGAGGCCCCGATCAAGCGAGACGCTGAGACGGCTAGCAGTTCATGGCGTGGCGACGCATTTCGTTCGGGCGTTCACCATGGTCAAGTAGCCGCCATTCGTGCCCGCCACGGACGCCTGGCGCGCGTTCGCTGTCGTGGCGCCGGGAAAGGCCCAATTCGTCGATTGCGCTTCCAATCGGTAGAACTTCTGGCCGATGGCGGATGGCTTGTAGGTCTCCGTTACCGTCAACGCGGTTCCGATTGGCTGCTTTACGTCGACCGTGAACGCACCGTTGACGGTGGCGCCGACGAGGACTTCGTATCCGGTCACGCCGACGCCCGCGGTGGTCCACGTCAATACAGCTTTTCGGCCCCTCGCGGCGCACGCCGCGCTGAAAATGACGGGGTTGCTCGTCGCGGTGGTGATCGTCGAACTCGACAGTCCTTCGCCGTACGAGCCGCCCGCCAACGCTACGGTCCAGTTCGAAGCGGCAACGGTCTGCGAAGAGTAGACGAACGCCACCGTGAGTGCGATCGAACACAGGACCACCTTCAACGACGGGGGCGTGGAGTGTCGAACCACCGCTACCTACCGATTAACTGGTCCACGCGTCAACGGCTGGCGAGGTGGTGACGGACGCGGCACCCCCCGTGGCGGCAATGCCCGTGAGCGCCGGCATCGAGAAGAACGTATTTTCACACGCCGCCGGGGACGCGGCCCCCATCGATGCGTCATTGGTCAAGGTGACCGTCAACGGGTTGCTCGCGTTGCCGCTTGGTCCAATGGTTAGCGCGGACGTGAGCGTGTGAGCGCTGCCGGACGTACCAGTAGAGAAGTTCCAGACCACGTCGCTCGTCGCCGTCGTGCAACCTCCCTGGGCGGTGCTCAACGCCGACGTCGTGAACCCCCCCGCGTACGAGGTGTTGACGGGCAGATTTACCCCGGTGAGCGTGACGGGGTAGGCGTTGGGGTTGGTGATGGTGAGGACCACGTCACCCGTTCCGCCCGGGTACAGCAGATTGTTCGCCGACGGCACGGCGACCGCCGTGATCGTGAGGTTCTGAACGGTCGCCGCCTGGCCTTCACCCGAGGAACCAGCGTTGACACCAACGAGCCAGCTCGTCACGGCGAAGGCCCCTCCGGCCACAAGAGTCATGCCCAGGGCCGCCGCGAGCGTCCGACGGGCTGTCCGCCGCCGGCGCGCGCGCCGAGCGTGGTGGTCAGTCGAAGAACGAGGTGACCGAACTGCGGATGAGGTCGAGACTTCGCTGCTTGATCTCATGGGATATGAACCTTTCCGACAAATAATTCATAAAAAAAATATTGGTCGATTGGCCGGTCCGATTTTGGGATACTCGTATGCGGGTTGATCAGGGAATTTGAAATATTATTGATAATATATTTGGTCAATCTCGCCATGATCAAGGAGATGATCACCTCCTTTCAAGTCGAAGAAAATTCGCTTATCCAGCGGTGAGAGTTGCGAGGCGCCGGGCTCGGCGATACGGCCACCCTGTTCGCGTCAATCTCTAGAGGAGTGGATGAACGATCGTTTCGACGCCGGGTGGTGAAACGTGGGTCGGGAGGAAAGTACGTCAGTGACTGACGCGACGTGTTGAGGGGTGACGCGGCTGCCTCGGGCAAGTCCCGCGCCCTACTGTCTAGTCATGTGTCGAAACATCACCATGCTCCGTGGTCTGCAGCCAGTGGCAACGACCGAGGAGATCGAGTCAGCGGCTCGTCAGTACGTTCGCAAAGTCAGTGGCGTGAGTTCAACGTCGAAGAGGACCGAGGCTGCGTTCGAGAACGCGGTACGCGTCATCGCGGGCGCGACGGCCGACCTCCTCGGTGAACTGCCGCCAAGGCTTCAGCCACCGGCGACGCTCCCGCCGTTGAGGCGACCGCGCACGGCGATTACCTGAGATCTAACAATTCGGACGTGGGCCACGCGGAGCTTACTTTCAACGCCACGCCCACTTCGACGTGGGCCCCGTGAGCGAGCGTCGTGAGCGGTCGCCTCGCGTGAGGGCTCGATTCGACCTTTGTTACTACCATTAAAGCGAGGTGTGACGTGACCCAAGTTGTCTTTACGGCTTTCAGCAATCGTGGCGACGCGGTCGAACTCGCTTCTGACGTGGGCGAACGGCTGAAGCACGTGGGCGTGACGTCGTCGTTGCACTTCCTCGATTCGGGCGAAGGAGCGAGATTAGACGAGACGACATTGGTCGTCAGTCTCGGCGGCGACGGCACCTTCTTGAAAGCTGCCCGCTTGGCGCACGACGCCGGCGCACGGGTCGTCGCGTTCAATCTTGGGCATTTGGGCTTCTTGTTGAACGTTGCGTCGAGCGACATCACGGAAAGCGTGAAGGACGCGCTCGAGAGCGACTCGGTCTCAGAACGCCTGGCGCTCAAGATCACCCGCTCGGGAACGCCACTCGAAGAGTTCGCGCTCAACGAGGTCCTCGTCGAGCGCGCCAGTGCCGGCCACATGGTCAAAGTGAGGACCTTCGTTGACGAGGAGGAGTATTTGACCTACTCGGCGGACGGTGTCATGGTCGCGACGCCCACCGGCAGTACGGGTTACAACTTCTCAGCTGGGGGGCCGGTGGTGGACGCGTCACTGTCGATCATGATTCTCACGCCCATCGCACCGCACTTCACGATCGATCGTTCCATCGTCGTTCCCGACGATAAGGTGATTCGTCTCGTCGTCGTTGACAAGCCCGCGATGCTCGTGGCGGACGGAACGACAATTGGATCACTCGAGTTGGATGAGTACGTTGACGTTCGTCAAAGTCCGACCCCGGTGCGCGTTGTCGCGACGCGAAGTTTCGATCTGGCCACGCGGCTTCGTCGCAGCCTTCGAGAGGGTCATGCCTAAGGCACAACTCGTTGAACTCTTCGCCCACGGACTCGGCGTTATTGACGATGCACGACTGGAGTTCGGCCCCGGATTCAACGTCCTTACCGGCGAAACGGGCGCGGGCAAGACGCTCTTGTTGGGAGCACTCGGGCTCTGTCTGGGCAGTGACACGGGCGCGTCGCGCTACGCCTTGACCGCCGACACACGTGCCGTCGCGCTGTTCGTTCGCGACGGCGGGGAGGAACTGACTTTCTCGAGAGAATCGAGTAGCTCGGGGCGTCTTCGCAGCTCCCTCAACGGCGCACCTTCGAGCGTTGAGGCCCTGCGAACTCTGGCCCAGGAGTTGATCGTCGTTCACGGTCAACACGACTCGCTTGCGTTACGTGGTCGCCTCGAAACGGTTCGCCTGATCGACGAGCGTGGTGCCGTCGACACGGGCGAACTCGACGTGGTGCGACGCGAGCTCAACGCCGCGCGACGCCTTCGTGACGAGTACGGCGGCGACAAGGCCGCGCGAGCACGCGAGTTAGAGTTTCTCGCCTTCCAGATCGGCGAACTCGACGGTGCCGCGATTCTTTCGGCCAGGGAACTCAATGACACTCTCGAGGAGCTGACTCGACTGACGACGCTTCGAGAAGGTCAGGTCGCGCTGGGTGAGGTCCTCGAACTCTTCGGCGCGGAGAGCGATGAGGCGGTCCTGGCTCAGTTCGCGCTGGCGCTCAGTCGACTCCCTGACGGCGCGGCGTACGATCCAGTACGCGCCAGCCTTCGCAGTGCGTTGATCCAGGCTCGTGAGGCAATACGTGAACTGGCCGATTTGAGTGACGCCGACGCCTGGGACCCGCGCCGGATGGACGATCTTGACGCGAGGGCGAGCGTGCTCCAACAGATCACTCGAAAGTACGGCGGAACGTTGGATGCGGCACTGCGCTCTCGCGACGAGTTCGATGCTCAGCACGCTCGGCTCAGCGCCGAGTCGGAGAGACTTGACGGCCTCGACGCAGAGATCGGATCCCTCGAAGAGCGCGAAACCCTCCTCGCGAGTCGAGTCCGGCGCGAGAGAGAGCTCGCCGCCGCCACGCTGACGGGGGCCGTTCGCCAACAACTGACTCGGGTTGCCCTCGCGCACGCGTCGATTCGTTTCGTGGTCGACGGCGCCGACGGCTCGGACGCTCAGATTTTCTTCACCCCCAATCCGGGTCTGCCGGAAGGGCCGCTCGCCAGCCTGGCGAGCGGGGGAGAGTTGAGCCGAGTCTTACTCGCGATCTCTCTCGAAACGGCCAACGCGGACGTGGTGGCCGTCTTCGATGAAGTCGACGCTGGCGTCGGCGGTCAAGTGGCCCAGCAGATCGGTGAGTGTCTTAGTGAAGTGGGTCGTGCTCAGCAAGTCCTCGCCATTACGCACTTGGCCTCGGTCGCCGCACGAGCCGACCATCACTTCGTCATCGAGAAGACGATTGACCACGGTGTCACAAGCACGTCCGTGCGAGAACTCACCGGCGACGAAAGAGTTCGAGAGATCGCTCGAATGCTCGCCGGTGATGACGTCACGCCAGAGTCGCGGGCACTCGCGAAACAATTACTTGAAAACTCCGTCGAAGATCGCGCTGGCGCCGAATTCCCTCGCTAAGATGTTGTTCCGTGAGAAGCGTAGTTTTGCGATGACAAAGTACGTTTTTGTAACGGGCGGAGTGTCGAGTTCGCTCGGCAAGGGGCTCACCGCCTCCTCCCTCGGTCGCCTACTTAAATCCCGTGGCCTCAAGGTCACGATGTGCAAACTCGATCCCTACCTCAACGTCGATCCCGGTACCATGAACCCCGGCGAGCACGGTGAGGTCTTTGTGACCGACGACGGCGGCGAGACCGACCTCGACCTCGGACACTACGAGCGCTTCATCGATGAATCGCTCTCGAAGATCTCGAACACGACGACCGGTTCGATCTACTCGAACGTGATCGCGAAGGAGCGAAGGGGCGACTATCTCGGCAAGACGGTCCAGGTCATACCCCACGTCACCGACGAGATCAAGGAGAGAATCCGTCGCCAAGGAACCTTGGGAGCCGACGTCGTCATTGTGGAAATCGGTGGCACGGTGGGTGACATCGAGATCGTTCCCTTCATCGAGTCGATTCGCCAGTTCCGCCGCGACGCCGGCCGCGACAACGTCTGTTACGTGCACCTCACCCTGGTGCCGTATCTCGCTCCCTCGGGGGAACAAAAGACGAAGCCCACGCAGCACTCCGTGACGGAACTTCGTTCGCGCGGCATCCAACCCGACGTCATCGTCTGTCGCAGCGACCAACCGATCTCGGACAGTCTGAAGCGCAAGATCTCGCTGCTCTGCGACGTGCCGGTCAACGCGGTCATTTCTGCGGTGGACGAAGAGAGCATCTACGACATCCCCATCACGCTGCATCACGAGGGCCTTGACACGATCATCTGCAACACGCTGAGGATCGACCTCGAGGAGCATCCCATTGACCTCGCGCCGTGGGAGAGCGTGGTGCGTCGAGTGCACAACACGACGACGACGCTGCGAATCGGCATTATTGGCAAGTACGTGACGATGCCCGACGCGTACCTCAGTGTCGGCGAGTCGATCCGACACGCCGGTTTCGGCATCGGTGCAAAGACGACTATCGAATGGCTCGAAGCCGAACGGGTGCCCTCCGAGATCGACGCCGACCGCTTGGGTCGGCTGGACGGCATCATCGTGCCCGGTGGCTTCGGCGAACGTGGCATCGAGGGCATGATCGCTACTGCCCGGATCGCCCGCGAGAACGACATTCCCTACCTCGGGATCTGTCTCGGCATGCAGATCCAAGTCATAGAGTTCGCCCGCCACGTGCTCGGCCTCGGTGACGCGCAGTCCACCGAGTTCACGCACAGTTCGTCGGCCCCCGTGATCTCACTGCTCGCCGAACAGATGGACGTCACGGACCTGGGCGGGACCATGCGTCTCGGGGCGTGGCCCGCCATGTTGGACGAGGGCTCGCAAGTGGCGGGGCTGTACGGGACGACCGTGGTGTCCGAACGCCACCGTCACCGCTACGAGTTCAACGCCCGCTACCGCGATCAATTCGAAAAGGCCGGAATGCGTTGCTCGGGTAACTCGCCCGACGGGAGACTCGTGGAGTTCGTCGAACTCCCCGGCCACGCGTTCTTCGTGGGCACTCAAGCCCACCCCGAGTTCAAGTCGCGCCCCGACCGACCGCACCCGCTCTTCCTCGGACTCATCAAGGCTGCGGCGCTGCGTAAAGAAGGTCGCGAGCCGCACATCATTGACCCCTCGACGGTCGACGCCACCTTGTGAGTGACTCCTTCCACGTCGAAGGAGCCCGCGACGTCTTTTTTTCTCACGTCTTCAACGTCGAACGGCGCACCATCCGACACGGCGACGGTACCTTCAATCGAGACGTCGCGGTTCATCCGGGTGCGGTGGCGGTGCTGGCGATCAATGACGAAGGTCGGGTCGGTTTCATCCGGCAGTACCGGGCGACCTTTGACGACTTTCTGCTGGAGATTCCGGCCGGCACCCGCGACGTCGAGGGTGAGCCCCCGCTAGAGACCGCGAAGCGCGAACTGCTCGAAGAGATGGGCTTCGTCGCGAAGGAGTGGACACTCCTCGGGCGTTTCATGAACTCGCCTGGTTGGACCAACCAAGTGATGACGATCTACGAAGCACGGCAACTAACGCAGGGTGAACGAGCCCCAGCCGGTCCCGAGGAGAGAAGCTCGACGATTCACTGGCTTTCGCCCGAGGAGCTTCGCACCACGCTGCGTGAAGCGCCGGCGATCGACTCGACGACCACCATCGCCTTGCACCGCGTCTTTGGGACCTTCCTTGACGAACGTTGAGGCGCTGCTCGATGAGTACTTTCAGTGGCTGACGATAGAAAAGGGGCGCAGTCGAGCCACGATCGTCTCCTATCGTCGCGACCTCGAGGCTCTCGTCTCGTGGGCGCACGACGTCGCCATTGAGTTCGTCGCTCTGCGCGAGGATGATCTCGAGCGTTACTTCAACGAGTTGAGAGCGTCGAAGCGTGCCGCGAGCACGGTGGCGCGCGCCGTGGCGTCGGCGCGAGGTCTCTTCTCCTATCTCGTCGACGAGGGGTACCTGGCGGTCGATCCGAGTGCGCGGTTGAAGGGGGGGCGACGGGGGAGAACGTTGCCAAAGCCCCTCGGCGAGCAGGAGATCATCTTGTTGCTGGACTCCATTCCCTCGACGTCCGCCGTTGAACTGCGTGATCGGGCGCTCCTCGAGCTCTTGTACGGCACGGGTGCTCGGGTCAGTGAAGTCGTCGGCCTGGCACTGGGCGACCTCGATTTTGACGAAGAACTGGTGCTTCTGATGGGTAAGGGCGCTAAGCAGCGATTGGTGCCAATGGGGGCGACACTGAAGCGCGCGCTGGCGGACTACTTGGGCCACGGCGGGCGCGGATCGTTACTGGCGGCGAGAAAGAGTTCGAAGGTCTTCTTGAACACGCGCGGGGGAGCACTGACGCGTCAAGGTGTCGACTTCGTCATCCATAAGCGCGCACTGGACGTGGGTATCGAGCGCAGCCGCATCAGTGCGCACGTCTTTCGTCACAGTTGCGCTACGCACATGCTCGCGCACGGCGCCGACATTAGAGTGGTGCAAGAGCTGTTGGGACACGCCTCCATTGCGACCACGCAGCTCTACACCGCTGTGTCGATCACCACCCTGCAGCGCGAGTACGAAGACGCACACCCCCGAGCCCACGACTAAGAGGTAGATCACAGTGTTTTATTGGTTCTACTTCATCAGTCTGATTCCCTCGGTCGTGCTGCACGAGGTGGCGCACGGCTACGTGGCCAACCTCTTCGGCGATCCCACGGCCAAAGAACAACATCGCCTGACACTCAATCCCCTGCGTCACGTCGATCCCTTCGGGACGATCCTGATGCCGGCGCTCTTGGTCTTCTCGCACCTGCCGGCCTTCGGCTACGCCAAGCCCGTTCCCGTGAATCCCGCGCGAATGCGCAACCCCCGCAAGCAGGTCTTGTGGATGGCGCTCGCTGGGCCGGCGGTCAACGTCGTACTTTCGGCCCTCGCCTTCGCCTTCTGTGAATACGAAATCCACGTCGTGAGAAACCTGAACTCCAACGTGCTGCTCTTTGGCGTGGCGTTCGGAACGGTGAATCTCGTCCTCGCGGTCTTTAATCTGCTGCCGATCCCGCCACTCGACGGTTCAGCGATCATCGAGCGCTTCATTCCAACGCGTCACCTACCGCGCTACTACCACTTTCGCCAGCGTGCCCTGCCGTTCTTCTTCATCTTCATCATCGTCGACTACTCGTTCTTGCACGTTGGCACGAACTTGCTGCCTGATCTGGCGAACTGGTGGCTGAACCTTCTCTTCTAAGTGAGGCCCATGGCGGTGGCGGCGCGTCGGTACACCACACTCGCGACGTCCGAAGCCTTCTCCGCGCCGTTCGCGGCGATCTTGTACAGTTCAGCCGGTTCTCGCAGCAGTTCGTCGTAGCGCTGCTTCATGGGCGCGAAGGTGGTGACGACGAGCTCGCCGAGATCGGTCTTGAGCGCGCCGTACCTCGTGTAGCGACCGGCGACCTGCTCGGGCGTTTCTCCGCTCAAGCTTGAGTAGATCTCGAGCAAGTTCGACAGACCAGGCTTCTTCTCCCAGTCGAAGCGAACCTCACCGTCGGTATCCGTGACGGCCTTCGAGATCTTCTTCTTAATGTCCTCGGGCGAGTCGAACATGTGGAGGTTACCCAAGGGACTCGAGACGGACTTGCTCATCTTTCGCGTGGGCTCTTGGAGGTCCATCACGCGAGCGGCCACTTTTGGCTGGGTGCCCACGGGAACACGGAACGTCTCGCCGAATCGGTTATTGAAGCGCTCGGCGATGGTTCGCGCCATCTCCAGATGCTGTCGCTGGTCGTCACCGACGGGCACGACCTCGGTTTCGTAGAGCAAGATGTCAGCGGCTTGCAGCACCGGATACGTCAAGAGGCCCACCCGGAATCCCTCCTGGCGCTGAGACTTCTCCTTGAAGGCCGTCATGCGTGCGAGCTCGCCGTAGGTCGTCACGCACTCCAAGAGCCAGTTCAACTGGGCGTGGTAGGGGACCTGGCTCTGGATGAAGATCGTGCAGACCTCGGGGTCGAGGCCCGACGCGATCAAGGTGGCGAGGAGATCAGTTGTCTGCTCGCGCAGTTTCTCGGGGGCGATCTGCAGCGTCAGGGCGTGCAGGTCGACCACGCAGTAGAAGGCGTCCGAACTCTGTCCGTCGACCCACTGACGCAACGCTCCGAGGTAGTTGCCGAGGTGCATCGAACCCGAAGGTTGTATTCCGGAAAGTATCCTCATCGCTCAATCGTAGGTGAGGGCCACTCAAGGGGTCACGAAGTAGGGTTGGCGAGTGACCTTCGTCGTGACGACGCCGTCCTTCAGCGGCCCCGTAGAACTTCTGCTGCAGTTGATTTCCACGCACGAGGTCGACATCCTCGACGTGCCCCTGGCCCCGCTGGTGGACGCGTTCGTGGCCGTCCTACGTGACGAGTCGACGACGCTCGCGATGGACGAGCTGTCCGAGTTCCTCTTGATCGCGGCGGTGCTCCTTGACATGAAGAGTCAACGCCTCCTTCCCGGCCGCGACACGGGGGAACTGGACGAAGAGTTCGTCGGCTGGGAAGAGCGAGACGTTCTTCTCGTGCGGCTGTTGGAACTGCGAACCTACGCCGCCCTCGCCGACGCCTTCGTTTCGCTCTTCGAGCGCGCGGGCCGCGCCTACGCGCGCCTTCGAGGCGTGAACGACGGCTTCGACGTCCAGCCACCCGACCTCCTCGCGGGCGTGACGACGGCGCAGCTGGCCCTCGCGTACCTGCGCGGCATCGAGGAGAAGCCCGTGCCGGTGGTGCGCCTGCACCACGTCACGGTCGACGCCGTCACGGTCGCCGAGACCGTCGCCACGCTCGTCCAGAGTCTGCCGACGAGGGGCCGGCTCTCCTTTCGCGACCTCATTGAGGGGCTCACGACGCGAATCGAGATCATCGTGCACTTTCTCGCGCTGCTCGAGCTGTGCAAGTTGGGCTGCGTGGAACTGGGTCAGGGCACCACGTTCGGTGACGTGCAGATCGAGTGGATCGACACGACCCAGGGACTCGATCTTGGAGGGGTTGACCGCTATGAGGGATGAGCAATCGCTGGAACAGAAGCTCGAAGCCATGTTGACCGTCGCGATCGAGCCAATCTCGGCCGAAGAACTCGCCGACGTCGCCGAAGTCGACGCGCAGAGCGTCGTCGAGACCCTGCGGGCGCTTCGCCGTGAGTTCGTCGACGAGCGACGTGGTTTTCAAGTGGTGGAACTCGCCAGCGGCTGGGTGATGCAGTCGTCGCCCGACGTGGCACCGTGGGTGACGAAGTTCGCCAACCGCGACGTCTCGTACCGTCTGAGCTCAGCCGCCCTCGAATCACTGGCGATCATCGCGTACCGCCAACCCGTCTCGCGGGCCCAGATCACGGCGCTGCGCGGCGTGAACGTCGACGGGGTGGTGCGACTCCTCGAACAGCGCGGGTACATCGAAGAGCTCGGCCGAGCCCCGGGACCGGGTCAGCCCATCCTCTACGGCACGACCGAGACCTTCCTCGACCGGATGGGTCTCGCGTCCCTCGATGATCTGCCACCGATTGAAGAGTTCATGCCCCCGGTCGAGACGGCCCTCGCCCTCGCCGACGAGATGGCGAACGAGTTCGACGTCAACGAGGTGTCGTAGTTGGACGAGGGGGAGCGCCTGCAAAAGACGCTCGCGCGCGCGGGCTACGGGTCTCGTCGCGCGTGTGAAGTCTTGATCACGGAGAAGAGGGTCACCATCGATGGACGCGTGGCCGAATTGGGCAATCGCGTCAATCCCGAGGTCCAGTTGATCTGCGTCGACGGCAAGCTGGCGCCAACGTCGCAGAGCAAGGTCTACTTCCTCTTGAACAAGCCCGACGGCGTCGTGACGACCGCCTCGGATCCCCAGGGACGCACCACCGTGCTGGACCTCGTCGAGTCCCCGGTGCGGATCTTTCCGGTCGGCCGACTGGACATGAACACCGAGGGCCTCTTGATACTCACCAACGACGGCCGATTGGCTCATCTCCTGACGCACCCGAGTTCGGGCATCGCGAAGGAGTATCTCGCGCGCGTCGACGGCGACCCCTCGCCCGGCGCGCTGCGTCGACTGCGCGAGGGCGTGGAACTCGACGACGGCGTGACCGCCGTCGCGCAGGTCTCGCGCGTCAGCGAAGGGCTGTTGCGCATCGTGATTCACGAAGGGCGGAATCGTCAGGTGCGTCGGATGTGCGCGGCGGTCGGCCACGAGGTCACCCGACTGGTGCGAACGCGCATTGGTCCGCTGCAGGACGCGACGCTCTCGCCAGGTTCGTGTCGACAACTTTCGCTCAACGAGGTCCGTCGTCTGATGGAAGCCGTTGGGATGACCGAGGAACTGGCCTCTACGATGCCTTCATGAGTTCTGCCGTCGTACGGGGTCTGCGTGGGGCGTCGTCGTGCGTCTCCAACTCCGCCGAAGAGATCAGTGACGTGACCCAGGAGCTGCTGCTCGCGATGATGGAGCGTAACGGACTTCGTCACGACGACGTGATCAGCGTGCTCTTCACGACGACACCCGACCTCACGGCGTCGTTTCCCGCGACGGCGGCGCGCGGCATCGGCTTCGGTGACGTTCCACTGCTCTGCGCGAGTGAGATCGACGTGCCCGGTGCGATGCCGCTCACGGTGCGCGTCTTGTTGCACGCCTACACCGAGCGGGCCCGAAGCGATCTTCGTCACGTCTATCTTCGCAACACTTCGTCACTGCGTGATGACCTTCCTGCTTAGTCGTCACGCCCACGTGATCGGCCTCGGTCTGATCGGCTCATCGGTGGCGCTCGCCCTCACCGACGCGGGATGGCTCGTCACGGGCACCGACGTCGACCGGGCCGTCGTGGACGCGGCGCTCAACGCGGGCGTCATCGTCGCCACGGATCGCCACCACGACACCACGTTGGTCGTCATCGCGACGCCGGCGAGCGTCGTCGCCGAGACGGCGAACGCACTGCTTCGAGATACTTCTACCGCGTCGCTCATCGTGACGGACGTCGCGGGCGTGAAGGGCGCCATCGTGGCCAGCGTCGCCGATCCGCGCTTCCTCGCCGGCCATCCGATGGCCGGCTCGGAGTTGCGAGGACTCGCCGGCGCGCGCGCCGACCTCTTCCAAGGTTGCACGTGGGTGCTCACGCCCACGTCCGTCACCAGGCCCGAGACCTACGGCACGCTGCACGGCGTGTTGCGCGAACTCGGGGCCAACGTCGTGGCCGTCGACGCGGACGACCACGACCGACTCGTCGCGGTGGCGAGCCACGTGCCGCACCTGCTCGCCGGTGCCCTCATGAACGAAGCGAGTCGTGTGGCCGAGGAGGACACCGTCCTCTTGCAACTCGCCGCCGGAGGTTTTCGTGACATGACCCGCGTCGCGGCGGGCGACCCGGGGATCTGGCCCGACGTCCTCTTCGAGAATCGCGTGGCCATCAGCCAGTCTCTCCAATCGCTCGAGGCTCGACTGGCAGCCCTGCGCACGGCGCTGAACGACGAGGACCACGACACCGTAGCGGACGACCTCCTTCGTGCCGCGTCGGCGCGGCGCCAACTACCTGGCCGAGCCCTCAACTCAGAGAACCTGGCCTACCTGCGCGTCGCGGTGAGCGACCAGCCCGGCGTGCTGGCCGCCGTGACGATGGCCGCCTCGGAGATGCTGGTGAACATCTACGACATCGAGATAGCGCACGGCATTGAAGGATCGAGCGGCACGTTGCTGCTCGCCATTGACGCCCGTCAGGCCGAGCCGTTCAGTGCCACGTTGGCGGCGATGGGCTTTCTGGTGGGCCACGAATGAGCGACGTCCAGCGCGTGACGCCGGCTCGGCAGTTGCGCGGATCCGTACGGGTTCCCGGCGACAAGAGCGCGTCACACCGGGCACTCATGATCAGTGCCCTCGCGAGCGGTCAGAGCACCATCACGGGCCTGTCGCCGGGCGACGACGTGGCGGCGACCAGCGCCGTGCTCGAGCTTCTGGGGGCGACGCGGGTCGACGACGATGGACGCGTGACCGTGATTGGTCCCGACGAAGGACTGCACCCGAGCCCGCTACCCCTCGACTGCGCCAACTCGGGCACGACCATGCGCCTCATGAGCGGCGTCGTGAGCACAGTTCCCGGGACTCATCGACTGACGGGTGACGCGTCGCTTTCGAAGCGACCGATGGACCGCGTCGCGACGCCGCTCGGACTCATGGGCGCCGTCGTGCGTGGCCGGGGCGCGTCGCTCACGCCGCCCTTGACGGTGGAGAGCCCCGGGCGCCTTCGTTCCCTGCGCTATCACGTACCGGTCGCCAGCGCCCAAGTGAAGTCCGCCATCCTCCTCGCCGGGCTCGCGGCGGAGGGCGAATGCTCGGTCACGGAGGACGTCCGTACCCGCACCACCACCGAGGACATGCTTCGCGCCGCTGGCTGCGACCTCACGTCAATCGACGTGGGAGCGGGAAGTGAGGTCACGCTGCGACCGGGAAGACCGCGGCGGCACGACTGGTTCGTGCCCGGCGACCCTTCGCAGGCCGCCTTCTTCGCCGTCCTCGGAGCGATCCACGCCGACGCCACGCTCGAAGTCCTCAGTGTTGACGTCTCGCCCGAGCGCGTGGGCTTCGTTGGGGTACTGCAGCGGATGGGTGCGCAGGTCCGACTCGTTGAACACGACGCGATTCACGCCCTGCGCGCGCGAAGCTCATCGCTTGAGGCGACCGAGGTCCACGCGCACGAGATACCCTCCGTTGACGAAGTGCCGATTCTGGCCGTCGCCGCCGCCGCCGCGTCAGGGGTGAGCGCCTTTCGCGCGATGGGAGAACTGCGCCACAAGGAGTCCGACCGCTTCGCTGGCTCGATGTCCCTGGCCGAGAGTTTGGGCTGTCGGGTGTGGTCCGAGGGCGACGACTTCTTCATCGAGGGGCTGAAGAGTGCCACGGCCTTTCACGATTTCACGTTCGCGTCCGCCCTCGACCATCGAATGGCTATGGCGAGCGCGGTCGCGGGCTGCGCCGGAAGAGGGTGCACCGTCGAGGGCGCCTCGACGGTGTCGTCGAGCTATCCCCACTTTTTCCGCGACCTAGCATTGCTCCAATGAGCAACCGGGTCATCGCGATTGACGGTCCGGCGGGTTCCGGTAAGTCCAGTGTCGCGCGAAGGCTCGCGGCGGGTCTTGCCTGGTCGTTCCTCGACACTGGCGCCATGTACCGCGCGCTGACCGTCGAGGCGTTGGACCGCGGCGTCGACGTCCACGACCAGAGTGCCCTGGGCGCCTTGGCGAAAGAAGCACGACTCACGACGCTGCCGCGCGTCACCGTCAACGGTCGCGACGTCGAGGACGACATCCGATCCGAGCGCGTGAACGTCGCGGTCTCCGTTGTCGCCGCCAACTCGCTGGTTCGAGCTCAGATGGTGCTGCGACAGCGCGAATTCGCCGCCGCGCAGCCTCTCGGGACGGTCGTCGAGGGTCGCGACATCACGACCGTCGTCTTTCCGAACGCCACGATAAAGATCTTTCTTACCGCCTCGCTGGAAGAGCGCGCCCGACGTCGAGGCGACGAGGGTGAAGCGTCGGTCGCACGACGTGACGTGGCCGACTCGACGAGGGAGGCTTCGCCACTTCGCCGGGCCCATGACGCGCTCGTGCTAGACACGACGGGGCGAAACGTCGACGACGTGGTCGAGGAGATCATTCAGTGTCTGAAGCTCAAGACCTTGTCCTAAACCCGAAGAAGACCCTCACGTACCGCGTGTGCGCGGGACTCGTGTGGGGTTTGGCAAAACTGTTTTTTCGTCCGAGCGTCGAGGGCGCCGAGAACATCCCACTGAGTGGACCGGTGTTGATCGCGCCGATTCACCGCTCGAACGTGGACTTCGCCTTCAGCCTCTTCATCTCGCCGCGCAAGGTCTTCTTCATGGCGAAGGACGGAATCTTCCGGGTTCCGGTTATGGGCTGGTTGCTTGCGCGTCTGGGAGCCTTTCCGGTGAATCGCGACACCGCCGACCGCGAATCTCTGCGCCTCAGCGAAGAGGTGCTGCGTCGAGGTCAAGCGCTCGTGCTCTTTCCCGAGGGCACACGCAAGGAAGGTTTCGGCGTTGAACCGCTGCACGACGGGGCGATGTTCATCGCCGCGCGAACGGGCGCGGTGGTGGTGCCGGTAGGCGTCGCCGGGAGCGAGCGCGCCATGCCCGTGGGCGCCAGACTGCCCCGCTTTTCGAAGATTCACGTCGTGGTGGGAAAGCCGATAGCGCCGCCGACCAGTGAGGGACGCGTCTCGAGGTCCCAGGTGGCGGCGAAGACCGAAGAACTTCGCCAAGAGCTCGAGTTGGTGTACGCGCTGAGCCGTCAGCGGCTCGAGTAACTAGCGCTCGCGCCACCAGGTCCCAAAGACCACGCGCGCGTAGCGAAAGCCGAAGAGCCAGTTCTTACCCTTCTTCGTGGTACCCGAGGCGCGCGGATACCAAACCGTCGGGACCTCGCTGGCGCGCCAGCCTCGCTTCAGACAGGTGATGAGCAGTTCCGCCGTTTGGTACTGCTCCTGGGTGAGCCGTTCGATCACGTCGGCGAGCATCGTCACGCGAAGCGCGCGGTAACCCGTCGAGGTGTCGGTCAAGTTGGCGCCGGTCATGTGGTTCATGACGACGGAGAAGAACCGAACGCCACTCTTTCGTACGACGTCGGACGTCTTGTCCTCGCCGAGCACGCGACTGGCCACCACGAAGTCCGCCTCGTCACTGCGTAGCGGCGCGAGAATCAGGGGAATCTCCGAAGGGTCGTTCTGGCCGTCCGCGTCGAGGGTGACGACGTACTTCACGTCGTTCTCTATGCAGTAGCGGTACGTCACCTGTAGGGCCACGCCGTGACCGAGGTTGACGGGGAACTGAATCACCTTGACGCCCGCGAACGTACGCGCGATCTCCGAGGTACGGTCCTCGCCCCCGTCGACGACGACGAGGGTGGTGTAGGCGTCGCCTTCGATGGTGACCGGCATCTGGGCCAGCACGTCACCGATGTTGCCCTCTTCTTCGTAGGCGCAGATCGACGCGACCGTGTCCTCGGGTTTGAAGCCGGGATAGTCTGCGTCGAAACGCTCCATGGCCTGGGCAATGGCGAACGTGCGCAGTCGCGACAAGCGCCGCTTCTCGAGGTCATCCGACGACATCAATACTCCTTAGATGGACTTTGCCTGGGCGAACACGTTGACCACCATGGGCTCAAAGTGTTCGAGCGACTCGGCGTCGAACGAGGGGTCGAAGGCCTTCTGGTCCCAGTGGTCGGCGAACGTCTCGGCGAGTTCGTACCACGGTTGACCCCGGTGCAGATCGCGCAGATTGGGATTCAAGCCCAGGTGCTCGTAGTAGTAGCGCCCCTGAAAGTCCTGGTGGAACGAGACCATGCAGTACACCTCGTGGCGGACGTAGGGTTTCAGGATTTCCGCGGCGATCTTGGGGTGGTTCGGCACTGAGATGAGCTTGCCCACGTCGTGTAGGAGCGACGCCACGACGACCTCTTCGTCGGCTCCGTCCCGCTCAGCTCTCGAGGCGGTCTGCAGGGCGTGTTGCATCTGATCCACGGAGAAGCCGTCGGTGATGTCGCTCAGACCCCTGACCATGGCGAGGACGCCGCGCGCCACGCGGGGCTGCGCCTCGATCGTCTTTTCCACAATTTCCATCCACTGTTCGCGAGTGGAGACGTCCATGCTGGGAAACGAGGTCACGGACGAATACTACCGGGGACCCTTTTGGGCGACTAGCGGCTGACGGCCGAGAGTACTTCGGCGGCGGTGAACTCACGATCGGCTTGACTGTCGAAACTTGAAGGTTCTGGGGTCTGCAGCACGAGGTCCACGAGGGCGGTGATGGCCTTGAGCATCTCGCGAAGTTCGGGCGGAGGCGGAAAGTACTCGTCTTCGACGGTCACCGAATGGATAGTGACCCCGTTTTTGGGATCGAGATACCGTAGCACCTCGTTCACGAGCGACTCCGGCGCCGACGCACCGGCGGTCACCGCGATGGTGCCCTTCAGGTCCTTGGGTAGTTCGCGGGTGCCGTTCACGCGAAGCACGCGCGGGCAACCGGCCGCCTCGGCCACTTTGGTGAGGGCGACGGTATTCGAGGAGTTCGCCGATCCGATGACGATCACCGTGTCCACGTCCGACGCCACTTCACGCAGCGCCGCTTGTCGGTTCGTCGTGGCGAAGCAGAGATCGCCTCGACTGGGCATCCAAATGTCGGGAAACACGACCTCGGCGTACTCGCGTAAATCCTGCCATTCATCGAGACTGAGCGTGGTCTGACTGAGTAGCGCCACGGGTCCCGGGTGGCCCTTCAGCGCGTCGATGTCGTCGGGCGACTGTATGAGGTGCACCGCGTCGGGCGCGACGGCCATCGTGCCAACGGCCTCCTCGTGACCTTCGTGGCCCACGTAGAGAACGGTGTAGCCCTTGTTGGCGCGAACCTTGAGTTCGTGGTGGACCTTGGTCACGAGGGGACAGACCGCGTCAATGACCGTGCCCCCGGTCTGACGCGCGGCTTCGATGACGGAGGGAGGTGATCCGTGGGCGCTCAGCATCACCGGCGCGCCCACGGGTACGACGGCTACGTCATCGATGAAGACCACGCCGAGTGACTGGAAGTACTCGACGACGAACTGATTGTGCACGATCTCGTGGTAGCAGAAGACCGGTGGCTCGAAGACTCGCGTCATCCAATCGAGGGCTTTGATCGCCTTCTCGACCCCGGCGCAGAAACCCCGAGGTGACGCGAGGATTACGTTGTCGACTTTCACGACCTCCAGCCTAGTAATGGAAGATTTTCCCCAGTGCCTAGGCTAGAGAGGTGTCTGGTGCCCGAATTTCCTCCATCTCACCTGACTCTCCGGCTTCGAGGGTCGACCTTGCCGTGGGCGACGAGTTGGTGAGCGTGAACGGCCGAGAGCCCACCGACATCATTGAGTACCAGCAGTTGATCGATGGCCGGGTCGTGACGCTCGTCGTCCAGCGCGCGGGCGAAACCCTTTCGCGCAAGGTGTCCATCACCAAGGACGAGGGACAGCCCCTCGGGCTCAGCGTCGATTCGGCGGTCTTCGATCGCATCCGAACCTGTGACAACCACTGTTCCTTTTGCTTCATCTACCAACTGCCCAAAGGCATGCGCCGCTCGCTGTACGTGAAAGACGACGACTTTCGCCTCTCCTTTCTCTACGGCAATTTCACGACTCTTACGAGGTTCACCGAGTTCGACCTCGAGCGAGTGATTGAAGAGGGCCTCTCCCCGCTCTACGTCTCGATCCACACGACGAACCCCGAACTTCGCGCGGAGATGTTGCGCAACCCCCGCGGCGCCACGAGCCTTCGCTGGCTGCGAGAACTACTTCGAGCTGGCGTCGTCGTTCACGGTCAGGTCGTCGTGTGTCCCGGGGTCAACGACGGTGACGAACTCGAACGCACGCTCTACGACGTACTTTCGCTGTACCCCGAACTTGCCTCCGTGGCACTCGTGCCCGTAGGGGTCAGCGCGTTCTCTGAGGAGGACAACATGCGCCCGCACAACGCCGCGGAGGCGCGCCACGTCGTGGCGTTGGCCGATCGATTCCAGCGCCTCACCCGCGAGCTCTTGGGCTCGGCCAAGATCTTCGCGAGTGACGAGTTCTACCTCGTGGCCGGTCTGCGACCACCGGGCACCGAGAGCTTCGAGAGCCTCGACGAGGCGGAGAACGGCGTCGGACTCGTCGCGGCCTTCACCGAGAGTTTCTCCAAGCGCACGTCGATGGCGAAGCTCGGCTCGGGCTTCTTCCAGTCCGTCGACGGCGCGCCCGCACTCGGCTACCGCGCGCCTCGAACACTCGATCATCCGACCTACTTCGGCGAGGACGTGACCGTCCTCACGGGCGAGTACGCGGCGCCCATCTTGCGCTCGCTCTTCGACGAGCACGGCTTCTCTGACGTCGAGGTGAAGGCCGTGAAGAACCGTTACTTCGGCGGCAACATCAAGGTGGCGGGACTCTTGACCGGACAGGACCTCCAAGTCGCGCTCCGTGAGGTGAACGAGTCGAATGTCTGTCTGCTACCCGACGTCTGTCTCTCCGAGGGACGCTTCCTCGACGGACTCTCGCTCGATGACCTGCCTCGTCCGGTCATGACCGTGTCGACAACGGGTGACGACCTGCGCACCACGCTCGAGATGGTGCGAGCCAGAGGACTGAGTAGAGCGTGAAGAAGCCGCAAGTGGTGATCGTTGGACGACCCAACGTTGGCAAGAGTTCGCTCGTGAATCGTCTGGCCGGCAAGCGCATCGCCGTCGTCGAAGAACAGCGCGGCGTCACGCGGGACCGAAAGGCCGTTGACGTCGAGTGGCGGGGCCTGGCCTTCGAGGTCGTGGACACGGGAGGATGGCTCGAATCGGGTAACACGCTCGAGGACAAGGTCTCACAGCAGGCGGAGGCGGCTCTGGCCGGGGCCGACCTCGTGCTGTTGGTCGTGGACGCGGCGACCGGACCCGTCGAAGAGGACTCCAGGGCGGCGCGCTGGGTACGCAAGAGCGGTCGGCCCGTACTGCTCGTGGTCAACAAGGTCGACGATCAGCACCACGAGGCGGCGAGCTGGGAGTTCCTCAGCCTCGGCGCCGGCGAACCCGTGATGGTGAGTGCGCAACACGGCCGAGGCGCGGGCGATCTACTCGACAGCATCGTCGATCTCTTGGGCGAGGCGACGAGCGAAGCCGACGTGGAGGACGTGGACGACGAGGCGCTGCGCGTGGCGATCGTCGGACGGCCCAACGTCGGTAAGTCGACGCTGTTCAATCAACTCATCGGTGAGGAGCGCTCCGTCGTGCACGACATGCCCGGCACGACGCGTGACGCCATCGACACGCTCGTCGACACGAGCGCCGGTCTCATTCGATTCATCGACACGGCCGGCATGAGAAAGCGCGCGCGCACCGAAGCGGGCCTCGAGACCTACTCGGTCCTGCGAAGCCTCGACGCCCTCGACCGGGCGGACATCGCGATCTTGGTCATCGACGCGACCGACGGCGCGACGGGTCAAGATCAACGCCTCGCCGAACGCATTTCGGCGTCGGGTTGTCCCGCGCTCGTGGTGCTGAACAAGTGGGAACTCGTCGCCACCGAGGACCGCGACGCGGTACTCGCGGGCGTGGGCGAGAAGCTCGCTTTTCTCGGCGACGCGCCCGTACTCAAGACGACGGCGATCTCGGGTAAGGGAGTGCATCGACTGTTGCCGGCGTTGTCGAACGCGGCGATCGACTACGCCAAGCGTGTCCCGACGGGTGCTTTGAATCGAGCCATTCGCGATCTTCAGATCAAACAACCTGCTCCCACGGGCAAGATCCGCTACGCCGTCCAGGGCGCGACGGAGCCCCCGACGTTCACGTTGTTCGTGGCCGGCAAGTTGCCCTCGACGTACTTGCGCTACGTGGAGCGGAGCCTGCGCGAACGCTTTGAGCTCGGTGCCTCTCCGATTCGAGTTCGCGTTCGAGTCGAGTAGTGGCGAACTGGTGTGAGAACTGCGATCGCCCCGAAGAGGGCGACGTGTGCACGGTGTGCGGCGGCGACATCGTCGAGACGGCGCACGAGCCCATCCCGTGGCGATGGCGACTGTTCATCGTGGCGTCGGTCATCTACCTCGGGTGGCGGGTCTATCAGTTAGTTTCGTGGATAGTCCACTAGGAGGTTGACCGTGCCCGTCTACGCCCTCGGCAGTCGCGTACCCAGCATTCACCCCGACGCCTTCGTCCACCCCGACGCCGTCGTCATCGGTGACGTGCGCGTAGGAGCCGACTCGTCGATCTGGCCCCGCGCGGTGTTGAGAGGTGACTACGGGACGATCGTGGTGGGCGAGCGTACGTCCATCCAAGACGGGTCCGTCGTGCACGCCACGGCGGAGTTCGCGACGGTCATCGGGAACGACTGCGTCGTGGGTCACCTCGCGCACCTGGAGGGCTGCGTGATTCACGATCGCGTGCTGGTGGGTAGTGGATCGATCGTGTTGCACGAAGCCGAGGTGCACAGCGGGGCCACGGTGGGCGCGGGCGCCGTCGTCAGAAATCGCGCCGAGGTGCCGGCGAACGCCATGGCGCTCGGGGTGCCCGCGGTCGTGAAACTCGACGCGTCCACTGACGAGCTCACGCTCTTGTCGGCGGCGCTCTACGTGGAGAACGGCCGCCGCTACAAGGCCGAACTGAGGCTGCTCTAGGCGTTTGACAGCTCGACGAGTCGTTCGAGGGCGTGGGCCGCGCGTCCGTCGGCGACGCTCGTCCGCGCGAGGGCGAAGCCCTCTCTAAGAGAGTTCGCACGTCCGGCGACCATGAGCGCGAGCGCCGCGTTTGCGCACACGACGTCAAAGACCGGTCCCGGTGTTGCGTCGAGAAACGAACGAACGGCGCGCACGTTGTCGCTCGTGTCTCCACCGCGAATACTCGCGGCGTCGTGGTGAACGCCCAGTTCCTCGCCCGCGTTCACGCGCTCGACCGCGTGACCATCCGCAGAGACGAAGTGAAGCGTCGAGGGGGAGCCGAGTGAGAGTTCATCCAACCCGTCGTCGGCGTTCACGAGAATCGCAAAGCGAACCTTTCGTGCCTGCACGACGCGAGCCATCTTGTCGAGCAGGGGGCGCTGAGCCACGCCGATGAGGGAGCGTTCGACGAGTGCCGGATTGGCCATCGGACCAAGAACGTTGAAGACCGTGCGAAAGGCGAGCGCCCGGCGAATCGGCGTGAGGTGGCCGAGCGCGGGATGGAAGTTCGGCGCGAACAGAAAGCCAATGTTCGCTCCCTCGACGCAGGCGCGCACCACCGCTTCAGGGGCGTCGAGGCGTACGCCGAGGGCTTCGAGTACGTCCGCGGATCCGACGGACGACGACGCCGCTCGGTTACCGTGTTTGGCTACGGGCACGCCACAGCCCGCGACGGTAAGGGCGGCCATCGTCGAGACGTTGACGCTGTGGAGTTGATCGCCACCGGTACCGACCACGTCAATCGCGTCGGGCCCAATGGAGAACGTCGAGGCGGCGTCGATCATCGCGTCAATGAATCCGGTCATCTCGTCGGCGGTCTCGCCCTTGGCGGTGAGGGCGGTGAGGAAACTGGCGATGAGGACACCGTCGACGCGCCCTTCGAGAATCTCGCCGAGGGCGGCGCGAGCTTCGTCACGCTCGAGACTCGTGCCGCGCACGAGCGGGTTCAACACGTCCAGAGCGAATGAGTTCAACGAACGAACCGGCGCGCGAAGAGTCCTGACATAGCGACACGATAGTCGTGGACGATCACCCTCTCGCCACAAGTACGATTCATGGATGGCGCCCACCTACCTTGACGCAATCTTGCAGAGCCATCGCCAACGTGTCGCGGCGGATGAGCGCGACTGGCGGGCGCGCGTTGACGTGACGCGCTACGACGGTCCGTCATTCGCGCTCGCCCTTCGAAAGGGCTCGTCACCGTTCATCAAAGTCATCGCTGAGATGAAGCGTCGCTCGCCGTCAAAGGGCTTGCTCGCCCCCAATCTCGACGTGGTGGAGCTCGCCAAGATCTATCGCGACGCCGGCGCGAGTGCCGTGTCGGTCTTGACCGACGGCGAGTTCTTCGACGGCTCGCTCGAGGATTTGCAAAAGGTGCACAAGACCGTTGAACTCCCGGTGCTGCGCAAGGACTTCACCGTGAGCGAGAACGACGTCCTCGACGCCGCCGACGCTGGCGCGGGCGCCGTTCTCTTGATCGTCGCGGCCCTAGCCGACGAGGAACTCGTGGCGTTCATCGAACTCGCGCGGAGCTGTGGCGTCGACGCGATGGTCGAAGTGCACGACGTCGACGAGGCGCGTCGCGCGCTCGCGTGCGGGGCACGGATCATTGGGGTCAACCAGCGCGATCTGCGCACCTTCGAGGTTGATCCAGCACTCGCCGCGTCGGTGATGGACGCGCTCCCACGCGAGTGTCTCACCGTTTGTGAGTCCGGACTCTCGAGCGTCGACGACGTGGAGCGAGCCGCCCAGGCGGGCTTCGACGCCGTCCTCGTGGGTGAGGCCTTCGTCACCGCCTCCGACCCCAGCGCCACGGTGAAGGCCTTCGCGTTAGTGCCGAGCGCCCTTCGTGCCTAGCACCTTCGAACGAGGCTTCGTGAAGGTCTGCGGCGTGACGAACGTAGCTGACGCCACGATGGCGGCGAGTGCGGGCGCGAATGCGATTGGACTCATCCTGGCGGAGTCGCCCCGGCGCGTCACGCTCGAGCAAGCGAGCGAGATCGCCGCAAGGCTGAAGGGCGAGATCCTACGAATTGTCGTCTTTCGTCACCAAGAGGACGACGTGATCCTCGAACACCTTGACGCGCTCGACGTTGACGCCGTTCAAGTGCACGCTACGTTGAGCCCCTCGCTGCTCGCCGCTCTTCGCGAGCGGCCCCTCTTGGTGGTGAAGGCGCTCGCCATCGACGGCGACGAGTTCGACGACTTCGACGAGTCGCGCGTGGACGCCGTCCTCGTCGACGGTCCCCGTCCGGGTTCGGGCGTCGCGCACTCCTGGGAACGGCTTCGCCTCCGAAACTTTTGCGTGCCGGTCATTGCCGCGGGCGGACTCAATCCGGCCAACGTGGCGGACGTCATCAGATCGACCAATCCGTGGGGCGTGGACAGCGCGAGTGGGCTGGAACGCAGCCCAGGACGAAAGGATCGCGCGTTGGTCGAGCGTTACGTAGCCAACGCCCGCGACGCCTTCGTCCACTTGGGAGTGACGTGACCCATCGCGACGACGTGATGGGCGTACCCGACGAGCGAGGTCACTTCGGCGCCTTCGGTGGTCGTTTTGTACCCGAGGCACTGATGCCGGCCTGCCTCGATCTGGAAGCGGCCTTTCGAGATGCGTGGGGCGACGCGGACTTCGTCGCTGAGTACCAGACGGTCCTGCGCCAGTTTGCCGGCCGCCCGACACCGGTGACGCCGCTGCCAAGACTCTCGCAGCGCCTGGGACTGCAACTCTTCGCGAAGCGCGAGGACCTCGCGCACACCGGATCACACAAGATCAACAACGTCATTGGCCAAACGCTGCTTGCGAAACGCATGGGCAAGCCACGCGTGATCGCCGAGACCGGCGCCGGCCAACACGGCGTCGCCACCGCCACCGCGGCCGCTCGACTCGGCCTGTCGTGCACGGTCTTCATGGGCGAGGTCGACACCAAGCGCCAAGAGTTGAACGTGTTTCGAATGGAACTCTTGGGCGCCACGGTCGTGCCCGTTAGGTCGGGATCCAAAACGCTCAAGGACGCGGTCAACGAAGCGATGCGCGAGTGGGTGACCTGCGTAGCGGACACGCACTACTGTCTCGGTTCGGTAATGGGGCCGCACCCTTTTCCCTGGATGGTACGAGAGTTTCAGAGCATCATCGGGATTGAGGCCGCCTGGCAACTCCACGAGCTTGGCGCGGGCGTGCCCGACGCGGTCGTCGCGTGCGTTGGGGGAGGGTCGAACGCCGCGGGCGTGTTCGCGGGCTTCGCCCAGAGTGACGCGCGCCTGGTCGGCGTGGAGGCAGCGGGCGGCGCTGCCGTGCGGAGTGGCTCTCCGGGGGTGCTGCACGGCATGCGTTCACTGCTGCTCCAGGACGAGTTCGGACAGATCGAAGAGGCCCACTCGATTTCGGCGGGACTCGACTACCCGGGCATTGGGCCAGAGCACGCCCACCTCGCCGCCACCGAGCGCGCCGAGTACTACGCGATTGGCGACGACGAGGTGCTCGGCGCACTCTCGCTGCTCAGTGAAAGTGAGGGCATCATTCCCGCTCTCGAAACGGCGCACGCCGTCGCTTGGATCGCCAAAGAGGCCGGAGGTCTGTTGCCACTTGGATCGACGGTGCTGTTGAACCTCTCTGGACGTGGCGACAAGGACGTCGCCCAGGTTCGGTCCATGCTGCGCGGTGAAACGTGAAGTCTCTCGAGGTGACGCTTCGCCACGTTCGCGACCACGGCCGCAAGGCGCTCGTGCCGTACTTCGTCGCCGGCGCGACCCCCGACTGGACGCGCCACGTCGAGGCCGCGGTGCTCGGTGGTGCGGACGCGATCGAAATTGGCGTTCCCTTCTCCGATCCCATGATGGACGGGGTCGTCATCCAGGAGGGCGCCCTGCGGTCGCTGGAACGTGGCACCACGCTCGAGTCCGTCTGTCACGAATTGGCGTCGCTCGAGACGGAGATCCCGCTACTCGCGATGACCTACTACAACATCTTTCTCCACTACGGATTGAGCCGGGCGGCGGGGCGACTGAGTGAAGCGGGCGTTAGCGGCGCCATCGTGCCCGATCTGTCGCTCGAAGAGTCCGACGAGTGGCGCGCGGCCTGCGACGCGAGCGACGTGGCCACGGTCTTTCTGGTGGCGCCCTCGACGCCACCGTCGCGTCTTCGCGACGTCGCGTGGCGCTCGCAGGGTTTCGTCTACGCGTCTGCTCACATGGCGGTCACCGGAGTCGCGAGCGACGTGGGGGAGGGCGCCCGCGTGGTGTCGTCGCTTCGCGAGGTAACGGACGTGCCGGTCTACGTCGGCATCGGCATCTCGACGCCGGGCCAAGCCGCGCTGGCGGCGGCGTTCAGTGACGGCGTCATCGTGGGATCGGCGCTCGTCAAGATCGTTCTCGACGGCGCCACGCCCGCGGACGTCGAGGCGTTCGTGCGGTCTTTTCGTGACGCGATCGACTGAGGAACGCGCGTGGAAGAAAAATTGTTAGAGAGGAACTTTCGCCCGTGCGCGGTGTAATCGCAGCGTTTTCCACGGGGTAAAGCTCCTCTCCTTGTGAATCACGTCACAAAAAGTCAGGAAATCCGGCGAAACAAGTGTTCAGAGGTGTTAAATCATCTACGGGTCACCATCTCGGTGACTTGAAGTGATCCTTTAGTGGGGGGAAGTTCATGGCTGATGAGAAAGTTGCGGATCCGGGTCCTTTAGGACTGGCCGGATTCGCCATGACGACGTTCTGCCTTAGCAGTGCGAACGCCAACTTGTGGAAGGGTGCGGGTCTCGAATCAGCGCTCGCTCTGGCGTTCTTCTACGGAGGGGCAGCGCAGCTACTTGCAGGCATGTGGGAGTTCGTGCGTAAGAACACCTTTGCGGCGTTGGCGTTCACGTCGTACGGCGCGTTTTGGCTGTCTTTCTACGCAATCGTAAAGTTCGGCCTTCCGGGGGGTGGCACCGACACGGTGGCTATTTTCCTACTCGGTTGGACGATTTTCACCCTGTACATGACGGTAGCGGCGACGAAGGTCAACACGGCGGTGCTGACGGTCTTCGTTCTGCTGTCGATCACCTTTATTTTCCTGACGATAGGGAACTGGGGCGCGGGGCACACCACCATCGTTCACATCGGTGGCTACACCGGTCTGGCGACGGCCGCGGCGGCTTGGTACGCCTCGGCGGCGGGCGTTATCAACTCGACGCACGGCAAAGTCGTGCT
>DATLTT010000054.1:0-9946 GCA_035533455.1 Acidimicrobiales bacterium | reverse complement strand
GCCGCTCGACCTACGATTCAAGCCTCCGCGTCCGGCCAAGCCCGAAATCTTCGTGATCGCCGACGTCTCGGGTTCGGTCGCGTCTTTCGCTCGCTTCACGTTGCACCTGGTGCACGCCATCAGTTCCCAGTTCTCCAAAGTACGAAGTTTCGTCTTCGTGGACGGACTGGATGAGGTGACTCGACTCTTCGAGGGCGTGGAAGATCCCGCTGACGCGGTGGCACGCATCAACGCCGAAGCCGACGTCATCGCCTTCGACGGTCACTCGGACTACGGGCGAGCGCTGGTGACCTTCCACGACCGATTCGCGAAGGACCTCACCAAGCGCTCGACGGTGTTGATCCTCGGTGACGCGCGCAACAACTACCACCAGGCCCACGCTGAAGTACTGGCCGATCTGCACTACCGCGCGAAGGCCGTCTACTGGCTGAACCCCGAACCAACGAGCTACTGGAACAGCGGCGACTCCATCGTGGCGCAGTACGCGCCGTACTGTGACCGGGTGATCGAGTGTCGGACCCTGCGCCAACTCGAGGCGTTCGTGGGGGAGTTGGCGTGAGTCTCGCCGAACTCCTGCCGCCCGAAGGATTCCGTCAACGTGGTCCCGTGCCGACCGGGACGCGACTGCTCATGATTCGCCACGGCGAGGCCGTCGCCAACGCGATGGGACTCGCCGGCGGACCCCTCGGCGACGGGGGACTGACCGAGCGAGGACGCCGTCAAGCACTCGCGCTGGCGAGGCGACTCACGTTGACGCGCGAGCTCGCCGCCACGAGCGCCTTCTACACCTCTACGCTGCCGCGCGCCATCGAGACGGGCGCGATCGTGCGCCCGGCGATCAACGACGAGCTCGCCGCGCTCGCCGACGAGGCGCTCGGTGAACTCGGCGTGGGCGAGGCCGACGGACTGACCTGGTCGCAGATCGCCGAGCGTTATCCGCTGCCCGACTGGAGCAAGGACCCCTCGCAGGTCAACGTGCCTGGCGGTGAGTCACTGCTCGACTTCTTCCAACGCTGCGTCGACGCGATCGAACGCCTCGTGGCACGTCACCCGCACGAGTTGGTCGTGCTCGTGGTGCACGGGGGCTTCATCGAACAAGCGATGAAGCTCTACCAGGGACTGCCGGGCGGCGCGCGCTTACAGCCGCGCATCGAGCACTGTTCCATGACCGAGGTCGAGTTCGACGGCGCGCGGCGCCGTCTCCTTCGCTACAACGACCTGTCGCCGATCGGTGTCGCGTAGCGCTGGAGGTACTCGGCCACGTGAAAGGCCAAGTCGAGGGACTGGGTGGCGTTGAGTCGGGGATCACAGATCGAGGTGTAGTTGAAGTGCAGGTCGCCCTCGTCGAGGCGCGAGCCACCGCCCAGGCACTCCGTGACGTCATCACCGGTCAGCTCGACGTGCAGGCCCCCGGGCCAGGTACCGAGCGCCTGGTGCAGGAGGAAGAACTGCGAGGTCTCGGAGAGCACGTCGTCGAAGCGGCGCGTCTTCTGGCCGCCCGAGGCGACGAAGGTGTTCCCGTGCATCGGGTCACAGGCCCACAGCTCGTGACGTCCTTCGTCGCGCAGCGCCTCTACGAGGGGCGGCAGCAGTTCCGAAACCCGTTCGTGGCCCATGCGCGCGATCAGCGTGAGTCGTCCCGCCACGTTGTCGGGATTGAGGACCTCGACGAGACGGCGCAGCTCGTCGACACCCAGGGAGGGCCCCACCTTCAGACCGAGGGGGTTCGACACGCCACGCAGGAAGTTCACGTGCGCGCCGTCGAGGTGGCGAGTGCGATCGCCGATCCACAACAGGTGCGCGGAGCAGTCGTACCAGTCGCCGGTGAGCGAGTCCTGACGCGTCAGTGCCTGCTCGTAGGGGAGAATCAACGCCTCGTGACTGGTGTAGAAGTCGACGCTTTGCAGCGCGCTGTCGTCGTGGAGGTCGATCCCGCAGGCCCTCATGAACTGCAGGGCTCGTTCGATCTCGTCGGCGATGACTTCGTAACGCTTGCCCTCGAGGGAGTTCGCGACGAACTCCTGGTTCCACGCGTGCACGCGCGAGAGATCGGCGAAGCCGCCCGTGGTGAAGGCGCGCAGCAAGTTGAGCGTCGAGACGCTCTGGTGGTAGGCGGCGAGAAGTCGTTCGGGGTCGGGGCGGCGCGCCTCGGCGGTGAACTCGTCGGAGTTGACGATGTGGCCGCGAAAGGCCTCGAGCCGCACGCCGTCGCGTTCTTCGAAGTCGTCGGTTCGGGGTTTGGCGAACTGTCCGGCGATGCGTCCCACTTTGATCACCGGCACGCCGGCCGCGTACGTGAGGGCGACGGCCATCTGCAGGATGACCTTCAGTTTGTCGCGAATGGTGTCGGCCGAACTCTCGTGAAAGGACTCCGCGCAGTCGCCGGCCTGCAGCAAGAAGGCCTTACCGCTCGCGACCAGGGCCAAGTGCTCTTGGAGGCGCCGCGCTTCACCGGCGAAGACGAGGGGTGGCTTGTTGGCGAGTTGATGCTCGACGCGCGCGAGGTGCTCGAGGTCGGGCCAGGTCGGACTTTGCGCCACGGGGTGCTCGCGCCACGATCGTGGTGTCCATTCGAGCGACGTCGCTTCCATCCACCAAGCGTAGGGGCTTCTTGCTCGAGCGGGCAATCTAACTAGGATTCGGTGGTGAAAGTTCGGCGCCTCGGTCTCTTCGGCGGGACCTTTGACCCGCCGCACTTTGGACACGTCGCCGCGCTCGAGGCGGCGGCGCGCTGCGGGCGTTTCGACCGCCTGCTCGTCACCGTGGCGGGCGATCCCTACTTGAAGGTCGCCGACGTACGTCCGGCGGCGTTACGCCTCGCGATGGCCCACGCGGCCTTCGACGACCTGGCGCTCGTGGACGTCTCCGATCTCGAGATCCGACGTCAGGGCCCCTCCTACACCATCGACACGGTGCGAGCACTGCTCGACGACGTCGACGCCGTGGACCTCATCGTGGGCGCTGATTTGGCCGCGCAGCTCGATCACTGGCACGAGGCCGACGTCCTTCGTGACCTCGTGGCGGTGGGGATCGTTCCACGTCCGGGATCGCTGTCGGGGGCGCCCGAGGGCTGGCGTTGCTTCGAAATCCCCATGGAACCGGTGGATCTCTCGAGCACGTACATCCGTGAAATGCTGGACGGCTACCAGAATCTTGGAGAATTCCTGCCCGCGAGCGTCATTCCGCTCTTCGAAGGGGCGCGGGGCTAGAGTCGTTCCAATGGCAGTTCGAATTTTCGACCTCACTGAGCCGCAGTCGACACGACTGAACGTTTTGGAGGCCGCGCCGCGACGTCGAGACGTACGGCGCACGAAGCAGCGCTACGCGCTCGTCGGCGTGACCGTCTTGGCCGTTCCCTTCTTCGCCGCACTCGTCGCGTTGGGAGTTGCCCACTGAGTGACAACGTGACGAGCGGCGAGCTGGCTCGCGGCCCCTACTCCTCGTACGTCACCACACTCGTGAACGCGGCCATCGTCGCGTCCGAGGAGAAGGTCGGCGTCGACACGGTGGTGCTCGACCTGCGCGAACTGGTCGACTCCTTCGACGCGCTCATCGTCACGTCGGGTCGTAACGACCGTCAGGTTCGCGCGTTGGCCGAGGAGATCGAACGACTGGTAGACCTCGCGCTCGACGTGAAGCCCAACCACGTGGAGGGGCTCTCGCAGGGTGAGTGGGTGGCGCTCGACTACGGCGACGTAATCGTGCACGTCTTCGACGAAACGGCTCGCGAGTACTACGACCTCGAACACCTCTGGAGCGCGGCACCAGCGCTTCGCCCCCTCGCCACGCACTAGTTCAAGAGACTGCGCACGTCATTCTCCGACACCAGGGTCGTGCGCGCGCCGCTCGGCACGAGTAGCCGCTGGGTTACGCCGGCGACCTTTATCACGACGCCCCGCGTCGCGCCCACGTCGAAGGCCGTGAGCACGAGTTGACCGACGGCGAGCAGTTGCTGGGCGCGTGACAGAGAGCTGAGGGGCGTGGCGAAGTTGAAGTAGCCGATCTGGTTGCGCACCGTGGCCGAGATCAACACCAGGTTGGTCGGCAGCGCCGAGGAGTAGCCCGCGGAGGTCTCGATCGCCGTCGGGCCGAGCAGGAGCTGACCGATAACCGTCGCCAGGGTGGGCGGCGAGGGCACGATACGACTCGACGGCGCCAAGTGCTTGGTGGCGTCCACGATGTAGACGGGTTGGGTGATGAAGCGCACGCGGGCGTTGTTGGTGCCGGGAATCGTCTGGTTGAAGAGGCCGTAGGGATCGCTCAACTTCGATATTCGAACGGGTGCCGCGTTCGGCGCCACGAAGGTGCAGCCCGAGAGCGCTAGAGCACCCAGCACCAAGAGCGTCAACGCGCGCAGCCTCTTCACGACGGCTCCTCGTCGATGACGGGCAGCAGGATCTGAAAGCGCGCGCCGCCTTCGGGGCTATCGAGGACGCGGATGGTTCCGCCGAAGGCGCGCACGTGGTCGCGCACGAGCGCGAGCCCGAGACCCGTGCCGCGTACGACGCGCCGATCGTGAGCGGCCCGACCTCGAAAGAACCGCTCGAAGATCGCCTCACGCTCTTCGAGCGCCACGCCGGCGCCCGCGTCGTCGACGTTGATGGCGAGCTGGCCAAACTCGTAGTCCATTCGAATCGTCGTCGCGTCACCGGCGTAGTGGTGCGCGTTATCGATGAGATTCGTCATCACGCGCTCGAATCGTCGACGGTCCACCGAGACGAGAGGGTCGTCGAGCGCGGGCGCGACCTCGATCGGCGGTTCCAGAAGCCCGTGGCGCCGAGCGGCCGAGCGGACGCACTGACGCACGAGTTCAATCGCCGCGACGGTTTCGATGACGAGCGGGACGGCGTCGGCGTCGCTGCGCGCCATTTCGAGCAGGTCCTCGACGAGCGACTGAAAGATGGAGAGGTCGGCCGTGAGAAGGTCGAGACTCTCCTGTCCGGCGGGGGACAGTTCGAGTCGGTGCTGTTGCAGGACCGTGGCGGTCGTGGCGAGGGTGGTGAGGGGCGAGCGAAGCTCGTGGCTCACGTCGCTCGCGAATCGCGCGTCGCGCTCGAGTCGTTCGACGAGTTGGCCCACCATTTCGTTGAACGACTCCGTGAGCTGTTGCACCTCGCGGTCGGCCCGAGTGACCTGCAGTCGGGTCGACAGGTTGCCCTCGGCGATCGCCGCGGCGGCGAGCGAGACCCTCTCTAAGGGCCGGACCGTCCGGCGCGTCACCCAGAGACCGCCGGCGATGCCGAGTATGAAGGTCACGAGCGCGCCCGCGGCCAGCACCAGCATCAAGAGCTGCAACGTGTGCTCGAGCGAGCCGAGCTTGAAGACCTCGAAGAACTGGGTCTCCACGGCCGGGATGGGCACGCCGACGACGAAGATCAACTTCCCTTTGATGTTGAGGATCTGCGAGGTGGGCTGCCCCCGTCGCACGTCGGCGAGGAAGGCCGGCGAAACGTCCTTGGTGGACGCGCCCTCACTTCGTGAAAGCCAGTGATTGTAGGTCTGGACGAGGACGCTCGAGTTGGTCGCGTTCTCGATCGAGTTGAGTATGCCGCTCAGGGTCGGGGGCGCGGTGTAGAGCGTGCTGCGCACGAGGTCGGCGTTGACGTAGGCCTGTTTCATGTCGGTCTGGAGACGTTCGTTGACGAGCACCTGATGGAAGCCCTCGTAGGTGAGCGAAGCGAAGAGACCACTGAGGATGACGGCGCCGAGTCCGAACGTGATCAAGAGACGAAGTCGAAGACTCCGCTTGCGCATTAGAGAACCAGCTTGTAGCCAGTTCCTCGGACGGTGACGAGGTAGGTGGGGCTAGCGGGGTCGGGCTCGATCTTCATACGAAGGCGGCGAATGTGGACGTCCACGAGTCGACTATCGCCGAAGTAGTCGTAGCCCCAGACGTGCTCGAGAAGATCCTCACGCGAGAGCACGCGCCCGTTGGCCGTCGCCAAGTCGGTGAGCAGTCGAAACTCCGTGGACGTGAGGTGCAGTTCGGTGCCGTCGAGTTGACGCACGACGCCCTCGTCGGGTACGACGCGCAGCTCACCGAGTTGGAAGGCGTTCGTGCTCTTGTCCGGACGACGGCGCAAGTGGGCGCGAACGCGCGCGAGCAGCTCTTCGGGGACGAAGGGCTTGGTGACGTAGTCGTCGGCGCCCGACTCCAGGCCGAGGATGACGTCAGCGGTCTCGTCACGCGCCGACACGATGACGATGGGCAGATCACTCGCGGTCCGAAGGGCTTGACAGCACTGAAAGCCGGTCATGCCCGGCAACATGACGTCGACGATCGCCACGTCCGAGGCCATGCGCGAGAAGAGGGCGACGCCGACTTCTCCCGTCGGGGCGTCGTCGACCTCGAAGCCCTCGCCCTCGAACATGAGGCGAAGCGCGGTGCGAATGTGGTCGTCGTCTTCCACGATCAAGATACGGGGCATCCCAACTCCTTTGGAATCTCCGCCAAGACTACTGAGTCACCGTGGAGAACCGTGATATCACTAGCCTTGACGCGTGTCGGCTGTGCGCGCTCGAGAAGGGGCCACCTCGCGGTGGTACCTGCAGGGTTACGCCGACACCCTGCGCGCCGTCGACCGTGCCGACGCGACCCAGCGCGCCTACCTCTCGGACGCGAAGGCGTTCGTGGCCTGGGCGAAGGAGCGTGGAGCGGCCGGGGCCCGCGACGTCACGAAGAGGGATCTTCGTGAGTACCTGGTCTTCATGACCGAGCGAGGTGACGCGCGGACCTCGATCATCCGTCGACGGGCGTCACTGCGCAGCTACTTCGCCTGGCTGGTCGAGCGAGGACACCTGGGCGCGAGCCCGGCCGCGCGTCTGCTCGCTCCCCGTCCCGATCACCCGTTACCCAAGATCGTCGTGCGAGAACAGCTGGACAATCTCCTGGAGGACGACTGGGGTGACGACGAGTGGGCCACGCTCGATCGTGCGGTCTGTGAGGTGCTCTACGGCGCGGGTCTTCGCGTGTCCGAGCTCTGCGGGCTCGACCTCGTGAGCATCGACTTCGCGCAGGGTCTCCTGCGCGTCCTCGGCAAGGGCCGCAAGGAGCGCGTCGTGCCCCTGCACCGCAAGGGCGTCGAGGCGGTGCGACTGTGGATCGTCGACGGACGAGAGTACGTGGCGCGCGCCGACTCGCCGAGCGAGGCGCTGTTCTTGAACCGTCGGGCGCACCGGCTGGGACCGCGCGACGTGCGAAGGATCCTCGACCACCGCGTGGCACGCGGTCACGTGCACCCCCACGCCCTGCGCCACACCTACGCCACGCACCTCGTCGAAGGCGGTGCCGACCTGCGCATCGTCCAAGAGCTCCTCGGTCACGAGAGTCTCACCACCACGCAGATCTACACGCACGTCTCGAAGTCACGCCTCCAAAAGGTCCACCGCCAGACCCACCCGCGGGGCTAGTTGTCACCAACGACTATTATGGTCAGGCTCTCCCAGAGTGGGGGAGCAAGTGAGTTGTCCCCGTGGTTTCGTACGGTCGCCGTTCGCGGTGCTCCACGGGGCTAAAGCAACCATACGGAAGGAAACTAGATCGTGGCACTCGTCACCCTGCAAGAGCTATTGGACTCGGGCGTGCACTTCGGGCACCAGACCCGCCGGTGGAATCCCAAAATGCGTCGGTTCATCCTGGGTGAACGCAACGGCATCTACCTCATCGACCTTCGAAAGACCCTCGCGGGCATCGAGACGAGTTACGCCTACGTACGCGACCTCGTCGCCGAGGGCGGCGTCATCCTCTTCGTCGGCACGAAGAAGCAGACCCAGGGTCCCATCGCGGACTACGCCCAGGCCTGCGGCATGCCCTTCGTGAACCAGCGCTGGCTGGGGGGGATGTTGACCAACTTCGCCACCGTCGCCGGGCGCGTCAAGCGCCTCATCGAACTTCGCTCCATGGAGCGCGCGGGTGACTTCAACAACATGCCCAAGCGCGAAGCGCTTCGTCACAGCCGTGAACTCGAGAAGCTGGACCGTAACCTGAGCGGCATCGCCAACCTAGAGCGCGTGCCCGACGCCATCTTCGTGATCGACACGAAGAAGGAGCACATCGCCGTCACCGAGGCCAACAAGCTCGGCATGCCGATCGTCGCCGTGGTCGACACCAATTGCGACCCAGACGTGGTCTCGTACGTGATCCCGGGGAACGACGACGCCATCCGGTCCGGTGCCCTCATGTGCCGCGTCCTGGCCGAAGCCGTCATCGAGGGGCGGTGGGTCGCCGAGCACCGCTCGGCCGCCCAGCCGGCTCCGCCACCGCCACCGCCCGGCTCGGCACCCCGGCGCTCCCCGCGGCCGGGCCCGGCCCCGGCTGCTTCCGGTGAGACGCCGGCTGCCGCGCCCGCCGCCGAGGCTGCGCCCAGCGCCGAGGCTGCGCCCAGCGCCGAGGCCGCGCCCGCCCCCGAGGCCGCGCCCGCCCCCGAGGCCGCCCCACATGCCGAGGCCGCGCCCGATGCCGAGGCCGCACAGCCCGTCGAGCCGACCGCGGCGACGGACGAGGGTTGACGATGGCCGCCTTCACCGCCAAGGACGTCCAGGCCCTGCGCCGCGCCACCGGCGCCGGGATGCTCGACTGCAAGCGCGCTCTCGAAGAGGCCGACGGTGACCTCGAGAAGGCCAAGCAGTGGCTGCGCGAGCAGGGGAAGGCCGGTGCCGCCAAGCGGTCCGACCGCGAGGCGTCGCAGGGCGCGGTGGCACTCGCCGTCGCCGGGCGCGCCGCCGCCATCGTGGAGCTGCGGTGCGAGACCGACTTCGTGGCCAAGGCGGAGAGCTTCGTGAACCTCACCGACGAGCTCGCCCAGCTGGTGGCGGACGAGGGCGAGGGCGCGGCGGGGGAGCGGGCCGAAGCCATCGACGACCTGAAGACGACGCTCAAGGAGAACATCTCGGTGGGCAGGGTCGTCCGTTTCGGGGTCGGCGACGACTCCGTCGTCGGGACCTACCTCCACATGCAGTCGGGCCGCGGCGTGAATGCCGTCCTCGTGGAGCTGCGAGCGGGGAGCGGGGAGCTGGCGCACGACCTCGCCGTCCACGTGGCGTTCGCCCGGCCGCAGTACCTCCGGCGCGAGGACGTCCCGGCGCAGGAGGTCGAGGCCGAGCGGGCCACCGTGGAGACCATCTCCCGCAACGAGGGCAAACCCGAAGCCGCGCTCCCGAAGGTCGTCGAGGGGCGCATGAACGGATGGTTCAAGGAGCGGTGCCTGCTCGAGCAGGCCTACGCCAAGGACGAGAAGCGGACGATCGCCGACCTGATCGGTAAAGCGCAGATACTGCGCTTCGCCCAGGTCGTCGTGGGCGGCTGAGGCCGTCCGGCACCGTGCGTACGGCGGACGCCCGAGCTGCGGGCGACGGAGGCGAACGCCGACGGCGCATCGTGCTCAAGATGTCGGGGGAGGCGTTGGCCTCGACGGCTTCCGACGAGACCATCGACGCCACTATTGTCGAGCGCCTGGCCAAGGAGATCGTGGCCGTGCGTGACGAGCTCGACCTTGAACTGGCCATCATGGTGGGAGGCGGCAACATCTGGCGCGGCACATTCGGCCAGGGCAAGGGCCTGGACCGGACCACCTCCGACACCATGGGCATGTTGGCCACCGTCATCAATGCGCTTGCCCTTCAAGATGCGGTGGAGAGACTGGGACAGCCGTCTCGGGTGCTCTCGGCGGTGCATATGGCGGAGGTGGCCGAGCCCTACATCCGGCGCCGGGCCATCCGGCACCTGGAGAAGGGCCGCGTCGTCATCTTCGCCGCCGGCATGGGGAACCCGTACTTCACCACCGACACCTCCGCCGCCCTACGCGCCGCCGAGATCGAAGCGGAGCTGCTTCTCAAGGGCACCCATTCCGGGGTCGACGGGGTCTACAGCGCCGATCCCAAGCTTGACGCCACCGCCGAGCGCTACGACGAGCTCTCCTTCATGGACGTCGTGAGCAGGGATCTTCGG
>DATLTT010000053.1:0-22077 GCA_035533455.1 Acidimicrobiales bacterium | reverse complement strand
ATTGACGGCGCCCTCAAGGAAGTCCTTCAACTGCCCGCAGTGATCGGACCGGGCCTGGTGAGTCGTATCAAGGTCATGGCCAACATGAACATCGTCGAGCGGCGCCGTCCCCAGGACGGTCAACTCACGATCATGATCGACGGCAAAGAAGTCGACGTGCGCGTCGCCACGACGGCGACCATCATGGGTGAGAGTTGCGTCATGCGTCTACTCGACAAGACGCGCTCGGTGCTTCGCCTCAACGACCTCGGCATGCCCGTCAAAACGCACGCCGCGTACTCGAAGATCGTGCGATCGCCCTTCGGCATGGTGCTCTGCGCCGGACCGACCGGCAGCGGCAAGACGACGACGCTCTACGCGACCTTGAGTGAGGTGAGCAATCCCACGATCAACGTCATGACCATCGAGGACCCCGTCGAGTACATCTTCCCCTCGATCAACCAAATCCAGACCAACGAGCAAGCGGGCCTAACGTTCGCGACGGGTCTTCGATCGATTCTGCGCCAGGACCCTGACGTCATCCTGGTCGGTGAGATCCGAGACGTCGAGACCACCCGCGTTGCGGTGCAGTCCGCACTCACGGGCCACTTCGTCGTCTCGTCACTTCACGCGACGGACTCCGTGTCGGCGCTCCACCGCTTCCTCGACATGGGCATCGAGTCGTTCCTCATCGCGTCCTCGGTCCTCGCGGTCGTGGGCCAACGGCTCCTTCGGAGAATCTGCCCGTCGTGCAAGACGACCTACACCCCTTCCGACGAAGAGATGATCTTCTACCAAGAGGGTGGCGGATCACCGAAGGACGCCTTCTATATAGGCACGGGCTGCAACTTTTGCGCGAACACGGGATACAAGGACCGGATCGGGGTCTATGAGCTTCTCATCATGACCCCCGAGCTGCGCCGCCTCATCGTCGGTTGGGCAACACAAGAGGAGTTACGAAATATGGCCGTGAAGCAGGGAATGAGCACCCTTCGCCAAGAGGCAATCAACTTGGTAACCCAGGACGTCACCTCAATCGCCGAGGTCATCAGGAGCATGTACACACTATGAGCAAGGACAAGACACTCACCGGCTACCGCTACAAGGCGTTGGACGAATCAGGTAAGCAGGTATCGGGCACCGAAAACGCGGCCTCGACTGGTGCCGCGCACGTGGCGCTGCTCGCCCGCGGACTCCAGCCCCTCGAGGTAAGTGCCCGCAAGAGCTTGATGAAGTTCGAGATCACGCAGAAGAAGGTGCCTCGCAAGGACCTCACGAACTTCACCCGCCAGTTGGCGGTCTTCATGCGCGCCGGCATCCCCATCATGGAGGCACTCGAGGTCATCACCGAAGAGACGCAGAACAAGATGCTGAAGGTCGTCCTCCTCGAAATGGTGGACAGTCTTCGCGCTGGCGACACCTTCGCCGCGGCCGCGGCCATCCACCCCGAGGCCTTCCCCAACTTCTACGTCGGCATTCTCGAGTCTGCTGAACTGACCGGAAACCTCGACATCGTGCTGAACCAGCTCGCCGACTACATCGACCGCGATACCAAGGCCCGCGGCAAGGTGTCGGCGGCCCTCATCTACCCCTCAGTGGTCGCGTGCATGTCAGTAGTGACGGTCGTAGTCCTCGCCGTGTTCGTCATGCCGCGATTCGAGGTGTTTTTCAAGAGTCTCAACGCCAAGCTCCCCTTGATGACGCGCCTCCTACTGAGCGTGACGTCGTTCGTCGGCAAGGACTGGTACTTCGAACTCGCCCTCGTGATCGTCCTCGTGGGCGGATTCATGAGCATGCGACGCTCGGACAAGGGTCGAGACATCCTCGATTCGTGGATGTTGAAACTCCCCGTCATTGGTGACCTCACCGAGACCGCCATCATTGAGCGGGTCTGTCGAGTACTCGCCTCCATGCTTCGAGCGGGCGTCGACCTCCCGCGCTCCATGGCCGTCACGGCCGAGTCCGCGAACAACGCCGTCTATAAGAAGGCTCTCGAAGGCGTGCGCGAAGCGATGATGCAGGGCCAGGGCCTTTCCGGCCCGATCAATCTCACCGAACTCTTCCCGGCGGCCGCGCGCCAGATGTTTCGCGTCGGTGAGGAGACCGGAACTCTCGATCAGCAACTCGAAGTCGCGGCGGCGTACTACAACCGCGAGTTGGAGACGAAGTTGGAAAGGGCCACGGCCCTCTTTGAGCCCGCGATCATCATCTTCATGGGCGTCGTCGTTGGTTTCGTTGCGGTGGCCCTTATCTCGGCGATGTACGGCATCTACAACCAGGTAAAAGTTGGATGAGCACTGAGAAGCTTCAACGTAGTGCGAACGGGCCGATTGGTCGCGTCAAGACCGGCCTGATCGCCAGCGGTCGGGCTCGACGGCGCCACAACGCCGACGAGGGCTTCACGCTGGTCGAACTTCTCATCGTCGTCACGATTCTTCCTCTGATCGTCGGCGCTCTCTCGCTGGGCCTCGTTTCGATCCTTTCCCTGCAATCAGGGGTCGCGAATCGACTGGCCAACACGTCGGACTCCCAAGTCGTGTCGGCAAGTTACCAAAACGACGTGCAGGCCGCCGCCTACGTCACGACGGCCGCGACGAGTACGCCCCAGTGCGGCGCGGGTACCGGGACGCAGCTCTTAGGAATGGAGTCCGACCTCAATCAAACGACGGGCGTCTTCCAGACGACCATCTCGTACGTGAGTGTGACCAATTCGAGTGGCACCACGCCTACCTACTCACTCGAGCGACTCTTCTGCCAAAGCGGTTCCTATGCGCCATCGAGCACGACCACGCTCTCTTACAATCTTCAAAGTAGTCAACCCGTACCGACCATAAGCTGCGTGTCGAGCGCGAGTAGCCTCCTTTGTTCACCGAGTCTCGCCGCGCAACAGTGGATTTCCGCTCAGAACATCGCGGACGTAACGTTGAACGTCATCCAGCCAGAACCCGGGCACCAGAACGCCGGCGGTTCCTCATGCGCGGCGGGGACGTACTGTTACTCACTGACGGGCAGCCCCGTAGCGAGCGCCTCGTCGACGAATAACGGCTCCCCTTTCACGGCCAACACCACGACGAGCTGTGGATTCGCGAGTCCCGACACGGGTACGTACTCGGGCACGCTCTGTTTCGTCAACTTCGCCTTCCTCAACTCTCCCGCCGCGTTGGCCCAGGCCACGGGTGGCGGCTGTCTCGAGTTGTCCGTCAGCTTGCCGAGTAACTACACCATGTACTTCTGCCTTCAAATCGTCGGCAACACCGTACTGCCGTGGTACCTGCCCACCTACCCGGAGGCCTTTCTCGGCAACATCAATAACATCGGCGGCGTCAACGTCCCCTTCTATACCGGCATCACGGGGGACCCGGCGCTCTATCAACGAGTCTCCGGTTCGTTAAACACCATCAACTTCACGAACATCTCGGTGGTCAGCCCCACCGGCACGATCGCGACGGGTTGGGAAGCGGTCAGCGCCGACGCCGAATCAACCGACAACGGCGAATCCATCATCTGGACCGTGAACTCGAGCGCGACTTTGAGTTGGATCCCTAACGGCGAGGCGGTCGATATCACTGACAACTCACCGGTTGGCAACGCGTGCGGCCAGGGTGCCGACCTTGTCCAACTCAGCCCATACTCCGTCGAGTGTTCGGCTCCCGGCGGAACGAGCGCTACGAAGACCGGTGCCACCATGGTCGAGTCGCAAACTCCGTCGTCGCTCAGCGTGACGATGAAGGGGGCCGGTCTTCAGGCGATCACCTTTGGACTGTTGGTGCCATGAGCAGGCGCCTGGAATCGGTGGTACTTCCCAAGACGCGCGGGGGTTGTCAGTACGAGCAAGGTGCCGACTTCCGATGAGCCGTACTCAGCGCTCGGCGCTTCACGAAAGCGACGTGTCCGAAGCGCCCGAACGGGCGCGACGTTCCGAGGCCGGTGACACCCTTATCGAGGTTCTACTCGCCCTCGTCGTACTCGGTCTCGCGTCGGTGGCGCTCATCATCGCTTTCTCAACGTCGATCACGGCGAGCGCTCTTCACCGACGCCTCGCGTCGGCCGACATCGTCCTCAATAGCACCTCCCAACAGGTCATCGCCGGCGTCGGCTCGCAACTCACGCTCTTCACCTCGTGCGTGACGCCCACCACGACGCCCACGACAATCTCCACCTTCTTGACGTCAGCGGGCATCAGCGTCGCGCCGACCTACACGTCGCAGGGATTCACCGCGACGATTACGAACGTTCAGTACTGGAACGCCAGTACCTCACTCTTCGACTCCACCTGTCGGACCGACGGTCCCGAGGAGATCACGGTCACGGTGACTGACTCCAACGGTCACGCGTACACCAACACCTTCGTCGTCGACTACCCCCTGGCGAGTGCGACCTCGTCAACCAATGTCGGTCCCGGGACACAACTGGTCTGGGTCACGGAACCTTCGAGTTCGGCTTCATCGGGCTCTGCTTTCGCCACGCAGCCCGTGCTGGAGGTCGAGAACGCCCTCGGCCAGCCCGTGACCAGTGACTACTCTCCGGTGATCCTTTCGATCGCCACGGGTACGAACGGGACGTTGTCGAGCTGTTCCGGTAACGAGAATTCAGGGCTGGTGACATTCTCCGGTTGCACGATCAGCATCACGGGCGGTACCACCTCCTACACCCTCCAGGCAGTCGACGGTTCGCTCACGTCGCCGCAAAGCACCTCCATCACCGTGTCCGGTGCCACCCAGCCCTACCTCGTCTTCACGACCGAGCCATCGGCTGGCAACTCGGGGTCGACCTTCTCGACGCAACCAGTGCTGAAGGTCGAGCAGAGTGGCTCGCCCATCACCTGGAGTGGCTCCATCAACCTCACCTCGTCCGGTGGCGTCCTTTCTGGATGTACGGGACTCTCAACGACGACGGGCGTCTTCAACGTGGCGGGTTGTACGTTCGAGGGTGGCTATATCTACGACCCGGTCTCAAACACGTACGCGGCCATCCCCTACACGCTCTACGCCTCCGGGACAGGTTTAATCTCAGCCACCAGCAGTGCCTTTACCGTGAAGGCGGCGGGAGCCGCCACCAAACTGGTCTTCTCGGCGCAGCCGAGCGGCGTCTCGAGTGCGAGTCCGTCGGCGGCGTTCACGACCCAGCCGGTCGTCACCGTCGAGGACGCCTTTGGCAACATCGTGACCAGTTACAACACCAAAGTGTCGATGACCATCAGCGCAGGCCAGACACTGAACGGCTGCAATGCCATCACGCCCTCTAACGGCGCGGCGGCGTTCTCCGGTTGTGCGGGTAGTAACTACGCAACCGGCGTCACGTTGACGGCGTCCAGTGGTTCACTTCCCACGGTCACGAGCGCCTCCTTCGACATCACGGGCGTTGCCTCCAAGCTCGTGTTCACCACCCAACCCGTCGCCGGGGTTTCGGGCGCGACCTTCGGCTTCGAACCGGTGATTACGATCTACGACTCCAACGGCTACGTGGTGACCGCGTCGACGGCGCCGATAACACTGACCGTCACGCCGCCCACCAACGGTGGCGTCCTGTCACTGTGCACCGGACTGACGCCCGTGAACGGCGTGGTGACCGTCTCGACGTGCACGTTCGCGGGCATCGTCGGCGCGAACTACACCTTGACCGCGACACAGGGCGGACTTTCCGTCGTGAGCGCCACCTTCTCGCCCACGGGACCAGGCGCCGCCACGCAACTGGTCTTTACGACCGAGCCGGTGGCCGGCGCGTCCCAGTCCCTCTTCACGACGCAACCAGTGGTAAAGATCGAGGACTCGGCCGGCAACATCGTGATCACTGACAATGAGACGATCACGTTGACGGCGAACGCGGGCACCCTTACGGGTTGCTCGAACTTGACCGCCGTCACTGGCGTGGTCAACGTAGCGAACTGCGTCTTCGAAGGCATCGTCGGAACGAAGTACACCATGACCGCTTCGACCGTCACGGGTGACCTCACGCCCGGAACCAGCGCGACCTTTACTCCCTCTGGCCCGGGACCGGCGAGCCAGGTCGTCCTCACTGGCTGCTCGGCGACCATAACGTGGCCCAACTCGTGCGTGGCCTCCGCCGTCGCTGAGGACGTCGACGGAAACGTCGAAACCGCGTACAACGCGGCGATCACCTTCAGCCAGTTCTCGAGTACCGGCGGCGCGGTCTCTGGTCTCGGTCCCGTCACGGCGGTTGCCGGCGGCGCCAGTGACACGCTCACGTCAACGAACGTGGGAACGCTGTCGATCGTCGCGACCGGCGATGGCTTCACTTCGAGTCCCGTGACCATCACCATCGTCGGAGCACCCCAAAGCGTCGCGTTCTACACCGACGGGACCTACACCACGACCTCCACGAGCGCCGCGACGACCTACAATCCCGCGGGAACGTACACGGTCTACGCCCAGGGCAGCGCCAACGGTCCGATCACCTTTGTTTCGACGACAACCAGTATCTGCACGATCGACGCCGCTACGGGCGTGGTGACGACGGTGTCCGCGGGAACATGTAACCTCACCGCGGCGGCGGGAGCGATCGGCAACTACGCCGCCAGTAGCACGACGCCCTTCACCTTGACCATCAACCCGGCGGCGGCACTTGTCGTCACCGCTCAGTCCCAGACCTTGACCTACACCGGCAGCGCCGCCGTGGCCGACACGTCGAACGTGTCAGGTCTTCTCGGCAGCGACGCGGCAACGGTGACCTCGGCGACGTACACCTACGCGGGCACGGGCGCTACGACGTACGGACCCTCCACCACACGCCCGACCGGCGCTGGCACGTACTCGGTCACGCCAAGCGCCGCGACGCTCACCTTCACGACCGGTACGGCCGCCGACTACAGCACCCCGAGCACGTACGTCGCGGGTACGTTACTTATCAACACCGCTCCGGCGCTCTCGGTCACGGCCAAGAACCAGAACTTGACCTACACCGGAAACGCCGCCGCCGCTGACACGTCAAGCGTCGCTGGCTTCGTCGGTTCCGACGCGGCAACGGTGACCTCGGCCACGTACACCTACGTGGGCATCAGTGGAACGACCTACGGACCCTCAACGACGCCTCCGACCAACCCAGGCGCGTACTCGGTGACGCCGAGTGCCGCGACGCTCAACTTCACGAGGGGCGTCGCGGGCGACTACGCCACACCCAACACCTACGTCGCAGGGACGCTGACGATCAACGCGGCACCGTCGCTCACCGTCACCGCGGTGAACCAGAACTTGACCTACACCGGAGGTGCCGCCGCCGCTGACACGTCGAACGTCGCCGGCTTCGTCGGGTCCGACGCGGCGACGGTGACCTCGGCTACCTACACCTACGTGGGCACGGGTTCGACAGTCTACGGTCCCTCGACGACGCCTCCGACGAACGCAGGTACCTACTCGATGACGCCCAGTGCCGCGACCCTCAACTTCACGTCGGGCTCGGCCGCCGACTACAGCTTGCCCAACACGTACGTGGCGGGGACGCTGACGATCGCCAAGGCCACGTTGAGCGTCACGGCCGCGAACCAGAACGTGACCTACACCGGTAGTCAGGTCGCCGCCGACACGTCGAGCGTCTCGGGTCTGCTCGGTAGCGACGCGGCGACGGTGACCTCGGCCACCTACTCCTACACCGGCATCAGTGGAACGACCTACGGACCCTCGTCGACACGTCCGACCGGCGCCGGTACGTACTCGGTCACCCCGAGCGCCGCGTCGCTCACCTTCACGTCGGGCATCGCGGCGAACTACTCGGGCACGTACACCTACGTGGCGGGGACGTTGACGATCGCCAAGGCCAACCAGGCAGCGCTCACGCTCACCTCGACGAGCGCCACCTACGGCACGGCGCTGTCGCTCACCTCGAGTGGCGGCTCGGGCTCGGGCGCCCTGAGCTACACGGCCACGAACGGCACCGCGACCGGCTGCGCGACCGCCGGGAACTCACTGACCTCGACGAGTGTCGGCACCTGTTCGGTCACCGCGACGAAGGCCGCCGACGCCAACTACAACGCAGTTAGTTCGGTAGCGACGACCGTCAACATACTTCCCGCGACGGCCCTAACCGTCACCGCGGTGAACCAGACCTTGACCTGGACCAATAGTCCCGCGGTCGCTGACACGTCGAACGTCGCCGGCTTCGTCGGGTCCGACTTGGCAACGGTGACCTCGGCCACCTACTCCTACAGCGGCGTCAGTCCAACGACGTACGGACCGTCGCCGACACCGCCGACCAGCGTTGGCACCTATTCCGTAACACCGAGCGCTGCGGTCCTCAACTTCACGTCGGGCTCGGCCGCCAACTACAACTCGCCCAACATCTACGTGGCGGGGACGCTGACGATCACGATAGACGCACAAGAAGTCGCCAGCAATAACGCAGGGAGCGGATCGTCGATCTCTAACTCGACCCCCTTCAGCGTCACCAGCGGGTCACCCGCGCTCGTGCTCGTTTCTTATGAAGACAAGAATGGCAACCGCAACACGAACGTCTGCGACTCATCGCTCTCGGGCAGCGCCCTCAGCGCGGGATCGTTGCTCGCCCCGAGCAACTACGTCCCGTACTACACGACGGGTGGCGGCAGCAATACGATCTTCTACCAGATGTGCGTCTACCAGACAATCGGTACCGGAAACAGTGGAGACGTCACCGTCGGTTTCAGCCACTCGACGCTCCACGCGTCCATCCAAGTCGTGGAGTTCCTAGGCGACTCCAGTGCCGGTTTCGCCCTGGCCGACGCGAGCAAGGGCAATGACTCCACCCCCGTATTCGCTCTAAGTCCCACCGTGGCGGGGAATGCCTCTGAAGTTCTCTTCGGAGATGCATATTCCTTCAGTGACCCTTGGCCCACCACCGAGGCAGGATTCGCGAACCTCTTCACCCCGACGACCGTCAATAGGTTCACGCCAGCCGCCTACTTCGGGAGTCCCGCCGCAGCCTCCATCTCCGGGACGCTCTCCGGAGGTACCCACTGGGGAACCATTGGCATTGAGGTCACGCCCTAATGCCCCGTTCGACGTTAAGAATGAGCAATGAAACAACCTGAGCAGAGAGATGAACGAGTGAGTAACAGAATCGCGAATCGGCCCGACGCGGTCCGACGCAGCGGACGACCTTCGTGCCACTTCCGAGGAAGACGAGAGCACACGGAGGTCGGGGCCGTCATCATCTTGGCGCTGGTCTACATCGTCTCGATTTCACTGGTCGTGGGTGCGCTCGCCGACTGGGCGATGAACGACCTCAACAACACCGTGAAGTTCAAGTCCGTCAGCTCTCTCGACTACGCCGTCACGAGTGCCGTCCAAGTGGCGGTCCAGAGCATTCGCTATACCCCCCTGATGTCCCAGACCGCGTCGCCAGCGGTCGGAGAGTGCTGGACGCCGGCGAGCGGCTCCGTGTCGCAGCTGACCGTCAACAATGACACCGTGGCGGTTTGGTGCACGACGGTGCAAAACCTGGCCAGCGCTGCCACGCGCGTCGTCACTTTTTACGCCTGCACGGGCGCCGCGGCGGCGTCTGGCGTGGCGTGCGCGAGCCCCAATGCCGATCTACTTACTGCCGTGGTCACCTTCGACGACTACCCGCCGGGAGGTGGCGCGCCGCTTTCGACAACTTGTAGCGCGGGCCAGTGCGGGCAAGGGGCTACGACCGATCAGTGGACGTGGACGGCCTAGGTCCACGCCGCTTCACCGCCATTTGTTGATCCGAGTTCAACGCGGACAAGAGTTGGGCACTTTCCCCTTCAAGGTCGGTTTGCGACATTGACGTCCCCAGGGCAGCGAACGAAGACAGTTCGAGAATCGTTTCGCTGGTATCACGCGAGACGAATTACAAGTGAGAAGTGTTAGCCGTCACGATGAAGCGTCACGTGAGTTCGATGAACAACACGAAGAAGAGAACACCAGCGAAGAAGCTATTTTGAAATTTTGAAAAGACGAATTGAAGCACGAAGCGTTTTAGAGCATGCATTGGCTTTCACAACAGCAAAACAATTCAATCGAAGTCGAACTCCACCCCTTCTATCAGGAATTTCAGTAACAAAATTCAAAAGAAGTTGTCCGGAATGTGTTTTAGTTGCCGAAACAACGTCGTCTAAGATTCGTGACAACCGTTTGAAATATACAAATCGGTGAGAAAACGGGAGTCTCCGAGTGTCGGTACGCCCACTAAGGAATGAGGGAGTAAGTATATGATTTCGACCTACCAACGGCTGAAGCGCCGTAAGGACGCCGGGGAGATCGACGGTTTCACCTTGATCGAACTTCTCATCGTCATCGTGGTGCTCGGTATTTTGGCCGCTGTTGTCATTTTCGCCCTTGGTGGCATTACGGGCAAGAGCCAGCTCGCAGCCTGTCAAGCTGACGGTGCGACGCTTTCGACCGCGATCTCGGCGTTCCACGCACAGAATCCGAACGTGACACCTTCCCAGGCGCTCTTGACCGCGACCACGGCCGCTACCAAGAAGACCGGTGGACCCTACGTCCAGTCGTGGCCCAACGCCACGAGTTACACGTACGCATTGGTAACGACGAGCGGTAGCACGAACGCCTCGTTGACCGTCAAAGCGACAAACCCTGTGACTGGCTACCCGACGACGGCCGTGGCTTACACGGGGCCCGCGGTATGTGGCACGGCTAGTAAAACGCTTGACATTGGCCTGTAACTAAGAAATCGCGTAAAACCACCCGAAGTGCCGGCTACTACGCTAGGCGCTTCGGGTGGTTTTTTGCATGAGATGGAGCGTCAGTGACCGAAAGCCAAGCCCAAATGATTGACCCGTGGCTGCAATCCCTCTGGGACCAAGGAGGCACTGACCTCCTTTTGTCGGGAGGATCACAGCCTCGGATTCGCGTCACTGGACGACTCCAACCACTACCTGATGCTCGAGTCCTATCGGGAGACGAGATCAAAGAGATCTCTATGGCGCTTCTGACCACCAGCCAGAAGGAAACGTTTCAAGACTTTCTGGACGTCGACTTTTCGTTCTCTTGGGGTGATCGCGCACGAATTCGCGGCAGCGTCTTTACACAGCGTGGTCAAACGGCGCTTGCTCTTCGAATCATTCCAACGAAGATTCCTGGTTTCGAAGAGCTCGGCTTGCCGTGGGCCGCTAACTGGGTAGCCGAGCAGCCCCGCGGATTCGTTCTCGTCACCGGACCGACGGGTTCTGGAAAATCCACCACCTTGGCGGCGATCGTCAACCGGATCAACGAGACGCGCGCGTGCCACATCTTGACCATCGAGGACCCCGTCGAATACGTCCACGAACACAAGACGTCGGCCGTCAGTCAGCGCGAAATTGGTCTCGACAGTCCGTCATTCGACCGCGCTCTTCGTTCAGCTCTTCGCGAGGACCCCGACGTCCTCCTCATCGGCGAGATGCGTGACATCGACTCAATTCAGATCGCCCTCACCATGGCTGAAACCGGTCACCTCGTCTTCGCCACGCTGCACACCAACGACGCACCTCAGGCCATCGACCGCATCATCGACGTCTTCCCCGCCTGGCGTCAGGAACAGACGAGAGTCCAGTTGGCCTCGTCACTCAGTGCGGTCATCGCTCAACGGCTCATCCCAAGGATCAGTGGCGGCATGGTGGCCGCGTACGAGGTGCTTATCGCGACGAACCCGGTTCGAAACCTCATTCGCGAGGGACGCACCAATCAGCTCCAGAACATAATGTTCACGAATACGTCCGAGGGTATGCAGACCCTGGAGAACAGTCTCGCGAAGCTAATCGTCGATGGTGTCATTACCTACGAGGACGCCATGTCGAACACCGCTCACCCGAAGGAACTCGTTCGAACGCTGGAGGCAATTGACAAGTCATTCGTTAAGGTATAAATGATTGAGTGAGTCTTCATCGCGGTCCCACGCTTCCTTATCGCCTCGTCGCGGGCGTCACGCCGTGTTCTTCGGGCTGGCTGGTACAAGCGGCCAAAATGGCGGGTTCAACTTTCGCCCCCGAGCCACCGCGCGTGTACGAGACGTTCCTCGAGATCCTCAGTGAACACCCCGCGTACGAAATTATTGTCATCAACGCGCCCATTGGGTATCTCGACACGCCAGCGATGGGCGCGAGAACGTGCGATCGAGAAGCCCGAGCCCTGGCGGGTCGGCGTGGCTCGACAATTCATAACGCGCCTTCTCGAGCGATCTTGGACAATCTCATCGAGATAAAGGAGTCCGGCGTCGACGCCATTACCGCGACGATGCTTCCGCACTACCGCGAGGTGGCCAAGGAGATGTCGCCGTTTCGCCAACGACTCGTCTACGAGGGCCACCCCGAGTTGAGCTTCTTTCAGCTCAATCAAGACTCGTCGATGCAACGCTCGAAGAAGATCGAAGCCGGGCGTGACGAGCGCTTGGAGGTCCTCGAGTCACACTTTCCCGCGTTTGACAAAGTCCTCGACAACGAGATCGGGGACGTGTCAGAGAAACACCAGTTCGACGCGCTGGCACTCCTTTGGACCGCGCGGCGCGTCTTCGGCCACGCGGCGAAGCGCATTCCGGTCGAACCCGAATGGGACAGCGAAGGACTGCGCATGGAGATCGTCTACTAGAGAGCCACGCCGATGCTGTCGAAGTACGAGTTCCTCGACGATCAGCCGGAGCGTGGTTCTCGACCGGTCATGAGGAACTGACAAAATCAGATTCCTCAGCAACCATCGATGAGGCCCCGGCGTTGAGCGACGTGAGCAGAGGCTTCAGGGCCAAGCCGAGCGCAATTGGAGCCAGCACGACTTGCCATAGCCAGTGGGGCACGTTGAAGAGTTCGTTTTTCTGTCCGTAAAGTTTTGACTCGCACGTCACCAGGACCACAACAATCCAGACGAGTTTGTACACCCTGATCCGTCGATAGACGGCATCAACGACGACCGTCGCCGCGACGATGCCGAGTACGACAATGGGGAGCGCGTAGTAGAGCTCGAGAGTGTGCCCCGTCATATTCGATAGGAAGCCTGCGTGGACGGGATTGAACGCTACCGTCACCAACGCGATCCAGGCGAGCACGGTGCCCCGTACCTGGCCCCTCGCGACGTCGAGCACGATGAGAGCCACCGAGACTGCCATGAAGTAGTAGCCAAAGAGATTCTCCTCAAAGATGAGCCGAAACGCGAGAGATGACGCGAGGAGCGAAATCAAGGGAACAGGGCTGAGGATGCGTGGACCGAGTCGCTTGGAAGCCCACCAGGCGAGTGCCATCGACGCCGCAATGGGTGCAACGCGTGAGAGCAGGAAGAGCGGTATTCCACGGAGGTCGGTTTCCCAGAGCACTGTCCCGCCGGTTGAACGATTGATGACACCGACGCGACTCGAACCAAGAATCAAAGTCCGAATCGCCCGTCCCGACGTTGCGACGATAATCGGAATGTCGATGATCGCGACCGTGACCACCGCCCCCGCCAGGTATCGAATTCGCTGTCGACCAGTGGCCACCACGAGAAGGGGTGCGGCCACCAGGAACGCGAACTGTTGAGAGCTACACGCGAGACCCAACAAAACTCCGGCCCAGAACCATCGCTTTCGAAGCGAACAAGCGACCCCTGCGAAAATAAACCCCATCGCCAACAGGTCCTCCGGGTGAAAGAAGTACGTAAGACACATCCAGGCCGTCGGCGTGCACGCCACCATGAGAAGCGCGAGGGGCTCCCAGCGCTGGCGACCACGACCAGCCGCTCCAAGGAGCGCAATAACGCCAACCACGAGTACGGGCCACATGAGATAGCTCAGCCGAACGGTCGGAAGAATTGCGCCGGCGTTCACCGACCAGTGAAACATGGCGACGAACGCGTTGTCACACGAGGGGCCAAGTTGGTGCTGCGTGGGAAACTCCACGGAATGGCCAATTCGTAGGAGCGCCGACGCGGCTCCCGTTATCAGCGTGTACAACGGCGCGGTTAGCGCAAAGGGATTGGCCAAATTGTCGAAGTGATAGGTGGCCAGTTTCGGGTAAGCGCACCCCAAATTTCCGTGGGCGATCGACCACGTCGAGTACACCGTCTCGGAGGCGTCTCCTTCGGTAGGTCCGCCAAGGAGTCCGACAAGGCCGTAGAACACCACGGAGGCGCCCAGCCATCCCATCACGCGCCAAAATAAACGGATTGGGCTGTCCAGCCAGTGCCGTAAACGAACTCCAATATCCGCGATTGATTCTGCTCTTCTCGAAGGCAGCATTCAGAATCCGCGCACGTTGGTGTCTAGAGTCACCCACTCATCCTCGCAGGATTTAGGGGGAAAATGGGCAATGGACGTCGGTGTCGGCGGACGCCTCGACGCGCTCGCCGACAGGACGTCCGTCTCAGTCATCAGTGACAATGAACGACGAGCGCTAGTGAATTCTCGTAAACCACGGCACGATCTCGGGCCCGGCAAAGACGGCGAACGCCGCGCCGAGTGCGAGAAAGACGCCGTAAGGAATCGGCTGGTCTCGGGTCATCTTCTTCATTGCGATGAGCGTCACCCCGAGAATCGCGCCGAGGAGATTGGCGGCAAAGAAGCCCAGGACGACGTAACGCCATCCGAACCATCCGAGCCCCAGACCTAGGACGAGCGCGAGGCGGACGTCGCCGAATCCGAGCACTCGAGGACTGGCGTAGTTCAAGACGAAGAACAAGGAAAACCACGCCCCCGAACAGACCGCCGCGACGAGCAGGTCGTGCCAATCCCCCGTTACGGCTGCCGCGAGCACCAAGAGCCCGGCCACCATGGCCAACACCGGATAGACGACTTTCTTTGGAAGTATCATCCGCTCGAGATCGATAGCGGCGAGCGCGAGCAGACCGGCGAGCAGGACCAGGATCGCCGGAAGGTCCCAACGAAAGCCGAGTCGAGCGGCCCCTCCGGCGAAGAGAGCCCCCCCGGCCAGCTCCACGTAGAGGTACCGGGCCGAAATCGGGGCGAGGCAGTTTCGACAGCTTCCCCTGAGGAGTAGCCACGACACAACCGGGATATTGTCGCGATCCTTGATGGGAGCGCCACACGAAGGGCATTTCGAGCGCGGCGACACGAGGGACTCGTTGCGGGGAACCCGGTAGATGACGACGTTCAAGAACGACCCTATGGCGAGTCCGAAGAGGGCGCACGCGCCAATAAGTACACCTAACATTCAGTGCTTCTCTCGGCGATCTCGCGGTGGGCGGATGCTCATCCGCTCTTCAACACTCATCAGTTGAGAGTGTGCAAGAGGGTCACGATCATGGCCACGTCGGTTCTCGAATCTGTCGTCACAACCGGTCACCCGCCATCGCTCTCGTCGAGTCTGGAAGGGATACTCCCTTAATTATGCACCGTATCCAATTATAGTTTGGGGAGGATCGGTGTAACTCCGAATTGGTTACAGTACAAGTTCGTAGAGTCGAGAGGATCTTCAGTGGGAAACGTCGTAGGCCACCGGTACCGATACGGCGCGAGTTTCGTCGACCAAGAATCGGGTGTGCGCTTTGAAGGTCATCACCCGATGGAGCGGCCGGATCTTTGGCAGGTCTATCTAGACGGTGCCGAGGGCATCTACCGCAGCCGAGGTTTCGAAGAGGCCCTTCGTCGCCGCGACTTCGAAGATGGAAACGGCGTTCCGCTTTTTTTCCTCGGTTTTGCACCCGACGGCGAGGTCGTCGCCGGCGTACGGTTCCACGGACCCCTTGAGGGAAGTCACCAGGCGTACTTGATCGACGAGATGTCGGAGTCGCCAGAGATCGACGAGATCGCCGCCGTCATCGACAAAGAAGTGCGCCTCGGTGCCATCGAAAGTAAGGGCGCCTGGTCGAAGGGCGAAGCTGTTACCGGCGTGCACCTCGCGATGACCATGTCGCGGTGTTTCATTCACGCGATGAACTGGCTCAGTGCCGAGTTCGCCATCGCCGCGGTGTCCGACCGATTACTTCCCTTGGCGGAGTTCATCGGCGCCAAGATGGTGGGAACGCAATCGGTCCCGTTCCCCGACGAGCGCTACCGCACGGTCGCCGTGTGTTTTCGCCGCACCTTGAGTTACGAGCTGAGTTCGCCGGCCAATCAGCAGGCCCTTCGCTTGGAAGGTGAACAGCTCTCACGTGGTCCTATCTCGATCGGCGTGGGCGTACTCGAGGCCGAGTCCACGAGCACACAGTCGAGGCGACCTCTAGTGCTTGACGTCACCGAACGAGCCCAGCGCGAAGTTCTACGAGTGCTGCGAGCCGATCCGTCGCTCCAGATCATCGACCGTTTCGAAGAGCAGCGCGAGCAGCTCGGCGAAGTGAAGCCCACGCCCTCGCGCAAACTCTTTGACGAAGGCCAGCGATGGGTCTACTACCCCTGGCGTCGCGCGGTGGTGCGCCTGCTAGGACCGCGCGCCTTCTCGGCGGTGCGGCTCGACCGCAACCACAACAAGGTGACCCGAGATGAGCAAGCTCGTTTGCGTACGTTGTCCGTTGGCGTCGTTGGCGTGAGCGCCGGTCACTCCATCGCCCACATTCTCGCGATGGAGGGACTGGCCGGAGAGATCCGTCTCGCCGACTTCGACACCATCGAACTGTCGAATTTGAATCGCGTACCCGCGAGCGTGCTCGACCTCGGCGTCAACAAGGCCATCGTGGCCGCGCGACGAATCGCCGAGATCGACCCCTACCTGCGCGTGGTCGTCATACCCGAGGGCATCCACGCGGACAACCTCGACACCTTCCTCGACGGCCTCGACCTGGTCATCGAGGAGTGCGACTCACTCGACGTGAAATTCCTCGTCCGCGAGGCCGCGCGAGCGCGCGGCATCCCGGTGATCATGGAGACCAGTGACCGAGGAGTCCTCGACGTCGAACGCTACGACCTCGAACCCAACCGTCCAATATTCCACGGCCTCATGGGCGACATGGACTCGTCCAAATTGGCGGGCCTCTCGCTCGCCGACAAGGGACCCTTTGTCTTGCGCGTGCTCGGGGCCGACGAAATCTCATCGCGGGGAGCCGCGACGGTTTTCGAACTCGGGCAAACCGTCACGGGTTGGCCGCAACTCGCGAGCGAGGTCACTCTCGGCGCGGTCACGACGGCGGCGGCGGTTCGGCGCTTCGGTCTTGAGGGCGATCTACCGTCCGGACGCATCCGCTTTGACGTCGAGGAGATCCTTTCGGGCCTCTCGCCCGTCGAGGTGTCCACGGCGGGCGAGGCGGCCCTGCGCACCCCGCCACCCGAGGATCCGCCACTCGTGAGCACCGATCCCATCGAACTCATCGTCGACGCGGCCCGACGCGCGCCGTCGGGTGGCAACGTGCAACCATGGCGCTTCGAGGCCAACGACGACGAGGTCCGCTTCTACGTCGTGCCCGAGCGCAGCACGAACGCCATGGACGTTCGCCTGCGCGGGAGTTACGTGGCGCTCGGCGCTTCGCTCTTCAACGCTCTCGTCACGGCGGCGTCGCTCAAGCGACTGGGCCTAGTGAAGCTCTTTCCGGAAGGCACGAACTCGCGCCACGTCGCCACCATGACGCTCGGAACTCAAATCGACGCGGGCATGGCTCGCCTGCAGCCCTTCGTCCACACGCGCACCGTCAACCGTCGCATGGGTAGTCCCACGCCCATCGACGAGGCGACCGTGTCGATGTTGAGCCGTGGCGTCGAACGTGAAGGGGCTCGCCTGCGCTTCGTGACCGGACGCGACCAGATCGAAGAGTGCGCGGCCCTCCTCGCCGAGTCCGATCGTCTTCGCTTCCTCATCCCGACGGTCCACCAAGACATGCTCGATGAACTTCGCTGGCCCGGACGCGACTCGCTCGAAGAAGGAATGGACGTACGGACGCTCGAGATGGACCCCGCGAGCCTCGGCGCCCTGCAGTTGGTTGGACGTTCGGACGTGATGGAGCACCTCGTCGACTGGCGCGGCGGCGCGGCGCTCGGTCTGCGTACCCGCGCCATGGTGAGCTCGAGTTCCGGAATAGCGGTCATCACGATTCCGCGCGCCGATCCGACGTGGTACGTACGTGGCGGCGCGGCCATCGAACGCTTCTGGCTGGGCGCCGAGCTGCGCGGTCTCGCGGTGCAGCCGGTGTCGCCCCTCTTCCTCTACGCGACGGACGAGAAGGACCTCTTGAACCTCGGCGGTGAGCGCCACCTCGACGAACTCTACGAACTCTCCCAACGCTTCAACAGAGTCTGGGACCTCGACGATGGCGAGACCATCGCGATGGTAATGCGGGTTATTCACGCCGCGCCGCCGTCGGTGCGAAGCGTTCGTCGACCCTTGAGCCACGTCCTCATCCGTGACCTTGAACCCATCGCGCTGAACGCTGCCCTAGATACCTACAATTTGTGAGATTTCCTGACCCAAAGGCTGCTAAAAGCCCTAAGGGTCACGGTTTCTTCGCCATATACCTACTATCTATGACCAGGGGGTACTGCTATTCTCGTATTTCAGGCCATTTAGAGGTGAAGGCGGTTCGCCCGTGGGGGATCTCACGCATACAGACGCGTGGAAAGTAGGCGACGAGGCTCGTCTCGTCGTCGAGACTCTGCGCCACGTGACGCCGCGGGCTGAAATCGTGGCCGTCATCACCAATCCTGACCGGCCAATTCCCGGCTTCGACATCGACCCACTGGTGGGACCGAGGGCCAAAGAAGCCTTTGACCTCATCCGAGAACGCGTCCAGGGCCAGCTCAGCGGTAAAGAGGTCCTGGGGCCGTTTTCGTGGACGATCTTGGATACTGAATGGGGTGTACTCGTTGACGCCATCGAGGTGCTGGACGGCAGCATCGTCGGCGCCCTCATCGTCGCGCGCCACGGACGCGTCTGGTCCCAACGAGAGGTGTCCATCGCCCGGGCCTTCGGTGGTCTCTTCGGAAAGGTCGCCTCCCAGACGACGCGCGAAGGCACCCTTTTGCACCAGCGGCGACTGGACGAACTCGTCAGTCAGGTGGCCGAACGACTGATGTCGGCCACCCTCGATAACCGTAAAGAGGTCCTCGGTTGGACGACGCGCGTGCTAGCGGAGTTCCTCGAGTCCGACGTGGCCTTCCTGCGGCGCAACGACCACGTACGAGGTCTCTCCATCCTCGAAGCGGAGTGGCCGATTCGCGACGATTTCACCGGGCCCGATCCCCTGGGTGAGGTGCGCTTCGACGCCGACCCCATCTTCATGGCCACGAAGGACCTGCGCGAACCGTACCTGCCGGGTCTCGACGAGGACACCGGCGAGTTCATGGACCGCGTCGAAAAGGGCACGGGCGAGACGCTCGTCGCCGGCGCCGCGGTGCCGTTGCTGCTCGGCGACTCGACGTGGGGCATCCTCGGCTTCATCCACTTCAGCCTTCGCGCGTGGGTGCCCGCGGAGATTAGCGCCCTCCAGGCGGTGGCGTCGATGTTGGTGCAACTCCAAGCACGCATCGACGCGGAGGAGCGCACGGCCCACATCGCGCACCACGATGACCTCACCGACCTCCCGAACCGGCGCGCCCTCCTTCGAGAGTTGAAGTTCCGTCGAGACGCCAATCGCGACACCGCGGTCATGATCATCGACCTCGACCGTTTCAAGGTCTTGAACGACTTCCTCGGTCACGCCAACGGTGACCGACTCCTCATCACCATCGCCGACCGCATTCGAACCAGTATTCGCGTCAACGACTACTGCGCTCGCCTCGGGGGCGACGAATTCGTCGTCCTCCTCGACGAAGCCCACAGCGCCATGGAAGTGCTCGCCAGTGCCTATCGACTCCTCGAACTGGTGGCCGCGCCCGTCGACCTCGGTGGTCAACAGTTCAGCCACACCGCGAGTATCGGCATCGCCGTCGCGGTCGCTGGTTCCAATCAGACCGACTCGGACATTTTGGCCTGCGCGGACGGCGCCATGTACGTCGCCAAGGCCCGGGGCCGCAACAAGGCCGTGCTGCACGACGAGGAGATGCGCGCCACGCTGGACGAACGCTCTCGCATGGAGATCATGCTCCGTGACGCACTCGAACAGGGCGAACTGCGCTTGCACTACCAGCCCGAAGTCGACATCCGAACCGGCGCGCTGCTCTCCGTCGAGGCGCTCGTGCGTTGGCAGCACCCGACGCGCGGTCTGTTGAACGCGGCGGAGTTCATCACCGTCGCCGAAGAGACCGGACTCGTCCTCACCATTGGGCGCTGGGTCTTCGCTGAAGCCTGCCGTCAACTTTCCCTCTGGCGCAAGGAGTACCCCGACCTGGCGCTCATCGTGCGCGTGAACATGTCGCCCGCCGAGTTCTCCGCAACGGACCTCGTGGAGTTCGTCGAGAACTGTCTGCAGGTGAACGACATCCCGGGCGAACGTCTCTGCATCGAGATCACCGAGTACGCCGTCGTGGAAGAGCCCGAGAAGACGGCGAACATCCTGCGCGGATTCCGCAAGATGGGCGTCGAAATCGCCATCGACGACTTCGGCACGGGCTTCGCGTCCATGACCGAGTTGAAGCACTTGCCCGTCGACCTGTTGAAGTTGGACATGAGCTTCGTCGAAGGCATCACCACCGACGCCTACGACCGCGCGATCGTCGAGTCGATCATCCGCCTCGGCCACGCGCTCGACCTAGGCGTCACCGCCGAGGGCATCGAGCACAGCGAGATCATCGACGAGCTCCTCGTCCTTGGATGCCACCGCGGCCAGGGGTATCTCATCTCTCGCCCCGTCGACCCCTCCCAACTCAAGCCAATGCTCTCCGCGGGGCGCATACCGCTTTCGCTCCTTCACCCCGCGGACGAGTCGACACGCGGACTTACGAGCACGAAGTCGTGAGCCCCTTCATCGAAGGAAAGCCCGACGACGCGCAGAGCGCCAGCCAGCCCTACGAACCTTGGCTGTTCCAGACGATGCTCGACGAGCTTTCGGTCAGCGAACTGGGGATCGGCTTCATCTACTCGGTCCTCGACCTCCTGGTAGAGCGCTACGCGCTGCGTGACGCCGTCGTCGTCCTCGTCCACGAATCATTTGGCGCGCAACTCTTTCGCGCGGGTGGTGGGGCGATCAGCATCGACTTGGCCGCTCGCCTCGGGACCGTGCCCGGGGTGTACTGCGAACCCGACATCGTCCCACTCGTCGAGCGCGACGCCATGCGCACCGCGTGTCAACTCGCGCTCTCGTTGCACCTGGCGCGCTTCAGCGCGGCCCACGACCCACTCACCAACATCGCGAATCGCCGCACCTTCGACAGCGCCCTGCAGGCCGCGACCGTGCGCAGCGCCCGTTACGGCTGGGCGTTCACGCTGGTACTCGCGGATCTCGACGGCTTCAAAGTCGTCAATGACACGCTGGGACACGCCTTCGGCGACGACCTCTTGCGCCAGTTCGGTCTCGCCATGCGGCGCTCGGTGCGTAGCGGCGACCTCGCCGCTCGCATCGGCGGCGACGAGTTCGCGGTCATACTCTCCAACGCCGACGGGCACGATTCTTCGGGCTTCACTGACCGGCTCCGGAGCCATTTGGGCTCCGCGCGCGAACATGTAGGATTCACCATCGGTACCGCGTCCTCGCCCCGTGACTCAACAGACCCTGCCGAGCTGTTCCGTATCGCCGACGCTCGACTCTACGAAAAGAAGGGATTGAATCACCGATGATGTCTCCAACTGAAGAAGATTTCGAGCTCGAGCTTCGGTCCCTCTCGGGTGTCTTGAACGTCGAGATCCGTCACCGCGACAACGGTGACGTGGACGCGGTGACCCTGATCGTGACGGGCCAGGACCCCAGCGCGATACGCGTCATGGCGACGCAGATCGTCAACCTCTACTACACCGAGGCGAGCGTCATCGTCGAAGACGCCAGCAAGGCCATCTCACCCAGAGAGATCCAGGCCGTGCGGGTGGCTCTCGTTCGCACCGCCTTCAACTCCGAGAACGGCACGTGCGAGGTCGAACTCTCGTACTCCGGTCGCATGGGCGTGGGCCGGGCCGGCAGCGGGCAGCTCTTCGGAGGCGCCGAGGCCACACTCGCGGCGCTTCGCGAACTCGGGTACAACATTCCCTTCTACCTCTTGACCGTGATGAGCGTCGCCACGGTCCGGGGTTGGCCGGTGATCGTCACCCTGCGACCCTTCTCCGAGGGCGCCGACATGTTCGGGATCGCCAAGTCCGACGACGACGTCGCGGCCGCCGCCATGGCCACCCTTGACGCGCTGAATCGATTCCTCACCAAAGCGCCGAGTTACCAGTAG
>DATLTT010000052.1:0-6235 GCA_035533455.1 Acidimicrobiales bacterium | reverse complement strand
GCTGCGCGTAGCTGCGCGGCTTCGGCCCGAGGGCGATGCCGCCGCCGGAGTAGTGCGGGGCGCGGATCGAGCCCTGCCGAGCGTTGCCGGTGCCCTTCTGGCGGAAGGGCTTGGCGCTGCCGCCCTTCACCTCCGCACGCGTCTTGGTGCTCTGCGTGCCCGAGCGCCGCGTCGCCAGGTGCGCCGTGACGACCTGGTGGACGAGCGGGACGTTGACCGGGACCGAGAACATCTCCGGATCCAGGCTGACGGTCCCGATCACCGCGCCGGTGGCGTCGTGGCGGGGCAGGGTGACCGTGTCGAGGACTTCTGCGTCGAGGCTCATCGCTTACCGCCCTTCACTGCCGCGCGGATCAGCACGAGGCCGCCGCGCGGGCCGGGGACGGCGCCCTTCACGAGCAGCAGCTCGCGCTCGGGGTCGGCGACGACGACCTCCAGGTTCAGTGTGGTCACCTTCTCATGGCCCATATGGCCGGCCATGCGCGTGCCTTTGAAGACGCGCGCCGGTGTGGCGCAGGCGCCGATCGAGCCCGGTGCACGGTGCTTCTTGTGGTTGCCGTGGCCGCCGCCTTGGCCCTTGAAGTTGTGGCGCTTCATGCCACCGGCGAAACCCTTGCCCTTCGAGACGGCCGTGGCGTCGATCATCTCGCCCTTTTCGAACGAGTTGGCGAGGATCTCTTGACCAACGCTGTAGCCCGTCACGTCGTCGAGACGTAGCTCGACGAGCTTCTTGCCGGGCGTGACGCCGGCCTTTTCGTAGTGTCCGAGTTCGGGCTTGGTGAGGGTCGAGGTGCGGCGCGTGCCCCACGTGACCTGCACGGCCGAGTAGCCCTCCTTTTCGGGGGTCTTCACCTGGACGACGCGCGCTGGACTGACCCGAACGACCGTGACCGGTATCGCCCGGTTCTGGTCATCCCAGACTTGGGTCATGCCCACCTTCTCGCCGACGATCGCTTTGGTCGCCACGTTTTCCTCTTCCTCTACTTTTCTCTACGTCGACCAGGGCCGACATACAGACGCTCCGCCGGGCCATGAAAACCCGAACGGAGCGCTCGACTTGGTGGCTCAGCGTTCCAACGAATTGGCAACTGAACACTTCTGTTGTTCGCCTCATTCGCAACGAATGGGGCTATTAACCGTACACCATCGGGCCCCGTGAGCGCAAAGCCCCCCGGGATCCGCGGTGGCTAGTTCTGGCGGATCTTGATCTCGATGTCCACGCCCGCCGGCAGGTCGAGTCGCTGGAGCGAGTCGACCGTCTTGGCGGTGTGGTCCACGATGTCCAAGAGACGCTTGTGAATGCGCATCTCGAAGTGCTCACGGCTGTCTTTGTGCTTGTGGGGCCCACGGACCACCGTGTAGCGGTGCTTCTCGGTGGGCAGCGGCACGGGACCCTGCACCCGGGCGTTCGTACGCTCGACCGTCTGGACGATCTTCGCGGTGGACTGGTCCAAGACGCCGTGGTCGAAGGCCTTCAATCGGATTCGAATCATCTGTCGGTTGTCGGCCATGACCAGTCCTACTTCAGGATCTTCGTGACGCGGCCGGAACCAACGGTACGGCCACCTTCGCGAATCGAGAAGGTGAGACCCTCTTCCATCGCGATGGGCTTGCCGAGGGTGACGGTCATGTCGGTGTTGTCGCCGGGCATCACCATTTCGGTGCCCGAGGGCAGCTCGATGGTACCGGTGACGTCGGTCGTGCGGAAGTAGAACTGCGGGCGGTAGTTCGCGAAGAACGGCTTGTGACGGCCGCCCTCTTCCTTGGTCAAGACGTAGACCGCGGCCTCAAAGTTGGTGTGGGGCGTGATGGTGCCAGGCTTGCAGAGTACCTGACCGCGCTCGACGTCCTCCTTCTTCGTGCCACGCAGCAGCGCGCCGAGGTTGTCGCCCGCGCGACCCTCGTCGAGGAGCTTGCGGAACATCTCGATACCCGTGACGACCGTCTTTTGCGTGTCACGCAGACCAACGATCTCGACTTCGTCGCCGACCTTGACGACGCCCTGCTCGACCTTGCCGGTGACGACCGTGCCGCGACCGGTGATGGACATCACGTCCTCGATCGACATCAGGAAGGGCTTCTCGGTGGCGCGCACGGGCTCGGGGATGTAGCTGTCCACCGCGTCCATGAGCTCCATGATCTTGTCGCCCCACTCCTTGTCACCTTCGAGGGCCTTCAGCGCAGAGACCCGCACGACGGGCGTGTCGTCACCAGGGAAGTCGTAGCTCGAAAGAAGTTCGCGAACTTCCATCTCGACGAGCTCGAGGAGCTCCTCGTCTTCGACCATGTCGGCCTTGTTAAGGGCCACCACGATGTAGGGCACGCCGACTTGGCGCGCGAGCAGTACGTGCTCACGGGTCTGGGGCATGGGACCGTCGTTCGCCGACACGACGAGGATCGCGCCGTCGACCTGGGCGGCGCCGGTGATCATGTTCTTCACGTAGTCGGCGTGGCCGGGCATGTCGACGTGGGCGTAGTGACGGTTGGCCGTCTCGTACTCCACGTGGGCAATCGAGATCGTGATACCGCGCTGGCGCTCTTCGGGGGCCTTGTCGATCTGGTCGAAGGGCGTGAAGGACGTGCCGGGGATGCGCTCGGACAGGACCTTGGTGATCGCGGCGGTCAACGTGGTCTTGCCGTGGTCGATGTGACCCATCGTGCCGATGTTGACGTGCGGCTTAGTGCGCTCGAACTTTTGCTTTGCCATTGTCGGGGACTAACTTTCTCTCTCGTGACCGCTTCTCGATGAATCGGTCTGGTTTGTTTCGGCCCTCCCCGACGACGGTTTGGACCTGGTTTCGCTGGTTTCCCAGCTCCTTACGCGCCAGTGGCCTTGGCGACGATCTCCTTAGCGATCGCGTCAGGTACTTCCGCGTACGAATTGAACTGCATGGTGTACGTCGCTCGCCCTTGAGTGCGAGAACGCAGGTCAGTAGCGTAGCCGAACATGTCGGCGAGCGGGACAAGCGCCTTAATCACCTGGTTATTGCCGAGGGCCTCCATGCCCTCGATGCGACCACGGCGAGACGACAGGTCACCGATCACGTCGCCCATGTAGTCCTCGGGCGTGACGACCTCGACGCTCATCACGGGCTCTAAGAGCACGGGACTCGCCAAGCGCGTCGCCTTCTTCACCGCGATGGAACCGGCGATCTTGAAGGCCATCTCCGAGGAGTCGACGTCGTGGTAGCTACCGAAGGTCAAGCGAACGCGTAGGTCCACCATGGGGTAGCCCGCGAGCACGCCCGCCGTGAGGGCCTCGGTGATGCCCTGGTTCACCGGCTGGATGTACTCCTTGGGGATGACCCCGCCCGAGATCTCGTCGAGGAACTCGTAACCGCCGCCGGGGCCCGTGGGCTCGACGGTGATCACGACGTGGCCGTACTGGCCCTTGCCGCCGGTCTGGCGCACGTACTTCTCTTCGACCTTCTCGACCTTCTTGCGGATGGTCTCGCGGTACGCCACCTGGGGCTTGCCGACGTTGGCGTCGACGGAGAACTCGCGCAACATGCGGTCCACGAGGACCTCCAAGTGCAGTTCACCCATCCCCGAGATGACGGTCTGGCCGGTCTCTTGGTCGGTGCGCACGCGAAACGTGGGGTCCTCTTCGGAGAGCGCGTAGAGCGCTTTGCCGAGCTTCTCCTGGTCGACCTTGGTCTTGGGCTCGACGGCCACGTGGATGACGGGCTCGGGGAACGTCAACGTCTCGAGTTGGATAGGTTGGTCGGGGTCGCTGAGCGTGTCACCGGTCGTGACCTGCTTCAGTCCGACCGCCGCGACGATGTCGCCGGTGCGGATGGTGTCGAGGTCCTCACGGTTGTTCGCGTGCATCAAGAGCAGTCGGCCGAGGCGCTCGCGCTTCATGCCCTTGGTGGTGTTGATGACGGTGTCGCCCTTTTGCAGGGTGCCCGAGTAGACGCGCAGGTACGTCAGCTTGCCGACGTAGGGGTCCGTCATGATCTTGAAGGCCAGCGCGGAGAAGGGCTCGTCGTCGGCGGGCTTACGCTCCAGCACCTCTTCCTTGCCGGGCTTGGTGCCCTGGGTGGGCGGCAGGTCGACCGGCGAGGGAAGGAAGTCCACGACCGCGTCGAGCATGGGTTGCACGCCCTTGTTCTTGAAGGCGCTGCCGTTCAGGATCGGCACGCAGTGGCCCTCGAGGGTGCCTCGGCGTAGCGCGCGGCGAATGTCCTCGGGGGCGATGTCCTCGTCACCGAGGACCTTCTCCATGAGGTCGTCGTCGAAGGTGGTGAGGACGTCGAGCAACTTCGCGTGGTAGGTCGCGGCCAACTCCTTCAGGTTGTCGGGAATGTCGACGATGTCGAGCTCTTCGCCCTTGTCGTCGTGGTACAGCGTGGCCTTCATCGTCGTGAGGTCCACGATGCCTTGGTAGTTCCCCTCGACGCCGACCGGTAGTTGGATGACGGCCGGCACGCAGTCCAGGCGGTCCTCGATCATGTCCACGCAGCGAAAGAAGTCCGCGCCGACGCGGTCCATCTTGTTCACGAAGCAGATGCGCGGCACGTCGTACTTGTTGGCTTGGCGCCAGACCGTCTCGGTCTGGGGCTCGACGCCCGCGACGGCGTCAAAGACCGCGACGGCGCCGTCGAGCACGCGCAGTGAGCGCTCGACTTCAACGGTGAAGTCGACGTGACCGGGCGTGTCGATGATGTTGATGCGGTTGCCGTTCCAGTAACAAGTGGTCGCCGCCGAGGTAATCGTGATGCCGCGCTCTTGCTCTTGGACCATCCAGTCCATGGTGGCGGCGCCTTCGTGCACCTCACCGATCTTGTAGTTCTTGCCCGTGTAGAACAAGATGCGCTCGGTCGTCGTGGTCTTGCCCGCGTCGATGTGGGCCATGATGCCAATGTTGCGAACTTTTTCCAGGGGGTATTCGCGTGCGGTCATTTCCTTACAGACTTTCTTTACTTACCAGCGATAGTGGGCAAAGGCCTTGTTGGACTCGGCCATCTTGGCCATGTCCTCACGACGTTTGACGGCCGCACCCACCCCGTTACTGGCGTCGATGATCTCGTTGGCCAAACGGTCGGCCATGGTCTTCTCGCGACGCTTCTTCGCGAAGTCGGTCAACCATCTTATGGCGAGCGTCGTCGAACGACGCGGGCGAACTTCGACGGGCACCTGGTAGGTCGTACCACCCACGCGACGGCTACGGACCTCGAGTTCGGGACGGACGTTCTCGAGCGCACGCTTCAGCGTCGCGATCGGGTCAGTGCCGGTCTTCTGCTCCACCTGCTCGAGGGCCGAGTACACGATGCGCTCGGCGATGGTGCGCTTGCCACGCTCGAGGATCTTGTTCGTCACCTGGGTGACGAGGACCGACTTGTAGATCGGGTCGACGGGGATCTCACGTCGTACGGCGGGACCTTTGCGAGGCATTATTTCTCCCTCTTGGCGCCGTAGCGACTACGGGCCTGCTTGCGGTCGCGAACACCGGAGGTGTCGAGCGCGCCGCGGATGATCTTGTAGCGAACACCGGGGAGGTCCTTCACGCGACCTCCACGCACGAGGACGATGGAGTGTTCCTGGAGGTTGTGTCCGACGCCCGGGATGTACGCCGTCACTTCGACGCCCGACGTGAGACGCACGCGCGCAACCTTTCGCAGGGCGGAGTTCGGCTTCTTGGGCGTGACGGTGTGCACGCGGGTGCACACGCCGCGACGCTGCGGAGCCCCCTTCAGGGCCGGCGTCTTCGTCTTTGAAACCTTGTCCTGCCGGCCCTTTCGGACCAACTGTGCGATGGTGGGCACGCGGAACCTCTCCTCTTACAACATTGCTGGGCGCGCACGGCGAAACGCCCCGCGCGCGGACTGTCAATCCTACGACAAAATGCACTAGACCGGCAAGCCCGGCCGCCCGAGGGCGGCCGGCTGGCCTAAATCGCCCGCCCGCCGAGTTCGTCCTCGGGGTTGGTCACGTCGTTCTCGGGCAGGGCCGACTCGTCGTACGTCGCCGTTCCGATGTTCTGGAAGGCCGACAGGTCGGCGCTGAAGTTGTCATCTTCGCTCGAGATCTCGCCGAGCAAGCTCGCCAAGTCCAGGTCGTCGTCGCTGACCTGCGCCCAGGCGGGCAGCAGTTCGGCGTCGGGCATCTCCAAGCGCAGTTCGCGCTGGGCGTAGTAGTCCAGACCCGAACCAGCGGGGATCAACTTGCCGATGATGATGTTTTCCTTCAGGCCCACGAGATTGTCGCGCTTGCCCTCGATGGCCGCTTCGGT
>DATLTT010000051.1:0-89259 GCA_035533455.1 Acidimicrobiales bacterium | reverse complement strand
ATGATGTCAGCGGTGTACTGGGGGCGCTGGTCGCGCGGTACGCGCCAGAAGAAGTGGTCGACGTCACTGGGAGCTTCTTCGCCGACGACGTCGTGCACGATGGCGTCGTGGGTGAATTCCTTGACGAGGGACTTGACGTCGGGGCCCATGGTGGCCGAGAACAACATCACGTGGCGGTCACGCGGTGTCGCGCTCATGATGCGACGCACTGCGGGCAAGAAGCCCATGTCGGCCATACGGTCGGCTTCGTCGACGACGACGGTCATCACGTCGCCGAGGTCGAGGGCACGCTGTTCGAGCATGTCTTCGAGTCGCCCGGGGCACGCCACGACGACGTCGACGCCGAAGTTCAGTGCCTTACGCGCGACGTTGTACGAGGTACCGCCGTAGATGCAGATCACGCGCCGACCACGGTCGTCGGTGAGCTGGGCGATCTCTTTTTGCACTTGAGCGGCGAGTTCTCGCGTCGGAACCAGGACGAGCGCCACCGGCTTGCGGGGGCGGGCCTTCGTAAGGCGCGCCAACAGCGGCAGCGCGAACGCGAGGGTCTTACCAGAGCCCGTGATGGCCTTTCCGACCACGTCACGTCCCTCGAGCGCGTCGGGTATCGACGCCTCTTGGATGGGGAAGGCCTCGGTGATGCCGCGGGCGCTCAAGCGCTCCACGAGGCGTGAGGGGACGCCGAGGTCGGCAAAGGACATGGACATGGAACTCCTACGAGTTGAGATGAGCCCAACTCGCAGAATTACGTCGAATCGGTCTCTATCGCGAGATGCGATGAAACAGCGTTTTCCATGTTAGCAGACGATCACGCGCGTCGTGACGCACCGGCGTTTGGTGCGGGCGGAGGGACTCGAACCCACACTCCGAAGAACTGGTACCTAAAACCAGCGCGTCTGCCAATTCCGCCACGCCCGCGAGAGTCCCCAGTCTACGCGTTAAGAGAAGACGTTTCGAGTCCCGCACGGTAGATTGGTCTCATGATTAACTCACGAATTGATGATGGCTTTGGCGTTAACGATCTCAACCAACGCCTGTTGCGCGAGCGCATTGTCTTCTTGGGCTCTGAAGTAGTCCAGACGACGGCGAATCGCATCTGTGCTGAACTGCTGCTCCTCGAGGCCGAAGACCGCGACAAGGACATCAGTCTCTACATCAACTCACCCGGCGGCTCGGTCACCGACGGACTGGCCATCTACGACACGATGCAGTACGTCAACTGCGATGTTCGCACCATCTGCATCGGAATGGCCGCCTCGATGGGTCAGTTCTTGCTGTGCGCGGGCGCGCCGGGCAAGCGTTTCGCGCTTCCCTATAGTCGGATCTTGATGCACCAGCCGGCCATCGGCGGGATGCAGGGCCAGGCGTCGGACATCGCGATCCAGGCCGAGCAGATCATCTACATGAAGAAGACCCTCGCGGAGCGCATCGCCTTTCACACCGGTCAGCCACTCGAGCGCATCGAGGCCGACTCGGACCGTGACCGTTGGTTCACCGCCCAAGAGGCAAAAGAGTACGGCTTCATCGACGCCGTCATCGAGCGTTCGGCCATTCGTCAAGGGGCCTAGTGAGCGACGCCCCTTCGGCGGACCCACAGCGCCGTTCACTTGAGGACACGCCAGTTCGTGTCGTCAGTGCGCGCGCCACGCTCTCGGCTCGGCTAAAGAACCTCTGGTCTCGTCGCGAGTTGCTCCTCGGGTTAATTGCGTCCGACATTCGCATCAAGTACAAGAATTCGTCGTTGGGTCTCTTTTGGTCCATGATCTCGCCCGCGTTCACGCTCGGCGTGTACTTCCTCGTCTTCTCCGTGTTCTTGAAAAACGGGATTCCCAACTTCGTCATCTACCTGTTTTCGGGCCTCGTGGTCTGGAACATGTTTCAGAGCTCGATCAACACCGCCACCGGTGTCATTGTCGATCGCGCGGCGCTCGTGAAGAAAGTCTCCTTTCCCAGAGAGATCCTGGCCCTCTCGAACGTCGGTGCGTCAGTTGTCTACTTCGTCGTTCAACTCTTCGTCCTCGCGATCTTCGTTGGCGCGGTAGGTCACGCGCCAGCGTGGAAGTTCATAGTTATTCTGCCGATTTCCTTTCTCTCGCTGTACTTCTTCACGTCGGCGCTCGCCATGGTCATGTCGGCGGTCAACGTCTATCTACGAGACATGAAGCACCTGATGGAGGTGCTCTTACAACTATGGTTCTGGCTGACTCCGGTCGTCTACTCCTACGAGAACTCCATCGCGCCGCATCTCGCGCACCGCGGCCTGTCGTTCCTGTACTTCTTGAATCCCGTCACCTTGATCGTCGTGACGTTCCAGCGGGTCTTCTACGTCAACACGATCGTTCACTCAACGGTGGCACCGCACCCGATCATCGACGTGCTACCAACGTGGTCCTTTGATAAGTTCCTCTACCTCAACGGCGTTCTGCTCGCCATCGCGATACTGTCGTTCTTCGTTGCCGAGGCGATCTTTGGTCGCCTCGAGGGAAACTTTGAGTCGGAGCTCTAATGACCACCGTCATCGACGTCCAGGGCGTCTCCAAACAGTTCAAGATTCACCACGAACGACACCAGTCCTTGAAGGAACGTCTCTTGCATCCTCGTTCGGGATCAACCGAGGTCTTCAACGCTCTCTCGAGCATCAACCTCACCGTGGGCCAGGGCGAGACGGTGGGGATCGTGGGACAAAATGGTTCGGGTAAATCCACACTCTTGAAGTGCATCTGCGGCGTTTTGAAGCCGACGACGGGCGAGATACGCCTGCGTGGGAGCCTCGCGGCGCTGCTCGAACTCGGCGCAGGATTTCAGACCGAACTCTCCGGTCGCGACAATGTCTATCTCTACGGCGCGATGTTGGGCTTCTCCAAGAAGATGGTCGACGGCATCTTCGACGAGGTCGTCGCCTTCAGCGAGATCGAACAGTTCATCGACACGCAGGTGAAGTTCTATTCGAGCGGCATGTACGTCCGCCTGGCCTTCGCCGTCGCGGTCAACGTGAACCCCGACATCTTGGTGGTCGACGAAGTTCTCGCCGTGGGCGACGAGCGCTTCCAGGCCAAGTGCGTGGACCGTATCCAGCGATTCAAAGATGAGGGGCGCACGATCCTGCTCGTCACCCACAACGCCGACCAGGTTCGCGCCCTGTGCGATCGCGCGGTCGTTCTGCAATCGGGCGACATGATCGCCGACGGCCCGACGCATGAGTCACTGCGAATCTTTCGCGAGCACCTGCTCGAAGACGCCGTCGTACACGACAGCGCCCGACTAAGTGAGTCCATCAAGATCGACGCCGTCTCGTCGCCTACGGGATCGTTCGGGGTCCGCAGTGGCTCGGCGCTACACCTCGACGTGAGCGTCCACTCGACGTCTGCCTACAGTGGCAACTTCGTGATGGAACTCTTCACGCGAGGTGGCCTCCTCATCAGTCGCAATGACGCCCAGGGTTCGCCAATCAACCTGGTGCCGGGCCACAACGTCGTCGGCATCGACCTCGCGCAACTCCCGCTCCTGGACGGCCTGTATGACCTCAACGTGGGCATCGTCGACCATCGCGGGCACACCGTGATCGCCTGGAGCGAACAGGCCGCGACCATTCAGGTCACCTACGACGGGCGCGAGGCCGGCATCGTCGAACTCGGCGCCACTATTCGCCAGCAGTAGTCGTGGCATCGGACGTGTCCGCCCTCAGACGCGGGAAGTGACGCAGAGCGCCCAGGAGTCCAAGCTTGCCCACGTCGTAGGGGTAGGTCGCGCCGCGAAGCATCCGTCGGTCCCCGCGAGAGTTGCCGTAGGCGTAGATCACCGGTTCCTCGCCCGGGTAACGATCCTCGAGCCAGGCGGAGAGTCGACGCAGTTTCTCGGTGCCGCGACAGTTCTTGCCGAGGTAGCTCCCGGTCAGTTTCCCGCGAGCGTCGACGGCCAGTCGCGTGCCGAGCCCGTCGGCCACGTCGAGGTACTCCGCGACGACGTCGACGTAGATCTGCGGCGAGGCGGAGACGATGACGACCTCGTGGCCCTCGCGAAGATGCCAGCGCAGTCGTTCGATGACGCGGGCACGTCCGTGCTCTTCGAAGTGAGCGAGCGCGAAGGTTCGCGAGCGCGTCTTCACGTCCTCGGCGTCGAGGCCGAGGAGGAGTCGGCGAAAGAGGCGCTCCTTGGCGTGATCGGCCCACGGACCGCTGCGTAGGGCTCCCACGACGAGCGGACCGAAGAGCCCGAGCGTGGCCACGTACGTCGCGCGCCGCCCGCGTAGAAAACGCAACCACTTGATTACGCTGCCGCCGTCGCTGAGGGTGCCGTCGAGGTCGAAGGCCGCCACGATCGGCGTCGGAGGATTCGTCACGTCCCTAGTTTCACAGGCGCCGAGAAGGGGTTGGTCGCATACTCTACAAAGCCGGTGGTTTTATACGAGAATTCACGATTGACCGCTAAGGTGGGCGAGTGCCGTCGAGCGACGGGCACCTCACACAAGGAGTAAACATGGCAATTCGTTTAGGCGACGTAGCCCCCGACTTTTCCGCGGAGACCACCGAAGGCACCTTGAACTTTTACGAGTACCTGGGTGACGGCTGGGGCATCCTCTTTTCGCACCCCAAGGACTTCACGCCGGTGTGCACCACGGAACTTGGCGGTTTTGCCGCACGCAAGCCCGAGTTCGACAAGCGCAACACCAAGTTGATCGCCGTCTCGGTGGACAACGTCGAGTCGCACAATCGCTGGAAGGCTGACATCGATGAGGTGCAAGGCACCGCGTTGAACTTTCCTATCATCGGCGACGAGGACCACAAGGTGGCCGACCTCTACGACATGATCCACCCCAACGCGAACGACACATTGACCGTGCGCAGTGTGTTCATCGTGGCACCGGACAAGAAGGTGAAGTTGACCTTGACCTACCCCGCGTCGGTGGGCCGCAACGTCGACGAGATCGTGCGCGTACTTGACTCGCTGCAGCTTTCGGCCAAATTCCCTGTTTCGACGCCCGTCGACTGGAAGGACGGCGACGACGTCATCATCGCGCCGGCCGTCACCGACGAAGAGGCCAAGGAGAAGTTTCCCAAGGGCTTTCGTAAAGTAAAGGACTACCTGCGCTTCACCCCGCAGCCCAACAAATAACTCCGGACGCTGAGTCGTTGTCGACGCGGTCACTTTAGAGTGGCCGCGTCGACATTTTCGCACCGAAGTGACGAAGGAGCCACCACGTCCACTGACGACACCTTTCAACTAGGCGACGAGAAGATCAATCGTCTCGGCTTTGGCGCCATGCGAATCACCGGACCGGGCGTCTGGGACTACCCCGCCGATCGCCGCCAGTCGTTGGCCGTGCTGCGACGTACGAGAGAACTCGGCGTCGACTTCATCGACACCGCCGACTCCTACGGTCCTTCCGTGTCGGAAGAGTTGATCTTCGAAGCCCTGCACCCCTACGGCAACGTGAAGATCGCCACCAAGGCGGGACTCCTTCGAACGGGTCCCGACGTCTGGGTACCCTGTGGCGTCCCGGACTACCTGCGCCAAGAGTGCGAGCTCTCGCTTCGTCGACTCGGTCAGGAGTCGCTCGACCTCTTTCAACTCCATCGCATCGACCCCAAGGTTCCGGCCGAGGAGCAGTTCGGCTTGATGAAGGACCTGCTCGACGAGGGGAAGGTGCAAGCGCTTGGTCTCTCCGAGGTTTCGGTCGCCGACGTGAAGGCGGCGCAACGGGTGATGCCCGTCGTCAGCGTGCAGAACCTCTACAACCTCACCAATCGAAAGAGCGAGGACGTCCTGGACTACTGCGCGGAGCAGGGCATTGGATTCATTCCCTGGTTTCCTGTGGCCTCGGGAGCGCTGGCTCGACCCGGTGGGAAGCTCGACGCACTTTCGAAGAAGAAGGGCGTCACCGTCGCGCAACTTTCTCTGGCGTGGCTCTTGAAGCGTTCACCGGTGATGATTCCGATCCCCGGTACCTCCAAGGTCGCCCACGTAGAAGAGAACGTCGCGGCACGAGACGTCGAACTCGACGACGAGACGTTTCGCACGCTGAGTGATCTGGCGAACTAGTTCGCGTCGAGGGACGACTCGAGTAACGACGCGCGAAGTTCTCGCTTGAGGACCTTGCCTTGCGGATTTCTCGGCAGGGCCTTCGAGCGAAAGACCAGTCTCGTGGGCACTTCGAATCTCGCCAAGCGCACCGCGACGTGGCGCGAGATTTCCTCGGCTTCGATCACTCGACCCGGTCGAAGGACGATGACCGCGGCGACCTCTTCGCCGAGCGTCGGGTGCGGCACCCCGACGACCGCGCAGTCGGCGACGTCGGGGTGGTCGAAGATCGCGCCCTCGACGATGACCGAATAGACGTTCTCACCGCCCCGGATGATCATGTCTTTCGCTCGATCGACGATGTACACGAAGCCCTCTTCGTCGATGCGCGCGATGTCCCCGGTGTGGAGCCAACCGTTGGTGAACGAGGCGGCAGTGGCTTCGGGCTTGTTCCAGTATCCGCGCACGACGTTGGGGCCCTTGATCCAGAGCTCGCCGACGACGTCGGGTCCTCGGGGGAGGTCGTCCGTCGGTTCAGCGCCCTCGAACCCTTCGGGCACGATGACGAGTTCGTTGACGGGGTACGCGGGACCGCAGCTCTTGGGCTTCGCGACGTAATCGGGACCGGAGTTCCCGCACACTCCCGCCGACGTCTCGGTTAGTCCGTAGCCGTTGCTGGGCTGTCCACCCGGAAAGGCGCGGCGCAGTCGTGAGGCGAGATCGGGTGGGGCCGGAGCGCCGCCGTAGGAGATGCTCTTCACGCTCGACGTGTCGTACGCGGCAAAGTCCGGGTCGTCGATAATTTGCATGGCGATCGTGGGCACGCCACCGATGCCGGTGATTCGCTCGGATTGGATGATCTGGAGTGCTCGTTTCGAGTCGAAGTGATGCATCATCACGATCTTGTTGCCAGCCGCCGTCGCCGGAATCATGAACGCGAGACAGCCGGTCGCGTGAAAGAAGGGAATGTTCAACAGACCCGACGTCTGCTCCGTGGGTGCGCCCGCGCCGTCGGCCCCGAGACGCATCGCCGATCGTTGCCCGGAGAAGAAGAGATTCATCAAGTTCGTGACGGCGTTTCGGTGCGAGCCCACCGCACCTTTGGGGTGACCGGTAGTTCCTGAGGTGTAGAGCATGGTGGCGTCGTCGTCGGGCTCGAGTTCGAGGTCCGGTGGCGTCGCCGTCGGGTCGACCGCGCCCAAGAATTCGCTGAACGCCACGACGCCTACGCGTCCGTGAGGTTCGCCGAGGCGCGTCGGGCGCGTCGGGTCGTCGCTCAAGACGACGACGGTCCTGAGGTGCGTCAGCTCGTCCAGCCTCGGGCGCACTCGCTCGAGGCGTTCCTCGTCGACGAAGAGCACGGACGCCCCTGAGTCACTCAGTCCGTAGACGAGCTCGTCGGTCGTCCACCAGGCGTTGAGCGGTACCACCACCGCGCCGGTGACGACCGAGCCCCAGAAGGCCATCACCCATTCGGGGAGATTGCGCGACGCGATCGCGACGCGGTCGCCCTTACGAACACCGACGTCGATCAACGTCGTGGCGAGCGTGGCGGCTATTCGGTAGTGCTCGTTGAAGGTGTGGCGCCGGCCCTCGTACACGAGGAAATCTCGTGAGGCGTGGTTGAGCGAGAGCTCGAGAATCTGGCGCAGGGAAGTGGGGGCGTACTTCCAGACCGTCTGCTCCCTACCGCGCACCGAGGCGCGCTCGGTCTCGAACAGCTGTCCCGGCGCGGTGAGTTGCGTCGTCGCCTCCTCGAGCGAGAGTTCCGCAGCACTCATGGACGCAGCGATTAGGAGGTTTCGTTGACGGGTTGAAAGAGGGTCGAGCGGTAGTGCACGAGCTCGCTGATCGACTCGCGGATATCGTCGAGCGCGCGATGGGTCGTCTCCTTCTCGGGTAGGGAAGCCAGCGCGTCGGGGTTCCATCGCCGGGCGAGTTCTTTGATCGTCGACACGTCCACGTTGCGGTAGTGCAGGAACGCCTCGAGCGTGGGCATGTACTCCTGGAGGAATCGACGGTCGGTGCCGATGGAGTTGCCACAGAGCGGTACCGATCGGGCCTCGGCGATATGAGACTTCAGAAAGTCCAACGTCATGGTCTCGGCTTCGTCGAGGGTGATCGTGGAGGCGACGATCGACGGCAGGAGCCCGGACTTCGTATGCATCTCGGTGACGAAGGGACCCATCTCAGCGAGCTGTTCCGGCGTAGCGTGTACGACAAGGTCGGGACCCTCGGCGAGCACGTTGAGGTGGTCGTCGGTGATGAGCGTCGCGATTTCGACGATGACGTGGCGAGTGGGTTCGAGGCCCGTCATTTCCAAATCCATCCACACCAGCACAGTGCGACACTACTTAAAGTGGCTGCTTAGCGTGTGTAGCCTTCCCGCTATGGAAATCTACGCCAAGGTGCTTCACCCGGACGCCGTACTGCCTCGCTACGCCAACGAGGGCGACGCGGGTTGTGATCTCGTCGCGGTGGAGTCGTGCACGCTCGCGGCCGGGGGCGGCCGTGCGCTGGTCGCGACGGGCCTCGCGGTCGCGATTCCCGAAGGCCATGGTGGATTCGTCTTGCCACGGAGCGGCCTCGCCTCGAAGCACGGCGTGACGTGCGCGAACGCGCCGGGTCTCATCGATCCCGGGTACCGTGGCGAGTTGAGGGTCGCCCTGGTGAACCTTGATCCGACGCTCGACTATCACGTCGAGAAGGGTGATCGCATCGCCCAACTGGTCGTGTTGCCCGTGACGGCGGCGAACTTTCGAATCGTTGAGGAACTCCCGAGCGCCGAGCGCGGCGCCGCCGGTTTCGGCAGTAGCGGCCGATGACGAAGTTCCTCGACCCCCTGGACAGCGCCTTCATTCTGCTCGAGACGCCGGGGACGTCCATGAACATCGGTGCCGTCATTGAACTTGAGGTCGGCGACGTCGTCGATCCCAAGGAGCGGTTCGAACGCGTCGAACGCAGCGTCGCCGCAAGGATCCATGAGATCCCGGTCTTGACCCAACGCGTGGTGCGAGCGCCCTTCGACATGACGTGGCCGATTTTGGTGGAGGACGAGAAGTTCGACGTGAGTCGTCACGTCGTGCGCGCGGCGCTGCCGACGCCGGGCTCACCGGCGCAGTTCGACGCGTACGTGTCGGAGTTTCTCTCGAGGTCGCTCTCGCCCCAACGCCCCCTCTGGCAGCTGCTCGTCCTCGAAGGCCTCGACGACGGTCGCACGGCCCTGGTGATGAAGATGCACCACGCGCTCGCCGACGGTGTCTCCTTCGCTGAGACCTTCGCGAACTTGTTCGACATTTCACCGGAAATACGTGAACCGGGGCCCCGCGCCGACGTCGTCGAGGAGGAACCGACGGTGACGACGTCGATCGGACTGCTTCGACAGGCCCTCGGACGTGTGCGTCGTCGACCGCAACTGCTGGTGGAGAACGTCGTGTCGTGGGGGAGTCGCCTTTACGAGATACTGCGGGCCGTCATTTCGGTCATCTCGGTGCACGGTCGTCGCCACGCCACGCCCGACCAGCCGTCGATCTTCGAGGCTCGACGAACGTCGCTCACGGGCGCTTCCGGCATCGAGAAGTCGTTTCACCGCACGCGAGTTCCCTTGGCGGACGTGAAGCGTGCCGCGAAGGCTCGCGGCGTGTCGGTGACCGACTTGGTCATGGCCACGACCAGTGGAGCACTAAAGCGACTGCTCGACGATCGCGGTGACGTGCTCAAGAAAGACCTCATCGCTTTCGTACCGATCAACGTTCGAGGCGAGGGCGACACCGCCGACCTCGGAAACCAGATCTCGGGAATGCTCGTCGCACTGCACACTGACGCCGAGGACCGCGAAGAACGTCTGCGCGCGATTTCCAGCGACTCCGCGAAGACGCGCGGTGAGCAACGGCGGCATCGAGCGAAGATCTTCCAGGACGTGCCTCGCGTACTCGGACCCACGTTGTTGTCCTTCGGAGGAAAAGTCCTCTCCGCCTTTGGACTGTTCGACCACCTGCCCATGGCGAACTTGATGATCTCCTCGGTGGCTGGACCACCGATACCGCTTTGGTTGAGCGGCTATCGAGTGACGTCGGCTGCGCCGTTCGGTCCGCTACTGGGTTCGTTCTCGCTGAACATCACCGTGCTGGGATTCGAAGAGAATCTCGAATTTGGCCTACTCGGCTGCGCCGATCGAATGGACGATCTTGCGACGTTGCGTGACTACCTTTGCGAAGAGGCGACGGCGTACATCGCGGCCACGTCGTCCTGAGGGCCGCTTGGAACGTCGACGCGCGTCGGCTACAATTCAGGTACCACGCGGACGTAGCTCAGTTGGTAGAGCGCGACCTTGCCAAGGTCGAGGTCGCCGGTTCGAGCCCGGTCGTCCGCTCCAAGAAGTTCGCGCTGGCGTCCTGGCGTCCTGGCGCCTCGCGCGAGAGCCGGGTTGTGTTCGCTCCGGTCACGCCGCTTCGCGGGCACTCGATAGTTGACTCGCGGACAGTTCCGTGAAGAGGATGAGGTGGCCCGTCGCGAAACCGAGCATGCCGGGCCGACCGCGTAGCCCAACTTCCGGAACATCCGGACGGTGGCGAGGTTCGTACCCTCTCGAGCAAGGGCCTCGCGCACAACGTCGCCACGAGCGCCGCGAGGAATGATTCGACCAGTGTGTTCGGCTACGGGTTCGGTCAACGGTGGCGAAAGGACGGGTAAGAACCGGATGGTCCTCGGGGCGAGCGGCGTGCCTGCGCGATTCGAGGCAGCAAGAGAACGCTCGACACGGCGACGAGACGAGTGACGCCGGGCCCCTTGGCGTTGGTGCGTGTCTCCTCCAGTGAACCGCCAGCGACAAGCGGGGGGGACGACGCGCGGCGGTTCTTCAATGGACGCAGGGTTATCTGACGTGACCGCCGATACGACCTCTTTGTTGGCGGTAGGGGCGTCGTACAGTGCGTACTGTGACGCTCAGCCCGAACTCTCCTCACGCACGGCGTCGCGTCGCGCCGCGCTCGACAACGGACTGCCCGAACGTAGGGGCTCGCGTACTGACCGCGCGGGAGACGCCTCTCGTTGACCTTGAGCGCGCGAAAGAGTCGACGTGAGCGTCGACGCCCACGCTCGGGACTGGCGAAGTCAGCTCTCAGCCCACCCCTACGATGTCAACGCCGCGGAGTTTGTGCGTTTTCGCGTCGACGCCAATGACGACCTCGTGGGCGGAATCGTGCGCGCGATAACGGCCGGAGGGACGGAGCGATGCGCAGAATTTCGACACGGTCTCGGACCGACCGAGGCGGACACCCTTCGACTCTTCGCCATGCGTCGCACGCTCCAAGCCCGACGACAGGCGTCGCTGGGCCTCATCACCGACGCCATGGATAGCTTTGCCCTTCTTCCAAATCTCAACGACGTTCCGTGGGAATCGTGGTTCAAGGCGTCGTTGTTCGTCGCCCGTTACCTCGGGGGCGACCTCGACGTACTGGGTGAACGCTTCGCCGACCTTGCGGACATTTCCGCCACGCGCCGTGGAGACGTCGCGATCGAGTCGATGAGTCGGGTCGAAGAGCTTACTCAGTGTCAACTCGTGCAGGTCGCGACGAACTACGGCACGGGCTTTGTAGAGATACTCGTCTTTCGAAACACGCCCACCATCGGCCTCTTCGGAGCTCCGACGAGTTTGGGTGTCAATCAGGTCGAGTATGACCCGACGACCAACCTCGCGCAACTCGCGGCCAGCTTGGCCGACGCGCTCGACGCCTCGGAGGAAGTGGTGACCGGGCCGATAGGTCAGGACCAACTGGCGGCGGCGTCATTCTCGCTGATCGTGCCCGGTTCGTATCTCCCCACCGCGGGTTGTCTCGGTTTCGTTGCCGACGGCACGCATCGCGAGGGTTCGTTCAGCGTGTTCGTCGCGGAACTCCACGATGAGACCGACACCGAATCTCTGGCCGCAGCGGCCCTAAGCACCATCGGCCAGGCGGCCGTCTACGACGCTCGCCGCCTCATATTGCTGTGCGCCCAACCGAATTTCGAGGAGAGCGATGACCTCGACGACGACGACTTCGATTTCGACAGCGTCAAAGTGCTGGCGCGCGCTGCGTTGCTCGATCCCGCGACCGGGTCTTGGAAGCCTCAGTAGGGGTGACGACTTCTACCTCGAGTCTCAGGCTTGAATTGAGGTGCGTCCAGTAAGAAGTGCCGACCTCGCCACAGGAGTGACGTAGAGGGTTCTTTTAATGGTCAGAGGAGTAGAGAGCAATGGGTAAGTCAATCGCGGTCGTCGTCTGTTGCCTCAGCTTCGCGGGAAGTGTCGTCCTTGGCTCGAGTGCTACGGCGGCCGCGCCCGCGGAGGGGGTCATCACCGGGAACGTGATGGAGTGTGGACCAGGCCCCGTCGTCCAATCGCCACCCGCGAAACGACCTTCGCCCAAGCCCGCGTCCGTCATCTTGCTTCACAACAAGCACGTGTTGGCGCGTGAATCCATCAAGTTTCCCAAATCGCCACCGTGGTCGGGTCCGTTTCTTTTCAACGTTCCTGTTGGTCGCTACGAGGTGGTGTCGACGTACTTCCATCGGGTTCGCTGGGTGAGCGTGAAGGCTCACGGTCACGTTTTCGTCAGTTTCGAGGGCTACGCCTGTCCCCTTTAGAACGCGTCGTGCCCACACGGGTGCGTCTTAGGTATGAGGTCGTCGCTGGCTTGCAACAGCTCGTGATGACGTACTCGTCACCTCGCTAACTTTGCGACGTCACGGCCGCAAGGTCTGGGCGGGGTGGTCACGGTGATGCCTAATGTTGACGTGAGGAGGTGACCGTGATCCATCCAGCCTTTGACTCGTACCTTCGCCAAGCCCGCGAGAACCCCGCGGCGCCCCCGATGGGCGTGACGGCTGGCGAACGTCGTCAGGCGTTTCGCGACGAAGCGCTGGCGATGCGCGGCGAGATGGCCCCCATGGCGTTGCTGGAGGATCGAGAACTCGCCCTGGAGGGCCGAACACTCAAGGCTCGACTGTACGTGCCCGTCGGCGAAGAAGCTCAGACGCTCGTGATCTACTTTCACGGTGGCAGTTTCGTCACGGGCGATTTGGTGACGCACGAGTGGCTCTGTCGTCGCCTGGCCTTCGACACCCAGATGCGCCTGTTGGCCATCGACTATCGCTTGGCGCCCGAGCACCCGTTTCCGGCGCCCCTGAATGACGCGCTGGACTCGATTCGCTACGTAGCCTCGCACCGAAGCGAGTTCGCCGACGAGCGAGCGCGGCTCATCGTCATGGGCGACTCCGCCGGCGCCAATCTGGCGACCGTCGCCGCGACGCAACTGCGAGATGAGAGTCTGGGCATCTCGGCGCAAGTGCTCATCTACCCCACCCTTGGCCCCGAGCTCGTCACCGACTCCGCCCATCGCTACGGTTCGGGCTACCTCCTCGATCTCGACGACTTGCGCTACGACTACGGGCTCTACCTCGGCGAGTTCGGTGATCACACCGATCCTCGGGTTACCCCACTGCTCTGTTCCGATCTCGCTCGCGTGGCGCCGGCGCTCGTGGTCGTTGCCGAGTGCGACCCCCTGCGCGACGAAGGGGTGGCTTACGCGGGACTGCTCACGCATTTCGGGGTGTCCGTGGAGCTGCTGGAAGCGAAGGGCATGGTGCACGGATTCTTGGAGATGGGTGGGGTCGTTCCCGAAGCGCTGGCCATCGTCGATGACTTCGCCGAGCATCTTCACCGCTTGGTGGAAGTTCCTCGCGCGTGAACGTCCTGTTCATCACCCTCGACCAGTTTCGAGGGGACGCGTACGGCGCCGCCGGTCATCCTCTCGTTACGACCCCCACACTGGACCGAGTCGCCGCCGAAGGCGTGCGCCTTGAACGCCACTACTCCCAGGCAGCGCCGTGCGCGCCAGGACGCGCGGCGATCTTCACCGGGATGTACCAAATGAACAATCGGGTGGTGGCCAACGGCACGCCGCTGGCGCGCGGCCTGGACAACTTGGCCTACGTGGGCCGACGGGCCGGCTACGACCCGACCCTCTTCGGCTACACCGACCAGGGTCTCGATCCGGCCAGCGCCAACGGTCCCGACGACACGCGTCTCGACTTCTACGACGGCGTTCTGCCGGGCTTGTCGGTCGGGCTCTACCTACCGGAAAGCCAAGCGGGATGGTTGCAGTACTTGCGCGCCCGGGGCTACGACGTCAAGAGCGGATGGGCCGACCTGCTGCGCGGCGAGCCCGATCGTCCGGCGGAAGACTCACTGAGCGGATTTCTCACCACTCGCTTTCTCGAGTGGCTGGAACATCAAGAGAGTGGCTGGTTCGCCCACCTCAGTTACTTGCGACCGCACCCGCCCTACGCGGCGGCCGGCGAGTTCGCGAAGCTCTACGACCCCGCCGACGTTGAACTACCCATCACGCCGGTACCAAGAGGTGAGCGCCATCCGCTCCACGAAGCCGCGCTTTCGTGGAAGCAAGCGGCGGCGCCCAAGGACCACGACGCGATGAGATTCCTCAAGGCGCAGTACTACGGGATGATCTCCGAGGTCGACGCCCAACTAGGACGCGTGGTACGCGGCGTCGAGGAGCGCGGTGAGTGGCAGGACACGCTCGTGGTCGTGACGTCGGACCACGGTGATCAACTCGGCGATCACGGGCTCATCGAGAAACTCGGGTTCTTTCCCCAGAGCTATCACGTCATTGGACTATGGCGAGATCCGCGCGAACGTGGCGCCACGTCGCTGCGTCACTTCACGGAGAACGTGGACCTCCTGCCGACCTTGGCCGACGCACTGGGCGTCGAGGTACCCGTACAGTGCGACGGTCGCTCACTCACGCCGCTCGTTCGTGACCGTGACGTCGAGTGGCGCGACGCCGCGCACTACGAGTGGGACAGTCGTCACATGTTGCTCGGGCCGACGACGTCGCCACCGCCCTCGAGTCGAACCCTGGCGCGGCGGAACCTGGCCGTGTCGGTGAGCGACGACGTCGCGTACGTGCAGTTTGGTGATGGTTCCTATCGATGCTTCGACCTCGACCTCGACCCGACGTGGCGCACGGAGTGCCACGACGTCGAGCGCGTGCTGCGAGCGGCGCAACGACAACTGGTCTGGCGACAAGAACACCTTCGCCACGATCTCACGGACATGCTGCTCACGCCCGAGCGGCTCGGACACTGGCCGAGCGGTCTGCGCCTCGATCCCTTAGCCGAATCCGTCTCGTAGGGTCGTCAAGAGCAGATAGAAGTTCTCGTCGCGGTTCGCGGCCATGTTGATGTCAAGGAGTTCGAGCGCCACGTAACCGTGGCACGCCGACCAGACGATTTGGGCCGCGTCACTCGCTCGTTCGTTCGAGAATCGTCCGATCGCTTGGCAACGCTCGACGTGCGTGACGAGCGTTTGGAAGGCCAGCGTGGCGAGATGCACGGCGTCGAGCGAGGGTCGGAAGTTCCGGAATCGATGCATGAACATCACCGTGTAGAGTCCACGGTTCTCGAGGGCGAAGGTCCGGTAGGCGAGTCCCGCGTCGAAGAGGTCGTCCACGGGAGCGTGGTCGTAGACGCCAAGGGCGTCGCGCAACGTCGCGAAGCCCTGCGTCCACAAGGCTTCAAGGACGCCGTTCACTCCGTCGAAGTGGTTGTAGATGGCCATAGGAGCGACGTGAGCCCGCCGGGCGATGGCGCGTACCGTGAAGCCGTCGGGGCCCTCTTCGTTGAGGATGGCCAGGGCACCGAGGAGGACCTCAGGTCCGATCATCGCCGAGGGCGTGCGGCTCGCGGGACTGATCACTTGACCAGTATAGAACGATGTTCTATAGTAATGGAACATTGTTCTATTGGAGTGCCGATGCCCGGAGCCGTTCACGATCGCCGCTGGTGGATTCTTGGCGTGTTGTGCGTGGTGGTCTTGATCGTCGTCATCGACAACACCATCGTCAACGTCGCGCTGCCCGTGTTGTCTCGTGATCTGCGCGCGTCGAACTCGTCACTGCAGTGGATCGTCGACGGGTACTCTCTGCCCTTCGCCGGCTTGCTCCTAGCCGGGGGAGGTCTGTCGGACCGCTTCGGGAGGAAACGGGTGATGCAGTTCGCGCTCGGTTCCTTCGGCGCGTTCTCTCTCCTCGCGGCCTTCTCGAGCAGCGTGCCGACGCTGCTCGTAGCGCGTGCGTTGATGGGCGCGTCGGCCGCGTTCATCTTTCCCGCGACCTTGTCGACGTTGACCGTGGTCTTCGACGATCTCTCCGAGCGGGCGAAGGCCTTGGGATTCTGGGGCGCCGCCAGCGGCGTGGCGATCGCGATCGGCCCGGTGGCGGGCGGGGCGCTGTTGGTCCACTTTTGGTACGGGTCGATCTTCATCATCAACGCGCCGCTCGTTCTCATCGCGATCGTGGCGTCGGCCTACGTCGTGCCGGAGTCGAAGAGCCCGCAGCGGCGCCGCGTAGACTTGGGCGGTCTCGCCCTCGGTACCGTCGGCGTGACGTTCCTGACGCTCGCCATTATCGAAGGTCCCTCGTGGGGATGGCGCAGCGTCGCCACCACGTTGCTCTTCGTCGCGGCGGCCCTGTCGCTCATCTCGTTCGTGTTCTACGAACTTCACCGGGAGGGACCGCTGTTGGACGTGCGGATATTCACCAATCGCTCCTTCTCCACGAGCGCCGGCGCGATCGCCGTGAACTACTTCTGCCTCTTCGGCTTCATCTTCCTCATCACCCAGTACTTCCAACTCATCCGGGGCTACTCGGCGCTGTCGGCGGGCGTGCACACGTTGCCCTTCGCGGCCGTCGTCATGGTCGCGACGCCCCTCAGCGCCCAGGCCGCGCTGAGGTTTGGTGCGCGCGTCGTGGTCGCCAGCGGGCTCTTCCTCGAGTCGCTCGCCCTGGCCTACGGCAGCGTCGTCGCGGCGCACGCGGCGTACTTTGGGCCCGTCATCGCCATGATGGTCGTCCTCGCACTCGGCTTCTCGCTCGTGAACGCGCCCTCGACCGCCTCGCTGATGGCGACGCTTCGCCCCGACCAGATCGGCGCGGGATCGGCGGTGAACGAGACGACGCGAGAGCTGGCCGGGACCATGGGCGTGGCCGTGGTGGGTTCGGTTTTCTCGTCCCTCTTTGGACCGAAGGTCCTCGCGGCCCTCACGCCCTATCTCTCGAAAGGACTCACGAAGGCACAGCTTCACGTCGCCGTCAGTTCGACGCAGGCCGCCCAGGCCACGGTGGCGCACTTTCCGGCTTCGCTGCGTCCTGGCCTCGATACGCAGGTGACGAACGCGTTTATGGTTGGACTGCACCGGGGATGCCTCGTTGCTTCGGGCGCGGCGATCGTGGCAGTGATCTTCGTCCTCGCGCGACTACCCGTGGCGTCTCGCACGCTCGCGACGAGCGAAGTGCTGCGCGTTTAGGGAGTCTTCACTGGGCGAAACTTTGGTCGAGCCGATTTCTGGTATCAATGGAGACCTGACGCCGTGCACGGCGGAGCAGAAAAATTGGGGAGATTTCATGCATCGGATTCAACGAGTTCGTCAAGTACTCGTCGCGGCAGGCGTCGGCACGCTTTTGTTAACGTCCAGCGTCGTCGCGGGCGCGGCGTCGACGAAGGGGACCTACAACGCCGCCGACGCCAAGCTCGTGCCGGCGTCCTACAAGAACGTCACGCTCCAAGTCGCCACCGACGCCACCTACGCGCCCGATGAGTCGATGAGCGGCACGACCATGGTCGGCTTCGACGTCGACCTGATGAAGGCCGTCGCCACGACCCTCAAGCTCAAGATCAACGAGAACAACGTGACCTTCGACAGCATCATCGCCGGCATCAAGGGCGGGCGGTACCAAGTGGGCAACTCTTCGTTCACGGACAACAAGTCTCGCGAGAAGACGGTCAACTTCGTCGACTACTTCCAGGCGGGCGAGGGCGTGTACGCGAAGTCGAGTTCGAAGCTGAAGTTCACCGGCTTCAAGAGCTTCTGCGGCTGGAAGGTTGCCGTCGAGACCGGCACCGTGGAACAGACGGACGCGCAGACCGCCGCGAAGGCCTGCTCGAAGTCAAAGAAGCTGACCATCATTAACTTCCCGACCCAGACCGAAGCCAACTTGGCGGTCCTGTCCGGTCAAGCGAACGTCGGCTTCGTCGACAGCCAAATCGCGGGCTACATCGCGTCGACGTCGAAGGGGAAGTTCAAGTTGCTGGGTAGTGCGGTAAACGTGGCGCCCTACGGTATCGCGACCGCGAAGACGACGGCCGGTGACGGCCTCGCCATCGCGATCCAGGCGGCCATCAAGACGCTGATCGCGAACGGCACCTACCACGCGATTTTGGCGAAGTGGGGTGTGGCGAGCGGAGCCTTGGCGGCGAAGAAAATCGTCCTGAACGGAGCCACCTCCTAAACGCTACGTCGTCCGAGAAAAGCAATGACAACGAACGGGGACGCCGTCAAGGTCGTCCCCGTTCGTCACGTTGGTCAGTGGGTGGGAGCCGCCGTCGTGGTGGTGCTGATCTCGATGTTGGTTCACACGCTGTTCTCGAAGTTGCCCACCGGCAACTACGCCTGTCACGTGGTGAGTGGCGTTCGAAAGTGCCACCAGACGTCAGTCTGGCGTTTCACGTGGACGACCGTTGGCAGGTATTTCACGTCAACCGAGATCCTCCACGGTCTCCTTACGACACTCGAACTCACGGTGCTGGCGATGGTCGTGGGTGTCGTGCTCGGCATCATCATCGCGATCATGCGCCTCTCACCCAATCGACTTCTTTCGGCGACGGCCTGGACCTACACCTGGTTCTTTCGTGGGACGCCGGTACTGGTCCAACTGCTCGTCTGGTACAACATCGCGATCCTCTATCCCAGTCTCAGTATCGGCCTGCCCTTCACCAATCTGACCCTGGCGCACTTCGGGACCAACACGGTGTTCAGCGCCTTCGTGGCGGCGACGATCGGCCTCGGTTTGAATGAAGCGGCGTACATGTCCGAGATCGCGCGCGCTGGTCTCATCGCGGTCGATGAGGGTCAGACGGAAGCCGCTACCTCGCTGGGTATGACGCGGCGCCAGTCGCTTCGTTACGTGGTCCTGCCCCAAGCGATGAGGGTGATCATCCCGCCGACGGGCAACGAGGTGATTTCGATGTTGAAGACGACGTCGCTGGTGAGCGTCGTGGGTGTCGTTGACCTCTTAGGGGCCGCGCAGAACATCGTCGCCGCCAACTTCCTCATAATGCCGCTCTTCATCGTCGCGAGCATTTGGTACCTAATCGTCACGACCGTTCTCTCGGTCGGACAGTTCTATCTAGAGCGTCGTTTCGCCAAGGGCGCGCTTCGGTCTCCGCCACCTACACCGCTGCAACGACTTCGAGTCGACGTGGGGGGAATCCTCTCGAAGTTCCGATCTCGTCGAGGTTCGTTGGGGGCGGTGCGATGAGCGTGCCCATGGTCGAAGTTCGCGCCGTGCACAAGTCCTACAACGGCGTCGAGGTCCTCAAGGGCGTCGACCTGACCGTGGTGCGCGGCGAGGTCACGTGTCTCATCGGTCCCTCGGGATCGGGCAAGAGCACGTTGCTTCGCTGCATCAACCACCTCGAGAAGCACGATAAGGGCGAACTTCGCGTCGACGGCGAACTCGTTGGCTACGAGATGCGCGGGGACAAGCTCTACGAACGCAACGACAGGCAGATCTGTGCCGAGCGTGCCCGAATCGGCATGGTCTTTCAGCGCTTTAACCTCTTCCAGCACCTGACCGTGCTCGAGAACATAACGATCGGACAGATAAAGGTAAAGGGCGTGTCGCCCGAGGCGGCGAGGGTCAAGGCACGTGAGCTGCTGGCCCGAGTCGGTCTCGACAACAAGGAATCGCAGTACCCGGCTCAGATTTCTGGTGGACAACAACAGCGAGTGGCGATAGCCAGAGCCCTCGCGATGGAACCGAAGTTGATGCTCTTCGATGAGCCCACGTCGGCACTCGACCCCGAACTCGTTGGCGAAGTCCTCGACGTCATGAAGGACTTGGCCCGAAGTGGCATGACGATGATCGTGGTGACCCACGAGATGAACTTCGCGAAAGAAGTGGCCAACACGGTCTACTTCCTCGACGGAGGTGTCATTGAAGAATCGGGAGATCCTCGAGAGGTCCTGACGGCGCCCTCGTCCGAACGTCTTCGGAGTTTTCTCTCCAAGGTTCTCTAGATCCGTCGCCGCGTCGGCCACGCAGTGTGGAGTCAGCACGGTATCGCGACGTTGGCACTGTCAATGATCTTGTCGTTCCGTCGCTTCGACGGAACGAAGCGACGTCAAGCGTCGCGGCGTTGAAACAACAACGTTCCGATCACTAAGACCACGGCTGCGTAGATCACGAGCATGACGAGCGAGCTCAGTGCGCTCATATCGCCGGAGGGCGTCACCACTGAGGTCATCGCGTTTCCCAACTCGGACGGTTCGAACTTAACGATATGGTCTCGCCAGCTTTGGGGTAACGCGAGCGAGAGCAAGGGCAGAATCAAGACGATCGATACGAAGATTCCGATGGCGGCGGCACTGTGGCGAATGATGAGTCCGAGCGAAAAGCTGACGACGGAGAGAAGCGTCAGATAGACGCCAGCGAAGACGACCGCCCGTAGGACGCTGTTGCTGGTGAGTGACGCGGTGGGCACTGCGCCCAAGAAGATACGCTGGCCGACGAAGAACGCCGCGAAGCAGGCGATTTCGGTCACGACAAACATGGAAGTGATGAGTACGACGAGTTTTCCCGACACCAGCAGTATTCGTTTCGGAACCGCTCCCAACGTGGTCCGAATCAAGCCCGAGGCGTATTCGCTCGTGATCAGCAGTGTGCCGATCACGCCGATCGCGAACTGAGAAAAGACAACTCCGATCAGACTCGTTGACACGGGATCGAAGGTGAGTTGCTCGGGCCCGGACAGCGTGTGAAAGTGACTTCGCGTAGCCCAGGCGATGAGTGCTCCCAAGCCGATGGTCAAGACGAACATCACGAACACGCCGGTCAGCGTGGAACGAACGGTGCGAAACTTGATCCACTCCGATCGGACGACCGGGCCCAACGACAGGTCACCGCTCATTGCGTGCACCTGACGATCCGTACTCGACCGAGTCGGCGGTCAACTCCATGAAGACGTCCTCGAGAGAAGCCCGCTGCGGCGTCAGCTCGAAGAGAACCACGCCAGCGTCGAAGGCAATCTGGCCGATTTGGTCCGACGTGAGATCACTCACGCTGAGCGCCTCGTCGTTGCCCTCGCTCACGTCCCCGCCGTGTGCCTTGAGCCGAGTGATGAGTTTTTCGTGACTCGACGCTCGCACCAAGACGCTGCCCTTCGCGGTCGCGGTCAACGAGTCGATGGAACCTTGGGTGATCAGTTTGCCCCGGCCAATGACGATGATCTGATCGGCCGTTACGGCCATTTCACTCATGAGGTGCGAAGAGACGAAGACGGTTCGACCCTCATTCGCGAGCGAGCGGAAGAAGTCTCGGATCCATCGAATGCCCTCGGGATCGAGCCCGTTGACCGGCTCGTCGAAGAGCAGCACCTCGGGGTCACCGAGCAGCGCTCCGGCGATGCCAAGACGCTGGCTCATGCCGAGTGAGAAGGTTCCCACCTTCTTAGTCGCCACCGAATCGATGCCGGTGAATTCGAGTACCTCGTCGACGCGGGCGAAGGGGATCCGGTTGGTCGCCGCGAGCGCGCGTAGGTGGTTGCGTGCCGTCCGTCCTGGATGGACGGCCTTCGCGTCGAGTAAGGCACCCACTTCGTGCAGGGGCGCGCGCAGGTCAGCGTAGTCCTGGCCGTTCACCGTCGCGCGACCTTTCGTGGGATGGTCGAGTCCGAGGATGACGCGCATGGTCGTTGATTTTCCCGATCCATTCGGCCCCAGAAAGCCGGTGATGACGCCCGGGCGCACTTCGAAGTCGAGGTCGTCAATGGCGAGCGTGCGCCCGTAGCGCTTCGTGAGATTTTCGATTTTGATCATGAAGTCCTACAGAAGAATCTAGTGAGTTCACGAGTCTGGTCGTGAAGCGTTGTCCGCGGTTTGGCATCAGGTAGGCGTGTCGGCGCCAGCCACGACGCCCCGGTGTCTACGTGACGCGACTCTTCGCTCGACAGAACTCACACGTTCCCGAGAGCGCGACGTGGTGGCGATCGAGTCGAAAGCCGAAGTTCGTGAGCAGGTTCTTACTCAGCGCGTCGAAGTGGGCGGCCGGAATCTCAAAGGTGGCGTGGCAGAGGTCGCAGGTCAAGTGGCCGTGCACGGAACCCGCGAGGTGGTACACCGCGGCGTGCTGGCCCAGATGCGCGTGCACGACGATGTTGAGCTCTTCGAACTCTTCGAGGATTCGATACACCGTCGAAGGGCTGACGTCGGGCTGACGTTGTTGCACCGCGAGCGTGATTTCGTCAGCGGTCAGGTGCCCCGACGCCCCCACGAGCACGGCGGCGACCGTACGTTTGGCGACCGTAACCCTTTTAGCGGCGCCTCGAATTACCGAGGCGATGGCGTCCTCGTCCGCACTGGCGCTGGCCATGGCTCAACACTAGGCCCGTGAGGAGAATCGCGGAGAGTCTTTCGAGATACTTGGCTCCACGTGCCGCCGGCGCACTGCAACGCGTGACCGCTCTTGAGCGCTTCGCGCGATCCGGGAGTATCAACGAACTAGTACGCCGCAAGCTTCTTTAGAATCGCGTCCGCGTCTCGAACGATCTGGTGAACGAGATCGCCCGCTGGCACGAGCGCGTTGATGGCGCCGACGGCCTGGCCGGCCGGATAACCCTCTCGCCGAGGATCAACGCCCGAGGTTGCCTCGTCACCCCCGAGGTGGAACGTGCCCTCGTCGTGTGACACCAAGAGCTGATCGGGGAACTTCTTCAACAACGTGGGGTCCGCCTCGTAGCGCTCCGTCGTGTCGTTTTTAATGACGCGCATGGTCTTGCCGGAGAACGCTCTCGAGATGACCGTGCCGTCTTCTCGCGCGGCGAGGATGCTCTCTCGAAAGCCGGGTAGAGCTCGCGCCTCGGGCGTGGCGATGAAACGCGTGCCGATCCACACGCCGTCGGCGCCGAGGGCGAGTGCCGCCGCGAGCCCGCGGCCGTCGAAGACGCCGCCGGCGGCGACAACGGGAATGGCGCCGCCGACGGCGTCGACGATCAGGGGGACGAGGGGCAGCGTCGCGACGGTGCCGGTGTGGCCTCCCGCTTCGGTTCCCTGGGCGACGACAACGTCACAGCCCGCGTCGAGCGCACGTTTTGCGTGATCGACCTTGCCGCACATGGAGATGACGAGCACGTGGTGGTCGTGGCAGAGGTCGATCACGTGACGAGGGACACCGAGTCCCGCGACGAACGTACTCGCGCCGCCCTCGATGAGGAGTTCGACGTTGGCGACGAGAGTGTCGGGAAAGGCCGTCAAGAGGTCGACACCAAAGGGTTTGGTCGTGAGGGTTCTGGTCGCGGCGATCTCGTGCGTGAGTTGTTGGCTCGACATCGTCGACGCGCCAAGGCACCCGTAGCCTCCGGCGTTGGAGACCGCCGCGACGAGGGCGCTGTAGGAAACCCCACCCATTCCGGCCAACATCACTGGGTGTTCGACGTTCAGCAGTTCGGTTAGTCGCGTCTTCATAGAGATGACTTCAAACTACTCAGGACGGTGCCGTACCCGTAGCAGAGCACCGCCGACGAGCGTGGCGATCGCCGAACTGATCAAGAGACCCAGGGTGTAGCCCGCGTAGAGCGCGCTCTGCGCGCCGAAGAGCTTCGTCGCGAAAAGCAGGGGGACCGTGAAGCCGATCGCACAGAGCAGGGCCGTCGTCACTACGAGGGGCCAGGTCAGTGACGGATCGAGTCGAAAGCGCAGGAGTCGAGCCAGGGCGACGCCGGCCGTGATGCCGAGCGTCTTGCCCACCAGTCGTACGGCGATGGTCGCGATCACGACGGTGCCGACGGCACCACTGAGGGCAACGTTGTTCCAGTGCAATCCACACGCGACGAGCGCGAAGAGTGGCAACACGACGGCCACCGAAATTCGTGTGACGTCGCGTTCGAGACGGGGTCGTGACGCCGCACGGGTGGAGACGAGGACGCCCGCGAGCACGCCGGCCAGGGCGGGCTCGACGTTGGCCCACGCGAAACAGACCCACAAGAGTATGAGGAGCACCACACTCGCGACGTTGCTCGTCGCGCGACGCGACGCGAGCGAACCCCCCGCGGTGATCACGACGAGAGCCACGAGACCGTCGAATCGCACGTGCGTCGTACCACTCACGCTGAGCACGACGACACACAAGACGTCGTCGGTAATGGCGAGCGTCAGCAGAAAGACGCGTAGGAGGGGGGGCAGGCGTCGACCCGCGACCGCGAGCACGCCGAGCGTGAAGGCGACGTCCGTCGCCATGGGGACGCCCCATCCTCGTCGCAACGCTGCGGAGTTCAAGAGGTGGCCAAGAAGAATCGACCCAAGGGCGGTAGCGAGCATGCCCCCGACGGCACCCAGTATCGGTGGCACCGCGTGCTTCGGGTGAGTCAGCGCCCCCGAGGCGAGTTCTCTCGAGAGTTCGAGTCCCATGGCGAAGAAGAACACCGCCATGAGTCCGTTCACGACGGCGTCGTGCACGGTGTTGACCTCCAGCACGCGTAGGAGGTGCCAGCTCGAGGGCGACGTGAACAAGGTGAAGTACGACGAAGGAGCGCTGAACGACCACGTCAACGCCGCGACGACGCCCAGGGCGAGCCCGATCGCCGCGCTGTACTCGTGATCAAGGACCCAGGAGACGCGCGAAGCTACGGGTCCCGCCATAGCGAAAGGCTAGTCAAGTACGTTCGGGCCGCGGCTTCTCGTGGTGCGGATTCACCGTTTCAGCGAGGGCGTCGTCGCTAAGTTCCTTCATCCTTCGCGAGCGCGTCGCCCGATTCGAGAACGAAGAAGCGACGTCAGGCGTTCACCTCCGACGCTCAGGATCGCGAGACACTCGTCAAACTCGACGTCGTCGCCGTAGTAGGGATCGGCGACGTCAAGCTCGCGTTTCGAATCAAGAAGGCTTCGCCACAGCACGACTTCGGTGTCGACGTTCGTCAATCGGAGCAGCACTTCGCGCCGGTGCTCTCGGGTCATGACAATAACGATGTCTTGGCGATCGAGAAAGTCCCGGTCGGCGAAAGCGCCGGGCGAGCCCGTTCCGTGGTACCCGGCCCGGTCCAACGCGGCACGAGCTCGCGGGTCCATCGGGCTTCCCACGTGCCAGTTGGCGGTCCCCGCGCTCGTGACGCTTACCTGATCTTTCAGGAGGTGGTCCTCGGCGATCAGGTGACGGAGGACGACTTCGGCCATGGGTGAACGACAGATGTTGCCGGTGCAGATCGTGGCGACGTGGATGAGTTGACGTGGCACGAGCCTCCCTGGATTTTCTTACTTTTCGACGGCGAAAACTGACGCGCGACGTGCGAATCATACGGGAAGAAAGATAAAGTACCGTTAGGGAGAACGGAAGGAGACGCGATGCCGCTGTCAGAGCACGAACAGCGAGTCCTGGCCGAATTAGAAGAGTCACTCTCCAAGCAAGACCCTCGCTTTGCAAAAAACGTACGTGAGACCAATATTTACTCCCACAGCGGACGTCGCGTTCGCTGGGGCGTCGTGGGTTTCTTGGTCGGACTCGTGGTCCTGGTTCTGTGCTTCTCACATTCGGTGCTTCTCGGGCTAGTGGGTGTCGCGTTAATGTTTATCTCCGCTGTTGTAGTTGAGCGAAACGCTCGACTACTGGGGCGCGCCTCATGGCAGGACATCACCCGTTCTGGCCAGGGCGACGACGCCCACGCGAACTTTGGTCCACGTACCAGTTCGCTTCGCGACTGGTTGTCGCGTCATCGCCATAAAAGCGAATGACCTCCGCCGGAGGCGCGCGCAGCGCGCCTCCGTGTCTCGCCCTTGATATTGGGGGGACCAAAGTCGAAGCCGCGATCGTGTCGGCGGACGGCTCTCTCGTGCGACGGGACCGTCTCACCGTGGCTGACTGCGCCCCTGATCTCTTCGACGCCATCGTCACGTTGTCGCGTCGCGTTCTCGGTGACGATGACGTAACCACCGTCGGCGTCGGTTGCGCCGGTCCGATGACGCGAGGAGGGGAGACGGTCTCGCCCCTCAATATTCTCTCGTGGCGCGAGTTCCCGCTTCGCCAATCGCTACGTGACGCTCTGGGCGTTGACGTCTACGTTGACGGGGACGCTCGGGCCCTCGCCCTTGCTGAAGGCGAGTTCGGCGCCGCCCGTGGCGTGACGTCGTACCTCTCCATGGTGGTCTCGACGGGCGTGGGTGGGGGCATCGTCTTGAACGGTCGTCTGCTCGACGGCGAGTCGGGTAACGCTGGTCACGTTGGCCACCTCACGGTGGTTGCGAACGGAGCACTGTGTTCGTGCGGCGCCTACGGGTGTCTCGAGGCGGAGGCCTCGGGGTGGGCCATCGAGGGTCGCACGGGCAGACCGGCCAGTGAAGCCGACCAGGCGACGAGGCTTCGAACGGGGGGGCTCGTCGGGCGCGCCGTGGGGATGTTGAGTTCGGTGTTGGATTTTCGTCATAGTTTCGTGGCGGGTTCGGTCGCGCTCGGCTACGGCGACGACTTTTTCGGCGCCGCCACCAAGGCCGCGCGCGAGACCGCGAAGTTGTCGTACTCGCACGACGTCGAAATCCTCCCGTCACAACTGGGCGGGGATGGGCCGTTGCTCGGTGCCGCGCTCGTCGGATGGCGAGGTGCGTCGTGAACGGCGTTGACGGAAGGGGCCTCGTTCGATATTTGACGCGACACCCGTCGCTCGTCCCGGTCGTCGTGCGGGCCGGTTGGCGCCTACGGGCCCACCAATGGTGGCGCCGACGACCCTTTCTGCCCTTGCCCGATCAGGCGTACTGGAACTTTCGGATGATGACGGTAACGGGGTCGATGGAAGGTCGCGTCAGCGCGCGCGAGATCGTTGACGCCGCCGTGTGGTCGAGTCGCCAGCGAGTGGGACGATAGGCCAACCTCGTGACTCGTGTTCTCTTGCTCAACGCCACGTTTGAACCACTTCAGCTGGTCTCGGAACGTCGCGCCGTCGTACTGATGCTCGCGGGACGGGCCGAACCCATCGCCATGCCCGACGAACCGGCGGTGTGTCGCTCGGCGAGCCTCGTCATTGAGATCCCGGCCATCGTGCGACTGCACGAGATGGTCAAACTGCCGACCAAGATTCGAACGCCGCCGCTCACGCGACGATCCCTCTTGCTGCGCGACAGCTACCGCTGCGCGTACTGTCTCGAACACGCGGACACCATCGATCACGTGGTACCGCGCTCGCGCGGTGGTCGCCACGAGTGGACGAACGTCGTCGCCGCGTGTCGGCGCCACAACATGCAAAAAGGTGACCGGCTTCTGGAGGAGATCGGGTGGCGAATGCACTTCGAGCCGAGGATTCCTGACGGTCCCTGGTGGCGCTGGCGTCACGTGCCCGACCCTGATCCCTTGTGGGCGCCGTACCTTCCACGAGCCTCGTGAGAGGGATTGACGAACTCTACGACTACAACGTCCTACGTCGTCTCGAAGAGGCCTCGATGTTCGTCGCGCACGCGTCGCGTCCAACGTTGGTTCTCGGGGGTAGCCAATCGTCCGACGTCCTCGACGTCTCAAAGCTCGCTTCAACCTCGCTGCGCCGTCGCCGAGGTGGCGGCGGACTGGTACTTTTGCGACCCGACGATCTCTGGATTGACTGGTGGATCCCCGAGCACGACCCCCGCTGGTCCAGGGACGTCCACGTGAGTTCCGTCAAAGCGGGGACGTGGTGGTCGAGCGTCTTGAGCGATCTGACCACGGGAACGGTGACGGTGCACGAACGGGGATTAGAGGGCGAACAGGCGTTTCGGGTGGTCTGTTTTGCCGGCCGCGGCCCCGGTGAAGTCTTCGTCGACGATCGAAAGACGGTGGGACTGACCCAGTGGCGAGTCCGTGAAGGCGTCTTCATTTCGACGGTCCTGCACGCCGAGGCGACGAGCGACGTCCTTGACTATCTCGCCGTGGTGCCGGAAGGACTAAGTAACGCGCTCGACCACGAGTCTCTTTCCTCTCTGGAGCGCGTCGACGCCCGCGCTCTCGTCGAGCGACTACGCGCCGTTAGTGGTCCGTGGGCCCTTCGCCACGTCGACTTGAACGCGTAAACAACACTCGCCGCTTCCGCCCGATCCCTCTTGATGGGTGAATCCCGCCCTCGGTGGAACGCCAACGTCAAAAATGAGTCAAAAGTCAGAGGAATTGGCGAAAGGTGGTGGCAAATGGTGTATTGTGTCACGAAGTGGGGGAGAGTGGTGAACCCGCAGGAGGACTGTAATGCTTGGGTTTGTCGGTCAGTTTCAGCACTCTCTCGACGCCAAGGGTCGCCTCATCCTGCCTTCAAAGTTCCGTGCCGAGTTTGAGCGCGGTGGTCACCTAAGTCCGAACTCCGAAGGCTGCGTGGCGCTCTGGACACCCGGGGAGTTCTCGCGTCAAATGGAGGAGCGACTTCAACAGAGTCGCGTCGGCGGATCCAACGAACGCCAACAGGTGCGTTACTGGTCCGCTAATTCGTCCGACGTTGAATTCGACAAGCAGGGTCGCTTTGCGCTTCCGACCGCAATTCGTGACTACGGACAGTTGGCGGGCGACGTCTTGGTGGTTGGCGCCATCGATCACGTTGAGCTTTGGAATCCCTCGACCTACGCAGAAAAGGTCAACGCCGCCGAAGAGATGTTTAAGCAGGGCAGTGACTAGTGAACGGAGCACCACTGCAGTACCGGCCGCGGACCACGCGCAGCCTGGCAATCGCGACAGCGAAGCGGGAATCCTCCTCCGCCCTCTCGCTCGTTGTCGCGATTGAAAGGCTACGGATGGCCCAGGACCTTTACCACGAACCAGTTCTCGCGAGCGAGATCGTCGAGTTGTTGGCCAGCCTGCCGGCTGGGGTGGTCGTCGACGCCACGTTAGGCGGCGGTGGCCACGCGGAAGCCCTGCTCTCTGCGGCGCCGCAACTTCGCCTCTTGGGCATTGATCGTGACCCTGACGCTCGTGCGGAGGCGACAAGACGTCTCGCACCGTTCCGGTCGCGCGTGCTCATCGTGAGCGCGACGTTCGCTGAACTGAGCGACGTCCTTCGAGACAACGAGGCCTTTCTTGGCGGAGATGACGTCGTAGCGGTGTTGATGGACCTCGGTGTCTCGTCACATCAGCTCAATGAATCCACCCGAGGATTCTCCTTTCGCGCCGACGCGCCGCTTGACATGCGAATGGATCCGTCCCAGGGTGAGACGGCGTCGACCTTTCTCGCCCGGATTGACCAGCATGAGCTGGCGCGATTGCTAAGGAAAAACGGTGAGTCTCGCTTTGCGGGCTCCATCGCCAAGTCCGTCATCGAACGCCAACCTCAGACGACCTTCGAACTCAACGATGCCGTCGAGCGCGCGGTGCCGATGGCCGCGCGTCGTCGGGGACACGTCGCGACGCGCGTCTTCCAGGCGCTTCGTGTCGCGGTGAACGGTGAAGAGGAACAGTTGAGCGAGGGGCTCGACGCAGCCCTGAACGCGCTGAGCGTGGGTGGCGTGATGGCCGTGATTTCCTATCACTCGGGCGAGGACCGCGTCGTGAAGTCATTCTTCGTCGAGCAGCAGAGCGGCGGATGCCGCTGCTCGCCGGAACTTGGCTGTGTCTGTGGCGCGATTGCGCGTGTCAAGGTCGCCAAGGCCAGTGCCCAACTTGCCGGTCCCTTGGAAACGGGTCGTAACCCGCGCGCCCGTTCAGCCCGTCTACGCGTTGCGCGAAAGGTGGCGCCGTGAGCGTCATCAGTTTTCCCCGTCGGGTGGACACGCGCCGACCCCCGACGCGACAGGCTCCCTCGGTTCGACGCGCCTCGCACCGCGCGGAGGCACCGCGCCGGTCCGTCGCCACCAAGCGCTGGCGCGCCACCTCCTCCTCGCGTAAGTCCGCCACGATCGTGGTGCTCGCGCTCGTCCTCTCGCTGGCGGGATCGATGTTCGAAGCCAATCGTCAGATCGAAATCCACGCGCTGCAAAGTCAACTACTACAAGAGCAGTCGACGTACGCCGTTCAGGTGGGTTCGCTGACCAACCTCTCGGCGCCAAGTCTGATCGCGACAAAGGCCGGGGCTCTGCACCTGGTGGATCCCACCTCGGTCACCCAAGTTCCCTCCACGTCTCTTGATGCTCCTCTGCCACTGCCGAAATTCCTGGGTTACGCACCGGCAACATCAAGGACGATTCGGTGACCGCGCACAACACGTCGACGCATAGCCGAACCAGAGCACAACAGAGCGCTCCGCGCGTAGAGTCCCAAGGTCGACGTCGCCTACTGATGTTGCGCGCGACACTGGCGCTGGCGTTCTGTGCCCTCGGCGTACGTCTTGTGTTGCTCCAGGTAATCGACCACGCGCACTATACCGCGCTGTCGGTTTCGCAGGTGAGAGTCAGTCTCACGACGACCGCACTTCGCGGCGGCGTCTACGATCGCCACGGCGAGACGTTGGCCGTGTCACGCCCCACGTCACTCGTCATCGCGGACGACTTTCAAATCAAGAGTCCCGCCACGGAGGCGAAAGCGATGTCGTCGTTGGTGCACGTCCCCGTAGTGAAACTCACGGCGCTCTTGTCGAAGAAGAGCGGCTACGTCATCTTGAACAACGCCCTCGATCTCGTCGACGGGAGAAAAGTATCGTCACTGACGTTCCCGGGCATCGTCGTAGAGAACTCGTCGGTGCGAACATACCCAGACGGGACCTTGGCAACGTCACTGTTGGGCGGCGTGAACGCGGCCGGAGCGGGTTCGACGGGCCTCGAGTACGAGTATCAAAAGCTGTTGGCCGGACAGACTGGCGTCACGCGCGAGTTCGTCTCCGCCTCGGGGGTCAACTTGCCAGCTTCGCACCCGACGGTCATCACCAAGGCCAAACCCGGCGTCGGACTCGAGTTAACCCTCGACTCCTCGTTGCAGTACGTGACCGAGCGTGCGTTGGCGCGTGATCTTAAGACGTACGACGGCCTGACCGGTCAAGCGGTGGTGATGGACGTGAAGACGGGCGAAATCCTCGCCGACGCTTCCCTCGTCAACACCAAGACCACCGCAGGCGTCTTCGGACCCATCCCGAACTGGGGCAAGAACGTCGGGTACCCGGGGATCGACCAGTCAATTAACAATCTGCCGTTCTCCCAGGCGTACGAACCGGGATCGGTCTTCAAAGTCGTCACTTTCTCGGCCGCCCTGCAGGACGGCCTGATAACTCCGAGCACCGTCTTTTCCGTTCCAAACTCCGTCGTCGTGGGCGGACGAATTTTCCACGACGCCGAGAGTCACCCCCTTGAACGCTTGACCGCGACGCAGGTGTTGGCTCAGTCGTCGAACATTGGCACGTACGAGATCGGCGCGCGCGTCGGAGAATCGGGTCTCTTGGCCCAAGTTCAACGCATGGGCTTTGGTCAAACCACGGCGATCAATTTCCCCGGTGAAACGCAAGGCCTTCTGGTGAACGCTTCAAACTGGTACGCGAGTGACCAGGGAGCCCTGCCCATCGGCCAGGTCGACGCCGTGCCGGCGATCCAAGTGTTGGATGCCTACAACGCTATTGCGAACGGGGGTGTCTTCGTTGAGCCCAAACTCGTTCGCGGATACGTCTACGCCAACGGCACCATCAAGGCCACCGCGCCGAGCCCTAAGCGTGAAGTGCTCTCGCCGAGTGTGGATTCGACCATGGTCAAGTTGCTGGAACAAGTCGTTCTCGCCGGTACGGGCACCAACGCCGTCATTCCGGGATACAGCGTCGCCGGAAAGACCGGCACCGCGACCATTCCGTTCCCCGGCAAGGACAAGCTGACGTCGGATTACAACGCCACCTTCGTGGGCTTCGCGCCTGCGAATGACCCGGTACTGTCGATGATCGTGGTCGTCGAGCGCCCACTGAACAACATCTACGGCGGTACGGTGGCCGCGCCGGTCTTCCAGGAAGTCATGTCATACGCCCTCCACCACTACGGCATACCGTCTGACGGTACGGTACAAAAGCCCCTCACGGGCGCGGCCGCCAGCGTCTCGTCGAACGTGACGTAATGCAACTCGGCGACATCTTGGACGATCTGTCGATCGACGTCGTGACGAGCAGCCTCGAAATAACGCGCGTCGAGAATGACTCGCGTGACTGCGTGCCGGGCACCCTGTTCTTCGCGATGCCCGGCACCATCCAACGCGGTGCACGCTTCGCCCGCGACGCGGTGGAGCGCGGCGCCGTCTGCGTCGTGTCCGACGAGAACCTCAAGCTTGACGTGCCCGTCGTGGTCGCACCCACCTCGCAGTTGCGTGCGCTATTGGCGCACGCGAGCGCCACCGTCACGGGCCACCCCGAGACGAAGGCCAAGTTAGTCGCCGTGACGGGAACGAACGGCAAGACGAGCGTGACGTCGATCGTGGCGTCACTCGGACGGGCCCTGACGTGGAACACGTCGAGCATCGGCACTTTGACCAACGAACGAACGACGCCCGCGGCGCCCGAGCTCTTTCGCACACTCGCGACGATGGCGGCGAACTTCGATCCCGCCATCAACGACTCGCTGATTGCGCTCGAGGTGTCGAGTCACGCCCTCGATCAGCACCGAGTGGACGGACTTCGATTTTGCGTGGCCGCCTTCACCAATCTCAGCCACGACCACCTCGACTACCACGGGACGATGGAGGAGTACTTCCAAACGAAGGCCACACTCTTTACGAACGAATACGCCAGGCGCGCGATTATCTGGATTGACGACCCGTACGGCGAACGTCTCGCCGAGCTGACGGAACTGCCGGTGACGCGCGTCTCGCGCGCTGACGCGGTCGACGTTGACACCTCGCTTCTCGGTTCGACGTTCTTCTGGCGCGGTCATCTCGTGAACTCGCCACTCGTGGGTGGCTACAACGTCGATAACGCCCTCGTCGCAATGGCCATCATGAGCACCCTCGGCGCCAACGACGCGGCCGTGGCGGCGTCCATGGGTGACGTCACGTCAGTGCCGGGACGTTTCGAGATGCTCTACGGCCGAGAGGTGACCGTGATCGTTGACTACGCCCACACGGCCGTGGGCCTGCAGCGACTCCTGAGTGACGTACGCGCGATGCGAACGGGCGGGCGGATCATCACGGTCTTCGGGGCCGGCGGTGATCGCGACCGCTCGAAGCGGCCCGAAATGGGTCGCGTCGTCTCCGAGTTGTCCGATTTCACGATTCTGACCTCGGATAACCCTCGTTCGGAGTCGCCAGATGCAATCATTGATGCGGTGGCGACGGGCTTCGCGCCGGGTGCGCGGACGGTTCGCGAGAGCGATCGTCGTCGAGCCATCTCGCTGGCTCTCGAGAGTGCGTCGAGCGGCGACGTCGTGGTGCTCGCCGGTAAGGGGCACGAGTCGACCCAGACGGTGGGTGATCTCGTGATTCCCTTCGACGACCGATTAGTGGCAAAGGAGCTTTTGAAGTGAGGACGCCGTGTTGAGTTTGATGGAGTCAGGTGGCGTCGGATTCCTCTGCGCGCTGATTCTGACGCCGCTGTGGATCAGGTTCCTCAGCGCGCGATCACTCGGTCAACACATTCAAGAGGACGGACCCTCAACGCACCAGCACAAGGCGGGCACGCCCACCATGGGTGGCGTCATTATCATGTTCGCCGCGGTGCTCGGCTACTGCATGGGTCACGTCGGGACGTCGATCACCTTCACGCGCGGGGGCGAATTGGCCGTACTCGTGATCATCGCCTCGGGCCTGCTCGGTTTCGTCGATGACTACTTGGCCATTCGCAACGCACGAAACTTGGGTCTGAACAAGCGGGGCAAGCTCGTTGGCCAACTCGTCATCGCTGGCGTTTTCGCGGTGCTGGCCCTGACCTGGGTGCACACGTCGACGCAACTCTCCTTCACACGGGTCACGTTGCCCGGGTGGAACCTGACGGGCGCCGGGTGGTTCTTCCTCGCGGTCTTCATCATCGTCGCGACGTCGAACGCGGTGAATCTGACCGACGGTCTCGACGGGCTCGCGGCCGGGTCGGCCACGTTCTGCTTTGGCGTGCTGTCCATTATTGGCTACTGGCAGTTCCGTCACTTCGCGATTTATCGTCTGCACTCCTCGCTCGACCTTGGTCTCGTCGCCGTGGGTCTGGTCGGTGCGTGCCTGGGCTTCCTGTGGTGGAACGCGGCGCCGGCGCGCATCTTCATGGGGGATACCGGATCGCTGGCAATCGGGACGGGTCTCGGCGCACTCTGTCTCTTGATGAACCTCGATCTCTTGCTCGTCATCATTGGCGGACTCTTCGTCGCCGAGACGGCCTCGGTGATCCTTCAAGTGCTCAGTTTTCGGATCTTTGGTCGGCGGATATTTCGCATGGCGCCGTTTCACTACCACTTTGAGTTGCGCGGATGGCCCGAGACCACGGTTCTCATTCGATTCTGGATACTCGCGGGGCTCTTGGCGATGTTGGGACTTGGCATCTTCTACGGCGACTTCTTGAAGATCGGGAAGGTGGTGTGAGCGTGAAGACGCGTGAGCGAAGTCGAGTGGCTCCAACTCGCCAGCGAGAACGCGGTCGAGCCGACAAGCCCCAGCGCGTCGGGGGCCTCTTGCACCCGGTCCCGAGGGGTAACGCGGCGGGCCGACTCTTGTTGATCGTTACGACGGCCCTCGTGATCTTTGGCACGATCTTCGTCGCCTCCGCCAGTGAGGGGCAGGCGGCGGCCAACGGTGGGACCGCCTTTTCGGTCATGGTCCACGACGTGGCGTACCTCTGCCTCGGCGTGTTCGCGTTGTACGTCGCGACCCGGGTTCGACTCGACCGGCTCGTCAAAAGTGCACCACTGCTCATCGTGGGCGGACTCCTTCTCCTGTTCGCGGTGAAGGCCGTCGGCGTCACCTCCAACGGCGGGAAGCGGTGGCTGAATCTGCACCTGATCAATCTCCAACCATCGGAGCTGTTCAAGCTCGCGACCGTGTTGTTCCTCGCCTGGTTGGTGCAGCACCATCACGACGAACTCAATAACTGGAGACAACTCGCCATCTGGACGTTGCCGGTCACGCTGGGCTGTGCCTTGATCGTGCTCGAGCCCGACATCGGCACCTCGTCGGTGGTGCTGGTCATCGCCGTGTCGATCTTGGCGGTGGCGGGACTGTCTCGTCGTCTGCTCGGTTGGGTCGTCGTCCTGACGGGGTTCTCGGTGGGGACCTACCTCCTAACGTCGCCCTACTCGGCGAAGCGATTCTTTTCCTTCCTCCACCCCAACTCCGACCTGGCCGGCAGCGGCTACCAACTCCTGCAGTCGCGCATCGGACTGGGAGCTGGCGGCGTGACGGGGCTAGGTCTAGGCCACAGTCGTGAGAAGTGGGGCCTGCTGCCCAATCCTCACACCGACTTCATCTTTGCGATCGTCGGCGAAGAGCTGGGTCTCATCGGGACGTTGGCCGTGATCGCGCTCTTCGTCGCGTTCTTGATGGTTTCGGTTCGCATCGCCCAACAGTGTTCGAACCAGGTGTACCGCCTCGTCGCGGTTGGAATCACCACCTGGATCGCCGTGGAGGCACTGATCAACATCTCGTCGGTGGTGGGGTGGTGGGCCGTGACCGGCGTGCCGTTACCCTTCTTCTCCTATGGCGGAACGGCGTTGATCACCGAACTGGCCGCGGTTGGTCTGCTCTACAACATCGCCCACGATCGGAGCCGCACCGACGACCTCACGATCCGCGAGTATCGACTGACGAACTTTCGCCAGACCCTCGAACGACCCCGGGCCGCCCGACCGCAGCGTCGCCCCCATCCACGTCGGCGTGACCCGCGGAGGTACTAATGACCGGCCCCGTCGTCATCACCGGGGGCGGTACGGGTGGGCACGTCTTTCCAATGCAAGCCGTCGCTGACGCCCTACGTGACGCGGGTCTCGCGTCGAGCGAGTTGCGCTTCGTGGGCAGTCGCCGCGGTCAAGAGCGCCAACTTCTCGCGAGCACCAACGTCACGCTGACTCTCCTGCCGGGACGGGGTGTCCGCCGATCGTGGCGCGCGAGGGACCTGGCGATCAACGTGAGCGCCGTGGTCGGGTTAGTGAGCGCGTTCGCGCTCGCGCTCGTACTGGTGCGTCGATGGCGACCATCGGTGGTCGTCTCCGTGGGCGGGTACGCCTCGTTCGCGGTCTCCGTCGCGGCGATGTGCTGGCGCACTCCACTCGTGCTCGTCGAGCTTGACTCGGCGCCCGGCGCGGCGCAGCGTGTCGTCGCCCACTACGCGCGCAAACGTTGCTGCGCGTTTCCTGTCGTCGGCGAGAACGTCGTGGTGACGGGCGCGCCACTTCGCGCGACCATCGAGGAGGTCGATCGGTCGGGCGCCGCGCGCGAGGAGGCGAAGGCTTCGCTGTCGCCGCCGATCGACGCGGGAAGAAAGGTCGTCGTCGTAATGACCGGTTCCCTGGGTTCGACGCGCGTCAACCGGGCGGTTCGAGAACTCGCCGTCGAGTGGAGTGGGCGCGCCGATCGAGCGATCATCCACGTCACCGGTCGTCGAGACTTTGACGAGTCGTCGGCAAGCGCGCTCTCGAGTGACGGACTCGACTACCGGGTCGTTGCCTTCGCGGACATGGTCAAACTCTGGACGCTCTGTGACACCGCGATCTGTCGCGCGGGCGCGGTCACGATCGCGGAGTTGACCGTGCTGTCGATACCAGCGGTTTTGGTGCCGTTGCCCGGCGCGCCGGGCGATCATCAGACCAAGAACGCCGAAACCGTCGTGAACGTCGGGGGAGCGCGACTGCTGCGCGACGTCGACTGCACCGGTGCGGCGTTGGCCGAGCTCCTCGACGCGATCATGGACCCAATGACCCTCACCGCAATGGAACGCGGAGCCGGCACGTTGGCGCGACGCCACGCCGCGCGCGCGATCGCCTCGGTGATCCTTGACGTTCGGACGACTTCGTGAGCGCCTTCACCTCGGGACAGCGAATCCACGTCGTGGGGGTGGGCGGGGCCGGCATGAGCGCGCTGGCGATGTTGCTCGCGGAGATGGGTGCCGACGTGAGTGGATGTGACGCGACGGACACGCCGATACTCGACGATCTGCGCGCTCGTCGAGTCACCGTCTTCGTCGGCCACGACGTTCATCACGTCGACGACGCCGAAGTGGTCCTGTGGTCACCGGCGGTGCCGGCCGATCACGTGGAACTCGCGGCGGCGCGCCAACAGGGCGCGGCGATGGTGTCGCGCGCGCACGCCTACTACGAACTGTCACTGATGAAGAAGGTCATCGGCCTCACCGGAACCCACGGAAAGACCACCGCGACGTCGATGATGGTGCAGATCGCCCTCGCCGCTGGTCGAGACGACGGTTGGCTCGTTGGTGCGCCCGTGCTCGGCGTGGGCGCCAACGGTCACTGGGGCGCGGGCGACGTCATCGTCGAAGTCGACGAAAGCTACGGCACCTTTGGCGAACTGCGTCCCTACGCGCTCGGGCTGCTCAACGTGGAAGCCGATCATCTGGACCACTACGGCACGCTCGAGGACCTGGAGGCGGCCTTCGTCGACCTGGTGGAACGATCGAGCGGCCCCTTCGTCGCGTGGGGAGACGACGCGGGTGTCGCGCGCGTGGTGGGATCATTGACGCGCTCGAGCGTGAGCGTGGGCGTCGCGGCCGGTTCGACGTGGCGTGTATCGGACGTGGGACTCGAGCGGCGCCGCGCGACGTTTCGCCTGCGCGGTCCGTCAACGACGCTCGAGATCACTTTGCGCGTCACTGGCGCGCACAACGTGGCGAACGCTGCGCTCGTCGCGGTGCTGGCACACGAACTGGGCGTCAGTGACGACGCCGTCGTGCGAGGTCTGTCGAACTTCGTTGGCGCCCCGCGGCGTTATCAGTACCGCGGAGCGTGGCGTGGTCTCGACGTCTACGAGGACTACGCCCACCTGCCCGGTGAGATCGCGGCGACGTTGGCCGCGACGCACGCGGCCGGATACGAACGCGTGACGGTAGTCTTCCAGCCGCACCGTGTCACGCGGACGCTCGCGTTGGTCGACCAGTTCGCCTCCGCGTTCGAGGGCGCGCGCCACGTCATCGTCACCGACGTCTACCCGGCCGGTGAGGTCAACCCGACGGGCGTGACGGGCGCGCTGGTCGCGGACGCCCTTCGTCGCCACGATCCCTCCCTCGACACGCTCTACTGTGACGACCTCGCGCTCGTCGGTGGGCTCTTAGAAGACCTGGTGGACGATAGCGACGCGTTGCTCGTGCTCGGCGCGGGCGACGTCGGTTCCGTCATCAACACGCTCGCGGGCGGTCTTGCGTGAGTGCGCTCGACAAGCTGGTCGCGATCGGTGGGGCTCGCGTGGAGGAACACGCGCCCCTCGGTACGCGAACCACGTACCGCGTGGGCGGGAGCGTGCGACTCTTCGTCACGCTCTCGTCGCACGATGACTTAGAGGAACTCGGTCCGCTGATGAGCGAGACGGGACTGGGCATCTTGAGCGTGGGTAACGGCTCGAACCTGCTCGTCGAGGACGGCGAACACGAGGTCCTCGTGGTACGCGTCGTCGACGAACTGGCCACGTTGGCGTGGCACGACCGGGAGGGGCACGTTGTCGTTGACGCCGGGGCCGGGCTCGACATGCCCAAAGCGGCGCGACGACTCGCGAGTGACGGCGTCGTCGGCTTCGAGTGGGCGGTGGGCGTGCCGGGCACCTTCGGCGGCGGCGTGGCGATGAACGCCGGAGGCCACGGGGACGACCTCGCCGCGTCCATCGAGCACGCGACCATCTGGCGCGACGGTGAGACTGAGATTTGGACGAAGGAACGCTTGGGACTGGGCTATCGCTCGAGCGCGGTGCGCGTGGGCGACGTCGTGCTGTCCGCGACGTTGAGCCTGTCGCGGGGTGACGCCGCCGACGCGGAGCAGCGTATTCGCGACGTCGTTCGTTGGCGACGAGAACACCAGCCCGGAGGCGCCAACGCGGGTAGCGTCTTTCGCAACCCGCCGAACGACCGCGCCGCGCGTCTCATCGAGGCGGCCGGGTGCAAGGGCCTACGCTTCGCCAGCGCGCGCGTCAGTGAGAAACACGCGAACTTCATTCAAGCCGACGTCTCGGGACGTGCCGACGACGTCTTCACACTGTTGAGCCTCGTTCGCGAGCGCGTCCTCGAGGACTCGGGCGTCACCCTCGTGAGTGAGCACCGCTTCATCGGTTTCGGGGTGACGCCGTGAGTCGCCGTCGCGTGACCTTGACGAAGTCGCCACGACGAGCGATCGTCGCGCGACGTACGAACGCCCCGCGGCGCCCTTCGACCCCGGCGGCGCCACCTCACGTGAGCGGCGAACCTCCGCGCCGGGCTCGACGACGGGTTCAGCGCCTCACCAAATGGCTCCTCGTCGTTGGCGTGATCGTGACCGGTCTCACCTTCGCCACGCAGTGGACGCTTCGTCAATCGTTCTTTCGTGTGCAGCACGTGACCTTCGTCGGCTTTCATCACGAGACGCCGTCGGCACTGCTGGCGGCGTCGGGCTTGATGAGCCATCCCTCCATGATCAACCTCAGTGACGCGACGATCAAGAAGAACCTGTCGGCCTTCACGTGGATCAACGCGGTGCAGGTCACCAAGCACTGGCCGAACTCAGTGGTGGTGACCGTGCACGAGAGTGTCGCGGTCGCGGTGGCCTTCACCGCGAAGCACGTCCTCGAGTACGTCGACGGCACCGGCCGCGCGCTCGGCGTCGCGCCACCGAGGGCCAACATGCCCACGCTCGCGTACCTGAACCCGACGACCTCGACGTGGCCCTTCGCCCGGGCCGGGCGTGCCGCGGCCCTCGTCGCGAGCCAGTTGCCACCCGCGTTCGCTTCGCAGGTCTCGCGGATCACCGACGACGCGCAGGGCACCGTCACCATCACGTTGACCACGCCCGTGTCGTTCATCGTGGGTCCGGCCACGAACCTTCACGCCAAGTTCGTCGCGATCGCGTCGGTCATCGCGCACAGCCAACTGGTTCCCGGCGACGTCGTCGACGTGACCGTACCCGATGAGTTGGCGGTGACGCCGCCGACCCACTCATAGAAAGCCATGCATTTGACCAAAATAGAGGCACTGACTAGCCTTCAGTGACTGTTCGCGATGCCGCCCCCGCGAAGGCGGTAACAATAGAAGAGATAGCCAAGGGGAGCCTATGAGTCTCAATCAGAGCAACTACCACGCCGTGATCAAAGTCATCGGTGTGGGCGGGGGCGGAGCGAACGCGGTGAACCGGATGATCACGTCGGGACTGAAAAACATCGAGTTCATCGCCGCGAACACCGACGCGCAAGCGTTGTTGCTCTCTGAAGCCGACCTCAAGATCGACATCGGGCGCCAACTGACGAGGGGTCTTGGCGCCGGCAGCGACCCCGAAGTCGGTCGTCAAGCGGCGGAGGACCACCGCGCCGAGATCGAAGAAGCCTTGAAGGACACGGACATGGTCTTCATCACGGCCGGCGAGGGTGGTGGCACCGGGACCGGCGCCGCGCCCGTCGTGGCGGAGATCGCGCGCGCCCTGGGGATCTTGACCATCGGCGTCGTGACCCGTCCGTTCTCCTTCGAGGGTAAGCGCCGCGCCACCCAGGCCGAAAAGGGCATCCAGGCCCTACGCGACAAGGTGGACACGTTGATCGTCATCCCGAACGATCGACTTCTTTCGGTGACCGCGCCCGACACTTCGATGCTCGACGCCTTCAAGATCGCCGACGACGTCCTGCTCTCCGCCGTGCGCGGGGTGACCGATCTCATCACGGTGCCCGGATTGATCAACACGGACTTCGCTGACGTCAACACCGTCATGCGCAACGCCGGCACGGCCATCATGGGAGTGGGTAGTTCAACGGGCGAAGGGCGCGCCGTCAACGCGGCGCGCGCCGCCATCACCTCACCGCTGCTCGAAGCCTCCATCGACGGGGCCCGCGGGATCTTGATGAACATCGTGGGTGGACCGGGCGTGACCTTGAACGAGGTCACGCAGGCGGCCGAGATCATCCACTCGGTGGCGCACCCCGACGCGAACATCATCTTTGGCAGCGTCATCGACGACTCGATCGGTGAAGCAGTGCGCGTCACGGTCATCGCCGCGGGCTTCGATCAAGGAACCGCGAAGGCCACGACCAACGCGCAGCCGTCCATGACCGAAGGTCCGCGTAGCGACATCTTCACCGCTTCGAGTGACGACTTCTTCGACGTCGGTGGCGATGACGACCTCCCCAGCTTCTTGCGCTAGCGACGAACTGGCGGAACGACTTCGGGCTAACCTGGCGCGCGTGCGCGCGCGCATCAGCGCGAGTGGACGAGATCTCTCGAGCGTGCGCGTCGTGGCGGTGACGAAGACCTTCGGACTCGACGAAGTGCGCGCGGCCTACGAACTCGGTCTGCGCACGTTCGCCGAGAACTACGTGGACGAACTCTGTGAGAAGAGTCGCGCGACCCGCGACCTCGGACTCTCGTGGCACTACCTCGGCGCCCTGCAGACCAACAAGATCGCGCGCGCGACGACGTGCGCCGCCGTGTTGAGTTCGGTCGCTCGCGCGAAGGAGCTCGAGAAGATCGCGGCCTCGTCACCGGGCAAGACGATCGACGTCCAAGTGGACTTCACCGGGGCCGCGCGAAGAAACGGCGTGGCGCCGGTCGAGGTGGCGCCGCTCGTTTCGCTCGCCCGCTCGCTCTCGTTGCACGTGCGCGGCCTGATGGTGGTGGCGCCCCCGGGCGAGCGAGCGACGCGTGAGGCCTTTCTCACTACGTGCGACTTGGCCGACGAGTTAGGCCTCGTCGAACGTTCCATGGGTATGAGCGATGATCTGGAACTGGCTTGTGAGCTGGGCACGACCGAGGTTCGTCTGGGGCGCGCTCTCTTCGGCTCTCGGCTGGGCTGAGTCGGCCTGGCCTAACATGGTGTGGGGCGCCGTTGCCAAGGAGACGTGAATGAAAGAAAAGCTGCGAGGGTTCCTGGGGTTCCTCGGTCTCGTCGAAGACGAGTACGGCGAGTACGGCCCGAGCAACGCGCCTCGACCCTTCTCCGAGCAGTCCGACGAGGTCGAGCCCGAGTGGGCGCCCACGCCGGCCACTCGGACCTTTCCGACCCAGCCCGCGAATCCGTCGCCGTTCCGTGCGCCGGCCTCGGGTCCGTCGCTCCAGCGCACCACGTCGATCTCGGTGCTCGACGGTCCTAACGGCGCGTCGCGCGTTCGACCGATCGCGAACCCGAACGCGGCGAGGGGCGTGTCGCCCTTCTCCCAGGAACGCGACGTCGCCATCATCTCGCCGGACACCTATGACGACTCGCGTCGGATCACCGATCTCCTTCGCCAGAATCGCGCCGTGGTGTTGACCACCCTCGACGTGGATCATGGTCTCGCTCGTCGTCTCGTCGACTTCACGGCCGGCACCGCGTACGCGATGAACGCCAAGATCGAGATGTTGATTCGCGGCGTCTACCTGGTTAGTCCTCAAGGTATGCACGTGGGACCCGATATTAAGGAAAGACTTCGCGCGGCTGACTATCACGCCTTCGACCAGGCATGAGGTTCATTCAAGACGTCCTGTCGCTCTACATCCTCATTCTGTTCGTCACGGCGATCCTGAGTTGGGTGCCGCAGACCAACAGCCAAGGTGGCCTCGCCACCACCCAGCGAGTACTGGCGCGGATCACGGAACCGGTGCTGCGACCCCTGCGTTCGATCCTGCCGCGACCGAACTTCGGTGGCGTGGGCGTCGACCTCTCGGTGCTCGTCGCCATCGTCGCGCTCGAGATAATCAAAACGATCATCTAGCGACGCGAGTCACCGTCGCGTCGAGCCTCGAGCGGTAGGGTGGCAGCATGGACAGTACGGACAACGCGCCTTCGGCGCTCGACGCCATTGACACGGTGGCCTTCAAGGTCGGGCTCAAGGGATACAACGTCGACGAGGTCGACGAGTTCCTCGAGCGACTTTCGATCGAGGTTCGCCAACTCAAAGATCTCGCGCATCAACAGCGCCAGCAACTTCGTCAAGCCGCCGAGCGCATCAGCCAGCTGGACGCTCGTGGCGCGACCGCCTCGGTTCCCGTCGCCGCCAGCGCGCCCGCGGCACCCGCGGCACCCGCGATTCGTTCCAGTGGGAGCGGCGGTGCCGAGCAGGTGACGTCGATGATCGCCATGGCCCAACGCTTCATCGAACAGGCCCAACAAGAAGCCGAGGCCAAGGCGCACGAATTCACCGGCGCCGCCCAAGAACGCGCGCGCGAGATCGTTAACGAAGCGCGCAGCCGCGCCGAAGATGAAGTCAACCGACTGAACGGGCTGAAGCAACGACTTAGTGAGGATGTGGACACGCTGGCGCACCAGCTCGCGGGCGAACGCGCCCGCATCGCTGTCGTGCTGGCGGAGTTCACGCACTGGGTCGAGACCTCACTCCAGGGCGGATCGGAACCGGGCGGGTCGAGTGTGGTCTCGGCGCCGCCGAGTTCCTCACCACCTCGCGCGCCCGCGTCAGCGCCGCCCGCCGCGCCAGCGCGCCCGGCCACGCCACCGCCCGCGCCCGCGCCCGTTTCATCCCAGCCCACGATTGGCCAAGTACTGAAGTTTGATCAGTCTTCTCGCGACGATCGATAGGAAAACCGCGCCCAACTGCTAGGGTCGGCGAGCACTTGTTCTTAGGAACGCGAGGAGTAGAGCATGCCGTCGAGCGCGAAGACCACGAAGAAGTCCCCCACGAAGAAGGTGGTCGCGAGGAAGTCCGTCATCAAGGCGTCAGCCAAGAAGGTCACGAAGAAGGCGCCCGCCAAGAAAGCGGGGGCCAAGAAGGTCGCGAAGAAAGTGCCCGTCAAGAAGTCGAGCGTCAAGAAAGTAGCGAAGAAGCCCGTCCTCAGCCCCACCCAGAAGGCCGCGGCGGCTAAAAAGGCCAAGGTACTCGCCGCGGAGAAAGCGAAACGAGAGCGTGACGCCAAGGCCAAGGCTGCCGAGCACAAGGCGTTAGTTCGCCAGAAGTCGATCGACGCCGCCAAGTCGAAGAAGGAGCGCGAAGCGAGGGCGCGCGCCATGGCGAAGGAGAAGGCGGCACTCGTGAAGGCCAAAGCGATCGCCGCGGCTAAATCGAAGAAAGAGCGCGACGCTAGGGCCAAAGTCGCCGCGAAAGAGCGTGAGGCGGCGAGAAAGGCTCGTGAGAAGGCCGCCGTCGAGGCCAAGAAGCAACGTGAGATCGAAGCCAAGCGCAAGGCCATCGAGGCTGAAAAACTCCGCAAGCTGCGCGAGATCGAACGTCGTGACGCCGAGGAGCGAAAGCGTCAGGAGCGTCGCGGGGCCGAAGAACGCAAGCGTCTCGAGGCGCTCGAGCGCAAGATGCACTCCAAGCCCTACGCGGACGACACGGCCTTCCTCGACGAGCTACGTCATCTCCTCCTCGAGACCCGTACCGCGACGACCACCCAGATCGCCGTCAGCGAGTCCGAAGCGAACGAGATGTTGGTCGACCGTGAGCGCCTCGAGTACGACGACGAAGACGGCAGCAGCGTCGCGTCCGATATTCAGCGTGACCAGTTGAAGGAGTTCGCCTCGGCGCTGCGTCTAAAGGTCGACGAGATCGACGTGGCGCTCGCGCGCATCGACGACGGAAGTTACGGTCGCTGCGACGAGTGTTACGAGGCCATCTCCCAGCCCCGGTTACGGGCGCAGTTGCCGGTCTTCACCTGCGTGTCGTGCCGCGCCAGCGTCTAAGTCTCCACCTCAACCGCACCGTTGTCGCGATCGCGCTCGTGGTCACCGGGATCGACGCCCTCACCAAGGCGTGGGCTCGGCGCGACTTGGCTCGCCACGCGGTGCACGTCGTGGGCTTCGTCTGGCTCCGACTGCAGTTCAACGGCGGCGTCTCGTTTTCGATCAATCAGTCTGGACCCCTCGTGACGACGATCGCCACCGTGGTGGTGGCGATCGCGGTGGTGGTGGTAGGCGTGAACGCCAAGAGCGGCGCGCCGGCACTGGGTTTCGGACTCCTGCTTGGCGGGGGACTGGCCAACGTGGTTGATCGCCTCATTGCCTCGACGCATCGCGTGACCGACTTCATCGCCCTGTCGTCGTTCCCGGTCTTCAATCTCGCCGACGTCTCGATCACGGCCGGCTTTGTCGTCTTGATGGTGAGTGCTTTACGTGGAGAAGCGTTGCTCGGACGATGAGTGACGACGGCGCGCGCGACGCCTTCGACGGCGAGACGCTCGACCTCGTGGTCCCGCGCACGCTGGACGCCTTTCGCGTGGACCGGGCAATCTCGCTGTTGACTGGCCTGTCTCGTTCCGAGGCGCACGTCGTGCTGCTGAGTGGCGCCGTGCACGTCAACGACAAAGTCGTCGTCAAACCTTCCACGTCGCTCGAAGCGGGTCAGCATCTCGTCGCGGTCCTACCGCCTCGAGAGAGTGACGAGGTCAGCGCCGATCCCTCGGTCGTCGTCGACGTCGTACTCGACGACGTGGACTTCGCGGTGATCAACAAGTCGCCGGGTCAGGTCGTCCACCCCGGCGCCGGTCAACGCCAGGGCACGCTCGTGGCGGGGCTCCTCGCCCGGTTTCCCCAGATTCGAGAACTCAGCGCTGAGGGCCTGTGCGATCCCTCGCGACCGGGCATCGTGCACCGACTCGACAAGGGTACGTCCGGACTCTTGGTCGTCGCCAAGACACCCGAAGGCTACTTGGGACTGAGTAGTCAACTCGCGGAGCGAGTCATGGAGCGCACCTACCTCGGCATGGTCCAGGGCCACGTGGTGGAAGAGCGCGGCGTCGTTGACGCACCGATCGGTCGTTCAACGCGCACGCCAACCCTGATGGCCGTGCGAGCGGACGGACGACCCGCGAGGACGGGTTACGAGGTCATCACTCGCGTCGACAAGCCCCACGCGATGACCCTGTTGCGACTGCGCCTCGAAACAGGCCGCACGCACCAGATCCGCGTGCACTTGGCGACCATTGGCCATCCCGTCGTGAACGACCTTCGCTACGGCCATCGAAGCGATAGGCGGCTCGAGGACGAGCGCTTCTTCTTGCACTCCACGACGTTGGCCTTCCGTCACCCGCGCAACGACGCGTGGATCTCCACCCACTCGTCGTTGCCCGAAGACCTACGAAGTCTCGTCCCGAGCGAACTCGAACTCTAGGCGACCTCGTGCGCGGCGAGCACGTTCGAGTCGTCGCGCAAGATCGCCAGCGCCTCGTCCTCGGCCCGGCGCACGCGTCGCACGCCGATGTCCATCTTGGTGGCCGTGGCCTGTAGCGAGAGCGGCGTGGCCCCGTTGAGTCCGAAACGATGCGAGAGGACGTCGCGCTGGAGGTTGGTCAACTTCGAGAGAGCTCCGTGCAGCTGGTCGTTCATCATCGTCTGTTCGATGTCGCTCACCCAGTCGTGCTGACTCGGGGCGACAAGGTCTCCGAGGGTCGTGGCGGAGTCTGAACTCGCGGGCTGGTCGAGGCTGGCGGTCACCCCGGCGAGGCCCTTCAGGTTCTCGCGCTCGGCCTTGGACATGCCGGTGGCCTCGGTTAGCTCTTCGTCGGTCGGCTTGCGCGCGAGCAACGACGTCAACTCCGCGGTCGTAGCTTCGAGGCGCTGCAGTTGCTCACCCACCTCGAGCGGGATGCGAATCGTTCGACCGTGTTGTTGGACGGCGCGCTGGAGCGCCTGACGGATCCACCACGTGGCGTAGGTCGAGAACTTGAAGCCCCGCTCCCAGTCGAACTTCTCGACGGCGCGCAGGAGACCGAAGGTTCCCTCTTGAACGAGGTCGACCATCTCAACGCCGCGGTCCTGGTAGCGGCGGGCCCAGTGAAGCACGAGACGCAGGTTGGCGGCGACCATCTGCTTCTTGGCCTCTTCGTCACCGGCGGTGACGCGCTTGGCCAATTCGACCTGCTCGTCGTAGTTGGGCATCGGGTATCGGTCGAGGTCGCGCATCAGCAGACCCAGCATGTCGTTGGTATTCACAGCGGAACGGCGGGGAGTCGTATTCACTGGCATCTCCTTGGTCTTGGGGGGGTACAAAGTAGATGCGCCCTGGGCCTGGTATTTCTCCTACGGGCGCGTTACTAATTTACCACGAGGGAAATGAGTTTTCAAGCCTCCTCAGGGAGCCCTTATAGCGGCTGAACAGCGGCTGAAATCAGCCACTGTGAGTTCGGGCCACCGGGCGCCCGCCGCGGGCCTGGTTGACCATGTCGGCCAGCGTGAAGCTCGACAGGTGTTCGCGCATGTGGTTGCCCACGTCGGCCCAGACCCCGAGAAGGACACACTGGCCCTCGTGGTCGCACGCGCCGTCTTGGTGCGGTTCGCCAAAGTCGCCGGCCGCGATAGGTCCGTCGACGGCGGCGACGATCTCGGCGAGGGTGATGTTCTCCGCCGGGCGCGCCAGCACGTAGCCGCCGCCCACGCCGCGCTTGGAGCGCACGAGTCCCACGCCCTTCAAACTGAGCAGGATCTGCTCGAGGTAGGGCTGGGGGAGGCCGGTGCGTTCCGCGAGGTCGCGAACGGACGTGGGCGCGCCGTTACTGTCTCGCAGGGCCAAACTCAGCAGCGCACGGCTGGCGTAGTCCCCACGAGTCGATACTCTCACGGCGCCATCCTATCGACGTCGTGCGCGCCGCCACGGGTCCGCGCACGAGGGCCGTCATTGTCTGGCACACTGCAATGGTGGCAGATCCGAGAAATGAGAACGTGACCATCAACGCCGACCAGGTGCTCTCGCCGGGTGAGTCCGAGGAAAAGGCCGACGACGGCGAGAGCGACTACATCAGCCAGCCCGCGAAGGTGATGCGCATTGGCTCGATGGTGAAGTTGCTCCTCGACGAGGCGCGCAGCGCCCCCCTCGACGAAGCGGGTCGCACACGACTTCGAGAGATCTACGAAACTTCCGTGCACGAGCTCTCCGACGCGCTGTCGCCGGACCTCGCGAAGGAGCTGAGTCGCATGGCGATTCCCTTCAGCGCTGGCGTGCCTTCGGAGTCGGAGTTGCGCATCGCCCAAGCCCAGCTGGTCGGTTGGCTCGAAGGCCTCTTCCACGGTATTCAGGCGTCGCTCTTCGCTCAACAGGCCGCCGCCGCGGCCCAGCTCGAGAAGATGCGTAACCGTTCACTTCCTCCCGGCGCAAGTGAACCCCGGGCCGGCACGTACCTCTAGGACCATTGCGTGGCGGCGCGCGAAGGCGTACTAACCTGCGAATCCCATCCGTGTAATTCGCGGCGACGATCAAAGGAAGCGTGCGGCTGATGACAGAGGGCTTCGTCCACCTGCACAATCACACCGAGTACTCCATGCTCGACGGGGCGGCGCGCGTCGACGAGATGGTCCTGGCCGCCAAGGCCGACGGACAACGCGCGATCGCCATCACGGACCACGGCAACCTCTACGGCGTCATCGACTTCTACGAGGCCTGTCGTCGCCACGAGGTGACGCCCATCATCGGACTCGAGGCCTACATGGCGGCGAACTCGCGTTTCGACCGACCGGCTCGACGCGGCAAGATCGACGACACCGGGGGCGACACCGAGGGGGGCCAGAAGCTCTACCACCACCTCACCCTGCTCGCCGTGACCAACGAGGGTTACCGGAACCTGCTCGAACTCTCCTCACTGGCCTTTCTCGAGGGTTACTACTACAAGCCCCGGTTGGACTGGGAGTTGTTGGAACGAAACGCCGAAGGTCTCGTGGCGACGTCGGGGTGCCTGGGCGGCGTGGTGCTCCAAGCACTGTTACAAGACGACTACCACAAGGCGCTGGAGCTCGCGGGACGACTGCAGACCATCTTCGGAAGAGAGAACTTCTTCATCGAACTCCAAGATCACGGCCTCGCGGCGCAGCAACGCACGAATCCTCAGTTGCTGCGCATCGCGGACGACCTTCGCGCGCCGCTGCTCGCGACGAACGACCTGCACTACGTTCGCCACGACGACGCCGAAATGCACGACGCCCTCTTGTGTATCGGCACCGGCTCGCGCGTGGCCGACCCCGATCGCTTTCGCTTCGAGAGCGACCAGCACTACCTGAAGACGGCCGCCGAGATGCGTCACCTCTTTCGCGACGTTCCCCAAGCGTGCGACAACACGCTCTTGATCGCGGAGCGCGCGAACGTCACGATCGAATTTGACAACGACGCCCTACCTGAGTTTCCCTTACCCGACGCCTTCACGTCCGCGAGCCATAAGACGGGCGCGACGAGGTACCTACGCGAGCTGACCATGCAAGGCGCGAGTGAGCGCTACGGCGAGGACTTGAACGATGAAGTGCGCGCGCGTCTCGACTACGAACTCGGGGTCATCGCCGACATGGGATTCTCGGACTACTTCTTAGTCGTGTGGGACCTGATCGACCACGCCCGCAAGAAAGGGATTCGCGTGGGACCGGGCCGGGGGTCGTCGGCGGGATGTTGCGTGGCGTACTGCCTACGCATCGTTGACCTCGACCCGATCCGTTACGGGTTGATCTTCGAGCGCTTCTTGAACCCCGGGCGTCGCCAGATGCCCGACATCGACATGGACTTCGACGAGCGCTACCGCGGTGACATGATTCGCTACGCCGCCGAGCGTTACGGATCCGACCACGTCGCCCAGATCGTGACGTTCTCGACGATCAAGGCTCGTGCCGCGGTGCGAGACGCGGCACGCGTGCTCGGCTACCCGCCCCAGTTCGGTGACAAGATCGCCAAGGCCATGCCGCCGCTGCTCATGGGCCAGGACCTACCCCTGGCGGCCTGCTTCACGCCCACGTCGGGCTACGAGAGTCGTTACGGCGAGGCGAGCGAACTGCGCGCGCTCTACGGCGGTGACGCCGAGGTGAGGCACGTGGTCGACGTCGCCAAAGGCTTCGTCGACAAGCGTCGCCAGGACGGCATCCACGCCGCCGCCGTCGTCATCACGAAGGAGCCGGTGCTCGACTACGTGCCGGTGCAGCGAAAGTCGGGCCCCAACGGGAGCGCCGAGGGCGCGCCCATCGTCACCCAGTACGAAGCCAGCGCGATTGAGAAGTTGGGCTTGTTGAAGATGGACTTCCTCGGGCTCCGCAACCTGGCGATCATCGAACGCACGCTCGAGCACGTCAAGCGTCGTCACGGCGTCGACGTCGACATCGATCACGTCGCGCTCGATGACCCCAAGGTCTTCGACATGTTGAAACTCGGCAACTCCATCGGGATCTTCCAACTCGAGGGTGACAAGATGCGCCAACTCATGCGTCGGCTCTCACCCACGAGTTTCGACGACGTCGCCGCGTTGGTCGCGCTCTATCGTCCGGGTCCCCTCAGTGAGAACGTCCACAACGACTACGCCGACCGCAAGAACGCGCGTCAGGGCGTCAGCTACGACCACGCGGACTTAGAGGAGATCCTCTCCGAGACCTACGGCCTGATGATCTATCAAGAGGACATCATGCGCGTCGCCACGACCATCGCGGGCTTTTCGATGACCGAAGCGGACGATCTGCGAAAGGCCTGTTCGAAGAAGATTCGTGAGATGATTCGTGCCCAACGCACCAAGTTTGTCGACGGGGCCGAACGCCAGGGCTATGGTCGGGCTCTCGGTGACGCGATCTTCGACAAGATCGAACCCTTCGCCGACTACGCCTTCCCCAAGAGTCACGCCTACGGCTACGGACTCATTGCGTACCAGAACGCGTGGCTAAAGGCGAACTACCCGGTGGAGTACATGGCGGCGCTGTTGACCTCCTTTCGCGACGACAAGGATAAGGCCGCGGTGTACCTGAACGAAGCGCGTCAGATGGGCATCAAGGTCGGCGTGCCGGACGTGAACGAGTCCTTTGGCGAGTACGCCCCGTCAAAGACGATGGACGACACCATTCTGTTCGGGCTGGCCGCCGTGCGCAACGTGGGCGAGGCGCTCGTCGAGAAGATCGTCCTCGAGCGAGAGGCCAAGGGCCCCTTCACGAGCGTCTACGACTTCGTACGACGGGTCGATCCCGTGGTGTTGAACCGGCGTTCCATGGAGTCGCTGATCAAGGCCGGTGCCTTTGACTCGTTCGGGGTAGCGCGACTCGCGTTCCTTTTGAAAGTGGACGAGATCGTCGACGTCACGCTCAGTCGTCGTAAGGACCTCTCGCTCGGTATCACGACGCTCTTCGCGGCGTTGAGTGAGGAGGGTACCGACGGCGACTGGGAGGGCACCGAGATCGCGTTGGCCGACATCGAGTTCGAGCAGTCCGTCAAACTCGACTTCGAGCGAGAGATGCTCGGCACCTACATTTCGGATCACCCGCTCTACGAAGTGGGTGAGAGCCTCGACGCGCGTACCGACGGCTCGATAGTTGCCATTCGCGAACGGGCCGAGGAACTCGCCCGCAGTGGCAAGGCGGTCACGGTCGGCGGCATCCTCGCCGAGGTGCAGCTCCGTCAGACCAAGGCGAATAAGCAGTACGCGCGCGTGACGCTAGAGGACCTCGGGGGATCGCTCGAGATCAACTTCTCCGTCGCCGCGTTCGAGAAGTTCAGCGGCTTCCTCGCGAAGGACAACGTCGTGCTGATCAAGGTACGACTGAGTGACAACGACGAGGAGATGCGATTCAGTGCCGTTGACGTCGAACGCTTCCATCAGACCCGCACGAACGCTGAGCTTCGCCTCTCCCTACGTCCCGAGGACCTCACGCAGCGTTCCATCGCGACCTTGCGAGAGATTTTGACGCGCTATCCCGGCCCCTCACCGGTGGTCGTCGACACTGGGGCCGCGGGAAAGGTCTTCAAGCTTGGTCCGGACTTTAACGTCAGTATTCCCAGTGTGGTCGCGGATCTGCGCTCAGAATTCGGGCGAAACGTCATTAAGGCCTGAATCTGATTTAGAGGTCACAGAACTCCCGTAGAATGGCTTTCTATGGCAATGACGGTCACCACAAAAGACACCACTGCCCTCAGTGACGCGGAGCTGGCTGAAATGGCCGACCTCTGCGTTGACCGGGAGCCCAGTTTCGACATCGGCTTTCTCTCCAAGCAGCGTGAAGAGTGGGTGCTCGTCACGCACGCTCGCGAAGGCAACAAGCTCCGCGGCTACTCGTTCTGCACGCTCGAACGAATAGGCGGCACGCCGTCGTTGTTGGTGGGGCTGCTTCTCGTCGATCGCAACGCGAAGTCCGACCAGACCTTGAAGACGATCTTGCACGACCAGTTCCGTCGGGCGCTTCTTGCTTTCCCTGATGAGGACGTACTCCTCGGTGCTCGTCTCACGTCAGCGGACGGGTTCCGTGCCTTCACCGGACTCGACGACGTCGTGCCGCGTCTTGGCTACCGACCCACCGGCGAAGACCGTGCGTGGGGCCGACGACTCGCCAAGCGTTTCGGCTCCGAGAAATCGATCGACGACAAGACCTTCGTGATGACCGTCTCACCGGGACCCGTCGGGGGACTCGACTACGTGGCCTCGAAGGGCGCCATCCCCGAAGGAGCCGAGACGTTCTTCAAGGGTCTAAAGCCCGAGAAGGGTCAACGTCTCGTGGTCTTCGGTTGGGCCATGGCTGAAGCCCTGGCCACCGGCAAACTGCCGAAGTAACGACTCAACCTCGGGGCAACAGCCCCGTGCAGCTCTTGTAACAGTGGCCGTCGAGCGGTCGCGAGAGCGTCGTCAGCACGTACGTGGGGCGAAAACCGAGGGCGGTCGCCAGGTCCTTTCCCGCCAGTGACGAACGGCGGGTGGACTCGATCGTTCGAATCGCGTGCGCGTCCTCACAGAGGAGCCACACGTCGTCACCGAACCAGCCAAAACGCACCCACGTCGAACCGTCATCAGGTCGACGAAGGAGTTGCGGACCTCGATCCGCGCCGATGAGCGCCACGCTCGGTCGCTCGCCACGAAACTCCCAGTAGGGCGCGCTCGGCCCCCTAAAGCCGAAGAGTGGTCCGTCGGCGGGACTGGCCAACTGTTCCAGCCAGCCGCGAACTCGGCGACCTCGGTACGTCCCGAGTCGTCGAGGCAGATCGAGCAAGGTCACCGCTTCGGGTTGGGCGAGGTCGTCGCGTTCGACGTTCTCCGCGAGCTGTCCTTCGACGACGTCGAAGGCCGCGAGGTCGGTCTCGATGTGCGCGGGCCACGGCACGCGCCAACGCACGATGGCTTGACTCGCGAGATCGACGACGGTCGTCGACTCGTTCGTCGAGCCAAGCACCAGACCGTGGACCGTGGAACCACCCGAGAGGTCCACCGACGCGCGCTGGGGCGTGCGCTCGATGAGTCGCTTCGTCGCGCGCACGGCGGGGTCCCGGTTTAAGAGCGCCACGGCCTACCTAAGCCCTCGAAGTTGGGCGTCGAGGGCCTCGGCGCTCGAAACCGGCAGCGCGCACACGCCCCCACGACACACGTAAGCGAGACCCGACTCGCGAGCGTTGAGCAGGGGAGAGGTGCCCGATCCAGTAATCAAAACGGCGCGCGGCATCGACATCGATCGTACGTGATGGGCCCACGCACCCGCGACGCCGGGAATGACGATCTCGACGCCGTCGAGCGCGAAGCCGGCGGCCGCGACGAGATCGGGCGCGGCACTCGGGTGCGAGACCAGGAGCGAACCGGCCAGTTCAACGAGCCGCTGGGCGACGACGAGGAACTCGTGGCGACCCCCGCAGAGGGCCGTGCGCGCGAGGGCGCGCGTCGACACGGCGTGCGCCGACGGCGTGGCGCCGTCGAAGATCTCCTTGGGTCTGGTCGTGAGATCGCTCACGAGGTCGCTCTGGCTGAAGACGCCGGCGCCCTCGTGTGGCGCCGCGGTCGTGGGTACCGGTCCGTCCCAGTAGTGATCGACCAAATAGCGCGCCGCGTCGTTCGCCGCTAGGAGCCATTCGTCCTCACCGGTGAGCTCGTAGGCGTCGATCATCGCGTCGACGAGCCACGCCACGTCGCTCGCCGTGGCGTGAGCCTGTCGACGCTCGGTGCGCCACCAGGTGCCGTTCGTGAAGTGCGACGTCGCGAGGGAACCCAACAGCTCGATGCCGAACGTCTCGACGTCACGATCGCCACTTCGTAAGAAAGCGGAAGCGATCATGGCGTTCCACTCCAAGATGACCTTCTCGTCGCGAGCGGGCTGCACGCGCCGAGCACGTCGTTGCGTCAGCGTGCCGTGCGCGAAGGCGAGTGCCGGGGGCGTGTCGAAAGGTTCCGAGTCGCCGAGTCGGGGAATGGAGCGTCCTTCAAAGGCGCCGGGCGATTCGATCCTCCACCGAGCGAGCGCGTCACGGAGAAGGTCGCTCCGGCCGTGCTCCGTCAACGCTTCAGCCACCTCGTCGGGTGTCCAGGTGACGTGCGAGCCTTCGACGCCGCCGGCGTCAGCGTCGAGTGACGACGCGTAGCCGTCGTCGCGTCGCAGGTCGCGTGCGACGAAACGAAGCGTGTCGAGGGCGACCGCTCGCCACTCGGGGCGCTGGAGCACGACGCTCGCTCGCAGGTAGCAGCGCGCGAGGAGGGCTTGATCGCTCAGCATCTTTTCGAAATGTGGTACGTGCCATTCGCCGTCGACGCTGTAGCGCGCGAAGCCGCCGCCCAAGTGATCGTAGAGGCCGCGACGTGACATCGCGTCCAAGGTTCGCGTGACGGCGTCGCGCGACTCGGGGTCGTCGAACTCGAGCAGGGCCTCGACGAAACTCGGTCGCGGGAACTTCGGAGCCGTCCCGAACCCGCCGTTCGCGTCGACTTGGGTGAGCAGTTCGTCGCGTAGGTGTTGACGAACCGCCGCGAGGTCCAACGTCGAGTCGAAGGGCGCGAGGTGGTCGACGAAGTGGACCTCGCGCGAAAGGGCGATCGAGAGTTCGCTGGCCTGACGTTCGACGAGGTCTCGCTGACTGACCCACGCCTCGTGTAGGGCGTGCAACAGGCGACCAAACCCCACCTGTCCGCCGCGATCCGTTGGCGGGTAGTAGGTGCCGGCCATGAAAGGCTTGCCGTCGGGGAGGAGAAAGACTGACATGGGCCAACCACCGTGCCCCGCGATCAGTTGGGTGGCGGCCATGTAGAGCGCGTCGAGGTCGGGACGTTCCTCGCGGTCGACCTTGACGGGTACGAAGTACTCGTTCAAGAAGCGCGCGATCTCCACGTCTTCGAAGGACTCGTGGGCCATCACGTGGCACCAGTGGCACGCCGCGTAGCCAACGGAAAGAAAGATCGGGCGATCGCTGCGCGCGGCCTCGTCGAGAGTGTCGTTGCTCCAGGTGCGCCACGACACGGGGTTGTCGACGTGGTCGAGGAGGTAGGAAGAACCCAGCTCCTGACGCACGTCTTTTAACAGTGGCATCGTGGACTCACCGTGAAACCTTAGGCGTTGTTCGCGGCGGTTCGGTCAACGTTGGCGGTGAGCGAAGCGTCAGTGGGCACCTTCACGTCGACGCTCCCAGTCGACTTTTCGTACGGCCATGACGACCTCATCGGTCCACTCACCCTTGACGAACTCGTTTTCGACGAAATGGGCCTCTTGACGAAGTCCCACCTTTTCGAGCGCTCGTATCGAGGCGCCGTTGCGCGCGTCGCAGCGCCCGACGACACGGCGCAGCCCGTACTCGGTGAAGGCGAGGGCCAGCAGTTCCTCGTAGACCTCACCCGCAAAACCCCGACGGTGAAAATCTGGGTGCAGCGAGCCGCCGATCTCTCCCTGGTGGTGCTCGTTCTCGGTCCACCAAAGAACGAAATCGCCAATGACGCGGCGCGCGTCTCGAAGTTCGACCGCGACGTTGAGCCGATTGTCCTCGGCCACGTCTTCGGGCTTGTCGAGGCGACCGCGCAACAGTTCGACGGCCGCGACCCTCTCGCGAGGTTCGCTGTAGAGGTAGCGGTTCACCTCTTCGTTGGCCAGGATCAGTGCCAGATCGTCGAGATCGTCGAGTTCGAAGCGTCGTAGCGTCAGGCGAGGCGTTTCGAGAGCGTGGCGGAGTTGAACCATCAGTACGTTCTAGTGCGAGTGGCGTCGCGGTGGGCGTGCCCCGCTGACTACTGTGAAACGCGAGCAGAATGAGAAGGAGGGATCGATGATCGAACCGCTTCGCTGGGGGATACTCGGCACGGGGCGCATTGCCCACACTTTTGCGAGCGATCTTCAGTTCTGCGACGACGGGGTCCTGGCCGCCGTGGGATCACGCTCGATGGCGTCGGCCGACGCTTTTGGTGACGAGTTCGACGTCCCCCGACGCCACGCGTCGTACGAGGACCTCGTTCGTGACGACCTCGTCGACGTCATCTACGTCGCCACCCCCCACCCCATGCACTTCAGCAACGCCGTGCTGGCGCTCGAGCACGGCAAACCCGTGTTGGTGGAAAAGGCCTTCACGATGACTGCTCAAGAGGCCCGCGAACTGGTGGCCGTGGCGAGGGAGACGCGACTCTTTTTGATGGAGGCGATGTGGACGAGATTCTTGCCCCACGTGGTGAAACTACGCGAGCTCATTCACGAGGGAGTGCTCGGCGAGATCGTCACGGTCGAAGCCGATCATGGCAAGTGGTTCGAACACGACCCGACGTCGCGCCTCTTTGCCCCGGATCTTGGTGGCAGTGCCCTCCTCGACCTCGGTGTCTATCCCGTGTCGTTCGCGTCGATGCTCCTTGGCCGGCCCGAGCGAATGACGGCGATGGTGGACCCGTCCTTCAGCGGGGTTGACGGCCAGGCGTCGATGCTCTTGGGCTACGCCAACGCGGCGCACGCCGTGTTGACCTGCACGTCGAGTGCGCGCACCGCGACGCGCGCCTGCGTCGCGGGCACCGAGGCGCGGATCGAAATTGACGGCGACTTCTACGCGCCGACGTCCTTCACCCTCATCACGCGTGAAGGAGAAGAACAGCGCTTCGACTTCGCGACCCAGGGTCGTGGTCTTCACTACCAGGCTCACGAGGTCGCGAAGTGCCTTCGTGAAGGGAAGTTGGAGAGCACCTCGATGCCGCTCGACGAGAGCGTCTCCATCATGGAAACAATGGAGAGCGTCCTCGGGTTTCTTGAGCCGTGACGTCAACTTAAGGGGCACCGAGCGCGAGAGAGACTGAAGGACGTCGTTGGGGAACCTCGTTGATGGGTTCGCCGTCGAACGACGTGAGTGATCTGGTGGCCGAAAGGGGCACACCGACGGGGGCTTTCCCGCGAGCGCGCATTTCCGAGAACTCTTCCGTGCTACGTTTTCCTGCGGACGTTGCTTGTCACCGAGCGTTCAACAAGTAGTCACAATTAATGGCATCGTTGGGGTGCCACAGAAGGGTTGGGGAAAAATGAAGTTTAAAACAGGAAGGACTCTCGCATCGGTTGCATTGGTTGGCGCTTTCGTCGTCGCCGTGTTGCCCACCGTGAGTTCGGCAAGTACTCCTACCGTCAAGGACAGCACGTTTAACACGAGCTTCTCGACGATGAAGTACCTCAAGAAGGTTGTCGCTAAGGGTCGCGGGAAAATCACCGTTATTCTGCCCGACACCGTGACGTCAACGCGCTACACGGAGTTTGACGCTCCGTATCTGAAGCAGGCGTTCAAGGCCGCGGGGCTCAAGGCGAGCCAGTACACGGTCGAGAACGCTCTCGGTAGCGACACGAAGCAGTTCACCGACGCCCAGGCCGCCATCACCAATGGCACCAAGGTGCTCGTATTGGACCCGTTGGACTCAACGACGGGTGCCGTGATCGAGGCGTACGCCAAGGCTCGCGGTGTGAAGGTCATTGACTATGACCGTTTGACATTGGGTGGGGCTCGTACGTACTACGTCAGCTTCGACAACGTCGCCGTAGGTACCCTGATCGGTAAGGGACTTCTTAGCTGCATCACGAGCTGGAAGGTCGCGAGCCCCGTGGTCTACGTCATGCGTGGTGCGCCTACTGACAACAACGCTACGTTGTTCGCTCAGGGCTACAACGCGGTCTTGAGCGCGAACGGCTACAACACGTCGGCAGGTTCCTCCAACACTGTGCTGGAGAACACTGGTACGTGGACGCCGACGGTGGCACTGACTGACTTCCAGGGCGCCTTCACGGCGAACGCGAAGATCAACGCAGTCGTTACGCCGAACGACGAGAACGCCGCGCCAATCATCAGCTACTTGCAGAGCAAGGGCCTGGCACCGCAGACGATTCCGTTCACCGGTCAAGACGCGACGCTCACCGGTTTCCAGAACATCATTTCTGGCTACCAGTGCGGCACCGTGTACAAGCCGATCTGGCTTGAGGCTCAGGCCGCTGCCGCTTTGGCCATCTACCTGCGTGCGCACGTCAAGCCACCGTCAGGATTGGTCAACGGCAAGTCGACGGACTCGGGCGCGACGATCAGCAGCTTGAAGAAGGTACCCTCGGTCCTGTTGACCGCTACCTGGGTAACTCCTTCGACCGTTGAGAGCACCGTGGTGCACGACAAGGTCATCGCGGCTTCTGCTCTGTGCACCAGCGCGTCGCCGACGGTTGCCGGTTCGCCGCAGCCTACGTACGCCGCGGACTGCACCAAGTACGGCATCAAGTAAGCAGTACAGCAACACGGCAATGACGAACTCCCCCGAGTCATCGAGTTCCTTGACGCCCAGTACCGGGCCGACGGAGCACGATGACTCGGGGGTTTCGCCGTCTTTGGCACCGTTGCTCCAACTTCGAGCGATCACGAAGAGCTTCGGTGCCGTTCAGGCGCTGAAGTACGTCGACCTCGACGTGCCCGCGGGAAAAGTCACCGCGCTCATCGGCGACAACGGAGCCGGTAAGTCGACCCTCATCAAGGCGATCGCCGGTATCTACACGCCGACCAGTGGTGAGATCTTGTGGAACGGCAAGGTAGTCCACATCCACACACCACGTGACGCGGAGCATCTTGGCATCGCCACCGTCTACCAAGATCTCGCGCTCTGCGACAATCTCGACGTCGTCCAAAACATGTTCCTCGGTCACGAAGAGATGCGCTACCGCACGCTCGACGAGATCACGATGGAACTTGCGGCGAAACAGGTTCTCGCTGATCTCTCCGTCACCACCGTGAAGTCAGTTCGTCAAAAGGTCGCCTCCCTCTCGGGTGGCCAACGTCAGTCGGTGGCGGTGGCCAAGGCAGTGATGCGTGAGTCGAAGTTGGTGATTCTCGACGAACCGACGGCGGCTCTTGGTGTCTCGCAGACGGCCCAAGTATTGGAACTCATTCACACGCTTGCCGGTCGAGGTATCGCCGTGCTCGTTATTTCGCATAATCTCAACGACGTCTTCGCCGTCGCCGATCGCATCGCCGTCATGCACCTGGGAACGCTCGTTAGCAGCGGTCCGGTCGCCGACTACGACGCGTCGAGTGCCGTCGATTTGATCACGACGGGTGAGTCCGCGCGTAACGTGTCGCCGATGGCTCCCAGCTCGTAATTCAACAGAAAGGCCACCGCTGTGTCTACCCCTGAGGTGACCAACGACCCCCAATTCAAGACCTCTCGCGACCAGGTACTCAAGCAGGTGTGGTCCCAGTTCAAGGGCATGCGTCGTGGGGACAGTGGCATGGTGCCCATCGTCATCGGCATCGTCGTACTGGTCGCGTACTTCCAAATTCGAAACTCGCTCTTCCTTTCCGCTGGCAACCTCGTCAACCTTTTCGTCCAAGCCACCACGTACGTGTTGTTGGGTATGGCTGAGATCTGGCTCTTGTTGTTGGGCGACATCGATCTCTCGGTGGGCTACGTCTCGGTGCTCGGCGGCGCGAGCGCCGTCATCTTGACCGACACGCAGTTCCACTGGCCGTGGTACCTCGCGATCCTCGTGGCGATACTGGTCACCACCGCCATCGGAGCGTTGCACGGTGCGCTGACCATCCTCCTGCGCGTACCCTCATTCATCGTCACCTTGGCCGGTCTCTTGGCCTGGGAAGGTGTGCTCATCTACGTCGTGGACGCGCAGGGCACAGGTGGTACGATTCCCGCGCACGAAAAGGTTCTCTACGACCTCGTGAACACCAACGCGTCGCCTCTCGTGACGTGGATCTTCTTCGTCGTCTGCGTGACGGGCGCCGCGTTTCTCATTCTCACTCGCGATCGAGCGCGGCGCGCGAGTGGACTCTTGGTCCAGCCCTTCGTCATCACCCTCATAAAGATCGTCACCATGGCGGTGGTGGCGCTGTTGCTCGTTCTCGTCTTCAACACCAACCGTGGTGTGTTCTTCGCTGGCCATCGAACGAATCTCGAAGGCATGCCGTGGGCCATTCCCGTCGACGTCATCATGCTCGCCGGGGGAACCTTCTTACTTAGCCGTACGAAGGCCGGGCGGTACCTGTACGCCATCGGCGGCAACGTCGAAGCCGCTCGTCGAGCTGGCATCAGTGTCAATCGCTACCGCCTCATGGCCTTCATGTTGACGGGTTTCACCTCGGGTGTCGCGGGACTGCTCTACATCTCTCGCCAGGGCGGCGTCTCGGACAACGTCGACAGCACGCTCGTGCTCTACGCCGTGGCGGCGGCGGTCATCGGCGGGACGAGTCTCTTCGGCGGTCGGGGCAAGATTATCCACGCGCTGATCGGTGGTCTCATCGTCGCCATCATCTATAACGGCATGGGTCTGTTGTCGATCACGGCCTCGGCGGAGTACATCGCGATCGCGGTCGTGCTACTGGCGGCGGTGGCGGTGGACTCGCTCGCTCGACGCGGCTCTGAAGTGTCGCGCTGACGACGCGTCTCTCTCATCGTGGCCTAGGAGAGTTTCGTTAGATCGCCGCGTCGGATCTTGCCATTGCTCGTGCGAGGGATCGCCGAGACGTAGCGAATCTCCTTGGGCTTGGCCCAGGGTCCGAGACGGTCGTTCGCCGCGTCACGAAGCGTGTCGTCGAGCCTCCTTCCGTCGCCTACGACGAGCGCCACCACGCGCTGACCCCACTCCGGATCGTCGACGCCCGTGACGGCTACGTCGAGGACCCCGTCAACGCTAGTGAGGACGGCTTCGAGGTCCTCGGGCCAAAGTTTTTCGCCGCCAGTGTTGATCACGAACGCGAGGCGCCCCCGGACCCGTACGCGCCCGTTGACGACGCTGCCGGCGTCACCGGTGGGGAACCAGTCGTCGCGGCCGTCGGGTCCGCGTGTGAACGGTCGCGGCGATGAACGGTACGAGCGAAAGAGGGTGGGTGTGCGTACGCAGAGTTCGCCGTCGACGGCGGCCACGTCCACGCCGGGCAGGGCGAAACCGTCGTAGACGACCCCCGAGCCCGTCTCGGTCATACCCCACGTGGTGACGACGTTGTCCGGGAGATCGCCGGGCGGTCGTGCGCCGCCGAGTAACACGCGGTAGAAGCCGCTGACGTCGCTGCGCGCGAGTTGGGTACGGACGAGAGCGACGTGGGTGGCGCCCTCGCGCGGCCCACGTTCGAGGTCATTCGTGTCGCCCCACACGAGCGCGGCGTCACTGAAGATCGCGCGCAACACCACGGCGAGTCCCCCGATGTGATTGGCCGGCAGACACGGCAACCAGACGGGGCGCGCGTCCCCGCGCAGGGTGGTCTGGGTGAGGTCAGCGCTGGCACGAAGTGCGTCCCACGAGAGCTCCGCCGCCTTCGGCTCGCCACTCGACCCCGACGTCAACATCACGAGACCGATCTCGTCGTCCACGAGACGACCGGCGGATCGTTCGCGCCGCCCGTTCGCGTTGAGGACCGCGGTCGCGCCGAGTCGATCGATTTCTTCTTCGCGGCCGCGAGGCGTGCGTCGCTGATCGATCACGCAAAAGGCGTCGCCGTCCTCGACGCACCGGCGAAGGGCGACTTCGAGATCGGGGCCCAGGGCGAGGTCGAGCGCCAGCAGAGTTCGCACCTAGAGAGACTAGGGCGAGCGCTCCGTTGGTCGAGTGCTCGCGACCTGGGCCGCTGACGAACGACGACGGGTCCGTTGGTGGTGATCGCGCACGAGAAAGGTAGCGTGGACGACATGGCAAAGACCGTGATTGAAGGACCTCCGAACGACCCGGTGGACGAGTTTCGCTCCCTGCCCCTTCCCACGTGGGAGCGACGTGGCGAGTACCGTGACGTCATCTACGAAGTTGGCGAAGGCATTGCTCGTCTCACGATCAATCGTCCTCACGTTCGCAACGCCTTTCGCCCTCAGACCCTCTTTGAGTTGGCCAACGCCTTCGAGCGGGCGCGAGATGACGTTACGGTGGGCGCCATCATCCTCACGGGTGCCGGTCCCGACGCCTTTTGCTCGGGTGGCGACCAGAGTATTCGCGGCGATGACGGTTACATGGGGGACGACGACGTCGCCCAGCGCGGGGTCGGACGACTCAACGTGCTCGACCTCCAGATTCAGATTCGTCGGCTCCCCAAGCCCGTGATCGCCCAGATCGCCGGCTACGCCATCGGGGGAGGGCACATCCTGCACTTGGTGTGCGACCTGTCCATCGCGGGCGACAACGCGCGTTTCGGACAGACCGGACCGCGCGTGGGCTCTTTTGACGGCGGTTACGGCTCATCCCTGCTGGCGCGAACCATTGGCCTCAAGCGGGCGAAGGAGGTGTGGTTTCTTTGTCGCCAGTACGACGCGGCCCAGGCCCTCGAGTGGGGCCTGGTCAACACCGTCGTGGCGCTGGACGACCTCGATCGTGAGACGGTCGCGTGGTGTCGTCAGATTCTGACGTTGTCGCCGATCGCGCTGCGCATGTTGAAGGCCGGTTTCAACGCCGCCGACGACGGACTCGCCGGCGTGCAGCAGTTGGCCGGCGACGCGACCATGCTCTTCTACATGTCCGAAGAAGGGCAAGAAGGACGCAACGCCTTCCTCGAGCGTCGTAAGCCCGACTTCTCGAAGTTCCCCAAACGCCCATGATCGGGGCCCCGGGGATACAACGACGTTGGATCCTCGCGGCTCGACCGCGGACGTTACCGGCCGCCGGCGTGCCCGTCGTCGTGGGCACCGTGTTGGTTCGCCCGCTCACCATTGACTGGCTCAACGCCGTGCTCTGTCTGGTCATCGCGCTCGCGTTGCAGGTCGCGACCAACTACGCCAACGACTACTCCGACGGCATTCGCGGGACTGACGAGCAGCGCGTGGGACCGTTTCGTCTGACGGTCTCGAAACTCGTCGCGGCCAAGAGCGTACGCAACGCCGCGGTACTCGGCTTCGCGGTGGCCGCCGTGGCGGGGTTGTGGCTGTCGTCGCGCACGTCGTGGTGGCTGGTGCTCATCGGCTTCAGCGCGATGTTGGCCGGTTGGTTCTACACCGGTGGACCAAAGCCCTACGGCTACTACGGCTTCGGTGAGCTGTTCGTGTTCATCTACTTCGGTCTCGTCGCCACCGTCGGCACGGCCTACGTCCAACACGGCACCGTCCCGACGCGCGCCTGGTGGCTGGGCGTGGCCGTGGGGTTCATGGCCTGCGCGCTGTTGGAGGCGAACAACTTGCGCGACGTCGACGGTGACCGCGCCGTGGGCAAGAAGACCCTGGCCGCTCGACTCGGTCGGTCACGTGGCGCGTGGCTCTACGTGGCGTGCGTCGCGGGGGTGGTGGTGGGAGTCAGCGGCGCTCGCCAGTTGGCGGTGGTGCTCGCGGTGGTAGTGCTCTACGTGCCCGCGCTCCGCCTGGCGTTCTCCGAGAAGCGCGGGCGTGAACTTCTCGTCATGCTGCAGTACTCGGCACGCGCGCAACTGGCCCTGGGCGCCCTGCTCGGCGTGCTCTTGGCGTCGAACTCTTACTGGGGCTGAAGATCCGCGACCAGCGCCGCGACGTCCTCGGGGCGCTCGAGGTGCGCCGCGTGCCCGGCGTCGGGAACGACCGAGGTCGTGGCGTTGTCCATGACGTCGTTGAGGAGGCGCGCTTCGCCGACGAACTTGGCGTCGTTCGCGCCCGCGACGATGAGCGTCGGCACGGTGAGCGACGCGACCCGCTCACCGAGCCAGGCCTGGGTTCCGGTGCCGGCGTGACGCAGCGAGTTCGCGAGGCCTCGGGCGTCACGACTCCTCATTTTTCGTTCGAGGGGGTCGTCGGGGAGGGTGGCGAACATCGGCTGGGCCAGCCACTCGTCGAGAAAGGCCCGCGTGCCGATGGCTTCGACGTGGTCGGCCAGTACGTTGTCGCGACTGCGGCGTTTCGCTCGTTCTTCGTCGTCGCGGATGCCGAGCGTTGCGCTCAGCAAGACGAGCGACGAGAGTCGCTCGCGGTGACGCGACGCAAAGTGCAGCGCCACGCGGCCCCCCATGGAGTAGCCACCCAAGGCGAACGGTCCCTTCGGTAGAGTGCGCGCGAGGAGGTCCGCGGTCTCGTCCAGTGAAGCCGTAATTGATGAGTTTTGCCCGTGACCCGGAAGATCGATGGTAAGGAGTTCGTGAGTACCTGTCAGAATGGAACGAAAGGCATGGCCCGAGTCCTTGGTTTGTGTAAAGCCGTGCAACCACACGAGAACCGGACCGGAGCCAGCACGCTGTAAACCGAGGAGCGACATTGTCACGTAGCGTACCGAGCCCCAGCGAGGCCCAGGCCACGTTCTCGGCGACGCTCTTCGATGAGTGGATCGAAGCGGGTCTTCGTGACGTCGTGATTTCACCCGGGTCTCGCTCGACGCCACTGGTGCTCGCCGCCGCCCAACGTGACGAGTTGACCCTCCACGTACGGCTCGACGAACGAAGCGCGGGGTTTTTCGCCCTCGGACGGGCGCTGGCGACGAAGGTACCGGTGGTCGTGGTCGTCACCAGCGGTACCGCGTCGACCGAGCTCCATGCCTGTGTCGCCGAGGCCGACCTCGCGTTCGTCCCGCTCATCGTGGTGACGGCTGATCGACCGCCCGAGCTTCACGGCGTCGGCGCACCCCAAACCATCGATCAGAACCGTCTCTACGGGGCAATGGTGCGCCTGTTCGAAGAGCCCGGGGTCGCGCGCTACGAGATGGCGTCGTCGTGGCGCCCGCTGGCGAATCGACTGTGGCACTTCGCGACGGGCGACGTGCTGCCAGCCGGTCCGGCGCACTTGAACGTGGCGTTCGTCGAACCCTTACTTGCCACGCCCGTCGACCTGCCCGAACGCGAAAGCGTCGCGCCGGCGCACGCGCTGGACGAGCACCTGCCCGACGTCGCCTCGTTCGACGTCGCGGGCCAGTCAGTGCTGTGCGTCGTTGGACGTGGCGTGGGTAAGGAGGTCATCGACGAGTGTCGCCAGCTCGACTGGGTCGTCCTCGGCGACGCGACCGCGCGAGGTTCACTTCCCTACTTCGACGCGCTACTTCGAAGCGCAGACTTCGTCGAAAGCGTGAGACCCGAACTGGTGGTGCGACTCGGGGGAGCGCCCGCGTCCAGGGTGCTGGCGGAACAGCTGCGCGCGTGGAGCGTTCGAACCGTGGCGTTGAGTGGCGCCGGCTTCGTGGCGGACCCGGACCACCTCATCCACGAGACCTACGCGGGGCTTCCTCACCGTGACTACGCGCCACTGAGGGCCCGCGCCGAGTACGCCTCGACGTGGCAGGGCGCGTCCGACGAGGTCGGAACGTGGCTCTCGACGATCGAGCGCGACCGTGGCGCGTGGAACGAACCCTTGGTCGCTCGAGCGGTCGTGGCGGCCAGTAACGATTCAGGTGCCGCCCTCGTCGTGGGTTCGTCGATGCCCGTGCGTGACGTGGAGTGGTGGACGCCGTCACGTCAAAGCGCCACGTACGCCAATCGAGGGGTGAACGGCATCGACGGCGTGGTGTCGACCGTGCTCGGCGTGGCGGCCGGATCGAAGGCGATCGGCCTGGTCGGTGACCTCACGATGCTGCACGACGTGTCGGGACTCGTCGAGGGGCTCGGCGTCGCCGGTGGCACCTGCGTGTTGGTGGTTGTCGATAATCGAGGGGGGGGAATCTTCTCCTTCTTACCCCAAGCCTCCGCGCTGGCCGGCGAAGCGTTCGACCGGCTCTTCGCCACCCCGCGAGCACACGACCTCGAAGTCGTGGCCAGCGCCTTCGGCCACGTGGCCGCCAGCGTCACCACGATCGAAGAGTTGGGCAACGCCCTTGAGAAGGGTCTCTCGACGGAAGGTCTCAGTGTGGTCGTGGCAATGGTCCCACCTCGCGATGAAAACGTTCGCGTGCACGAGCAGCTGAACGAACAGGTCCAACGTCTCATGAACGAAAGCAACGCGTGATCGCTTCACTGCCAGCCTCGCTACTCCTGGCGATCCCTCTCGCGATTGCGGCCGGACTCATCTCCTTTGTGTCGCCGTGTGTCCTCCCACTCCTCCCCGGCTACGTCGCCTTTCTGACCGGAACCACGGGGCGGATCGAAGGTCGCTCGGGACGGGGGCGAGCGTTCGTTGGATCGATCGCCTTCGTGCTGGGCTTCGCTCTCGTGTTCATCAGCCTGGGCGCGCTCTTTGGCGGACTGGGAAAGTTACTGCGAACCGACCAACGAATCTTGGAGGAGGTGTTCGGGGTGGTGACGATCCTCCTCGGGCTGTTCTTCGCCGGTTGGTGGCCGTCTTCGTGGTTGCAACGAGAGCGTCGCGTCCATCGACTGCCGCGCGTCTCAATCCTCGGTGCGGCGGCGTTGGGTTTCACGTTCGGGCTCGGCTGGACGCCGTGCATCGGACCAACACTGTCGGCCATCCTCGGTCTCGCGAGCTCTTCGTCCGGGGCGACGGCGCTGCGCGGCTCGATACTCGCCTTCTTCTACTGCCTCGGACTCGGCGTGCCGTTCGTCGTGGCGGCACTGGCCACCGAGTGGATGGCGACGTTCTCGACGTGGTTACGTCGTCACGCCAAGGTCATCGGTGTCATCGGTGGCGTCTTACTCATCGCCATCGGCGTCTGCGAGGTGACGGGTCTCTGGCACACCTTCGTCTTGTGGATTCAGACGCACTTACCCGCGACCACCTCCTTCTAGGAGCGAACGTGCCTCGTAGACTGAGATGATGAAGGTACTCGACGATTGGCGCTTTCGTGGTCTGATTCACCAGACGACCGACGATGACGTCTTCGATCGTCTGAGCGCGGGCTCGGTCACGCTGTACGCGGGATTTGACCCGACGGCGCCGTCACTGCACCTCGGTCACCTCTTTCCCCTGTGCAACCTACGCCGACTCCAGATCGCCGGTAACGCGCCAATTGCTCTCGCTGGCGGTGGCACGGGACTGATCGGGGACCCCAGTTTCAAAGACGTCGAACGTCCCCTGCTCACTCGCGACGTGCTCGGCGCCAACGTCGCGGGGATCGGGGAGCAGATGAGTCGCTTTCTCGACTTCTCACCGAGCGCCGGCAAAGCCCGCGCGAAGCTGTTGAACAACGCGGACTGGCTGACGACGATCTCGCTGACGGACTTCTTGCGTGACGTCGGTAAGCACTTCACCGTCAATCAGATGATCGCGAAGGAGTCCGTCAAGAGCCGACTGGACCGCGACGACGTTGGGCTCTCGTTCACCGAATTCTCTTACATGCTCCTGCAGGCCTACGACTTCTTGCGCCTCAATCTCGATCACGGCTGCACCCTCCAACTAGGGGGTTCGGATCAGTGGGGCAACATCACCATGGGGACCGAACTCGTTCGAAAATCGACGGGGACGTTGGCGGCTGGACTCACGTCGCCCCTGCTCCTACGTCCGGACGGATCAAAGTTCGGCAAGTCCGAAGGCGGCGAGCAAGTGTGGCTGGACGCGGCGCGCACCTCACCCTTCAAGATGCACCAGTTCCTGCTGAACAGTGACGACGAGATGGCGTTGGCCCTCCTTCGGTTCTTCACCTTCCTCGACCACGAGTCCATCATCGGACTCGACGACGCGACGAAGACCGTGCCCCAAGAGCGCCGGGCCCAGCGCGCACTCGCCAACGAAGTCGTGGCCATGGTGCACGGCGTCAACGCGGCCAAGAAGGCGGAGCGCGCCGGCGAGGCACTCTTTTCTGAGTCCATTGCCGATCTCGACGAGGCGACGTTGCTCGAAGTCGTCGCCGACGCGCCGTCGTCGACGTGGTCGCGAGAAGAGCTGACCGCGGGCGTCGATCCCGTCGACCTCTTGGTGGGAAGCCGTCTCGCCAAGTCCAGGGCCGAAGCGCGTCGCTACCTCGAACAAGGGGGCGTGTACCTCAACAACGTGCGCCTCGACGCCACGTCGCGCGTGAGCATCGCCGACGCCTTGCACGGACGGTACCTGGTGGTCCGTCGAGGTCGACGACAGTTGCACCTCTTGGTCGCGGCGTGATTCGACTCGTCGCCGTGCTGTTGTGCGCCGGTCTTCTCCTCGGTGCGTGTGGTTCGATCAGTCCTTCGAAGGCGATGACGACGTGGGCGACGCAGAGTGGCTTCGTCGCCAACACCAAGTCGATCAGGAGCGACGTGAAACACGCGGCCACCGCACTGCGTGATTCGACGTCGTCGAACGCGTTGTTGCGCACCGTGTGCGCCGTGTTGGATCTCGACACCGAACAGGCGAACGCCGCGCTGCCGACGCCCGACGGCCAGGCGACGAACCTGATGTCGAAGGCCTTCGCGGCACTGGGCGCCGGGGCCGTCGAGTGCTACGGCGCGTCGACCAACGTTGCCCGGCGCGCGAAGGCGCTGCTCAGCTTGTCGAGCGGTGCTGCGTACCTCGCCGAAGCGTCAGCGCGCGTCGCGAGCGTCACCACGCCCTAGTCGGACGGCGGGCGTAAATCGATCTCGAGGCGCAAGATGCCGTCATCGAGGGTGGCCGTCGCGTCGCCCAACATGGCGTAGTCCTGGAAGTCAATCTTGGCCGCCTCGATGAAGCGCAGACGTTCGGGCCCTTCCACCGGTGGCAGTCCTCGCCGCTTCACCGCGTCGGCGCGTTCGCGAAAGCGTTGAATCATCTCATTGGGGTCAAAGGCTGTGCTCACAGGCAAATGCTAGGGGTTATAGAGCGGGTTCGAGTTGGTAGTATGGGTACGCAACTCAGGGTTCTCGAGTTGTGGTCGCCGCCAGGTATTGGCCCGCGACGAGTGAGGAGTTGACGTGAAAAAGGGTCGCCATCGCCGTTTTGTAGAAGCCCGTGAGATGAAGCGATCCACGGGTCCTCGTGCCACCACGTGCGTCGAGTGTGGTGCCCCGCCCGACGACGTGCACGCCGAATGGTGCCTCGTCGAGGAGGACCGTTACGACGAGATCCTCGGCTCGTTGCCGCGCGCGAACTTCACCGAAGAGGACCCCCTCGCCGCCGAAGGTTAGGCCTTTTTGCGAAGTACTGGATGGGCGAGACGTGTGCCCTTGGGCTGCGCCGCGCGCTGGTCCATGTAGGCACGAAGTCGGTCGTAGACCGTAACGCCCACCATCGCCGTGAGTTCTTCGCGCATTGAGTCGACCACTCGGGTCTTGCCAACGAACGCCGACGCCGACTCGGTGCACCACCAGTGAAACTCGGCGCCGCCGGGGCCCCAATCGCGTCGATCCCACTGCGAGATTCGCGTAACGACGTGACCGTCGTCCTTGACCTCGTCGTCGCGGTGTAGGGGGAGCTGCCAGCAGACCTCCGGTTTGAGCGGAATGTAACTCTCCTCGTTGTCGATGGCCATGACGTGCAGCGCGCAACCCGGGCCGCGCGCGAAGTCGGGTCGATTCAAGAAGATGCAGGCGTTCTGGACGAGCTTGGAGACGATCTCGCCGTTCTTCTTCACTCGGGTGGTCCCGTTCTTACCCTTGGACCTGAACTGCCACTGTTCGGCGGTGAGGCGCTTCGCGGCCTTCTCGACGCGCCGCTGGTCCTTCACGTCCGTGAAGTGCGCGCCGTAACTACAGCATCCCTGGACGAGTTCGGGCGTCGGACCGGTCAGGACGCCCTGGCAACCATTGCCGAAGATGCACGTCCAGTTGCTCTCGAGAAACGTTACGTCGAACATCCAGGTTCGCTCGCGCTTGGTGTCTTCGAAGCTGACCCACTCGTGGGCGTCGCCGGGGATGGAGGTCACAAACGAAACTTAGTGTGCGTGGCGAGTTCTTCGAGGTACCTCTAGACTTTCCCCATGACTTCGATCGACACCTTCGACGTGCTAACGCTCACCGACGAAGCACGCAACGTCGTCCTGGACGCTCTCAACAACGAGGCACCGAGTGAGACCTTGGCGCTGTGGGTGGAAGTAACCGGAACGCGCGGCGCGGGATACGCCTACGACCTCTACTTCTCCGAGTTGAACTTGGCGCCGGAGGGCGCCGCCGTCGGACGTGACGGCGCCGTGACCATCGTCGTGCCCGCCGCCAGTGTCGATCGTCTGCGCGGGAGCCGTCTCGAGTTCGCCGCCGAAGGTGGCGGGGGACTCGTACTCGTCAATCCGAACAACCCCACGCCCGAAGAGGTGAACCCGGGTATCCCAGAAGAGATCTTGGCCTTCGGGGTCGAGGGCCCGTTAGCGACGGTGGCCCTCGTGGTGCTCGACGAGCAAGTCAATCCCTCGATCGCGTCGCACGGTGGGCGCGCTGATCTCGTGGCGCTCGACGAAGCGGCGAAGACCGCCTACATCAAACTTTCGGGCGGCTGCCAGGGCTGCGCGATGAGTCGCATGACCCTCACGCAAGGCATCGAGACGATGTTGCGTGAAGCGATCCCCGAGCTCGTCTCCGTGCTCGACGTGACCGACCACGCGTCCGGCGTGAATCCCTTCTACTCCCCAGAGTAAGAACCAGCGCACCGTTCAACCTAGAATCGGACAATGTTGCGCTTCCTCACCGCGGGTGAGAGTCATGGTCCGTCACTCAGTGTCATCATCGAAGGACTCCCGGCGGGTCTCGCCGTCCGCGTCGAGGAGTTGGCCAACGAACTGTCACGCCGGCGCCTCGGTTACGGACGCGGACCGCGGATGCGATTCGAGCGAGACGAACTTCGCCTTATTGGCGGTGTTCGCCACGGTCGCACGCTGGGCTCGCCGGTGGCGGTGGAGATCCTGAACTCGGAGTGGCCGAAGTGGGAGCTCGAGATGTCAGCCGCGCCGGGCTCGCCGAGCAAGAAGCTCACGACACCCCGACCCGGACACGCGGACCTATCAGGTATGCAGAAGTACGGCTTCGACGACGCGCGCGACGTCCTCGAACGCGCGAGTGCGAGAGAGACCGCGGCTCGGGTGGTGGCCGGCTCCCTCGCCAAGTCGCTGCTCGCGGCCATCGGCGTCGAGATCGTCAGTCACGTCGTGCGCATCGGCGCGGCGACGGCGTCCGGTGGCGCGCGCCCACTCCCGGAGGACCTCGAACGGGTCGACGAGAGCGAGGTGCGCTGCTTTGACGCCGACGGCGAAGCGGCCATGATCGCCGAGATCAAGGCTGCGGCCAAGGAGGGTGACTCCCTCGGCGGCGTCGTCGAGGTGATCGCCTACGGTGTGCCCGTTGGTCTGGGTAGCCACGTGCACTGGGACCGCAAGCTCGACGGCCTGCTCGCCGGCGCGCTCATGAGTATCCAAGCGGTCAAGGCCGTGGAAATCGGTGACGGCATGGCCCAGGCGGCCCAACGCGGCAGCGTCGCGCACGACGCCATCGCCCTCGATCAAGGATTTAGCCGAGGCGGGGGATTCGTGCGTCGAAGCGACCACGCGGGCGGACTGGAGGGCGGGATCTCTTCGGGCGCCCCCATCATCGCCAAGGTTGCCATGAAGCCACTCGCGACGCTGAATCGTCCGGTCCTCGAAACCGTCGACGTGGCGACGGGCGAGTCGACGGTGTCGTTCAAGGAGAGAACCGACGTCACCGCGGTACCGGCCCTCGGGGTCATCACCGAAGCAATGATGGCTCTGGTACTCGCGAATGAGGCGCAACGAAAGTTCGGTGGTGACTCGCTGGAGGAGTTCGTGCGCAATCACGACGCCTACGTGGCGAATCTCGGCTCCACGGCCTCAGCAGCCCGACCGGACTAGTCGTGGCGCGCCTCGTTCTGGTGGGACTGCCGGGGGTGGGCAAGTCCACGTTGGCGAGAACCCTCGCCGACGCGTGGAACTGTGCCGTGCTCGACACCGACGACCTGGTCGCGGCGAAAGTGAACGCGCCCGTCGCGCAGTACCTACGCGAACACGGTGAAGCCGCCTTTCGCCTGAGGGAACTTGACGCGCTGCGCGAGGCGCTCAGCGCCGACGCGGTGGTGGCGACGGGCGCTGGCGTCGTGGTTACGAGCGAAGCGAGAGCGCTTCTTCTGCGTGCACCCACGCTCTGGCTCGACAGCGACGACGAGACGCTGCTCGGACGCGTCGGCGACGCTGAACGTCCGCTACTCGGTGCGGACCACCGTCAAGGGCTCGCGACCCTGCGCACTCAGCGCGAAGCGTGGTATCGATCGAGCGCCCGGCTTCGGGTCGATTCGTCGGGAACGGTTGACGAGGTCGCGCGTCGAATTCAAGAAGAGGTAGAGAGCGTGACGCCGTGAACGTGACGGTCGAACTCGACGCGCGAAGCTACGACGTCGTCGTGCTAGCCGACGCGCGCCACCAACTGAGCGACCTGATCAAGCGACGGGCGCCTCGCGCGACGATCGTCGCGCTCGTCACGTCGCCCTCGCTCGCCACTCAACCGTGGTTCGACGTAGAGAGCGGACGCGAGCAGATCGTGCTCACCGTGCCCGAGGGCGAAGCGGCGAAGACGTGGGGTTCAGTGGAAGAGCTGCTCGAAGCGTTGGCGCAGCGTCGTCTCTCGCGTGACGACGTGATCGTGGGCGTTGGTGGTGGCGCCGTCACCGACCTCGCGGGCTTCGCGGCCGCGACGTATCTGCGAGGAGTGGCGCTGGTGCAGATTCCGACGTCGCTCGTCGGCCAAGTCGACGCGGCGATCGGCGGCAAGACCGGCGTCAACCTACGCGCGGGAAAGAACCTCGCGGGCGCGTTCTACCAACCCCTTGGCGTCCTCTGCGACACGAGCGTGCTCACGACGTTGCCCGAGCGTGAGCGCCGCAGTGGGTTGGGCGAAATCGCGAAGTGTTGGCTCCTCGATGGTCGTGGCGTTGACGAACTCGCCACCACTGCACTGTCGAATCTGATCGAGCTCTCGGTTCGTCTGAAGGCCGAGGTCGTCTCCCGTGACGAGCGAGAGGGTGGCGCGAGGGCGTTACTGAACTACGGCCACACGCTCGCGCACGCGCTCGAGAAGCTCTCGCTGCGAGATTCGCCCGACTCGCTACGCCACGGTGAAGCGGTGGCGATAGGCCTCGCCTTCGCGGTACGACTCGCGAGGGCCCTCGGGCGCGTCGACGATGACGAGGTCAGACGCCACGACGCGGTGCTCGAACAGTTGGGTCTCCTCACCGAGCTGCCCTCGCACTTTGACACCGATGAGCTGATCGAAGCCATGGGCCACGACAAGAAGGCTCACCACGACCTGAGTTTCGTGCTGGCGGGACCAGGGGGCTTTGCGATCGTAGCGGACGTGGACGAATCGATCGTTCGCGACGAACTCGAAAGATTCAAGGGAGCACCATGAGTGGCGAGATCTTGCTGGTGTCGGGACCGAATTTGGACCTGCTGGGCGAACGCAGTCCGGAGATCTACGGATCGCGTACCCTTGAGGAACACGTGGGGAGATTTCGCGAGCTCGCGGGCGCGGCCGGTTACAGCGTTCGAGATCTGCAGTCCAACTTCGAGGGCGACTTGATCGAGGCGGTGCACGGCGCGAGAGGAAAGAACGTCGCGATCGTCATCAACGCCGGCGCCTTGACCCACACGTCGTGGGCCCTGCGCGACGCGTTGGCGATCTTCGAGGGCGTGAAGATTGAAGTCCACCTCTCCAATCCCGCCTCCCGTGAACCCTTTCGACACGTCAGCACGCTCGCTGGTGTCGTCAACGGATCGATCGCGGGCTTCGGGCCGCTCAGTTACGACTTAGCGTTCGACGCGGTACGTCGCGTACTCGAAGCGTCGTAATCCATTCACCGAGTGCCATTGCCTAGACTGGGCTGCGCACGAATCGCGAAAGGCATCCAGGCCCATGGCCGCAATCTCAACCTCCGACATCAAAAATGGCATCACCCTCAAGATCGACGGAGGGCTCTTCACGGTGTTGGAGTTTCAACACGTCAAGCCCGGCAAGGGCGGCGCGTTCGTGCGTACCAAGCTGCGCAACGCGCGCTCCGGGGCGGTCATCGAACGCACCTACCGCGCCGACGAGCGCCTCGAGCAGGCCATCATCGACAAGCGTGACACCCAATATCTCTATCGTGACGGCGACGACTACATCTTCATGGACCAATCGAACTACGACCAACTGCCCGTCTCGTCGAAGAGCCTCGGTGAGGCGACGAACTTCCTGAAAGAGACGGGCAAGGCCATGCTCATCTCCTACGACGACGAAATCATCGGCGTGGAACTGCCGGCCTCAGTGGAACTGACCATCGCCGAGACCGAGCCCGGCGTGCAGGGTGATCGAGTGTCGGGTGCGCGTAAGCCCGCCACCCTCGAGACCGGCTACGTGGTCCAAGTGCCCCTCTTCGTGGGACCAGGTGAAGCCATCAGGGTCGACACGCGCACCGGCGAGTACATGACCCGAGCGTAGGGTGAGCGAACTGGGCCAACGGCGCCATCTCGCTCGCGAACGCGCCCTGGAGCTCGCGTACGAAGCGAGCATGAAGGGTCGGCCGTTCAGTTCGATCGTGCGTGAGCTCGTGGTGTCCCCGGACGCGTACACCGTGTCGATACTGACCTCCACCGAAGAGAATCGTTCGCGCATCGAAGAACTCATCGAAGAGAACTCCCACGAGTGGACCCTCGATCGACTTGCGCTCATGGACCGCTTGATCATGTCGCTGGCGCTGGGCGAGCTGATCATGGACGACGCCCCACCCGTGGCGGTTGTTTTGGACGAATCAGTGGAGTTCGCCAAGATCTACTCGACGGAAGGCTCCGCGTCGTTCGTGAACGGCGTTCTCGCGACGTGCGTCGAACATCTAAAGTAAGGCCATCCCCCCTTCGTAAAGGAGTTGCTTCATGCCCGGCATGAGTCAACGCTCAATCAACTTGACGAATGCCCTCGTGGTGACGATGTTTCGCCACTCGCTCTTCGTTACCGGGTTGGTGTGGCTGTCCGGTATCGCGATCGCTTTCATGGTGGTGTTGGTCGCGACGCGAAAAATCTTGAATTTCAACGTGTCGAGCGACGGCGTCAGCGAACCCCGAGCTCGGACGTATCTTCGCTGGGCGTTCGGCGCGCTCTGGCTCTTCGACGGGTTCTTGCAGTTTCAGGCGTCGATGCCGCTCGGTCTCGCGAACAACGTCGTGGCACCGATGAGCACGAATACGCCGTCGTGGCTCCACGCGATAATGGAACACGGGATCTTCCTCTGGAATAGCCATCCCATCTCGTTGGCCGTGGGGACCGCGTGGCTGCAGGTTGGCATCGGTCTCGTGCTGCTGGTCTCGAATGGACGCACCGGCCGAATCGTCGGCGTCGTCTCGGCGGGCTGGGCCGCGCTGGTATGGCTTATCGGTAATGGGGCCGGTGGCATGTTCGTGTCGGGCGCGTCGTTCTTGTTCGGGTGGCCGGGTGCGACGTTCTTCTACGTGGTGGCCGGCGTGTGGCTCTTCGTGGGACCCGAGACCTTTCGTCAACGATTCTCTACGGTCACGCTTCGCGTGGTGAGCGTCGTCGTGGGGGTCGCGGCCCTCCTGCAGTTCCTGCCCTCGACGCAGTTCTGGCACGGGGGAAGCACCAACGCCCTCACGACCATGACGACGTTCATGACGAGAACCGCGCAGCCGCAGGTGTTGGCGTGGTTCGCCCGACACGTCGGTTCACTCGCGGCGACGATGGGCGGCGGCTTCAACGTCGTGATCATTCTCTGGCTCGGCGTCAGCGCAGTCGGTCTATGGATGGCCCCCCCACGGCGATGGCGCTGGCCGGTGTGGACGGTCGTCACTGGTTGTCTCTTCTTCTGGTTGACGTCCGAAGACACGTCGGTCTTTGGCGGCCTGTCGACTGACGTGAACTCGCTCCTTCCTCTAGCCCTGCTCGCGTGGTGCGCGTCACCGTCGTTGGTCGCACGCGAGCCCCGTGAGCGTCGACTGTCTCGTGAGATGACGAGCGGTGCCGCAGCCGTGGTCGCGACGTTCGCCTCGGCCATGATCGTCTTCTCGACGGTCTTGATGGCCGGCACCACGTTCGCGAGTGCCGAGACGACGCTCTATCAAGCACAGAACGGTCCCGCGACCGCCATGACGACAAAGGCTGCCTCGTTTACACTCACCGACCAGTTCGACAAGACGTACGCCTTGGGTGAACATCCAAAGCGCGTCACGTTGCTGACCTTTCTCGACCCGCGTTGCTGGAGTGACTGTCCGCTACTTGCGAAACAGCTCGAACACGTGCGCGCCGAACTCTCTGCCAACGCGAACCTCGACATCGTCGCCGTCGCGGCCGATCCCTATCACGAGCGACTTTCGGATCTTCGCCACTTCATCGCCGTGCGCGGTCTCTCGCACGTGAAGAACTTCTACTTCGTCACCGGCAAGCTCTCGAGCGTCCAAAAGGTGTGGACGTCGTACGGTATCGGCGTGTCCATGACCGCCAAGGACAAAATGAGCATCCACTCCGACTTCATGTTTCTCATTAGTCCCGAGGGTGAGTTGCGCTGGGTCATTCCCGATAATCCCTTGTCGAGCACGGCGGGCGTGGCGTCGGCGGTTTCAGAACTGCGCGGCCTGCTGGCGTCGATGGGCGTCAATTAAAGACCTTTCGGTAATACAATGACACTCTGGTCATATCGAAAGACCGCGGTGCTTGAGGAATGAGAAGCACAGGCGCGTGTCCTCGCCGATGCGCATCAGTCCGTCGTCGGCGAACACGGCCGCCTCTTCGACGGAGTCGGGGCAGAGGTTGGCGAGTTCTCGGTTCTTCAGATTGCCCCACACCTGTTCGACTGGATTGAGGTCGTGCCCGTAGGGCGGCAGTCGTTCGGTGACCAGCCAGTGACGTTGACGTCGAAGAGACGCGGTCATCTTCTTGCTGCGGTGCGAGGTCAAGCCGTCCCAGATCAGCGTGGCCTTGTCACCGCGCAACAGTTCGTGCAGTTCGCCAAGGAACTCGATGAGCGCCTCGTCGTTGAACGAGCCCGCTCGCATGGAGAACACGAGGTTCGCGTCCGATCCGTCGGGGGCGAAGGCGAGGGCACTCGCCATTGAGAGTCGCTTCCAGTTGAAGTGGTGGGTGAGCACGGGGGTCTTGCCGCGCGGCGCCCAGGTGGCCCTCACCGAGGGGAGGAGCGAGAAGCCCGACTCGTCTTCGAAGATGATCCACGCCCGGCGCCGTCGGGCGTTTTTTTTACCACGGGCCACCGTTCTCGGGCCCAGGCGGCGATGGCGTCCTGATCAGCCTCAAGGGCCTTACGCGCGGGACGCTGACGGCTCCAGCCGAGACGTGTCCGCAGGATCGACCACGTCTGGGTCGTCGAATAGCTGACGCCGGTCACCTGCTCGATCACCGTCGCGACTCGAGCGAGCGTCCACAGTTCGGTTGGAAAGCTGTTGCGTGTTGGTCCCTTTTCGAGTGCCCGTTCGACCTTAACGAGCTGCTCGTCGGTGAGTCTCGGCAAGCGCCCCGCGCGCTGCGCACCGATAAGACCATCGGCGCCGTGCTCGCGCCACGTCGCCTGCCACTGCGAAGCGGTCTCTCGCGAAACGCCCAACTCACGAGCCACGTCGGCTTGGGACGAACCCTTCGCGAACATCGTGCCCGCGCGCAACCGACGTTGGGTCAACGCCTCGAAGTCCCGGCGCGGTCGCACGCGTCGGCTCGTCGTTCTCGGCACGGGCGTCTTGGAACGAGCGGAAGATGTCATGAGAATAGTTTCCCATGTCTACCACTGCTATCAGGGTATTACCGAAAGGTCTTTAGTTGCCGGACTGGCAGTAATTTCCAGTTTTGTTGGCCCCTACTACGTCGCAAGATTCTCGGTTCGGTCAGAACACAAGGTGTGGCAGCGTGGTCTACGAGTACAGATCTACAGCGCGTTAGCAGATGCCGCAGACCAGTATGAGCGCACTCTGAGAAGGGCTCCCCCGCCCTACACCCAGGAACGCATGGCCGCCTTCGATGCTCTCGGTGCCAAAGTTACTGACGTTGAAACTTTCGGTTCGCTCAAAGTGGGGAAGGCTGCGCTGGGAATTCTCAAGGAAACCGGTATATCAATTTATTCCAAAGACATCGATAAAGCAAGGAGCGACGTGAATACTGCAATCTCCGAATTTCGAAAAGCCGTGCGAGACTCCTTGCAGATTGCAGACTAGATCGCCACTCAGGCTCTTGGAACTTTTCCCCCGGCTCTAGGACATCCGCATTATCATTGTTCTAGATCCACTACGTGTCTGCATCAACGGCGTCAGTGAACTCGATGTGTCGGCGTCGATCGGGGCCGTCGGTGACAGTTTTTGTTGATGCCCTCGCCGAATCAGTCATGGGACTCTTCAAGACCGAACTTCACACCAACCCACGTTCGAAAACATTTTCGTTAACGGAAACTCTATAGAGGCAACCTGATCCATGGCTCTCTTCTTGAGAGCGTGGGGCCGGGACACCTCCTAATTCGAGTTATTAATGAAGAAGATTGGGGTGTGGTCGGCAAGAACTCTCCAAAGGCAGAAATTTCTTCACGACCATCATTTTCGGTGTTTTGGCGTCCACGGAGTCGGACCTACGGACCTCTTCGAATGGCTCGCATATCCTATGACAACATCTGTGCAGATTCATGTATACTTTCTCTATGACCCGCACACCCGCCTACACCCTCTCCGTCAGCGACGCCACCAAACGGGGCATCGCCGGACTAGCTCGTGACGCCGAAACCGGCTCGTCAATTACCGTTGAGCGCAACCACCGTCCGGTGGCGGCGATTATTGGAGTGAGCGAACTCCATCGCTACCAAGAGGCCGAACGTGACTTACGCGATCTTGCGGTCGTTCTCATCCGCACCGCCACCGACAACGGCGAACGAACTTCGCTCGACGAGGTCTTCTCTCGATTCGGGTTCGACCGAGCCACTCTCGAACGCGAAGTTGATGGGGACCTGGCCGCTGGTCGAGAGTGACCCCGTCCAAGGGTCAAAGAGACGAACCACCATCTCGGAGAACTGGCCGTCACCCCAGTGCGCATCATACGGAACTTCGCTTTACCGACGCCGCGATTGACGACTTGGTTGCGTTGCAAAAGAAGAACCGTCCTGCGCTCAACTGGGCGATGAAGAAGTTTTTGCTCATCGAGCGAAACCCCGAAGCGGGCGCTCCACTCGGCGGCGGACTACACGGCTATCGCAAGTTGACCGTGGGTGATCGAGACTGGCGCATAGTGTGGCGAGTGACCTTTGACGATGCCGGACAGCTCATCGTCGACATTGGTGAAATCTGGGCTGTGGGCGCTCGAAAAGACAGCGAGGTCTACACCGAGATGCGTCGACGGGTAGCTGCACTACCCGAAGGTCCTCAGACCAAAACATTCGAAGAGGTGTCGACCCTTCTCGAAGCCAGTCTCGCGAAGAAGCGACGTCCCGCGCCCTCGCATCCCACAACCGACGACACACTCGCGCCAACATGGTTGGTCGACGATCTGGTCAACCTCGCGGGCTACGTACGAAGCGACGTCGAAGCACTGACTGAGCGCCAAGCCATGTCAGCGTGGGTGGCTTATCGATCGCGCTGAATTACTTCCGCTTGCTTTCGATTCGAAATGCAAATATGGGTAGGAGTTCGTGTTAGAGGTCACCTGCCGTCGCTCTTATCCGATTACGTGTACAATTTGGGCACCCAAGCGCCACCAATGGAGAGAACCGATGTGATACCTGACGCGGCAACGACGGCCCACTCGGTGCTCGTAATGCTCATTCGTGATCCTCTATGTAGCCCCGAGGTGGCAGCGTCTCTTCATCTGGCCCTACGGCGTAACCCTGTGCCCGTCGCCATTCCGTGTCTTTCTCAGCACGGTTCGCCCAATTGAGGATTGCCTCCGCTAGCCACCGCGCTTTCGCCGGCGGAAAAGTTCGGTTCTCCTCGGGTTTGTGTGGGTGAATTCTGATCATCAGGTGAGGCTCGTCGTCGGAAGTTCGATGGTGAGCCCACCGCAGCACAGATAGACCATGGCGATGACTGCTTCGGCCGAGTGGTGTCCGTATCGGCAGTAGGCCAATAGTCATCGGTGAAGACCTCTCTATTCAGTTGAGGAATCGCAGCGCTATGGTCGATTCATGAAGGTCCTGACAAATTCACTGTTACGGCAACTTATGAGCGCGCTGATGTTCTTGGTCGCCACTGGCTTCATTTTGACAACAGAAGGTGCCGGTAGTGCTAACGCCACCACCGTTCCCCACTGCACAGTATCCAGTCTCCTCTCCGCGAAGTTCATCGGCCCGAATGGCGCTGCGACGTGGTTCTACTTCCTCATCGCGTTCACGAACAGCAGCGCGACCGCCTGTTCCTTTTCAGGAGTACCCCATGCGCAAGCGGTAAAGGGACCCAGCGACATACTGGTCGGTTCTCCCGCAAGATACGGGCCGATCGAAGGCGTGCCCCGTGGAACCGTTGTTCTTCGCGCTCACGGAGGAAAGGCGTACGTCGAGTATTACGTCATCAATGAGACCGATTGGACACGCAGTCAGTGCCGCCCAGCAACTGCAAACGGCGTCGTACTTCGACCGTTGGGTACTCGGAGTTTCTACATCCCCATCAGTCGCGCCGGCGCAACCCTCGTGTGCACGAAGCAGCCGAGCACCGCGGTAGGTCCGTTGTCTTCGAAAACCTACTGAGCCCAGACGGTCGCAATGAGTTGTCAGTTCGGAGAGCCGACGTCCAAAATCGACTGGCGCTTGGTTGCATGGAATGGGCACTATGAAGTTCGGCAGCAAAAATCTCCGACATGAACAGGTTAGGGTAGCCATTATGTGTAGAGGATGGCGACGATCATGGTTCCGTGAGCTAGTAGTTGGCTTGGCCGTTCTGCTATCGATTGGAGTCGCTGTATGGCAATCCTTGAGTGCACCATCACCTTCGGGGCGCCCAAACGCATACGTGATGATTAATCCGTTAAACGGGCGAGTAATCGCTTCGGGGCCAAGGTTCTTATCCGGTGCCACCGTTACGCTGAACCCGAAAACTGGTCAAATCGTAGAAGTATCGTGGCTAAAAATATTATCCGGTGCCACCGTTACCCTGAACCCGAAAACCGGTCAGATCGTCAAAGTATCGCGTTGACGCCCGGCGGGTGCGTTCTCTGAATCACAGCACCCTCAAGCTGCACCGTCGAATTGAGTCAATGGAGAATATCCAAAACCAACGAGTCTTAGGCACTCGGATTGTTAGTGCCGGAGGCCCCGCGCAGCAAGTCTGCTTCCGGCAGCGACGACTTCCTCGTAGCGGCGCAAATCACTACAAAGGTTCGTCGCTCGTAATCTCAAGCGGTGGCGAGCGAAGCAATGTTAGAGATATGCCAACCCAGACCGCAATCAACACGAGCCAGATGACGAAGCGTACCCATGGATGAAATCCACCGAGGAACGGCGCCGACCCGTACGTAAAGGAACCTGTGCTGAGGGGGGCGTAACCCACCCAGCCGGTAGCCGAGTTGAGTGATGTCACCCAGCCACCAATGAGGTAAAACGCAGCCCCGAGCCCAAACACCACGACCAGTCGTTGAGCCATGTTGAATCGACGGCGTTGCATACGCAAAGTCTGCCACGCAAGGTGATCTCAGGCTGTAAGAGGCGTAATGAGAAGCTAGGCGCCAGACCACTGCTCGGCTGAATTGACTCAAAGATGGTCCATCTTTAGATGATGTCAGTTGCCAATTGATCGACAGCAGCCTGCAGACATTGAGCGGGTGAGCATGCACTGAGGCATTTCAGCCCGCGTGATAGGTGTACGGCTTTCTCACCTCAACGGCGGGGTGATCAACGCAGATACCGAGAGCGCTGGCGCTCGATGCGTCAAAGGCGAGGAACCGCTCGGGACCGACGTCGAGGATGACTTGGCGAACGAAGGTTGGCGCGCACGATGATCCGCCCAGGACGAACCTCACCGTGAAATCGAGCACCTCGTTAGCTCCCAGGACAATGTCGGCGGGCCATGGCGTCAGTTGCGACGTCGCGAACAGTTTGGCGGTGCCATTGGTACGGGGGCGGCCGGTGAGCTCGATGAAGGCGGGTCCGCGGAAAGCGCAGGAGCTTGCTCCGGGCGGAACCTGGACCTGGGTCGCGACGACGTAGTCGCCAAACGATTCCGAGTAGTCGCCAAGGCCGAAACTGATTGCCTGTGGCGAGCACCACGGAATTTTCGAAGCGACTCCGGTTGGCAGCGGGTAACCCAAGATGCGCCGACCGTCCGGAGTACCGAAGAGCGCACCCACGCTGGAGAGCAACATTGCGCCCCCGCCCCACGGTGAGAGTGACGTGGACCCGCCACCCACTTTCGCCAAACTCGATGACGGGGTGCCCGACCATGTTCGACCGCCGTCGGCGCTCGCGATGAGCCCCGTGTACGTAACCGCAGAGGTTGCGACGAGCCGGGCGCCGCCATCGACGAATCCGAGAAGGAACCCTGAGTCTCCGAGAGACCCTCGTCCAGCGGACGAGAACGGAGATACCTTCTGCCTCATCGACCATGAACTCGACCCCCGAGCCCGGTACCAGAGCTCGTTGTAGCCCAGGTTCGTCCCAATGTTGGCGAAGCAGTAGAGGTAGGTGCCAAAGTGACCCGCGAGGAGCTGTATTTTGAGTTCTCCATGAGGCTCGAGGTCGCCGCACGGGTCGGCCAATGGCGTCAACCGACTTCCCGAGATGGTCCAAAGGTGCAGATCGCCACTCAGGACCGCCGGCGAGCTGGTGAGCAACCACACGCCTCGACCTTCGAGTGCCATCGCTAAGACGCCCTCATCGGAAAACCGAGAAGAGAGATGAACCACGCGCGGGCGAAGGGTCACCGATCCAAGTGGCGCGGTGACGACGTCGAGTGGACAACCCTGGACACACGAGCGCGTGACCGCGACCAGGCCATTCCGACTCGCTCGCCAGTCGAGAACCGGAGAACCCAGGTCGACGGGTGCCCACGTGAGACCGCCATTAGCGGTGACGTCGACCCCACTGCTCGTGGAGACGTAGCCCGTGGACCGAGTGGGAAACGACAAGAGCGTGGGATTGGGCTCAACGTTGTTCGTCGGCGCAGCAACGGCAATGAGCATTCGCCGCACCACTTGCCAGTGCCGGGCGCCGTCCTTGGTGGTAACGAGGTAGTCCGGATTCTGTCCCACGTCATTCGCCCTGGCGACGCCGAAGCCGAACTCCGTCGAGCGCATGTCGACTGCCTGCAGCTGAGTGCCCGGCCCGAGCGAGACCTGATTTAGCCGGGATCCGGGCGACGCCGCGTAATACTCGGAACTCACCTGAGCGAATGATCCACGCGCCGGCGATCGCGTGGCCACCACGATGACGGCGATGGTAGCTGAGACGCTTACCACAAGTGCGAGCCCGATCAAGAAGTGCCGACGTCGAAGGGGAGGTGTGGTCACAGCCAAGCCTCGAATCCCCCGGGCACCATTGAGGTCACGACTCGTGACTGGGGCGGACTGAGGCGCTCGCGGATCCAATCGGCCGATGAGGCCTCACTGCCCTTCTTTGGCGAATGTTCGGTCGTCATCGCCAAATACTTCCACACAGTTGCAATCTTGGCCCCGTGACAGACATGGTCGAGCTGCCCGTGCCATGTGGTCAAGTCCAGGAACCTCATTCCGGTGTCCAGCGACAGCAAGACCTGGAGGAGTTCCGTACACACTCCGGCGCCGTGCGCGCTAACGCGAAGAGCGAGCTCTTGCGTCCCTTCTCGTCCTCCAACGTCCATGGGGAATGGTCGATCCCTACCCACCCTCAAGGACCTGGCCGTCCATTGCGCTACCGCCATTGGATTCCCCCGATCTGTCTCCGTTTCTCCTACTCACCCGCCCCCACTCGCCTCGATCATTCCAGTCTGGCTACCTCCTCTCATTCTCCCGCGCTCCTTCATTCAGCCCCATGGCTCCCTCGAAGAATTGTTCTCTCACGTCTGGCACTCGAGTTTTTTGAGCGTCCTTTATTGCATCTGATGCGACAGTTGCGTTGCATGCAGGTGCCTCCGACATGATGACGATTCGGCGCCTCAGCATCGGAGCGGGTTACAAGTACCTGCTCAAGTCCATTGCCGTCGGCGATGGTCCCGATGGCCCCGACAAGTCGGACCTGGTTCGCTACTACAGCGAAAGTGGCACACTACCCGGAGTCTTTCTCGGCGCCGGACTCGTCGGTCTCAACAACGGTCTTGGTGTTGCCGTCGGACAGTCCGTCACGGCAGAGAACCTCCAGCGGATGCTGCAGGACTGCGCCGATCCGATTACCGGCGAAGTGCTCGGAAGGGTTCCGAGCACGAAGGCCGTGGGTGGTTTCGACTTGACGTTCAGCCCCACCAAGAGTGTCTCTACCGCCTGGGCTTTGGCCGACCGCGAGACCCGCGAAGTGATCTACCGGTGCCACCAGTTAGCGATCAAAGAGGTCCTCACCTACGCCGAGCGCGAGGTCTTCCACACACGAACGGGCAGCCAAGGCTGCGTCGAAGAGGACATTGTTGGCGTCGTCGCGGCGAGCTTCACCCACTTCGATTCCCGGGACGGCGATCCCCAACTGCACGATCACGTGGTCGTGCTCAACCGGGTGCAAGCCAAGGATGACGGCGCCTGGCGGACCCTCGATAGTCGAGGACTCTTCGCGTCAACGGTGATGCTCTCCGAGATGCACCAGGGCGTACTTTCCGACCTTCTGACCGCCGAGCTCGGCTGGGACTGGGAGGCCCACACCCGGCGCTCCAGCACCGTAGCGAAGTGGGAAGTGGCCGGCGTATCGACGCGCCTTATGGACGAGTTCTCTCTGCGCACGACCGCCATCGTCGGCGCAAAGGATCGCCTCATCGCCCAGTTCGAAGTCGATCACCACCGTGCTCCTACCGACGTGGAAGTTCTCAAACTCCGCCAGACAGCCACCCTCTCTACCCGACGGGCCAAGCAGGGCCGGGGCCTCGGAGACCTCACCGAAGAGTGGACCGCTCGCGCCGCGCCGTACATCAATAACGAGCCCATGGCGTGGGTGCACGAGTTGGGCGGCAGAGACGTGCGCGCATTCACCAGCGATGATTTCGCGGACGAGATCTTGCTCGACATTGCCAACGCCGCCCTCGATGTCGTCAGCGCCAAGCGCCCGACATTTTCTCGAGCCAACGTCCAAGCGGAGGTCTTTCGCCAGATGCAGGGTGTTCGTTTCACCGAGCCCGCCGAACGGATTCTCGCGGCCGCTCGCGCTACCGACCTGGCCGTCGCCCAAGCGCTACCCATTACCACTCCCAATCTGCACCACACGCCACGTTTCTTGCTTCGGGCCAACGGCACCTCTAAGTTCCAGGGAGCCAGTCACTGGCTCTACACCTCAACGACGCTGCTCGACGCCGAAGCCCGTCTGCTCGACGCAGGCCAGCGCCTCGACGCGGCCGTCGTGAGTCGCGCCACGGCGGCGAGCGTTAGCGAGCAACGACTGCCCGGAAGAACCTTCAAGCTCTCGATCGACCAGGCCCTCTGCGTCGAGCAAATCACGACCTCGGGCCGGGTCCTGGACGTGTTGGTCGGCCCGGCGGGCACGGGCAAGTCAACGACCATGGCGGGGCTGCGCGCCGCCTGGGAAGTCGAGCACGGTGCCGGTTCGGTGACCGGCCTCGCGCCCTCGGCGGCGGCCGCCGAAGTCCTGGGCGACGACATGGGCATCGACACTGACAATCTCGCCAAGTGGCTCTACGAACACCGCCAGCACGGCCAGCGCTGTCGCGAACTCGAGCAGTTGCGCGAAAAGGTCCGGCTGGTCGGACTCAAAGGGCGAGTACCGAGTCGCGCGCTAGCCCAGAGCATTCGCCAACGCGAGGAAGCACTCGCTCGCTGGAGCCTTCGCCCGGGACAACTGGTGGTGGTTGACGAGGCCAGTTTGGCTTCCACTTTCGCGCTCGATGAACTGATGTCGGCCGCTCTCGACGCGCACGCCAAAGTCGTCCTCGTCGGAGACTGGGCGCAACTCTCCAGTGTGGACGCCGGGGGAATGTTTCGTACCCTCGTGCGTGATCGGGGTGACGGTGCGGCGACCCTCGCGGACGTTCGCCGCTTCCGGGCCAACTGGGAGAAGCAGGCCAGCCTCGGTGTCCGCAACGGCTCTCGTTCGGCTTTGGCCACCTACGCGACGCACGAGCGGATCGCGGACGGAACTCGTGACGACATGCTCGACGCGCTCTACGTAGCGTGGAAGAGCGACAGCGACCTCGGCCTGCACTCGTTGATGCTGGCCAGCGACACCGCGACCGTCAACGAACTCAATGCTCGCGCTCGCGCGCTCCGTGTCGCCAGTGGCGACGTCATCGAGGAAGGGGTCAACGTTGCTGGGGCCATGACTGCTGGCGTCAATGATCACGTGGTGACGCGTGAGAACAACCGACGTCTTTCAACGGACACGGGCTGGGTCAAGAACGGTGACGTATGGACCGTTTCGGCTACGCACGCCGATGGTTCTCTAACCGTCACTCGAATCAATGGACACGGCACGGTCGTCTTGCCGGCCAGTTACGTCGCCGAGAACGTCGAACTGGCGTACGCCTCGACGGCACACCGCGCCCAGGGACGCACCGTGGACACCGCGCACGCGTTCGCCAGTCCGACCACCACTCGCGAAGTGTTGTACGTGGCCCTGACACGCGGCTCGGAGTCCAACCATCTCTACGTGGACACGCATTACGACCCTGATCCGTCAACCGGCCACGACGGGCTAAACCCGATCCCGAGTGTTCTGGAAGTCCTCGCCGGCGTACTGCGAAACGAGGGGGCCGACGTGTCGGCGACCGACATGATCCGTCGGTCCCAGACCCGGTCCATCGCCGCACTCGTTGCCGAGTACGACACCATCATCACCTTGGCCGACGGTGGACGCTGGGACGAGGTACTTAGCGAATCAGGACTCAGCGAAATCGAGCTCGCCCAGGCCAAGGCCTCCCCCGCGCACGCGGCGCTTCTCGCGCAGCTACGAGACGCGGAGAGTCGCGGATTCGACATTCACACCGAACCACCGATGCTGGTGACGGGTCGTTCGTTCGACTATGCCGAGGACGTCGCCAGCGTCCTGCACTTCCGCATCGATCGCTACGTCACCGGCGTGGGTTACCCCAGCCCACCGGCGAGTGAACTCGTCGCCGGCATCTTTTCCCGGCCGAGCGGGATCACCGACCCCGACGTCGTGCTCGCACTAAACGATCGCGTCGACGCCATCGAGCAGCGTGCCCGCGAACTCGCCACCATTGCGATTGAACGCGGTGACGCATGGGTCCAGGACTTCGGCGACGCTCCTGCGGCCAACGGACCCTACGAGCAGTGGGTACTGGAAGTTGCCACCGGCGCGACCTACTTTGAGCGATGGGGTATTGACAACCCTGACACCATCCTCGACGATGCAAGCGTTAACCACGAACAAGAGGCTCAGCGAAGTCGTGTCCTGGGCGCCGCCCAGAGGGCCAACATGCTCACAGTGGTTGAGACTCCACCGGCGAAGGCTGCATACGTATTTTCCGGCGACGACCTCCTGGAGCCGCCCAACCAAGATTTTGGACTTGACCGGTAGTCCGAGCGCGTTGGCGCTATTGGCCACTGTGCAAGTCTGGGCGAAGCCTTAAGCCATATTGCAAAGCCACAATACAAACTGGCCCTTCCAGGAAGATTTAGGAATTCGGTTCGTGAGAATTAATGATCACTCAGTCAGCGCGCACGGACGGCTTGGCGCATCGCGCACGCCGTCCTCGGGCAGGAGGACTTGAAGATGTCACTGACTCAAACAGCAGAGTGTGATGAACTCACATATACGTCAAACAAGGGCATGCCCGTCTACTTCTGTGATCCGAAGTCGCCCTGGCAACGTCGATCAAACGAGAACACCAACGGACTGCTGCGCCAATACATGCCCAAGCACACGGATCTCTCCGTCTACAGCGCCGCGGACCTCAAGGTGATCCAGCGAAGCCTCAACGACCGTCCCCGCGAGACGCTCGGATATATGAAACCATCGGAGAGACCCGCCGAGATTATTGCGTTAGTCGGTTGAGCGCGCAAAAGCCACAAGTCGAACCCTGCTGAGTTCCAAAAGTGACGTTCGCATCGCCTATGCAGCCAGCGCTAATGATCGAACAGCGCCAGAGCCAAGGCTTCGAGTCGAATTCGCCCTAACAGTCTCCATCTTATCGGACCTTCAATCGAGGGTCTTTCCCATTCGCATAGGCGGTGGAACCAATTGCATTGGTCCACCAAATATCTGAATTGCGAAAGACAACAAGAAGAAAATGCCTGCGACCAGCCAGACGGGCCATTGCACAAGTTCGAAAAAAGTTCGAAGAGAGCGATTTGTCTCAACTTCACTGTAATGAGCGAAAATCGCGGCTGGTATCAGGGCCCAGAAACTAATCGCAACGGCTGGCACTGATGCTTGATAGCGGCGAAGTACGCGAAAATAAGATGTACCTTGAATCAAATGTGCATCAGAAAATAATGACACCTTTCCTCGCCAAAGGAGAATTGCTCGCCACGTGACTAATGCGGCGATCGGGATGGCAAACACTAGAAATCTGATGACGTTCAAGTATTTCAACTATGAGTGTCCCGTCTATCAACGCCCGTTGAAAGCGTACTTGTAGCCTGCGGCGACGCCTGCGGATGCGACATAACCAAAACCAAACCCTATAGCGCCGCAAACCAGTGCGCCCGGTCCTAATTCTGAGCAGGCAGCTGCAGCGGCACCACCCGCCGTCATTCCAGCGCCAACTTGAAGTCCTGCGTCGACAGCACTGTACAAAAGTGTATTGCCATTCGACAAGTCACTCGAAATGGTGGTGAAAACGCCTAGAGCGCCAGCACTGCCCGAGACACCTTTGCCTAATCCGGCGAGAGCATCCAAACCATTTGCCATGCTTCTGGATATCGTCTGACCACCGTTTTTATACATGTCGCTTGACAACTGCTTGGCGATACCTGTGATCGTCGCACCAGATAGATCGAGCGCGTTTATAGCCTTGCTTGACTTGAGTGCGTTGACGATGTCCTTGAGAGTTTGTGACTTACTAACTTTTTGTATTTGTGGAGTGCAGCTTGGACCGTTTCGAGTCACCTTAAAAGTCCCCCCGTAACAAGGGTCGCCCTGTAGACCCATCGGGTCTTCGGCATTCAAAGGATTGTCGTTCGTGAACACGTACGGCTGGCTCGTCTGCGCCACCATTGGATCAATACTTATGAACTGATCAGTCGTGGGATCGTAGTACCGGTTGATTGAGCATTCTGATTCGAACGTCGTAGTGAGCCATGTCCCAAGCGGCCATGACCAGGGCTGTTGAGCAAACGAGACGTGAAGATGATCGTACGGTTCCGCCAAAATCGACTCGAGGCTCAT
>DATLTT010000050.1:0-2740 GCA_035533455.1 Acidimicrobiales bacterium | reverse complement strand
GCGAATGCACGAGGAGTGGCTGAACACGAACGACAACGAAGAGGCGATCGTTCGCGGCCAGGCCAACACCGGTCGCGTCATCTCCGCGGCGGCCCTCGTCATGATCTGCGTCTTCCTCTCTTTCGCCATCGGTGGCGAGCGTATCATCGCCGAGTTCGGCATTGGCCTAGGCGGCGCGGTCTTGATCGACGCTTTCGTCATTCGCACGGTGCTCGTGCCCTCACTGATGCACTTCATCGGGAAGTCGAACTGGTGGATGCCTCGCTGGCTCGACCGGATCGTGCCTCACGTCGCGGTGGAGGCGACCGAGTAGCGTCACTACGCCACTTTGTCGGCACGAAACAGGTCGGTCAGTTCCCCCTGCGAGTGCACGTTGAGTCTCTTGAACACGTCGGCGAGGTGGTGGCGAACCATACTTTGACCGGCAAGGAGCGTCCCGGCGGCGCGCGGCACCCGCTCAGCGACCAGGCACTGCGGGCACGCTGGAAGTCAGGATCGGAACGCGAATTGCCCGCTTGGCTCGCCGCTGCGTCCCCAAAACGATTGAGGTCGCGCACACTGGGGACTTCTGAGCGTCGAGCTTGGCGAATCGCTGGCAGCGCCCGACGCCGGCGAGGTCGGCCTTGAGGTTGCGGGTTCGGCGTCGAACCTCGAGCGAATGTTTAAGGAGCGAACCAGCGTGGGCCAAGCGACGGTCCGGCGACGTTCGACATGAAGCGCGTACTTCCAATCTCGCGCGTACGTGAGTGTCATGAAATTCGAACGTGCACCTTCATTAGCAAACTACGTGACGATTCACCGATGCCAACTACGTAGTCTCCCGGTACGGTGACGAATGTGCCGTGTTGGTAGACCCTCAGACTGGAGACGGGTACGTTGAGCGCAACTCTGCGAGAAGATTGTGCGCTCAGTTCTACCCTCGCGAAAGCACGTAACTGCTCTGGCGGTTCCCCCGCAGACTTTGGATCTTTCACGTACACCTGAATGACGTCAGCCCCCAGTTGACGCCCCGTATTCGAAACCGTGACTTGAATGGCGATTCTCGAGGCCACGTGACGCACGGTGGGGTTGGTCAAACGAAACGACGTGTAGTCGAGACCGAACCCAAAGGGAAAGAGCGGCGTCACGTGGTTCGCTTGGTACCAGCGATAGCCCACCTCGAGTGCCGCGCTGCCCGACCCAAAACTGACCTTGCCATTGACACCTGGGAACAGCTTGACTGGCGCCACGGGTTGAGCGTGAGAACTTGCCGGAAAGGTGATTGGAAGGCGGCCCGACGGATCCACCACGCCAGTAAGGACCGCGGCAATCGCGGCGCCGCCTTGTTCACCGGGGTACCACGCTTCGAGGACGCTGCGGACCTGGTGCAACCACGGCATAAGAGCGGGACCTCCAGTGTCCAGCACCACGATCGTGTGCGGGTTCACCGCCGCCACTGCTTCGATCAACGCGTCCTCGTCGCCAGGTAGGTTCAAGCTGGTCTGATCGGCACCTTCCGTGCTTGACTGGCCCGCAAAGACGACCGCCACTTGAGCCCTTCGCGCGGCAGTGACGGCAGCGTTTATGGAAGGTGAAGCGAAGATGACGCCGAACTCGGGAGGGGGATGACGGCTTACGGTGAACCATCGTGCGTCGAACTCGTAGTGTTGTCCTCTTTTGAGCTTGACGACGGTGGTCATGGTGGTGGGATTGTGCAATCCCGCTGAGGCGAGAATCTCTCGGCCGTTGAGGTAGAGCCAGGTGTCACCGATCTGCAGTACCGAGACCTCGTAGATTCCCGTCTTCTTTACACGCAGGCGCCCACGCCAGTGACTCCAGCCCCGGCCCGTGGCCGGCTTCGAGGCGGTGACGATGGCGTTCGTGACGTTGGCCGCGGCTTCAATGGATAAGTCATTGCCCATATCACTTCTGCGCACCTTTCCCTTCGAAATCGGTGCCGGGGAGGCACTTACCACCCCTGCATCGCTCAAGGGACTCAAGTTGAGCGAAGCGGGGCTGCCCGCGGCGTACGTCACTCGTACTTTTGCGCCGAGCGACGCTCGAAGACCCGCGAGCGGCGTCACCACGAACGGAGCAACGACTCGCGAACTTCCAGAACCAGTGTTGCGGAAACCACTCGCGGCGTCAGTCCCGATGACGGCCACCGAGGTAGTGCGTTTCGAGAGTGGCAGCGCGTTACCTGAGTTCTTGAGCAGAACCACGCTCTGTTCTGCGGCCCGGAGCGCAACCGCGGCGTGCCCCTGGCTCGTCGCGAGCTTTTCGACGTTCAAGGAGCGCGGGTGAGCGATGAGGCCGTAGCGAAACATCTCCGTCAGCAGAGAGCGCACCGCACGGTTGAGAGCACTGACGTTCAGCGCGTTCGTCCGGACCAGGCTGACGATCGTACGGGCGGACGCGGGCTTGATGAGATCGAGGCCCGCGCTGAAGGCCTGGGCCGGGTGCGGCGCGGCGCGGATGTCCGACCGAACGAAGCCCGTAAAGCCCCACGACTTAAGGCTCGAATAGATGTAGGGATCCGAACAGACGCGCTTGCCGTTCAGGGTCCCCGATGAACACATGACCGACGCGACGTGGGCCTGTTCGACGGCGGCTTGGAACGGCGCGTTGTACAGTTCCGCCAATGCTCGTGACGTCACGACTTGACGCAGCCGAGCTCGGGCGGTCTCTTGGGTGTACGCCGCGAAGTGCTTGGCCATGGCCATCACGCCGGTCGATTGAGTGCCCTTGATGTTGGCTACGC
>DATLTT010000049.1:0-14031 GCA_035533455.1 Acidimicrobiales bacterium | reverse complement strand
CCCGGGCCCCACCCCGCCGGCACGGGGATGCCGTGGTCCTGGGCCACCCGGCGTAGCTGGTGGATCGGAGTGCCCAGGTCTAGCACCGCCCCAGTGTGCTCGGCCACCAGGTCGGTGAGGGTGGCCCTCCGCCACGGGGGGCTCAGGTCCAGCTCTCTCCCGTCGTAGGTCACGACCGTCGTGCCGAGCAGCGCGCTCGCCAGGTGAGCGACCAGCTGCTCGGTCAGCTCCATCAGGTCGGTGTAGTCGGCGTAGGCCTGGTAGAGCTCGAGCATGGTGAACTCGGGGTTGTGACGGGGACTCACGCCCTCGTTGCGAAAGACACGTCCGACCTCGAAGACCCGTTCAAACCCTCCGACCACCAGTCTCTTCAGCCAGAGCTCGGGCGCGACACGCAAGAAAAATTCGCTGTCGAAGGCGTGGTGGTGCGTGACGAAAGGACGCGCCGCCGATCCCGTCGGGATGGGATTGAGAATGGGCGTCTCCACTTCCATGAACCCCGCGGCCCAGCACCGCTCACGCACGAAACGCAGGACTTCGCTTCGACGCAGCAGGGAGCGACGCGAGGTCTCGTTCGCCCACAGGTCGGCCTCTCGGTGGCGGTAGCGAAGATCGAAGTCGGCGATGCCGGCCCACTTGTCGCCGAAGTTGTGCAGGGCCTCGGCGAGCCGCTCCCAGGCGGCGACCTTCACCGAGAGTTCGCCTCGTTTCGTGCGCACGACTTCGCCGGCGACGCCGACCCAGTCACCCAGGTGCAGTTTGGAGAAGGCGTCGAAGTTCTCGGCCACGCCGTCGAGCGCGAAGAGTTGGATCTCGCCACTCGAGTCACGCATCGTGGCGAAGGCCAACTTGCCCTGGCGTCGAAGGAGGATGATCCGCCCGGCCACGCGCACGCTCTGTCCCGACTCCTCGCCGTCAGTGAGGAACGAATACGTGTGCTGGAGTTGGGCGGCGTACGCGTCGTGGGCGAACTGGTAGGGCGTGGTCACGAGCTCTCTTTCGAATGATTCCTTTCATGAACGATACGCAATCCGTGCAGGGTCAGCCACGGCTCGACGAGGCGCACGTGCTCGGTGATGGGCGCGATGAGACTCGCGAGTCCGCCGGTGCCGATCACGGTCGCCTCGCCCAACTCCTCAAGGATCCGCTCGACCATCCCGTCAACCTGGGCCGCGAAGCCGTAGAGCACGCCGCTTTGAATCGACTCCGCGGTGGAGCGTCCAATGACGGAGCGAGGACGCACCAGTTCCACCGAACGCAACGCGGCGGCGTGGGTGTAGAGCGCCTCGAGTGAGATCGCCACGCCCGGCGCGATCGCGCCGCCGAGGTACTCACCCTTGGCGCTGATGACGTCGAAGACGGTCGCGGTTCCCATGTCCACCACGATCGACGCCCCGGGATAGAGGTCAAAGGCGCCCACCCCGTCGGCGACGCGGTCCGCGCCCACCTCACGGGGATTGTCGTAGAGGATCGGCATGCCCGACTTGGTGCCCGGGCCGAGCACCGTGAGCTCGAGGTCGGAGAACCACCGTTTCGCCATGCGCCGCAGTTGGGTCGTCACGGTCGGCGCCGAGGAGCAGATCGCGATGGCGGTCACCGTCGTTCGAAGGTCCAGTCCCTCGAGGTCGAGCAGTTGGGTGAGCACCATGGCGTGCTCGTCGGGCGTCCGCTCGGTGACCGTCGAGGTGCGCCAGTGGTACGCGAGCCCGCGTTCACCGCTCGCGCGCGCGAAGCCCATCGCGTCGGGCGCGTCGGGACCCACGTCGCCGAAGAGACCGATCAACGTCTCGGTGTTGCCTACGTCCATCGCTAAGAGCACGCGCTACCTTCCCACTACCTCAACCGGTCCGTTGTCGAGGAGTCGAATACCCTCGACGAACCCCGCGACCAGTGCACGACGCTCGCCCGTCTCGCCGTTTCGTGAGGGTAGCAAGTTCGACGGATCGACGACCTCGGCGTAGGCGACGTCGACGCCGGCCTCTTCGAGGACACCGCGCAGCTGGGCGCGCTGCTCGTCGGCACCGCGTGGCTTCTCGGCGACCCGTCGCAGGGCCCGCGAGATACCGAGCGCCTGTCGGCGTCCCTCGGGCGAGAGCAGGACGTTGCGACTCGAGAGCGCGAGGCCGTCGTCGTCTCGCACGATCGCTTGGCCGACGACCTCGACGTCGAAGGAGAGGTCGCGCACCATCTCGCGGATCACCGTGAACTGTTGGAAGTCCTTCTCTCCGAAGTAGGCGCGACACGGTCCCGTGATCGCGAAGAGTTTCGCCACGACACTGGCCACGCCGTCGAAGTGTCCCGGTCGACCCTCCCCTTCGAAGACCTCGCCCATAGCGCCGAGGGTCACCGTGGTGGGCGTTTGCCCGGGATAGTCGGGCCACATCGCGTCGAGGGTTGGTGAGACCAGGCAGTCCACGTCACAGGCGAGGGCGAGTTCGCGATCACGCTCGGGGGTGCGCGGGTAGCGCTCGAGATCGCTCGGGTCGTCGAACTGGCGGGGATTCACGAAGATCGTCGCGATCACCACGTCGCTCGTCTCTTTGGCGGCTCGAAAGAGCGACACGTGACCTTCGTGCAACGCGCCCATGGTGGGCACGAGTCCCACGCGTCGGCCCTTCGATCGCTGTTCGCTCGCGAACGAGCGCCACGCCTCGACCTCACGTAGCTCGAGCACGCTAGCGGTGTGAGGTCAGGCGCCGCTGTTCGGCGAGCTCGAACGCGGCGTTGGCCATCGCGACGTACGTCGAACGCTCCGACGCCGGAATGGCCGCCAGGTGCGCGTCGATGGTGGCCATGTCGGCGCGTGAGGCGGGACCGGTCAGCGCGCGGCTGACGCCCATCAGCGCCACGTCCGCCAGGGCTTGCGCACTCAGGGGAAGGAAGTCCTCGAGCGTGAGGCCGGCCGATTCGGCGAGGGCCTGCACGTGGCCCATCAGCGCGACGAGGTGATTCGCGGCGACGCTCGCCGTGGCGTGGTAGATCGCTCGCTGATCGTCCGAGAGACGCAGCGCGCGGCCCCCGAGCGACGCGACGACCTGGCTCACGAGGTCGTCACCGGCGACGCTGTAGAGGGCGCCGAGGAGCCGCGGCGCACCGATTTCGGCGCTCGGGAGGGCGGCGAGTGGGTGCATGAGGCCAACGCGGGCGTGGGCGGCGAGTTCACCGAGTCCCCGCGAACCCGCGACGTGAGCGACGACGTAGCGCTCACTGCGAGCCAGTCGATCGGACACCGAGCGAAGTTCGTCATCGGGCACGGCCAGGAGAACGATCGCGGGCGTTCCGACGTCGTCGAGCGCGTCGTGGTGCATGAGACGCACGTCGTGATGAACGCTTCGAAGCGCCGTGGCGAACGACGATCCGGCTCGGCCGGCGCCGACGATGGTGATGTTCATGAGGGCTCCATTTCCGTTCCGGCCCCCGAGGGGTGCCGTTCGGTACTAGCGCAACGATTCGAGTGTACCCAGTTCCACGACGCGTCCCGCGCCAGCGCGCACTTGGGCTTCGCTGACCAGTTCGGGCGCGAGTTCACGTAGCGGCACCAACACGAAGGCGCGCTCGTAGAGACGCGGGTGCGGCACGAGGATTTCGGGGTCGTCACTCACCTCATTCCCCACGAGTAAGACGTCCACGTCGAGGGTCCGAGGGCCCCAGCGACTGTCGCGGGTACGCAGACGGGACTCTTCGGCGATACGAGCACGACCGATCAACGCACGAGGCGACGCGGCCGTTTCGAGTTCGATCACCATGTTCCAAAAGTTGTCCTGGGCAACACCACCGACCGGCTCGGTCTCGTAGACGCGGGAGAGGCGATAGCGGTCACCACCCGCGACGAGGGGTATGGCCGCTTGGAAGTGCGCCTTTCGATCGCCGACGTTCGAGCCTAACGACAGGTACGCAAAGGGCACTAGGGGCGTCGAACCGTACAGCGCACGCCCACCGTGACGACGTCCTCGGCGACGGGCGGGCGAAGTTTTCGCACGGCCACCGTCACCGACGTGATGGCCGAGTCGAGGGCGAGGACCTCGTGGGCCACGCGGTACGCCAGTGTTTCAAGGAGGAGGAAGGCGCCGTCGTGGGCCACTCTCGTGGCGAGGGTCAGGATCCTCGAGTAGTCCGTCGTCGCCGTGATGTCGTCGTTCATCGCGGCCTCCTCGAAGGGACGTTCGACGTCGATATCAAAGGCCAGCGGCTGCGGCCGGTCGCGCTCTTCGCGCAACACACCGACGACCGCGGCGCAACGCAGTTCGCGCAGTTCGATGACGTCACTCACGCGGGTCCTTGGGAAGGTCCATCAGCACGGAGCGCCCGTCGGGGCCGATGGACCGTTTGAAGAGTCGCTCGACGAGAGCGATGGAGGACGGCACCGTGGCCACCTTCTGCGACCAGACGAGGTAGCCAGCGACCACGCCCAACAGTCGGTCGGACACCTCGTCGCTGTGCAACAGGACGGTGGTGTTCACCGACATCGAGTTCGCCATGTCGAGGTAGCACGCCTCGAGGACTTCCTTCTGCTGGGGGCCCCCGCGCAGCGCGTAGTGGCTGGCCGTGAGGCCGTGTTCGAAGTACGCGCCCATGCTCTGCATGGACGGCAAGATCGAGATCACCCGGCCGAAGCCCTGATGCTTCAGCCAGAGCAACTCCTCGTCACGACGGACCTGGCGGTGTACGGTCGTCGAACCGCCGGGACGCTCCGAGACCGCGAGGATGTTCTTGTAGACCCAGGTGAAGCCGCGTGGCTCGATGCCCGCCGCCCACTTGCCCCTCACGACGTCACGGCCTCAAGTGGTCGGGTGAGCAACTCGCGTAACTGTACGGTTTCTCGAACGTCGTGCACGCGCACCATACTGACACCTTGGACCATGGCCCACGCCTCGGTCGCTAACGAACCCTCCAGACGCTCGTCGACGTCGAGGGCGTCGCGCCCGAGTTGGCCGAGGAATCGCTTGCGGCTCGTGCCGATGAGGACGCCCGCCCGGTACTCGTTGGCCAGGCGCACGAAGTGATCGACGTGGGCGAGGAGGGTCACGTTGTGCTCGATGGACTTGCCAAAGCCAATACCTGGATCGAGCCACAGTTTGGTGACCCCGGCGCCGCGGGCCGCCTCGGCGACGGAGCGCAGGAAGTCCCCGACCTCACCCACGACGTCGCCGTAGGAAGGGCTGTCCTGCATCGTCGACGAGTCGCCCTGGCGGTGCATGGCGACGTAGCCAACGCCCAACTCCCCCGCCACCGCGAAGAGCGTCGAGGAGACGTCGTTCAACACACTCGCCCCCGCCGCCACGGCCGCGCGCGCGACCGACTCCTTTTGGGTGTCGATCGAAACCGGGCCGTAGGGGGCGAGCGCTCGGATGACGGGAAGCACCCGCTCCAACTCGTCGCTCTCGGGCACCGGCGTCGCGCCCGGGCGCGTGGACTCCCCGCCCACGTCCACGACGTCCGCGCCGAAGAGGAACTGCGATCGACCCCGCGTGACGGCTTCGTCGGCGGCCAGGGACCGCGAAGCGGGGAAGAATGAATCGGGCGTCACGTTGACGATGCCCATCACGGCCGGGCTCAGTGCCACGTCGACCTTCGTTGGTGGATGTACTGGAGGGCTTCGGCGCGCGACGCGGCGTCGTCACGGAAGGCGCCGCGAACAGCCGAGGTCACGGTCGTCATACCCTCCTTCTTTATCCCGCGCATCGACATACAGAAATGCTCCGCCTCGATCACGACGATGGATCCCCGAGGACGGAGCTCTCGCTGCAACGCTTCGACGATCTGGGTGGTCATGCGTTCTTGGACTTGTAGACGCCGCGCGTAACCCTCGACCAGACGCGCCAACTTCGAGAGTCCGGTGATGCGCCCCTCGGGTGACGGGAGGTACGCCACGTGCGCGAAACCGACGAAGGGCACGAGGTGGTGCTCGCACAGTGACGTGAAGGGTATGTCGCGCACCATGACCATCTCGTCGTGGCCCGCTTCGAAGTTGACGCGCAGGTGTTCTCCGGGGTCACTCTCGATGCCCTCGAAGAGCTCGACGTACATGTCCGCGACGCGACGCGGCGTTTCGACCAGTCCCTCGCGCGAAGGGTCTTCACCGATCGCTTCGAGCAACTCTCGAACGAGGAGTTGCACGCGCGCGCGATCGACCACGTCTAGGCCTTGCCGACGTACGTGTAGATCGCGTCGAGGTTGCGGTAGCGCTCGTTGACGTCGAGGCCGTAGCCCACGACGAAGTCGGCCGGTATGGAAAAGCCCACGTACTTGAGCGACTGTTCGACGCGCTGTTCGCCCTCTTTCAAGAGCAACGCGCACACTTCGAGGCTGGCGGGGCTGCGCGCGCCCAAGTACTGACGTAGGTAGTTGAGCGTCAGACCGGAGTCGACGACGTCCTCGACGATCAAGACGTCGCGACCGGAGAGGTCGACGTCGAGGTCCTTCACGATACGCACGACGCCGCTGGTCTTGGTGGCCGCGCCGTAGGAGGACACGGCCATGAAGTCGACCTCGACGGGCAGTTCAATCGCGCGCATCAGGTCAGCCATGAAGTTGATCGCGCCCTTGAGAACGCCGACGAGGAGTGGTGGACTGCTGGCGTAGTCCTTGGTGATCTGGGCCCCCAGTTCGCCTACCCGGTCGTGGACCTCCTTGGCCGAGACCACCACCTCGCCCAGAACGCCTTGAGCCCAGGTCGCGGAGAATTCGTGTGAAGAGTGCCTATCCATTGTTGGAGAGCGTAGTGGAGTCGACTTCGAGCGTGAGGCGCTGGCCGCTTCGCGCTAGTCGGCGCGCACCGCTCAGCTGCGTGGCGACGACGTCACCGACCACGACCTCGATCGCCCGTTGCACCTCGGCGGCGCTCGGAGGATGGCTGTCGTTCGTCGCGTCGACGGCGCGGAGTTTGGCGCGAAGCCAGCGTCGCAGTCGGGCCCTCGGCCACTCGCGCAGCGTACGACAGTCGACGTCGTCGATATCGAACGCGGCGTCCGCGAGACTCAGTTCGTCGAGCCAGGCGCGCTCTTCGTAGAGGACGTCGGCCTGGCGCGCGAGGAGGGGAACCACGTCGCGCTCGGCCACGTCGCACATCAGGGGCAGGAGTTGGTGTCGGACGCGGTTGCGTCGAAAGACGAGGTCGTCGTTCGACTCGTCGTGCAACGCCTGCACGTTCGACTCGTCCACGAACTCGTGCAGATCGTGGCGACGAAGACCGCGTAGGGGCTTCGTGGGGTCGTTCACCATCGGCGAGAGACCGTCGACGCCGGCCCCGCGCACCATGTTGAGAAGGACGGTCTCGGCGAGGTCGTCCATCGTGTGGCCCGTGAGCGACCCGACGGGCAGTACCCTTCTGCGTTCGGCGCGCGCGCGTGCCTCGAAGTTCGCGCCCGGCGCCACGTCGACGTCGTGCACCTCGCAGGTCACGCCCAAGCGTTCACAGATCGCGCGCACGACCTTCGCGTCGTCGCTGCTCGTCGGACGGGCGTGGTGATCGACGTGGTGCACGCTGAGGGCGAGTCGCGCCTCGAGGGCGAGGAGCAAGAGTCCGAGCGAGTCCGGTCCCCCCGACACGGCGAGCGCCACGGACGCTCCGGCGCGAGGAAACGCGCAGGCGTCGAGAAGTCGCTGGGCGCTCAAGCTCACCTACGAAGATTACGCACCGCGCGTTTGGCGGCGTCGCGCCGGCGAACGGTGCCCCACGCTGGCTCAACCTCGCGCGACGCCCCGCCTTCGACGCCAGGCACCGTACGCACGGCCGAGGCCGAACCACCCGGCACTGAAGACGCCCACGAAGAAGCCGACGGGCCAGTTGGTCGTGAACGAACACGCCAGCGCCGCCCACACCGTGACCAGCGCGATGACGACCGAGCCCAGCAGCGCGACCTCGGGCCGGCTACTGAAACTCCGCGCGGCCGCGGGCGGTCCGATCATCAACGAGAAGATGAGCATCGCGCCGACCACGGGGACGGTCATCGTCGTGGAGCACGCGAGTACCACGAGAAAGGCCGTCTCGACGCGCTCGGGGTGCATGCCGCGGGCGGCGGCGATCTCGGAAGCGATCGACGTCATCAGGAGTCGGCGATAGAGGACCCCGACGGCTCCGACGCACACCGCGCCGAGCACGATCACCGGCGTGACCTGACTCGAGCTCACGCCCAAGATCTCGCCGAACAAGAGCGAGAAGATCTGCGGCTCGTACCCGGTGCTTTGGCTGATGAACGCCGCGCCGAGGGCGAGCATCATGATGAGCGCCAGGGCCGTGACGACGTCGGACCGGCCGCGCCGGCTGAGGCGTCCAATGCCGAGGGCCGCGGCGAGCGAGAAGACGCCGAGACCGATGAGCGGATTCACGCCGATGAGATTGGCGCCCGCGGCGCCGGCGAAGGCCCCGTTTGGAATCGCGTGCGCCTGAAAGGACGAGCCGCGCAACACGACGAAGAATCCTACGACGCCCGCGACGAAAGCGACGACGCTCGCTACGAGCCACGCGTTCACCATGAAACCCGAGAACACTACGCCTCCTCATCCCTCGTGGCGCGTCGGGTGACGAAGCGACGAACGACGCGAAGCCCCGAGAGGAGATAGCCGAGAACGATGATCAGCACGATGAAGAAACTGACCGGCAGACCTTGGCTCGACGGATCCCAGTAGTAGCTGTCGTAGGCGAAGAGGACCCCAAGCCAGGTCGCGAGGACCCCGAAGAGGCTCGCGAAGACGAAGGCCATACGCAGGTTCCACGTCAGTCGAAGCGCCGTGGCGGCCGGACCTATCAACAGCCCCGTCGAGAGTACCGAGCCAATCGCGATCGACGAAAGTCCGACCGAAATCGCCAGGGCGAGCATGAAGAGAAGGCTGACCCGTCGCACCCCGACCCCGCTCGCCGAGGCCAGTTCACTGCTCACCGAGCTCAGCAGGAGCGGACGATACATCCAACCGATCAGCGCCAGCGTCGCGACACTGACGACGATCACCAGCGGAATGATCGAGGACTGAATCGTGAAGATGGAGCCGAAGAGGATCTGCTGGGTGGCGCCCGTGGTGACGCTGCGCGTCGTGTCGAGGTAGAGGAAGAGCGCGGAGAGGCCCGTGGCCGCGCCGAGCACGATCCCCGTAGCGACGTCGCGACCGCGGCGGTGCTGCACGCCAGCGAGTTCCATCGCGCCCGCGCCGACGACGCCCGCGCCAATGAAGCCCGCCAGGGGTGCGACGCCAAGCAGGATCGATCCGGAACCGCCGGCGGTGGCGACGTCGGTGAGGGCGTGACCGGCGAAGGACTGGCCGCGCACCACCGTCAACACGCCCACGATCGCCGAAACGACGGCGGTGACGCCACCGATCACGAACGCCGTGTGCACGGGTGCGCTCGAGAAGAATCCAGGCTCGAAGAGGAATCGCACGGCGGACTACGAGACCGTGAAGGTCTCGTGGCGCGGTATGTCGCGATCCTCTTGACCGGGTTCAGCGACCACGAACACTCGTCCGTGCAACTTGATGACGTCGACGTGATGACCGTAGAGCGCACTCAGTACCTCGGTGCGAACGACCTCGTCGGTCGTGCCGCTCGCCGCGCGGCCGTTCGTCAAGTACACGATGCGATCCATCACGGGCAGGAGCGAGTTCATCTCGTGGGCCGACAGCAACACGGCGACGTGCTGGTCACTGACGACGCGATGTAAGAGCGCCACGATCTCTTGGACGCTTCCCGGGTCGAGGTTGGCGAGTGGCTCGTCGAGCAGCAACAGACGCGGGCGACTGATCAGCGCGTGGGCGATGAGTACGCGCTGTTGTTCACCACCCGAGAGGCTGCCCACACGAGCGTGAGCGAAGCGCTCGCCGTCGACGTCGTGAAGTGCGCGATCAACGAGCGCTCGCTGTTCCTTCGTTCGCCGAGCGAACCCGTAACGATGAGCGTCGAGCCCGAGGGCGACGAAGTCCCAGGCGCGCATCGGCACGTCTGGATCGAGCTGCACCCGTTGAGGTACGTAGCCCAGCGACCGTCCGCGCGTCGCGAGCGGCGCTCCGTTCACTCGAATCTCGCCGCCGTCCAGGCGTTGCAGGCCCAGGATGGCTCGTAGCAAGGTCGTCTTGCCGACGCCGTTCGAGCCGATCAGGCCCGTGAACTCCCCTTGACGAACCTCGAAGGTGACGTCGTCGAGGATCTTGCGGCCGGCGAGGGTGACGCTCACGCTCTCAACCTCGAGTACCGTCGCCTCGTTCATAGCTTCTTCGTCGACGTTCGCGACACGACCGCCTTACGGATCGCGTTCACCTCGGCGAGCATCCACGTCTGGTAGTCGTAGCCGGGTGTCGGCATGGTCTCGTAGACACCAACCACTGGAACGTGGTTGGCCACGGCGCTCTGGCGAACGGTGACGGTCACCGAGCTGACGACCTGCTGGTTGTACAAGAAGACTTGGGCCTGGTGCTTCGTGAAGAGGCTCTCCTCGAGGGTGATGTCTTCCGGCGAGGGATCGACGCCGTTCATGATGTCCGCTTGAAAGACGAAGGGGGTGAGCATCTTGGCGCCCATGGCCTTGAGCAGGTAGTCGGCCACGGGCTCGGTGACCGCCACGCGCGTCCCCTTGTGCGTGGCCTTGAACGAGGCGATGGCGTTCAACCACGGCTGCAGAGACGCCTTGAAGGTCGCGAGATTCCTTTGGAAGTACGCGCGGTGGCTCGGTCGAAGCGCGGCGAGGTCGTTGGTCATCGCGGTCGCGACCGCCGGCATCGTCTTGGGGTCGTACCAGAGATGGGGATTGGGCGTGTTGTCCGCGAGACCGAGCACGTGTTGAGCAACGATCACCTTTCTGCGTGGGTTCGGAGAAGCGGCTTCAATGTTGTTCATGAAGCCGTCGTAGCCGACCCCGTTTTGAACGACGAGTTGCGCTTGACTCACCGCGACCGCGATGCTCGGACTCGCCTCGTACGCGTGCGGGTCGACGTTGGGGTTGTTGAGGATCGACGTGACCGAGACGTACTTGCCGCCGATCTGGCTGAGTACGTTGGCGTACTCGTTCTCGGCACCCACGGCCTTTATCACGGTTGATTTCGTACTGGCTGACGCCACGGGCGACGAGAGCGCGAACCCCACCAGCGCCGGCCCGACGAGGGCAGCGAAAAGGGCCACTTTCCCCAATATCTTTGGAGTGTGGCGGCGTGCTGAGAGCAGCGTTTGAATGGCCATGACCAAAGAGTAGATTGAGACTGAGTCTCATTACAACTGAGACGAGGAAGGAAGGGAAATGCGAGCGAACCAATCCCCGGGGGTCCCTTGTCGGTAGTTCATGAACGATAAGGGCGAGGCCAACGAGGGGGCGGCGCGTTCGACGTCCGCGGAGAGCCTCCACGAACTCGTGGCTATTCATCTGCAGAGGAGCGACCAGCGTTACACCGCCGGTCGCCAGGCGGTCGTTGGGCTGTTGGCGTCCTTCGGGCGCCCGATGAGCATCTCCGATATCTCGCACGCGATTCCCGACGTGCCACGAAGCTCCGCCTACCGTCACCTCTCCGACCTCGAAAGGGCCGGCGTGGTGCGACGAATCGCGGCCAGCGACGAATTCGCCCGCTTCGAGCTCGCGGAAGATCTGACCCATCACCACCACCATCTCCTCTGTTCCCTGTGCGGAAAGGTCATCGACGTGACCCCCAGTCCGGCCTTTGAACGTACGGTGATGTCCATGGTCGAGGAACTCACCGCCCAACAAGGGTTCGAGCCACTGTCGCACGCACTGGACGTGATCGGACACTGCGCCGCGTGCCAAGCGACGTAGCGCTGCGCGCCGAGACGCGCGGGCCCCTTACCGTTCACCTCGTCGAGTGCGTGCGCGACCTCGGTGTCGACGCGTTCGTGACCGATCGATTCGGTGGCGTCAGCGCCTCGCCCTACGACACGCTGAATCTTGGTGATCACGTCGGCGACTCGTTGGAGAACGTGCGGGAGAACCGTCGTCGCGTGGCGGACGCCGCCGGCGTCGACGCGGCGCGGCTCGTCACGGTTCGCCAGGTGCACGGCGCCGACGTCCTCGACGCCTCGTCCGTCACGTCCGCGAGCGAAGCCGACGCGCTCGTCAGCGACGGCGACGGCGACGGCGTGGCGCTCGCGATACTCGTCGCCGACTGCGTGCCGCTGCTGTTGGTCGACGCGTCGACGACACGTTTCGCCCTCGTCCACGCGGGCTGGCGTGGACTACACCACGGTGTTCTCGCCCGGACGCTACGCCACTTCAACGACGCCGCGACGGTGCACGTCTTTCTCGGTCCGTCCATTTCGCGCGAGGGTTACCAAGTCGGTCCCGACGTCGCCGAGCATTTTCGCGACGTACCCGGCGCGCTCGTGGCCGACCACGACGATCGATCACGCCTCGATCTTCGTCGCGTCGCGATCCACCAACTGACGCACGCGGGAGTTCGTGATGAGCACGTCGTGCGAAGCCAGCAGGTCACCGACGGCGGCGAAGTCTTCTTCAGTGACCGGGCAACGAGGCCCTGCGGTCGCTTCGCTCTCGTCGCGAAACGAGCCTCGTAACATGAAGAGCGTCATGAACGTATCGAGACCGCGACCGCAACGTGCCGAGAGCTTCCGCTACGTCGGACTTGAGATGACGGCGACGACGCTCACGGGTACCTACGAACTGGACGGTCGGACGTTCGTCGAAGTGGTCAGGTTCGAGGGTGTCGACACGCTCCTGCGGCCGGGCGTCCGAGCGGTCGGCGAACTCTGGTATCTCGTGGCCGGACTTTCGTACTACAAAGCGGGTGCGCCACCTCTCGTCGACGTGGGTTCGACGCCACTCGGCGAGAAGGGCCGAAGACTCCTGGCCGGCGCCCTTCGCGAGGGGCTCGCGGAGTTCGCCTTCGAGAACGAACTCGATCTCGACGACGTCGTGATCGTCGGGGGCGAGACCGTCACGGTCGCCGCGCCCGACACGGACCCGTGGCGGGTGCTCGTTCCCTTCGGCGGCGGTATCGACTCGGTGGTCACGACGTCGCAACTGAGCGCCGATCTCGACCAGGCCCTCTTCGTCGTCAGTCCGCCCGGCGGTCGCTTCGAGCCGCTCGAAGCGACGGCCGCGCTCACGCAGCGAGGAATCGTTCGCGCCACGCGCGAACTCGACGAGCAGATCCTGCGCGGTGACGACACGTTCTTCCACGGTCACGTGCCGGTGACGGCCATGGTGACGCTCCTCGGCGCCGTGGCGGCGCTGGCGACGGGTCGCGGTGGTGTCGTGATGAGCAACGAACACTCGTCCTCGGCGATCAACCTTCGTTGGCGCGAGCTTGACGTCAACCACCAGTGGAGTAAGTCCTGGGACGCCGAGCAACTCCTCGCCGACGCGTTGGGCGAGCGGGTGGGCCCCGATCTCGTGGTCGCGAGCTTCCTGCGCGATCGTAGCGAGGTGTGGGTCGCCGAGATCTTTAGCCGCCTCGACGCGTACCATCACGTCTTTCGCAGTTGCAATCGAGCGTTCAGCCAGCGTGTCGACCGTCGCCTCGACGCGTGGTGCGGCGAGTGCGACAAATGCCTCTTCATCAACTTGATGCTCGCGCCGTTTCTCACGCGCGCGAGCCTTCGTGACATCTTCGCGCACGAGCCACTGAGCGACCCCGCCCGAGAAGGCCAACTGCGCGTCCTCGTCGGCGAAGGGGTGAGCTTCAAGCCCTTCGAGTGCGTCGGCGACCCCGACGAGAGCGCGGTCGCCCTCGCCAAGGTCGCCCAGATGAGCGAATGGTCCGACGTTGCGTTCCTGCGCGCGTTGGCGCACGAGGTGCGGCCCGATCGAACCTTCGACGAACTCCTCTCCCCCGAAGGACCCAGCCGTGTTCCGGCCCACTGGCTTCGCTGACCTCACCGCAAGGCGCGTGGGCGTCTACGGCTACGGCGTCGAGGGACGAGCCACCGCGGCTCGTCTTCACGACGTGTGCGAACTCGTCCTCGTCGACGACGCCAACCTCGGGCCCGACGTTTTGGTCACCGACCACGGTGGTCTCGACGCACTTCTGACGTGTGAGGTCGTGTTAAAAACCCCCGGAATCGCGCGACGTCGCGCTGAGGTC
>DATLTT010000048.1:0-6918 GCA_035533455.1 Acidimicrobiales bacterium | reverse complement strand
GACCCCTTGCGTGTCATGCAAGTGCGCTACCAGACTGCGCCAACGGCCCCGTGGGAAGCCAGCCTACCACCGGCGTGCGACGCAAATAATCCCGTCGCGACGAAGTGAATAATCTAAATCGTCACGAAAAACTCGTCACCGTCGGTGGGTAGCGGAAGCGAAGTTTGGCCAGCGTTGTTGTACATCACTTGCTCCATGAAGACCTCGACCGACGCGCGCGCGTCGCCGAGGGCGTCGTGACCACCAGGAGTCACGCCGTAGTGTTCGCAGAGGTGCGGTAGTCCCCTTCGAGGTCGCTCCGCGCGGCTTGGCTCAATCGCGAGATCGTGTTCGACCACGTCGATTATTCGCAAGAGTGAAATGTCGAAGTAGGCGTCGTCGAGCGCGCTGCTCAGGATTGACATCGAACTGCGCCGCAGCATCTCGAGGTCAAACCTTCCAACGTTCGATCCCACGACGTACGCGCCGCGCTCGTAGAAGTCGTGCAGTATCTTGATGGCGCGTGTCAGCCCCGCTTCCACGTTGTAAACCGGCTCGCTCCCACGCTTGCTCTCAAGATCCTCCAAAGTGAGTCCGTGTACGCGCTGCGCGCCCGGACTTATAGGGCGATCAGGTATCACGAAGTAGTGCTCGGACCATTGGGGGACGCCGAAGCGATAGGCGCAGAATCCGTACGAGATGGCGCGCTCGCTCAGGACACTCAGTCCCGTGGTCTCAGTGTCAAAGCCAAGTATCAACTCGGGCACCTGGAGATATTTCTTCGCCACCCTTCTACTCTCTCAGTCTCTAGTGACATCCGCCAATTCAGTTTCGAGCCACTCCAAGGTCGCCGATCACGAACGACGACTCGGCTGGTCACACCAGATGACGTACCTGTTCACTTCCTCCCCAGCCGTCGCGCACTCCTCGCACCTGGCACTTCGCAGCGGCGCGACCATAATCGACACAGTGTCGACAAATCGATGTCGACACGTCGTCGATAACTTGCCTGTCGACAACGTGTCGACACCCCTGAATGGTGCTTAGAGGTGTTATTCTCTTTCTTATTGCGCGAATTAACGAGGTCAGTTGACCAAGAACGCTGACGAAAGTGGTGCCGTTCAAGCTCCTCTGTTGTCACTGCTCAACAGCGACCCCGTCCTTCGATCGGTTCCCATTGGCATCATCTTGCGAAACGCGCGAGGTGAAGTCGTCGATTGCAACGATCAGGCCGTGTCGATCCTGGGCATCCCTCGAGACGAGATTCTCGCTCGAACCTCCAGTGACCCCGCCTTCGATACGTGGCGCGAAGATGGCTCCGCCTTTCCGGTCGACGAGCAGCCATCACAGGTAACGGCTAGGACGGGAGAGCCGTGCTTCGACGTCGTGATGGGCGTCGCCTTCGCGCACAAAAAGCGTCGCTGGGTGATCACGAGTACCGCACCGGTTCCGATGAATACCGGAGAGGTAGGTGTGATCTCCACGTTTTACGACGTGACGCCGCGCATACGAAGCCGACGGATCCTCAAACTGGTCGCCGAAGCGAATCGAATTGTCATCACGTCCAAAGATGAGGGTGAGTGCCTGGCGCAACTCTGCGAGATGCTGGTGAACCTGGGTGGGTACCGGCTCGCGTGGATCGGCCCGGCGTCCTTTGATCGCACGCGCCCGATCGATATCCGCCACGCCTCGGGCGCGACCGACTACTTACGAGGTCCCTTCAGTCCATGGTGGACGTCCATCGAGGTTCATTCGACTGGTTCACCGACCTTGTCGCACACGGACTCCATTCAGGTCGCGGACGACCTGGCGAGCCACGACTGGAGCGAGTCCGAGCGAGAGCGCGCACATCAGTTCAATCTTGGCTCCGCCATCGTCCTACCACTGGACCCTTTGGCACTCGACGCCGTCATCGTCGTGTTCGACGAGGCTCCGTTCGTCTTCGACGAGACGACCGTCGCCGGATTCCGTCAAATCGTGAGCGAGATCGAGTTCGGGCTGGTCCACCTTCGATCGGTTCATCGTACCGAGGTGGCCCTTCAGGAGCTCACCGTCGCCAACGACGCTCTCCGAGTGGCCGAACACACGCTCGCCGAATCCGAACAGTGGTTCCGACAGCTATTGGCCAACTCGCGAGACCTCATCGTCGTCCTCGACGACCAAGCTCGCGTGCTCTACGCCAATCCCGCCAACGCGAGCACGAGCGGTTACGATCCGGCGACCCGCTTGGGCGGCGACGGCTTCGCGCACATCCATCCCGACGACTACGACCACGCTTCTAGGGCGTTCAACGACGCCGTCAACGGAACTGGAAACGGCGAGCCGATTATCGCGCGTTTCGTCAACGCAAAAGGTGAGTGGACATTTCTCGAGTGCGTCTTGTCGAACTGTTTGAACGACCCAGCGATCAAGGGCATCATCGTCAACGCTCGCGACGTAACGGAGCGCACGTATCTCTCGAGAGCGCTACGAACGCTGTCGAACGGCAACCAGGTCTTGGTCAGCGCCACGGACGAGGCCGCCCTGATCGAAGAGACGTGTCGAACCATCGTCACCAGTGGCGAATTCCTCCTCGCGTGGGTCGGACTCGTCAGTGATGCCGACAAGATCGTGCGTCCCGCCGGGATGGGTGGACGATCCGACTACCTCGACGAGGTCCACGTCACGTGGGACGAGAGCGCTAATGGCCTCGGCCCGACGGGCACGGCCATTCGAACGGGCACGGCCCAAGTTCTCTCGGACATCCGCCAGTCGAACTGGCCCGTCGCTGGCAAGAAGAGGGCCGAAGAGTTCGGCTTTCGAACAGTCTGCGCGTTCCCCCTCTCGATAGGCGGCAAGGTGACCGGAGCGCTCACCATCTTCTCGAATGAGGAGGGGGCCTTCGGTCTCGAGGAGCTCTCGCTCTTGGGAGAGTTGGCCAACTCCCTGGGTTACGGGATCGCTCGTCTTCGCGACGCCGTCCGGGTCGCCGAAAACGCCGCTTTACAACGTGAGTCCGAACAGCGTTTTCGTCTCGCGTTCGAAAGCAACATGGCCCCCATGGTCTTTAGCGACCTCGATGACCGGGCTCTCGCCGTGAACGACGCCTTCTGTCGAATGATCGGGTACTCGAAGGAGGAACTCATTGGTCACGACTCGGTGCACTTCACGTACCCTTCGGATGTTGGCATCACCGAAGAGACCATCGCACGGCTCAACGCCGACGAAGTAGAGCAAGTCCGCTACGTCAAGCGCTACCTGCGAAAGGACGGGCGCATCATCATCTCGGAGGTCTCACGGTCTCCCGCGAGAGACGAGCACGGCAAGACCATCTACTTCGTCTCCTCCGAGCGCGAGATCACCGAAGAGCGCGCGCTGGCTGAACAACTTACCCACCAGGCGCTGCACGACCCACTGACGGGCCTCGCGAATCGCGTCTTGTTCGAAGACCGTCTCGTCCAGGCCCAATCGAGGATCAAACGCCAAGGTGGATTCGGTGCCGTCTTACTCTTAGACCTCGACGACTTCAGTGCCGTCAACGACTCGCACGGCCACCTGGTGGGCGACGAACTGCTCGTGCAGATCGCGCGCCGGTTCGAATCCGTCACCAGAGCCTCGGACACCCTTGGTCGCTTCGGGGGTGACGAGTTTCTCTACCTGGCTGAGGGACTCGAGTCGGCGTCCCAAGCGGAGGACGTCGCCCTTCGGCTCCTCGACGCGTTGAACGAGCCCTTCTCCTTTGACGAAGTGCTCTTCGGTCAGCACGCGAGCATGGGCGTGGCGACCTGGGACGCGACGAGCGAGAACGCCAACGACCTCATCCAACGGGCCGACGTAGCCCTGTACGAAGCGAAACATGGCGGCAAGCGTCGATTCGTGCTCTTTACACCACGAATGCAACAAGAGGTCATGGGGCGATTCACCCTGGTGCAAGAGTTGCGTCACGCGCTGCAAAGCGAAGAACTCGCCATGCACTACCAACCCGTCGTTGACCTCGCCTCCACCGAGATCGTCGGCTTCGAGGCACTGATGCGCTGGAACCATCCCGAACGGGGCTGGATTCCACCGAACGTTTTCATTCCACTCGCCGAACAGAGTGAACTCATTCTCGAACTGGGGGCCTTCGCGTTGAACGAAGCCGTTGCTGCGGCGTCGTCGTGGAAGGCAGCGCAAAAGGGCGCGCCTCGCCCGTACGTGACCGTCAATCTCTCTGCCCGGCAGTTTCAAGATCCGGACCTCTCTACCTTGATTGAAGGCATCCTTCAATCGAACGGGCTCGCGCCCGAGCGTCTCATCATTGAGATCACCGAGAGCGTGACCCTCCTCGACTCCGCTGAGACCATGAACATCGTCGATCGACTCAGTCGTCTGGGCGTCGCGATTGCGCTCGACGACTTCGGTACCGGCTACTCCTCGCTTTCTTATCTCGTACGACTTCGCCCACGAGTGATCAAGATCGACCAGTACTTCGTCAGCCCGCATTCGGACAGCACCTACAACGACGCGCTCTTGGAAGCAATCGTCTCCCTAGGCAACAAGCTCGACATGACGATGCTCGCCGAAGGCATCGAAACGCCCTCTCAGTTCAACCGGCTTCGGGAGCTGCGTTGCGAACTCGGCCAGGGTTTCCTCTTCTCACCAGCCGTACCCGCGAAGGACGTGCCGGCGATGATCAAGAAGGGGTTCCCCATGGATCCGCCAAGTGACGCGGCTGCTCGTCGAAAAGGCGCGAAGGCGTCGAAGGACGCGAAGCGTTCCTAAAAACCATGGACCGTTTCGAAGCGGAACTCGACGTCGATTATCACATCACCAGATCGGGCACCGCGAGACTGCTAGAGATCGAGACCCTCGAGGTCATCAATACTTCGGCAATTCTTCTCGGCCCAGTAGTCGCGGATTCCGGCGGAGCCCTTGCGGCTAGCCCACTGGTCCATCGTCGGGCGATGGTCGTCGAACGTCATGAGCGGTACACCGTACCCGCACGAATCGGAGATCCGAGTCACTTCGACGAGGATGATCGCGCGAACACCGACGCCCTCCGCTCCGTCGAAGTGGCCCGATAGTCGCTCGAACGCCGGCGTGTCTCGTTCCACGTGTCGACCAACGCCGTGCAGGCGTACGATACGCGGCGGCCCCGTAAAGGCACAGAACATGACGACGACGCGTCCGTTCTCCTTCACGTGAGCGATCGTCTCCACGCCACTGCCGGTCTGGTCGAGATACGCGACCGTTCGCGGTCCGACCACGGCGAACTCACGGCGATTGCCCTTGGGTGAACAGTTGAGGAGGCCGTCCACGGCGAGCGGGGCGGTCGCGACGAAGAAGACCGGCTGCTCCACGAGCCACGCAGCCAGGCGATCGTCGATGTCGTTAAGTGTCTTTCCCACGCCCCCATTATGGTGTGCGGTCTCTCGTAACTCCTCAGCCGAGACAGTCGAACCCTGAAGCCGAGCGGAGCGGGCGCGACGCCGGGTCGGGGCGGCGCGTTGCGCGTAGGCACAACTCCGACGTCGGCGTGTCAGTGCGCCCTCTTCTATCTCATCGCAGGAGTGGGGTCTGCGACTCGGCCCGCACGCGTCGAGGCGTGACGGGGCGCGTGAGAGAAATGTTGGGTGGCACACGCCCTCTACCGTCCGGACCGCTTTGTCATAGCGTCCCTGACATCGGCTAGCCCCCGAGTGTGGTCGTGGTCGTTGAGGGAAGCGTCGTCGTGGTCGTACCGGCAAGCGTCGTCGTGGTCGTTGAGGGAGGGGTCGTCGTGGTCGTTTCGGGAAGCGTGGTCGTGGTCGGTGCGGGACGCGTCGACGTGGTCAAGCCCAAGAACCTCACGGCTTCGGCCCAGGTGTAGGTGACCCCCGTCGTTGGCACGCCGGCGACCCACGTGAAGTCCATGGTCAGCGAGGACGACCCGCGGTAGTTTCTGACGCCTCCGGCCGCCCCGGCCAGGAGAACGAGTGGCTTGTCGCTTGATGAGCTGTCCGGTTTCGCCTCGAGAATGGCGTCGCGATGTCCCCAGCACCCCGGCATGCCCCGGCGCAGGCAGTCGAAGTTCACGGTCCCGTAGAACGGCGGCGCACCGTCTTGGTACATCCAGCCGAAGTCCGAAAAAAGAGCAACATTGGTCCGCGAGTTCGGCGCGGATGACCAGATGGAGGCGAAATACCTGTTCCAGTTGGAGGGAGGAAGGGGGTCTCGACCCAGGCGCGCACCGGTCGCTGCCAAGCGGTTGAGCACCGTCCAGAGCCCGTAGGCCGGTGCCTCGCCGCGGGTGACCCGCTCGAGGTTGGCCAGCACGAAGAGTTGCTCGGGGATCGACAAGCGATTGTACCGGGCCAGGTTGAGAGGGAGGGGCCCAAGACCTTCCTGCGCGCGTCGTGCGGCGTTCACCAACACCAGGATGGAATTGGTCGAGACCCGTCCAGGATTCCAGTTGCTCACGGGGTTGTGCGGCGGGAGGATCACGTGGGGTCCGTCCGACGCCGCGGCGCCCGCGGCACCCATCGCGAAGAACGTTACGAGCAGTATCGCCACCCAGCGACGGATTCGATGAATCGACACGACCACGGTCTACGCCTGCTCCTCGCTAGTGATGCCCTCGTCACCCGCGAAGTGCTCGTGCGTCATCGCCACGGTCCGTTCTCACACGTCACCGCCGACCTGCTCCTGACCCGAGGATAGCCGAGGCCCGAACGCGAACCGAGCGGAGGCGCGGCGGGGGGCAGCTCGCCACCGCGCATCAAGGCACTCCTCCGCTGGCGGCGGGTCCGTGAGCGCGCCGCTCTCGCACCTCAGGAGTGGGGGCGACGTCTCTCATCGACTCGTCACGAACCTGCGCTCGAGATTTCCGCGAGCGACGGCCACCAAACGAGGCGACGCACCGACCCGTGCGCCGAGCGAATCAGTGTCAGCACTGGAGGCGGCGTCCGGATTCGAACCGGAGTACGGGGCTTTGCAGGCCCC
>DATLTT010000047.1:0-17646 GCA_035533455.1 Acidimicrobiales bacterium | reverse complement strand
CTGTCCATCAGGGAGCTCTACAGCTCGGAACACCTCGACTCTTCGACCCAGGACAAGCTCGCCAGCCTCAGTGGCGCGGAGGTTCCGCACCCACTGCGTCTCACCTCGGGGCGCCACCAGATAACGGTTACCGTCCAAGGTGAGCAGGTTTACCGGAGTCGAGCGCCACCGGCCGCTGGTGCGGCCCTTTACTCTGAGCACCCGAGAGCCCCAAACGCTGATACCCCGTCGGGTCATCCAAGCGACGAGCCCGTTGAATACCACCCGGGTGAACCAACCCGGCTTGCGATAGGAAGCCACGGTCCCACTATGGCACCGGGTCCCTCGGGTGGGGGCCACCAGAGCTTCGCCTTCTGGCCTCGGGGCAATTCCCGCAGGTGGCCTCTCTGTGATGTCGGACCACCCGGTTACGCTGCGAAGTAGTGCCATCATGGGAGGAGATCGAGCTAGCGGAGCCAGGGTTCGCTGGGCGGGTGCGGAAGCTGTTCGATCCCGGTCGCCACAAGACCCTGGCGACGCTGCGCGCCGATGGATCGCCGCGCATCTCGGGCATCGAGTGTGAGTTCGCGGACGGCAATCTCCGCTTCGGATCGATGGCCGGCGCCCGGAAGGGGGCTGACCTCAAGAGGGACCAACGGATCGCCGTGCACGGACCAACCTTCCACCCAGAGGAGGGCCAAGAGAGGGACTGGCCGGGTGAGGCGAAGATCGCTGGCCGAGCTATCCCCGGCGGCCTTGTCACTGAAGACGCAGCGAGTGGGGAACCTGATGGTCAGATGATCATCGTGGACATCACTGAGGTGGTCATCACCAGACTCAATGCCGAGGCCAGCAGACTCGTCATCGAGTCATGGACAGTTGAGCGGGGCCTGCAAACGGTGGAGCGGGACTAGTCGACGACGGCAGTCTGCGAGATCCCGACTAGCTCGAGCAGTACCGCAGCCGTCCTTGACGGAGCCCGGATGCTCAACGATCGACCGGCCTTATCCAGGGTGGCCGCGGCCCGGCTCAGGGCTCGGACCGTGGCGGAGTCGATGAAGGCGGTGTCGGCCAGATCGATAATGACCGGCCCCTTATGCCTTGCGATGATCCGATCGAGCGCCTCAGAGAGGGCCGGCAGGCTGGCAACATCGGCTTCGCCCTGCAGGACCACGACGGTGGCCATACCCTCCGGCGCCAACGACACCCTGAGCGCCGGAGGGCGAGTAGTCGAGCCTGCGAGCGTGGTGCGAGTCACTGTCCCGGCCTCCCTGGTCGTTCTGGCCCAGCTGCTGATGCGCTACCAGGGTCCGGGGAAACACTCCGGGAGGGTGCCGCGGCTAAACGGCAGAATCCAACGCGGTACGGGTTGGGACTCCCGCGTCAAGAGCGACATTACGCCCTATACGTCCGGATAGCAATGAGCCCCTGAAGGGGAAGCGCGGAGGTTCAGACTGCTCAGTTCAGGTTGAGGCGCTGACGCCTCCGCCGGCTCTCGGCTCAACCTGCCTGGACACGGGACTGATACGGTAGAGTCGCCTCACCAGCACGCGTCCGCTGGCAGTTGCCCCGGTCCCCGGTGACGGTTCGAACCGCCGAGGTGATCGATGCCAGCGACAGCCGAGCTACACCCTGCAGTCATTGGCCTCGGTCCGGTGGTTGAGCACCCCACCCGACTAAGGCTTCCAGCCGACTCGGCTCCTGGCGACCCGCAGCCCGGTCAACCCTGGAACCCCCAGCAGATGGTTACCGCCCTGGTCGTGTTCGGGCCCCTGCTCGGCGTCCTCGGATTGGCGGTCGGGTTCTTCGGGCGTTCCGTCACCGTGGTCGATCTGGTCCTGGCCGTCGGATTCTTCCTCGTCAGTGGCCATGGTCTCACGGCTGGCTTTCATCGCCTCCTCGCCCACCGGTCTTTCAGGGCCGCCCGCTGGCTCAAGATCTCCTTGGCCCTGGCAGGCTCGCTGGGACTGGAGGGAAGCGTGAACAGCTGGGTCGCCAACCATCGGCGCCACCACGCCTACACCGATCGCCCCGGGGATCCGCATTCTCCCTACAGGTACGGTTCGGGCTCGTTGGCTCTGTTCCGTGGCGCGGCGTATGCCCACATCGGCTGGCTGTTCAGACCCCAACCAACCGAGGAGGCCCGATGGGCCCCGGATCTGGTGGCGGATCCGGACCTGGTCCTCATCAGCCGCCTGTTCCCCCTGCTCGGAATCGCCTCCTTCGGTCTGCCGATGCTGGCCGGATGGGCACTAACCCGAACCTGGGCCGGCGCCTTAGGGGGACTGGTCTGGGGTGGAGCAGTCAGAGTCTTCGTCCTCCACCAGGCCACCTTTGCTGTGAATTCGGCCTGTCACCTGTGGGGACGACGCCCCTTCGTCACCCGACATGACGATCGAGCGACCAATTTCGCCCCGCTGGCCGTTCTGGCCATGGGCGAGAACTGGCACAACTTTCACCATTCCAACCCGAGATCGGCTCGCCATGGCGTTGACCCTCATCAGCTCGATTCCACGGCCCGTCTGATCTGGCTCTTCGAGCGCATCGGGGCGGCCTACGACGTGCGATGGCCCGATGCGGCTGCGGTTCAGCGACGCCCGACCGACTGAGGCAACGCGTCAGCTACGGAGGGACCCAGCCCGGATGGCAGGGGAAGCGATCCAGACCGGGTGGTAGGCTTGGGCCCACGAACGAGGTTCTGGAGTTCCGCACATGCGGACGATGTCGCAGAGAATTTCCCGGTGAACCCGGACAGGATCTGCTGACCATGAAGGACTGGTGGCTGTGCGAGCCGTGCCGAGAGAGCCTGATGGGTCCTCCGGTGGCGCCTGCGGGTCCTCAAAGACGCCCACCTCTCTGAAGGGATGCACCCCCTTCCTATAGACCTCGTATCAGGAGTAACATTTGATCTTGTCAGCGCGGTAGCGCTGGCCGGGCGCCGACGAGCAGCCGTCCTCGGGCCTTGGAGAGGAATCCGTCGTGACTGAGAGCAGAGGCCGGGCCACGATCGATTCGCCAGGCGGGACCATCGGTACGGCGCGGATCACGCAACTGCCCCGGGCAGTGGCCAAGCAGGTGCGCTGCTCCGATCAAGTTGGTGGCCGAAGGTGAGCACCTACGGGCTCGTCCATCCCAGCCCAGCTGCAGCCTGCACTGTGACCACCGATTTCCAACCCGACGCTGCGGTCTTCCATGTCGAAGGCGAGCTGAATGCCACCACCGCCGCTGCCTTGCGCCTGGAACTGAGCGCCGCAGTGGGCCATCCGGCTGTGTTGTTGGACTTCAGCGCCGTCGAGTTCATCGACAGCATCGGCTTCGGCTCCCTGGTTTGGATCCTCAGGAAGATCCATGAACGCGGCGGTGTGGTCGCCATCTCCGGCGCCGATGCCCGACGCGGGGTGGTAGCTGCCTTGGTCAACGCCGGGCTCCACGGACAAGTCTTTGTCGCCGGCTCGCCGAAAGAAGGACTCGACTGGCTTCTGAGAGCCCACGACAGCGCCCTACCCTGAGCGATCATCGGGTTGGCCCGGGCCGGTTGAGCTGAGTGGCTCATGACCGGCTCAATCGCATCTTGACAGAACTGTCGGCCATCGGAGCCGACGGCTGGTCCTCAGCCAGGCTATGCGAGGTATTTCCGGGCATCGTGGGAGTGAACGGCGCGGGAGTGATGCTGATGTCGGGAGACATACGCCGAGGCTCACTTGGCTCCACCGACGAGGTCAGCCAACTGATCGAGGAGCTGCAGTACGGCCTGGGAGAGGGTCCCTGCATCGACGCCCACCAGCAGGACCGGGTCGTGGCCGAACCTGATCTGGCGAACCCCTCCATCCACCGTTGGCCGAGCTTCAGTCCTCCTGTCCTTGAGGCGGGAGTGCGGGCCGTCTTCGGCTTCCCGCTGCACGTGGGCGGGGTCCGTCTCGGAGCCCTCGACCTCTACCGGGACTCGCCTGGTCCCCTGACCGACAATCAGCACGCCGACGCCCTGGTCCTGGCCGATGTCGCTTCCAGCTGGGTGTTGGAGGCTCAGGCGCGAGCGGATCCGGATACGGTGGCCGCGGCACTGGAGGTAGGCGCGGACTTCCACCTCCGGGTACACAACGCCGCCGGCATGGTTTCGGTTCAGCTCGGAGTCAGCATCACCGAAGCCCTCATCCGTCTGCGGGGATACGCCTTCGGCGAGGGCCGACTTCTGGCCGAGATAGCCGAAGACGTCGTAGCCCGCAGACTGCGGTTCAGTGACCCGAGCTAATGGGAATCCGAATACCCGGGCCGACCGAGCTGGAACTTCGCCACTCCAGGGTTCGGTACAGGCCTAGTCCGAGCCTTCCGCCGTGGCCTCGTCAGCGGTGTCGGCGGGCCGCCGCTATCGGCCGGTGCGCTCGCGGTGCTTGCAGCCTGGCCAGCAGCAGGGCCGGCGCTGGCCTTCCTCCAGCTCTTCCTTAGTACGCCGGATCCGGCGCTCTCGTGTCATCTCCTGCTTCGCGTCCTCGACCCAGCAGATGAACTCGTTGCGGGCCAGCGGCGTGATGTCCTTCCACGCGTCGAGTGCGCTGTGGTTGGCCATCAGCGCTTCGCGCAGGTCTACCGGAAGCTTGTGCACTTCCCCACCGGGCACCCGCGGGCTGCTCATGACACGACAGTAGCGTTGTGGAGCGAACCCGCAAACGATCTGACCCTCTCGTCACCTACGAGCGAGGAGGACCGGCCGCCACGTACTCGCGGACTTCGTCATAGTCGAGATCGAAGGGCCCGGGCCCCGTAAGGAACCACGTGGCGCCCGCCTGCGCCCACTGTGCGTAGCGTTCGTCCACTCGGTACACCATCTTTTCGTCACGCTGACCCCAGACGGCGATGTCGAAGTGGTCGAGGTCGGCTCCGGCGTCACTCAACTTCGCCTTCAGCTCGGTTACCTGATCGGGCTCCGTCATCTGAATCACCATCATGCCTTGGTGGTGGGCAGCTCGACGGATGGGCGCGGGGTTCGGCCACCGGCCAGCCATCCACAGTGGAATGCCGTCGGCGCGGTACGCCGTGGGGTGGAACGACACCTTCTGTGCTTTATGGAACTCTCCCGTGATGTCGACTTCCTCGCCCGAGACGAGACCTCGAAAGACGTCGAGTCCCTCGTTCAAAGCCCGACCACGCTCGGTGGCCTCGGTCAACTCCCCAAAGCAGGCGAGTTCTCCGTCCGGGTAGTCATCGCCGAGGCCAAACCCCATCACGAGACGACCCTTGGAGAGCCGGTCAAGCGTGACGGCCTGACGCGCCAACACCTGAGGGCGACGGCGGATCAATGGAGTCACCATTGGTCCCAGGGTGATGCGCGAAGTCCGCGCGGCCATGACGGCGAGACAGACGTAGGGGTCGAGAATGTCGCGCACCGGGGCCGGGTAGCGAAGGTGGTCCCAGACGAAGAATCCATCCCAACGCGCCTCCTCGGCCAGCACCGCGAGGTCGGCCATCCGCTCGACGTCGGCGAGACCGTCAAAGGGAGGGAGAAAGAGTCCGTGCTTCATGTGATCACCCCTCATAGTCGCTGGGGTGATTCTTACCTACGGCGTATGACTCAACCGTGACGGCCGACGACGCGGGTGATGGCGTACCACCGTTTGGGTGAGCCGGACGGTCTCGCAACCCCTGGTGACGCCGGCAGATCAGGGCCAGCGACTCAGACCGGTGAAACGTCGAGCGCCTGGTTCCTCGCATGCTTGCAACCGCCCGAATCCCCACCACGGAGTCGGAGCGAACCGGCGCCACTAGATACGTGCGAGGTCCTCCATCTGACCGCTCGCGCGTGACGAGAAAGAGAGGCGCCCTTAAATCCAGTAGCGGCGAAACGCGACCCCGTCGTCGGCGAACGCGACCTCCTCGAGAACGCCACCACAGCGTTCAATGACTTTGGCGGACCCGGCGTTGGAGTCGTCACAGGTGACAAGGACGGGGCTCACGCCTTCCTCTCGGGCGATCTCAACTGCCGCTGCCAGGATGGCGGTCGCGTAGCCCTTTCGCCGAAACGCCGGGATAACGCCGTAGCCCACGTGTCCTCCTCTGGCGGCGAAAAAGGCGTTCAACTCAAATCTGATCCACGCACTACCCACGAGTTGACCGTCCACGTCGGCGGCGAGAAAGGCCCCGCGAACTCGGTTCTCTGGCAGACCAACCCCTTGGCGATAGCGCTCCATGAGAGCGGTCCAATCCGACCAGGAGCCGCGCGGGTCGAAATCCAGAAGAAGAAAACCAAATTCGCTGCCCTGGGACTCGGACCTTGCGGCGAGCGCCGCTCCTTCGTCGGCGGGGCCGAATGGTCGCAGGATGAGTGTCACGCTCGAACACTAACGGTGCGACCTTCCGCGCCGCCTGTCTGACGGGACTGTTGAGGAGGGTTTCGTGTGGCTCGCGTGAAGTGCCAGTGCGACGGATGCCCCGTGAGGAGAGTCCTTTCGGCATCGGCGCGAACTCTGCGCTACCGTTCGAAGCGTGGGAATCTTTAGCATCTTCCAGAAGAAGAAGGACTCGTCGTCGCAGGTTCCTGGGCGACATCACGCTCGCCGGGTGGCCGCCAATCCTCTCGAGGAGGTCGCCGAAGCGCAAGAGACGCGCGCAACGGGTGGTTCCTTCTCGCTCGGAATTGCCGGGGCAGCACCTATCTTCTCGCGTAAGGATCCAGAGCCACTCGCCGCCGAGGAGACTCGAGCCGCCGCCGATCCCGAAGACGACGGCGCCCGACAACAACTCATCGAACACGAGCGCGAGGCCGAGCGGGGCGATCGCTAGAGCACCGCGCCACGCGCTGATGCGTCGCTTCGACAGACGCTTCTCGATGACACGTCTCTCAATCGACTTCGACTGAATCGAACGAACGGGGTCCGCAGAAGCAAGTTCTAGAATTGTCCGTCACATGCCCTTCAACCTTCATCGAACGTTTCGATCGAGCAAAGTGCCGAAGATAAACGGCGTGTTCTGGTTCCTCAAACTGCTCACCACCGCCATGGGCGAATCGACGTCCGACTTCTTCGTTCATCGCTTCAACCCCGAGCTGGCCGTTCTGGGCGGCGGCGTCGTCTTCGCCGTGGTGCTGTGGAATCAACTTCGAGCGCCACGTTTCTTCACCACGACCTACTGGGCGGCGGTCGTGATGGTGAGCGTCTTTGGCACGATGTGCGCCGACGTCCTGCACGTGGGTTTCCACGTGCCCTACCGGGCCTCGGTGGCACTGTTCGCCGTCCTTCTCGTGGGCACCTTCGTCACGTGGGCGCGCGTGGAGCACACGCTCTCCATCCACAGCATCTACGCGACGCGACGCGAGCTCTTCTACTGGAGCGCCGTCACGGTGACGTTCGCGCTCGGGACGGCCGTGGGTGACATGACGGCCTACAGCTTCAACCTCGGCTACCTGAAGTCGGGCGTTCTCTTCGCCATCATCTTCATTCTGCCGCCATTTGGCTACCGTGTCCTTCACCTCAACGCCATCGCCATGTTCTGGGCGGCGTACATCCTGACGCGTCCACTGGGCGCGTCGTTCTCGGACTACCTAGGGGTCTCGCACCTGCGTGGAGGGTTGAACCTGGGACCCGGCAACGTGTCCCTGCTCTTCACGGCCGTCATCGCGATCGTCGTGGGCGTCGTCTGGTATCGCGAACGCCTCGACCCACCGGTCCTGCGCCACTAGTCACCGCGCTGCAGCAGGAACGTCCCCGTCGAGCGACTAACCAGTTTGTCCTCGTCGTTGGTGACGACGGCCTCGGCGAAGCCGACGTGTCGCGTGAGGCGCACGACGTCGCCGCGCAGTGCGTACTGTCCGCCGAGGAGCGCGGGACGAAGCAGCTCGGTCGACATCTCGATCGTCGCCTTGGTGCGATCGGAGCCGCGAAGAGCGGCGTTGATCGCGAAGTTCATCGCCGCGTCCAGCAAGAGGGCGTGCACCCCGGCTTGGACGCTGCCGTGAGGGTTGCACGCCAGTTCGCTCGGCCGGAAACTGCCACTCGCCCATCCGAGCTCCTCACCGTCGACGCCGTAACGCTCGAAGGCGCCGCCGACGGCACCGATGAGGTTCATACCCCCGTCGCCCAACCAACGATCCAGGTCCTTACGCGTGTCGCTCACGTTCGCGACCATAGTTCGAAGGCACGTCTAGGCTTCGCGCTGGGAAGTACTCGCTCAACCAAAGGAGAACAATGCCAACCGCGGTCATCGTGGACGCCGTGCGCACCCCCGGAGGAAAGCGCAACGGCAAGCTGAAGAACTGGCACGCCGTGGACCTCGCGTCCGAGGCACTCAAGGCACTCGTCACTCGGAACAACCTCGACCCGAGCCTCGTGGACGACGTCATCATGGGCTGTGTCTCCCAGGTCGGTGAGCAGGCCTTCAACGTGGGTAGAAGCGCGGTGCTCGCGGCCGGTTGGCCCGAGTCCGTGCCGGCCACCACGATCGATCGCCAATGTGGCTCGTCACAACAGGCGCTGCACTTCGCGGCCCAGGGCGTCATGTCCGGCGCCTACGACGCCGTCGTCGCGGCCGGCGTCGAGGTGATGACGCGCGTCACGATGGGTTCGTCGATTGGCAAAGACGTGGGCTGGCCCTTCGGTCCGCGCGTCGCCGAACGCTACGAGTCCGTGGGTGGGCTGAAGAATCAAGGCATCGGCGCCGAGATGATCGCCGACCAGTGGGGCATCTCGCGCGAAGAGCTCGACGAGTTCTCCGTGGAGAGCCATCGCCGCGCGGCGAGAGCCACCGCCGAAGGTCGATTCGACCACGAGATCGTTCCGATCTACGTCCGCGACGATGACGGCGTGGCGACCGACGAAGTTATGACGCGTGACGAAGGCATCCGTCCCGATTCGAGCGTGGAGGCGCTGGCGAGCCTGAAGCCCGCCTTCAAAGAGGACGGCAAGGTCACGGCCGGTAATTCGTCACAGATCACCGACGGGGCGTCGGCCGTGCTCATCATGAGCGAGGAGAAGGCTCGAGAACTCGGCTACGCGCCGCGCGCCAAGTTCCACTCCTTCGCCCTGGCCGGCGTCGATCCCGTGACCATGCTCACCGGTCCCATTCCGGCGACCACGAAGGTGCTCGAGCGCGCCGGACTCTCACTCGACGACATCGACCTGATCGAAATCAACGAGGCCTTCGCGTCGGTAGTGCTGGCGTGGCAGAAGGAGCACAAGGTCGATCTCGCGAAGGTGAACGTGAACGGTGGCGCGATCGCGCTCGGTCACCCGCTTGGCGCCTCGGGAGCGAAACTGTGCGCCACGTTGCTCAACGAGCTCGAGCGCACCGGCGGGCGCTACGGACTGCTCACGATGTGCGAAGGCGGCGGCCTCGCGAACGCGACGATCATCGAACGCCTGGGCTAGCCCTCACCCGTCGCCGCGACGAGGGCTACTTGTAACGAGTAGCGAGATAGAACCCGGCGAACATCGACACGAGCCCCAGGACCAGGTACCACGACGAGGTCGAACCAGGCAGCACCTGAAGGTAGTTCAACGTGATCGCGAGCATGCCGAAGATCATGAGATCGATGACGAGCCAGCCGTACCAGTGGGGGCTGTGGTCGGACCCTCTCGGGCGGCGTCGGGTGACGCGCCCTCGTGCTTCGGCGTCCACGTAACGCCCTACTGACTTCTTAGGATTCTGCTTCGATGGGGGTTTCGCCATAGTTCTCTATCCTTGCGGCGTCGTGTTCTGGCACAACGTCAGATTCACCGTCGATCCGTAGGTCACCGATGAACCAGGTGACTGATCCTGCGTGGCGACCGTCTGCGGAGATCCTGGCGTGCACACGGCCGTCGGGTCGGCCGTGAAGTTCGCCTGCAGCCCCTGAGCCTGAAGGGCCGAGGTCGCCACGCCCTCCGTGTCACCAACGACGCTGGGCACGATTGCCTGACAGGGACCCGAGGAGACGATGAGCCGCACCACGGAGTTCGCCGTCACGAGCGCTCCCGCGACCGGCAGCGTCGAGACCACGAGTCCGGGCGAGACGGTATTCGAACAGGTGTGGCCCACGTTCGGGCTCGGCGAGAGACTCTGCTTCGTCAGACTCGACCCCGCGGCCACTTGGGTCAGTCCGTCCACCGAGGAAAGTGGGTACGACGCGTTCGGCGACAGTACGTAGAGGATCACGTAGACGCCGGTGTGCGTCTTGATTCCCGCCGACGGGGTTTGGTTGAGCACCACGCCGGGAATCGACCCGGTTGGCCCCGTTGAGACGTACAGCGGCTTGAACAGAAGTTTCTGTGCTATCACCGAGCTCTCGGCGTTGGCGAGTGACATACCGACGAAGTTCTGGATCGTCACTTGCTGCACCGTGACTCCAATGCTCACCGTCAACGTCACCAGGCCACCCTTGGCGATACTCTTGCCGGCCTTCGGGCTGCTCGAAATGACCGTGTTCTTCGCCAACCGCGAATGCTGCCCACTCGTCGTCACCGTCAGGCCGTCGTTCTTGAGTTGACTCGTCGCCGACGTCACGGTTTGACCCACGACGTCGGGCACGTTCGTCGTCGTGGACTTGTTGCTCTGGATGTACGCGTACACACCACCCGCGATGAGCACGAGGATGAGTGCGGCAATGGCGACCGGCCCCGCGTAGTTGCGACGACGTCGACGAAAGTCGGTGCGCGGGCCCGACATGATGGGTACCGCCATCGTCCGCTCTCCGGGCGTGACCGTGGCGACGGCGCGCGTGGCGTCGGCACCGAAGAACGCCACGTCACGCTGGGCCGCTTGCACGGGCTGACCTTCGGAAAAGCGAATGAGGTCGGCGCGCAGTTCGTCGGCCGACTGGTAACGCTGATCCGGCGATTTCGACAGCGCTTCCATGACGATGGCTTCGAGGTCGTGGGGCACCGAGTCAGAGAACTCCGACAGCGGTGGCACCGTGCCATGGACGTGCTGGCTGGACACCGCGACGGGCGAGTCGCCGATGAAGGGGGGTCGCCCGACCAGCATCTCGTAGAGCACCACGCCCAGTGAATAGACGTCGCTTCGTCCGTCGACGGGAGCACCCTCGGCCTGTTCGGGCGAGAAGTAGGTGGCGGTGCCCATGACCGAACCCTCTTCGGCGAGGTGATCCTCACTCGAGACGGCTTGGGCGATGCCGAAGTCCGTAACCTTTACTTGGCCCTCTTTCGTCATCAAGATGTTGCCGGGCTTGACGTCGCGGTGCACGACGCCGTTGCGATGCGCGTAACCGAGCGCGGCCGCGACTTGGGCCGCGATCTGCGCGGTGCGAGCGCCAGAAAGCGTGCTGGAGTCGCGCAACATTTCGGCGAGGGAGGTGCCGTCGACGAGTTCCATCACGATGAAGTAGGTGCCACTGTCTTCTCCCCAGTCAAAGACCGGCACGATATTGGGGTGCGAGAGATTCGCGGCGGCTTGGGCCTCGCGCCGGAATCTCTCGACGAATAAAGGGTCCGCGCTCAGTTCGGGGTAGAGAATCTTGAGCGCCACGGCGCGATTGAGAAGGGTGTCCTCCGCCCGGTACACCATAGCCATGCCCCCTCGGGCGATCAAGTGAGTGACTTGGTAACGGTTGGTGTACAGACGTGGGTCGTTGACGGGCTCCATACTTGGCCAAGCCTACGCTCTGGACCTCAACGTACAGGCCTCGTCACTTCGCACAGGTCGTCGCGGTTCCCGACGCCGGTTGACCGGACTGTACCGCGAGCGCGCCTTCGAGAACACATCGAATCACGGGACCCGCGACCGACGCGCCCGTCGCCGAAGTGACTTGGAACGGTAACACAACCGCAACAGCGATCGTGGGGTGGTTCGCGGGCGCGAAGGCGATCAACCAGTCGTCGGTGTTCTGAGCGCCGTTGCCGGTCTGCGACGTACCGGTCTTGGCGGCGACGTTGTCGGCGGCGGGGAACCCGACGCCAGCGGCCGTCCCGTACTTGACGACGTCTTGCATCAGCGGGACGATCTGAGCGGCCTCGGCCGAAGTCAAGGGGGTCTTCCACACGGTGGGCTTATAACGCTGAACGATCGCGCCATTGGGTCCCGTGACGTAGCTCATCAGATGGGGCGTCATCATCACCCCGCCGTTTCCTACGGCCCCGGCCACCAGCGCGTTCATCAGTGCCGAGGTTCGAACATTTTCCTGACCGATCGCGGAGTAGGCCAACTGGGGAAGATGGTTGGTGAAGTACGAGGCGGGCGGAAAGTTACTCGCCACCGCGCCCGGTAGGTCGATGGGAGGTACTACGTTGTAGCCGAAGTCGTTGGCCGTTGTCGACATGTCCGGGCCCCCAACGTCGAGACCAACCAACGCGTAGCCCGTGTCGCACGAAGGCGGCAGCATCTCGGCGATCGTCCCACCACAACTCCCAAAGGCGTAGTTTGACAACGTCAGCTTCGTGTCCGGCAACTTCGTCGATACGAGTACCGGGTACGTCTTCAAAAGCAGTTGTGGCTGGAGCGATACCACCGCGGAGGTCGTCACGATCTTGAAGGTCGAACCCGGCGGGAAGGTCTGCTGGGTCGCGACGAGGCCCAGCGGTGGGAATCCTTCGCTGTTTCGCGTGTTGTCCTTCGTCCACGCGGCCTTCGCTACGGCGTAGTCCGTTGAGGTCAGCGGCACCGGGTTGTACGTCGGGTTTGAGTACATCGCCAAGATGTCCCCGTTCGTCGGGTTCAGGGCCACGACCGCGCCGTCCCTCCCGGCGAGGGCGTTCGCCGCGACGCGCTGGAGCGCGGGACTCAAGGTGAGCGTGACGCTGTCCGAGGCGCTCGTGGGTGCCAAGAGCTGTGCGACGCTCTGGGGAGGTTGCGAGTGAGAAGAGAGAAAGCTGTTGTACTGCGCTTCGAGTGCCCACGTCCCGTACGTCGGCGAGGTGAAACCCACGACGCCCGACGTGAGCGCGCCGAGAGGGTAGACGCGCCGATAGACGTTTTTCCCGCTACCCGTGGGAACGGACTCCGCCAGAACAGTTCCGTCCGCGGCGAAGATCTCTCCGCGAGGCGCGTTCGTCGTCGTCACATTGTTTCTCGGGTTGAGTGGCGACGCGTCCAGCGCCTTCGAGCGAAAGAACTGGAGGTTGGCCGATTGGGCCGCCACGACGACGAAGAGAAGCAGAATCGCCGCGGCCAGAACTCTTAGTCGACGTGACACTTCTATCCCTTCTTCGCGGTTGTGGTGGTGGGCGCCACGCGCGCCGTCGTGGTCGTACTCGACGTGGCCGGTGTGCCCGACGTGCTCAACGTGGTCGTCGTCGTGGGCGGGCGACTCAAATGCCAGGCCTTATTCAGATACTTCGCGTAGCTCAGTGCGGCGCTCAGCGAAGGCTCACTGATCGTGGCCGCGAGTGCTTGAGCGTCGCTGGGTCGCAGTCGAGATGAGGGCAGTCCGGTGTCGGCCACCATCACCGGTCGGTACCACAGCACACCGCTCGGCTGCCCCCGGTAGACCGCAATGTTCGTCCCGTCATTGGCCAAGTAGTAGGTCGAGTAGGCGTACCAGTGAATCACCGCAATCCCGCCGGCAATCACCCCCACAAAAAAGAGAGCCACGGCCCAGACGCGCCACGTCAGTCGGCGCCGACGCCGTCCGTTCGTGAACTGCGAATTCGAAACCACCGGTGGCGGCGCAGAACTCATCGTGCGGCGAATCTGCGTCGCCGAGACGCTCACTTCATCGAACTCGATCAGAATCACGGAGATATTGTCACGCCCACCCGCGATCTTCGCGGCGCTCACCAACCTTTCGACGGCCAACTCGAGACCGTTGGGCGCACTCGCCAATTTCACCAGAGTGTCGCCGTCGAGTTCGTTCGACAACCCGTCACTGCAGAGCAGGATTCGATCGCCGGCGACGGCGTTGATTGACGCCACGTCTATGGAAATCGTGTCTTCGACACCCACGCCTCTGGTCAACTGATGACGCCGGGGGTGTACGGCCGCCTCCGCGGGCGTCAATCGACCCATGCGAACCCATTCTTCGGCGACGCTGTGGTCCTCGCTCAGCTGGCGAAGGGCGCCGTCACGAATTTGATACGCCCTCGAGTCACCAACGTGCACCAACGTGGGCGTCACGACGTTGGCCAGATCGTACGTGAGACCGATCGCGATGACGGTCGTGCCCATGCCGAAGTGCCCGGGGTTCTCCTGCGCGTCGTTGACGACGGCCGTGTTCGCGCCTTGAATTGCCTCGACGAGGCCCTCCACGCTCTGACTTTTGCGGAAACCCTGGCGCACCATCTCGATGGACATGGCGGCCGCGACCTCGCCGGCCTGGTGCCCACCCATGCCGTCAGCGATGATGGCCAGGGTGTCGTCGGCGTAGAGGGCGTCCTGATTGCTCTGACGCACCAAGCCAATATCGGTCGCCGCGGCGAAACGCCATCGGGTCAACGAACCACCTCGAAGAGGACGCCGCCTACTTGGACGACGTCGCCGCGCTCGAGATGCACGCGGCCCCTCACGAGTTGTTGATTCACGTACGTGCCGTTCGTTGATCCTAGATCTTCGATCGAGAGGTCCCCCTCATCGTTGGCGATGCGCGCGTGACGCGACGAAAGGTACGAGTCCTCCAGGCGAAGGTCGCACGCGTCACTTCGACCAATCGTCACTCCGACGTCCACGTCCACTCGCTCGCCGCCGCGATCCAGCGGCTCGATGAACTCAAGCGCCAGACTCCCGCGACGACGACGGCTCCTCGGTTCGAAGTCCACCGGTCGCGATTGAACCGACGCCATGCGAAGCACTCGCACGAAGAACAAGACGGCGACGACCATCACGAGTACTTGAAGCGGGCGAATGACCGCCGCGTAGTTGGTCGACGCGGCGAGGAGTTTCAAGCCAGCTCAATCCGGAAGTGGAGCGGGCCGACCGTGACGTCGTCACGCGGCGACAACGAGACCGCTGAAACACGGTGCCCATTGACGTACGTCCCGTTGGTGGACTGGAGATCGCGTATCGCGACTCCTTCGGCTGTTCGCCAGACCTCGGCGTGCTGGCGTGAAACGTTGGAGTCGTTTACGACCACCACGACGTCGGGACTTCTTCCGATAATGAGGGGCTCGTCACCCACGGCAAAGGACCTACCGTCACTGACGATGAGCCGCGGTTGAATCTCACCACCGACGAACTCCGTCTTCACCTCAACGACTCCCGCCTTGAGGTCGTCGTCGATGAAGATCTCCACTTTCACTGGGCCGACGAAGGCGTATCCCTCAGCGACGGCGTGTTGGCGAACCGTCTCTTCGAGTTCGGTCACGAGCGCCTTTTGAAACCCCTCAAAGCGTTGCGCGTCCGCCGGGCCCAACCAGACTCGAATGACGTTCGCCGAGATGGGTCCCTTTCCCGAAAGACGTCGCGTCAAATCCACGTCACGAACCACCCGCGTGCCGATCTCGATCGGTTGGAGCGCGCTACGAAAGGGTCGCGAAAACGTTCGCTCGAAGAGCCGCTCTAGACCGTTTTCCACATTTTTGAGAGCCATAGCAAATTCAATTGTACCGGCGGGTCCCACAGTGAAGGGGGTGCAAGATTTGCCCAAATCCTCTTCGACTATTGTTGCGAGGTCTCAGGGCGAGTGGCGAAATTGGCAGACGCGCAGGCTTCAGGTGCCTGTATCCGAAAGGATGTGGGGGTTCAAGTCCCCCCTCGCCCACTGCGTGAGGTCCAAAAGGACCTCACCGACTCGGACGGCTCGCACCGCAGTACACCCGCACCACTAACCCCGCTCGACGGCGCCGACGACGAGTTCGATGTGACTCGGGCCTCGAGTCCTTCGAGACGCGTTATTTCCGAACAACGAGACACAAGTTCCGAACAAATCGTCGAACAGCCTTGTTTCCTTGAAGAATCTGTCCGTATCGAGCGCGATTCGACTGCGTCGCCAGACCAACCGAGCACTGTCGCCTCTATGACCAACAGCAGCCTTGCCCTAAAGCACCGGAGTGACAGCCTCATTTTCAACATCAGGGGCCGCCACCAGCGCGTCCTCGAAACCGGAACACCGCTGCGCGCCACACTCGCAGACATCCTGCCGTTAACGGCGCCGATACCAGCACTTGAGCTGGCACCTATCACGCGGTCCATCGGTTCCACTGGGCGCATTCGCGTCGCCTTCGGTGGCAGGTCGCTGTCTCACCCCGACCTGATGAGCTGGGTCCCCGGGGCGCTCTCGGTGACACTCGTCGACGCGTGGGTCGTGCTGCGGCCTGATGAGTCCGAGCGCGCAGCGCGGCGCAATGACGGGCGCTGCTCGTTCCTCGAGGATGCGCGGGTGCGCATCACTGAGGCGGTCTGCCTGGACCTCGGTCTGCACTTCGGTGACGAAGTCGCACTGCTGCTGCTCCGCGACCAGAACGCACTGGCCCTAACGAACCCTGCGCGCTTGCTCCTCGGCGCTCCGCTCTCGCTCGTCGGAGCATCGACGATGATGAAGGAACTGGTGCACGCGTGAGCAATGACCCGAACCCGCTGCTTGACCTCATCGCGGCCACGCTCGCCGACAAGGGCTTCACCGTCGAGGACCTCGCTGCCCACGTCGCCGGCGAGTCATCGACGTCGGCGACGAGCGCGATGACCATCAAGGAGTACGCCGACAGAGCACTCGATGGCTTCACCATCAACACCGCGCGGAGCTACGCGACGCACTTCAACCACCTCGTCAATGGCGTCGAGCGTCAGTGCGAGTGCACTTGTTCGACGTGCGTCAGCGAGTTCGCCGAGTCCGGCTCCTGCCACTGCCGGTGCGCGACGTGCAAGAGGGCGCGCGCGTTCGAGGCTCAGGGTGGCGTCGTCATCTCGTCGCGCTCCGTCGCGACGTTGAAGCTCGAGCCGATGGTGAAGCTCGTCCAACGTATGGCGGTGAAGCGTGCGATGCACGACAACATCGCTCGAGCTCGCCGAGGGCTTTCAGTCAAGCCGACGACAGGGCAAGGCGCTCGCGAGATGTGCGTTCAAGCCCTTAGCACCCTCTTCGCGCGTATGGTCGAGGACGGCCTCATCGACCGGTCCCCCGCCAACGGCCTCAAGAAAGGTACGCGCAGTGCCTCGCGTCGCCGAGCGCTCACCGACAGCGAGCTCGCCCAGGTCTTTGACGTTGTGGCCAGCGGCGGCGACGACCCAGTACTAGACCTCGCCATCACGTGGGCCGAGTTCGAACTCGGCGCGCGTCGCGGCGGCATCCTCACATTGAGCGTCGGCCAACTCGACCCAGTGACACAACTCATCCACCTCCTCGAGAAGGGCAACCGGCTCGATGCCCAGCCGTGCTCGCTGCAACTCATCGAGTTCCTCCTGACCCTCGCCGCATCGCGCGGCGGCGACGCGTGCGTTCCCGGGTCACCCCACTACGACCCCAACGCCCCGGTCTTCTACTTCAAGGACTCCATCCCTGATACGCCGCACCGCGTCACGGGCCGGCGTTTCGACACACTCCACCGACGCGTCCAAGTCGCACTGCCTTGGGCGAACTCGATGAGTTACAGCGGACACGCCCTTCGCCACACCATCGCCACGATGGTCGAGCGCCAGGCCGGCTTCGAGACCGCGCGCAAGATGCTCCGCCACGCCCGCGTCCGCACGACCGACACGTACACCGAGGCGAGCACAGCCGACGTCGCTCGTGCTATCTCCGCCATCACCGCCCAAAACCACCCGCTCGCCGGCCCTGTCGAATAATTGGCGTTTTTCCCTTGATTTCCTGTGTTTAGCACG
>DATLTT010000046.1:0-111569 GCA_035533455.1 Acidimicrobiales bacterium | reverse complement strand
GTCTGGAATACAGTTACGACTCTCCAAAAAACCCGTCGCGATTCACACCCTAACTTTCAGGTCCGCGTGCCCTGAACTCGCACAATCTCATCCCTACTTCATCCCTACAACTCGGGCGAACTACCCTTGATCGCATGGACTTAGTGGACGAATCTCCGGATAATAAAAGGCTTAGTGGACGGAGTGGACGGTTCTGTCAGAACACGCAGATCTACGAGGGCACCAATCAGGTTCAGCGCGTTGTCGTCGCCAAGCACCTTCTCAAGTAGGCGTTCATGACTGACGCGATGTCGAGCGCCGCCACGATTGTTCGTGCCGCCTTCCTCAAGATCGATCCCGACGTGACGCTGCGGGCGGTCGACGCACTCGACCTTCGCGCCCACGCCAAGGTCAGCGCCGTCGTGGGCGTACCGCTGCGCCAGCTCCAACAGCGCCGCGACGTGACCGCCTTCGCCACGACGGCGCCCCTCGCCGCGCTCAGGGGTCTGCTCGAAGTGCTATCGCTCGCTCCGCTGGAAAAGACGATCGAACTCCTCGGCGACCACGCGGAGAGCCCCACCTACGACCAACTCAGGGAAGCCGTTGACCAACTGCTCGCCTCGGGTACGTCGAACGACGACGTTGTCGCGGTGCTCGCCTACGCCGTTGGTGCGTCATTTCCCGCCGGCGCGCACTGTCGTCGGCTCCTCGAAGAGCGCCCGGCGTTCTCGTTACCCACGTTGCCCGACGTGGTCGCGCCCACGGTGCTGGCGGCGCCGAGGGAGGTCAGTGCGGAGATCCGCGAACAGCGAAGGCACCGGCGCGAGGATGAGAAGCGACGAAGGAAGAGTGCCTCGTCGGCCCGCCCGCCGCGGCCCACCAAGGCCAGGGGCGTTTCGACGAGACCCGCGGCGAACACGCCCACGCCCACGAGTGTGGCACTTCCCACGTCCGAGGGGCGCCGCCGTCTGTTGTTGACGCCGCTCGAGACTGGTCGCTTCGACGCTGAGCATCCTCTCGTCGGCGCCGTCTTCGTCGTCGAGATCCCCTTCGACCGGCAAGACCCCGAACAGCCCGACGTGAAGTCCAAGGAGCGGCCCGTGTTGGTGGTTGCGGCCTCGAGCGAGGAGTTACTGGTCCGTCCGATCTACTCGAGCCCTTCGCCGGCGCGAACCCTCTTTCGACCCTGGCGCCGGGTCGGTCTCGACCACGTTTCCTACATCGCCGACGAGCGCGTGGTCGTGGCGAACGAGGGGCCTGCACCGGTGCAACAGCTCGCGCAACTCACCACCGCAGAGTGGAACTCGCTGACCTAGCGCGAGGTCGTGGTGGTACTCATCGCCGTCTTTCGAGGCCAGTGGACGATCAAGGTGATGAGCCCCGCCCCGGACAGCGCGAGTCCCGCGAGTTGAACGCCGATCGATCCGCTGTGGGACTCTTGACCCAAGAGGAGTCGTTCGTCCAGTGCGCGCACGAAGCCCCAGACGATCATGCCGAGGGCCGTGACGACTCCGATCGTGTACGTACGTCGCGCCCTTTCGACACCGAGGAGGGCGAGCCAGAGGAGTCCGTCCTCGGCCCCTTGGATGAGCGGCACGGGAACGCGCTTGCCCACCTGACCCGCGTAGTGAAGGCCGAACCACTGGTTCGTCACGTGACCTCCGCCTTGGACCATGAACTGGGGTCCGAGGACCCTGCCGAGGGCCCAGCCGGCGATGAGCGCGGGCACGAGAGCGTCGGTGAACCTGGTGAGTTGGGTGTCGGGCCACCAACGACGCTGCAAGATCAGCCCCACCACGAGGGCCAGCGCGATCCCGCCAAAACTAGAGAGACCACCCTGCCACACCGCGATCCAACGCCCGACGTGAGCGCTGTAGTAGCTCCAGTTGGTGGCGATGGTCGCTAGGCGCGCGCCCACGAGTCCACTGACGAGCAACCAGACGGTGTAGCGCGTGAACGGTTCGACGTTGATGTCGTTGCGACGAAGGCGATGGCGTGCGTAGACGTAGGCCACGTAGGCCGCGATCGCCAGCCCGAAGCCGTAAGTGTGAAAGACCAGCGGACCGAGGTGAAATGAAGTGGGGAAGCCCGACACGCCTAGGCCCGAGGGCGACCGAGACCCACGAACCCGTACCCGAGTCGAACCGGCACGATGTGCACGACGGTGCCAGTCATCTCGGCTTCAATCATGTCGCCGTGACCGACGTACATCGCGACGTGCTCGTCACCGTTGTAGCCGTAGAAGAGCAGGTCCCCGGGCTGGATGTCGACGAGGGGTACGCGCATCGTGTCGGCGTACTGGGCGCCGGAGTAGTGCGGCAAGTAGACGCCGGCCGCCTCGTAGGCCAGCATCACGAGGCCCGAGCAGTCCACACCGGAATGACTGGCGCCACCCCAGACGTAGGGCGTGCCAATGTACTGCTCGGCCGCAAGGATGGCGATGTTCGCCTTCGAGTCGGGCGGGGGCGCCGGAATGTTCAGCGTCGGCGTCGCGTTGTTGAGCGCGGCCGCCGACGCCGCGGTGGCGGCCGCTTCAGCCTGGCTGAGGTAGATCGCGATCTGGCCCTTGACGTGAGCGAGGGTGTTATTCAGGCCACTCTGGATGATCTTGGCCGTGTGCAGCGAGTGGGCGGCGTCGACCGTGAGCGAGCGAGCGTGCCGGTCTTCGGCGGCCAGTTGGCCCCGCTCACGAGTGAGTTTGATGCGGTTGCTCTTAAGGCTCGAGATGGTGGTGTTGATGTTGCCGGCGGCGAGTTGGGAGTAGACGTTCCTCGCGCCGTTCCTGGTGGCGTTCTTCGAAAAGAGGGGATTGTTGCTCTGCGACCCGCCGTTCGTGACGTAGGAGAAGATCACGTCGGCGCGAAGTTGGCTGTTGCCCTTCGAGACGTTCTTTTCGATCGCGGCGACGACGGCCTTGGTGTTGGCGATCTCGGCGTTGAACGCGTGGAGCTTGATGAGGGCCTGGTCGTACTTCTGGCCGAGTCGACCCACCTGGGCGTCGGTGCGATTGATCTGGTTCAACAAGACCGCGGCCTTGGCGCGGTCGTTCGTGAGGCTCGTGGCGCCAGCCGTGCCGGCCACGACCATCATCGTTGTCGACGACACCGTAAGGACCGCTAAAAGGGAAAAAAACCACCTCAAGCGGTGGCGAACCTTCGCTGGCTGCGGTGTTGACAGCAACCAGTGCTCGACGTCAGTCACTCGACCAGGTTAGTTGGTGAGGGCCCTCCCCGCCGGCTCGACGGGCCCGAGGCTCGACGTAGTTCCTCATCACGTCCGATTTCTGGCGAAGCGCTGTCGCGGACGTGACGGTGAAACTTCCCTCTCGCTTCGTCGCGCGCGTAGGCTCGGCGACGTGTCGAAGCGCTCTCGCCCCCTCCCTCGTCGCTCTTGCCTCTCGACTCCCGGTTCGTCTGATCGCTTCCTCGCCAAGGCGCCGAGCGCGACGGCGGACTTCTCATTTCTCGACCTAGAGGACTCCGTCGCGCCCAAGGAGAAGGTGGACGCTCGCGCCAAGGTCGTCAACGCCATCAGGACCCTCGACTGGGACGCGCGGGTCTTGTGCGTGCGGATCAACGCGTGGGACACGCCGTGGACCTACGGCGACGTGATCGACGTGGTCACCAACGCCGGCGAGCGTCTGGACGAGGTCATGCTCCCCAAGGTCCGACGGGCCTCGGACGTCGTGGCGCTCGACCTCTTGCTGAGTCAGGTCGAAGCGAACGCCGGCTTGGCCGAAGGCCACGTCGGCATCGAAGCCCAGATCGAGACGGCGGAGGGCCTGATCAACGTGGAGGAGATCTGCGCGTCGTCGCCCCGGCTCGAGTCCATTGTCTTTGGCCCGGCCGACTTCGCCGCTTCCATCGGGATGCCGGTCACGACGATCGACGAGACGATCCACGAAGCTCCCTCCAATCCCTTCTCGTACGTCTTTTCGAAGATCTTGATGGCCGGACGAGCGAACGGACTGCACGTGATTGACGGACCGTTTCTCAAGGTGCGCGACCTCGACGCGCTGCGATTCGCGGCCACGCTCACCGCGTCCTACGGCTTCGACGGCAAGTGGGCGTTGACGCCCGATCAAGCGTTGGTCTTGAACGAGGTCTACTCACCGAGTCAAGAACTCTTCGACAAGTCCTTCGACATCCTCGACGCGTACAGGGTGGCGACCGACGACCAACGCACGGGTGCCGTGATGTTCGGCGACGAGATGATTGACGAGGCTTCGGCGAAAATCGCGCACTCGTTCGTGGCACGCGGCGCACGATCAGGGATGACCCGCTCGCCAAGGTAAATCCCCTTACTAGGAGCTTCTCCTATTAAGGTGGGCGCATGGCCACCGTCACTGAAGCGCCAACTTCGAGGCGGGCCCGACTGCGCGCGTCGTTTACGCCCTCGGAGTGGCGTCGGCTCTACGCGATGTTCGGCTTCATCGTCTTCTTGCACGTCGCCGGTTGGGGCATCCTCATCTACGCCGCGAGCCAACACTTCGGCGCGGGCAGCGCTAAGTTGCTCGGCGTGGGCACGGGCGTGCTGGCCTACACCCTTGGTATGCGCCACGCCTTCGACGCTGACCACATCGCCGCCATTGACAACACGACGAGAAAGTTCATGACCGAAGGCAAGCGTCCAATGTCGGTCGGCTTCTTCTTCTCGCTCGGCCATTCCACCATCGTCTTTGCCCTCACGGTGATGCTCGGCCTCGGTGCTCGCGCCCTCGGTAGCCAGGTCCGCAACGCGCATTCGTCACTGCACCACTACGGCACGCTCATCGGCACCAGCGTGTCAGGCGGGTTCCTTTACCTGATCGCGACGTTGAACCTCGTCATCCTGGTGGGCATCGTTCGACTCTTCCTCCAGATGCGCCAAGGCCGTTTCAACGACGCCGAACTCGAAAAGCACCTCAACGCGCGAGGCTTCATGATGCGATTCTTCGGCCCCCTCGCTCGTTCGGTGGACGCGCCCTGGAAGATGTATCCGGTGGGTGTGCTCTTCGGACTCGGTTTCGACACCGCCACCGAGGTCGCCTTTTTGGTCCTGGCCGGATCGTCCGTCGCGGCCGGACTGCCGCTGTGGGCGATCCTGAGCCTGCCTCTGCTCTTCGCCGCGGGCATGAGTCTGCTCGACACGATTGACGGCTCATTCATGAACTTCGCGTACGGATGGGCGTTCTCCAAGCCCGTGCGAAAGGTGTACTACAACATCGCGATCACGGGACTGAGCGTCGTGGTCGCCTTCTTCATCGGCACGCTTGAGTTGATGCAGGTCCTCACGCAAGAGGTGAAGTTGAAGGGCGGACTGTGGAACTACGCGGCCGCCTTCAACATCAACAAGGCCGGCTTCGTGATCGTGGGAATGTTCGTGGCGACGTGGGCCTTCGCCTTGGGCTACTGGAAATACGGCCACGTCGAGGAGCGTTGGGAGCACGCCGCCTTGAAGGCGCAGGTGGCCCGCGGTGAGGCGCCGGATCTGCACTCGGCGGGCATCACCTTGGGTGCCGTGCACCGGCCCTTCACCATCGATGAGGCGTGACGCTCAGGACACGCTCTCCAGTAGACGCCGCGCGATGACCTTGAGGCAAAGCGTCTCGTCGGCCCCCTCGAAGATCGAAAGCACTCGGGCGTCGAGGAAGTAGCGACTCACCGGGTACTCCTCGGCGTAACCCATCCCGCCGTGGATCTGCATCGCTTCGCGCGTCACCCACTCGGCGGCACGACAGACGTAGGCCTTGGCCATCGAGGCTTCGAGCGTGCCGTTGCCTCGACCCATCTGGCGCGCGACGTCGAGCGAGAACTGTCGAGCGCACTGGATGACGGCGGCCATGGTCGCGAGCTTGGTTCGCGTGAGTTCGAAGTCGAGGACCGCTTCGCCAAAGACCACTCGCGTGCGCGCGTACTCGAGGGCCGTTTCGTAGGCGGCCTGCATTACGCCGATGGCGCGCGCCGCGGTCTGCAGTCGTCCGTTCTCGAAGCCGGCCATCTGGTAGTAGAAGCCCTTACCGAGTCCGGCCTCGCCACCGACGAGGTTCTCGTCGGGCACGAACCAGTTGTCGAAACTGAGTTCGTAGGAGTGCATCCCGCGATAGCCGATCGTGTCGATGGGCCGCCCCTCGAAACGCCCGTCCCCGACGTCGCGGCCTTCGTCCTTAGCAACTTGGTGGAAGAGGAAGCCGTGGCTGTCGCCGCGGGGCTTTTCGACGAGAAAGAGCGAGAGGCCCCGATGGGCCAGCGCTCGATCCGGGTCGGTCCTCGCGAGCAACAACAAGACTTCAGCCCTCGCCGCGAACGTGCACCAGGTCTTGGCACCGCTGATCAACCAGCCACCGGGCGTCTTCGTGGCACTGGTGGTGAGATTCGCGACGTCCGAGCCGTAGTCCGGTTCGGTGACGGCGATGGCGCAGAGTGTCTCGGCGCTGGCGAGTCGCGGAAGCCACGACGTCTGTTGTTCCTTCGTCCCACCGTGGAGCAGAGCGCGCGTGAGGATCTCGGGTCGCGTGATCAGCGAACCACCGATGCCGAGGCTGCCCCACGAGAGCTCTTCGGTCGCGACCACCATGCCTACGTACTCCGACTCGCCACCGGCCGAGAATCCGCCGAAGGCCTCGGGGATGGAAAGACCGAAGCCGCCGAGCTCGCTCAGCCCGGTGATGATCGATTCGGGAATGTCGCCGTTCGTGCGATGCACGCGTTCGGCGTGGGGACGCACCTGCTCCTCGGCGAAGCGATGGAAGAGTTCGCCGACCATTGCGAAGTCGTCGCCCAGATGACGTGGCCCCGGTGACTCGGCGAGGGTCGAGAGAAACGAGGGGTCGCGGTAGGTCGCCACGAACGAATGAAACGGCGTGAACCACGCGGCGTCCAACCCCCACGACGCTTCTCGTCCGAGGGCACGCGTCGCGAGGTCCACCAGCGCGAGCGCCAAGAACGCCGCGACCAGTTGCGCTTCGACGTCACCCTGGGCGGCGTAAGCCAGGCACGAGCGCGCCGTCGCGAGCGCGCTCGCCGCGTGCGCGAGGTCGTAGGCGAGCGACTGGTTGGCGTCGACGCCACCACGCTTGGCGAGTTCTCGAAGTGCGCCCGTGAGCACGCCGTTCGCTTGATCGATGATGGTCGCGGCAACGTCAAGATCAAGCGTGGGTGTGGACATACGTGAAATTTACAGGTTCTTCTTATCGGCGTCGGCGTAGGCTGGGCGAGTGAATATAACAATGATCCTTGCCGACTCCGCGCAGGTGGCCGACGGTAAGTTGTACATCCTCGGCGGTGGCTGGTCCATCACCGGACCTGACCCGACACCGTCGGCGGTCGCCATCAAGGTGGCGGTCGACTCGCACGAGTTCAATACGCCGCACCACTGGGAGCTCTTTCTCGAAGACGCCGACGGTCAGCAGGTTCGTTTCGAGACGCCCGAAGGCTCGCAGATCATCGAAGTGCGCGGTGACTTCTCCGCCGCGGCGCCCGACGATGTTCCCGTCGGCACCCCGGTCGACGTACCGATCGCCGTCAACTTCGGTCCGATTCCCCTGAGTGACGGCGCACGATTCACCTGGCGCATGGTCATCGACGGCGAGACGCTGCCGGGGGGCCTCGTGTCGTTCACCACGCGCCCCGCGCGTGAGCCCGCCATCGAAGAGTAAGTCCCGTCGTTCGTCGAAAGGCCTGGCAGAGCAATGACCACCTATGATCGCCCCTTCGGCCGCTACCTCGAGGACTTCGAGGTCGGCGACGTGTACCGGCACTGGCCGGGTAAGACCATCACCGAAGCGGACGACCACCTCTTTTGCATGATCACGATGAATCATCATCCCCTGCACATCAACGCGTGGTTCGCCGAGAACGAGACGGTACAGAAGAAGAACGTCGTGGTGGGCAATCTGGTGTACTCCCTGGTCCTCGGGATGAGCGTGCCCGACGTGTCGGGCGCCGCGATCGCGAACCTGGAGGTGGAGTCGCTGATCCACCGATTCCCGACGTTCCACGGTGACACCGTCTACGCCGAGACGCGCGTGCTCGAGGTGACGTCGTCGAAGTCGAAGGAGGATCGCGGTGTCGTGCTCGTCGAGACGAAGGGCTTTAACCAAGATGGTGTCGAAGTCTGCTACTTCCGGCGAAAGGTGATGGTGTGGAAGCGCGCGTTCGCCCCGGCGCGGAGGCGCCCCTACGGTGACGACGTCTGGGCGTAACGACTACGCCGCGTTTCGACGCGCGCTTCGTCGTGCCGCGCCCCAGCTCACCAGGTCCCTGCCCTGGATAGAGCACGACAATCCCTGGGCCGTCCTCGTGAGCGAGGTCATGCTCCAACAGACCCAGAGCGCACGGGTGATCGAGCCGTGGACGAGGTTCATGGAGCGCTTCCCGACGCCCCGATCGTGCGCCGATGCTTCGCTGGCCGAGGTCCTCACGTCGTGGCGAGGACTCGGGTACCACCGCCGCGCCAAGGCCCTGCACGACACGGCGCGAATGCTCCGAGACGAGTTCGACGGCGTCGTACCCGGGAGCGTCGCAGCGTTGAGAACACTGCCCGGCGTGGGGGAGTACACCGCGAACGCGGTGGCGTCCTTTGCGTACGGCGAACCCGTCGCGGTGCTGGACACCAACGTCGGACGAGTGCTCGCGCGCGCGATCGTCAATCGCCGACTGCGCCCGACTGAGGCACGAGCGCTCGCCGCCGACGTGCTCCCGCGCACGAACGTGGCTTCCTTCAACCAGTCGATGATCGATCTCGGCGCGCAGTTCTGTCGCTCGACACCGCGCTGTCACCAGTGCCCTCTCGCTTCGCACTGCGCGTGGCGCCACGGTGGCGGCGTCGACCCCGCACCCCTGAGTGCCGGCGTCTCTCGAGCGCAGCTCCGCTTCGAAGGATCCAATCGCCAACTTCGTGGGCGAGTACTGAACGCACTGCGTGATGGTCCGCACTCGCGACAACAGCTGAGCGAGAGTTTCGCGGGCGTCGAGGCTGGGCGTCGCGACGAAGTCCTCGCGAGCCTCGTCCGCGACGGACTGGTGACGCGTAGAGCGCGAACGTTCGCCCTGGCGGGCGAGTAGGAACCGACGTTCGACGTCGGCCACTGCGCGAGGAACCGTGGCGTACTCGACGCGACGTGGTCGGTGCCAGTGACGCGTTCCTCTCCTCGCGTGGCGTAAAAGGCAAGTGGTGACCTTCGAGGGGGCTGGCGGTAGCCTGGGCGCCGTGAACACCTACGACATCGCGCACCGAAAGGAAGTATTCGGTCACTACGCGACGGGCGTCGTCGTGATCACGGGAGTCTCGCCCGACGGTCCACGGGGCTTCACCTGTCAGACCTTCGGATCACTCTCCGTCGATTCGGCGCTGATCTTCTTCGCCGCCTCGGCGGCGTCGACGTCGTGGCAGCGCATTCGAGAGGTCGGCGTGCTGGGCGTCAATATCTTGAAGGACGATCAGGAACCTCTGGCCCGCGTCTTCGCCGTCACCGGCACGGACAAGTTCGCCGAGGTGTCGTGGTTCCGCGCCCCCAACGGATCTCCCTTCCTCGAGGGGTCGCTCGCGTACCTCGAGGGAACGATCCGTGAAGTGTCGAATCACGGCGATCACGACATCGTCGTGGCCGAGCTCGACTTCGCGTCAACCGAACCGGGGAACCCGCTGGTCTACTACCGCGGCGGCTATCGCGTACTCGCCTAGTCGATCGAGGTCACTACGCTTCGTCTTGTGACCTGCGTGAGCGAGGTGAACGGCATCGACGAGGGGCGAGTGTGACACTCGCTCTCACCATCGCGGCCGTCGCCGTCGTCGTACTCGGGTTGAGCGCGGGCGCCCTACGCTTTCGAAAACTTCATCGTGACGAGATGCGAGAGTTTTCAAAACCCCTAGAACGTCGACTGGTCACGCCACCCCCTTCGCCGTACACCCCGTCGAAGGGTTTCCGATTACTCGACGCCGACGGCGAACCTCTTGTTCGTCCACCCGTCGAGCGTCCGCACCTCGATCCCGAACGGCGCTACGTGTTCAACGATTCACCCTCCAGCGAGGACGAGTTCGCGACGTCGCGGATACGACACAACGACGATTGGTTTCTCACACGCTCTTCGCACCGTTCGGCCATGGCGGTAATGTCTCGCCGGGTGGGCGTGGCCGTTCTCGTGATCTTGATCGTGACGGCGCTGGTGACGTACTACGCCTACCATCACTCACCGCCGACGCCCAAGGGATCGACCTCGCGCACTTCGACCACGCTGGCGACGACGGCCGGCGCCACGACGACGACCATCGCGTTCCCTCCTTCGTTCGTCGCCACCTCCACGAGTGGCGAGGACGCGATCTACAACGTTCCCGTGTCGAAGTACCGAGTGACGGTTACGGGCGCACTGGGCGCGACGTGGGCCGTCTACGACATGGGACCGACGAACACGTTGGAGTGGCAGGGCACGGTCGCCAAGGGTCACGACGAACTGCTGACGATGACGGGCAACGCGCGGATTACGATCGGCTCGCCCTCGAACGCCTCGGTCAGCGTCGACGGTCGCCCCGTCACCTTTCCTGTGCCCCGACCGGCCACCTTGATACTGGTCTTCAACGCCGCGAAGGCCAGTGCTACGAAGTAGGCCCGATCTCGTTGAGCAGCCACGCGAGCACCTGCGCCTCATCGCGCCAGGCGTCGTAGCGTCCCGACACGCCACCGTGGCCCGCGCCGAGTTCGGTCTTGAGCACGGCGCGATTGTCCGGGTTCGCGTCGCGCAACGCGAGGACCCACTTCGCCGGTTCCCAGAAACCCACTCGGGAGTCGTTGAGACCCCCCGTGGCGTAGAGGTGGGGGTAGACGAGTGCCTCGCCGTCGATTTCGGCGCGAACGTTGTCGTAGGGCGAGTAGCTCTTCATCGTGCGATAACTGGTTGCGCTGGCGTCGGGATTGCCCCATTCCTCCCACTCACCGACGGTGAGGGGCAGGGAGTCGTCAAGCATCGTCGTCACCACGTCGACGAACGGGACTTCGGCGACGACGGCGCGAAAGAGCCCCGGGTCTGAGTTCATGACGGCACCCACCAACAGTCCGCCGGCCGATCCACCTCGCGCGGACAGCTGTTCGCGCGTCGTCCAACCCTCGTTGATAAGCCAGCGAGCGACGGCCACGAAGTCACTGAACGTCGTTGGCTTCTGGGCGAGGCGACCCATCTCGTACCAGGATCGACCCATCTCGCCGCCCCCCCGTACGTGCGCGATCGCGAAAATCACGCCCCGATCGAGCAAAGAGAGACGAATCGAGGAGAACGCGGGGTCGATCGAGATCTCGTAACTGCCGTAGCCGTACAGCAAGAAGGGTGACGGAAGCCGCGCGTCGAGCGTGCCGTCGTCTCGAACGTTCACGACGTCTCGTCGCGCGACCAGCGAGACCGGCACCTCGACCCCGTCGCTCGCACGCACCCAAAGTCGTCCGGTGACGTACTTCGACTCGTCGTAACCGCCGAGCACTTGTTGCTGCTTTCGCACGATCACTTCGCCACTCGCGACGACGACGTCGGCGATGAGACGCGGCGTCGTGAGCGACGTGATGAGGACGCGAAGTTGCGTGGTGTCGTAGTTCGGATTCGAAGAGATGGCCACCGTGTTCGGAAAGACGCCTCCGTCCACCAAGGTCGAGCGTACGATCAAGCCTTCACCGAAGGGATCGTCGTCGCTCAGCGTGGCGACGAGACGCACGGCCGCGCACCCATTCTCTCGCTCACTCAACGCGAGAAAGGAATCGAACGCGTCGACGCCGTCGAGACGACAGCCCGCGCGTTCGGGGACGATTTCGCGCCACTCGCCACCGGCGACGAGGCGCGCGACGAGGCGAAAGTCCGTAGCCCCTTCGTTGGTCATCTTTAGCCACCAGCCGCGTCCCTGGGCGTCCGTGAAGTGCTCGACGCCGTACTCGATGCCGTGCCGACGCTCTTCTAAGACCACGAGTGGACCAGTGGGATTGTTGGCTTCGAGGTAGCGCACTTCGCTCGTCATCGATGAGTTCAGCATCACGACGATCATTGCGTCGTCGCGACTGCGCCCCACCGAGACGATGTACTGCGCGTCGTCCTCCTGGTAGACCAGGGAGTCGTTGTCAGGACTCGAACCGAGTTCGTGTCGCCAGAGTTGCCACGGGCGCGTCGCCTCGTCGTTGCGCGTGTAGAAGAAGTGTCGACTGTCGTTGGCCCACGCGAAACCGTAGGATACGTCGTCGAGCGCGTCGTCAACGGGGGACTGACCCGCCAGCGGGCGAATGGTGACGTGATGGTGTTCGTTGCCTTCGAAGTCGGTGCCGACGGCGACCCAGTCGTCGTTGGGACTGAGCGCGAGGACGCCGACCGCGAAGTACTCACTGCTCCCGGCCTCAACGTTCTCGTCGAGAATGACCTGCTCGCCCGCGAGCGTGGAAGCGGGATCGATGACCGGGGGCGTGAGGTCGTCGCCGCTGGCCGGCACGCGGGCGCTGATCGGGTAGCTGAGTCCTTCGCGCGTGCGCTCGAAGTACCACCAGTCGCCCTTTCGCACCGGAACGGAGATGTCGGTCTCTTCTACTCGATCCTTTATCTCGTTGAAGAGTTCGTCTTCGAGGGGCTTGAGGGGGGCGAGCTCGTGCGCGAGGTAGTCGTTCTCGGCTCGGAGGTGACGCACGACGTCGTCACTGTCTCGGTCCCTGAGCCAGTAGTAGGGATCCTCCCTGGTGTCGCCGTGTCGCGTTATGGGGTGGGGCCGTTGGGGAGCGGTGGGGGGGTTCAGCACTTCACCACTTTGCCAGTCTTTGGGGTCAGACGGGCCCGGTGAGTAAGTACTATGGACGTAGGGATTATCCCAAAGGAGCGCAATGGCGATTGACAACTTGGACTTCAGCCGTTACCAATTGGGCTGGTCGGATGACCAGTTGCCGGTCTTTAAGCCCAAGAAGGGGCTCAACGAGTCCATCGTGCGTGAGATGTCCGCGATGAAGAACGAAGAACCGTGGATGTTGAAGTTCCGCCTGGACGCCTTGAAGCGCTTCGAAAAGAAGCCCATGCTGCCGTGGTTCGCCGATCGCATGCCCGACCTCGACTTCAACGACATCTACTACTACGTCAAGCCCACCGATCACCAGGTGAACACGTGGGAAGAGCTGCCCGACGAGATCAAGAACACGTACGAGAAGCTAGGCATTCCTGAAGCCGAGCGTAAGTACTTGGCCGGCGTCACGGCCCAGTACGAGTCGGAGGTCGTTTTTCACCGAAATCGCGAGGACCTCGAGCGCCTCGGCGTGCTCTTTTGTGACATGGACACCGCGGTGCGCGAGTACCCAGAACTGGTGCGCAAGTACTTCGGGACGATCATTCCCCCCAACGACAACAAGTTCGCGGCCCTCAACTCCGCCGTCTGGAGTGGTGGCTCGTTCATCTACGTCCCGCCGGGCGTCAAGGTCGACCAGCCCCTGCAGGCCTACTTTCGCATCAACACCGAGAACATGGGCCAGTTCGAGCGCACGTTGATCATCGCCGACGTCGGCTCGCAAGTTCACTACGTGGAAGGTTGCTCGGCGCCGGTCTACTCGACGGACTCCCTGCACTCGGCCGTCGTCGAACTCGTCGCTCTTGAGGGCGCGCGCATCACCTACACGACGATTCAGAACTGGTCCAACAACGTCTACAACTTGGTCACCAAGCGCGCGCGCGCCGAGGCCGAAGCGCACGTCGAGTGGATCGACGGCAACATCGGTTCGCGGCTGACGATGAAGTACCCCTCCGTGTACCTGATGGGGCCCAAGGCTTCGGGTGAGGTGCTCTCCGTGGCCTACGCCGGGCCGGGCCAAGTCCAAGACGCGGGCGCGAAGATGGTGCACTGCGCCCCCGAGACCACCTCGACGATCATCTCGAAATCCATCTCCAAGGACGGCGGGCTGACCGCGTACCGGGGACTGGTGAAGGTCGAAGAGGGCGCCACCGGCGCCAAGAGTTTCGTACGCTGTGACGCCTTGATCCTCGACGAGAAATCGGTCTCCGAGACGAGGCCGTACATGGAAGTTGGCGAACAGGACGCTTCGATCGGCCACGAGGCCACGGTGTCGAAGATCGGCGACGACCAGCTCTTCTACCTCATGAGTCGTGGACTCACCGAGAGCCAGGCCATGGGAATGATAGTGAACGGTTTCATCGAACCCGTGACGCGCACCTTGCCCATGGAGTACGCCGTGGAGTGGTCACGACTGATCGAACTGCAGATGGAGGGCTCGATCGGCTAACGAGGCTGTCGCCGCGTCGTGGACCAACGTGGCGCTCGTGGTGCCGGTCGCGGCGTCTCTCGACGTTCGTACCCGAATCGACGGCCGTACCCGGAGTTGTCCTCGTTCTCGGTCTCCAGGTACGTCCCCTCTCTCGACGTCGACTTGGGCGAGACTGGCGCGAACGAAGAGCGTGGGGCCGCGCGAAGCCGATGACCCGGTGAAAGAAGACGGAAGAAGTGCTCGCGTACGTGCCCCGACTGGCAACGAGGTCGACGCTCGTAAACTCACGCCTCGTGAGTAATCGTTCACCGAGACGCGGGCCGACCGTTGGTCCGGCGCCAACGTTGGCCAATGACGTGAAATAATCTCCTAATGGGTATGCGCGAAGAGTGTAAGCATTTCCAAAGTCGGACCTACCAGTCCGGCGAGACCGCGCGCTTCTGCGTGCTCGGCAACGCGCCCGATCAGCCGTGGTCGTGTCCCGAGAACTGTCTCACCTACGAGCGTCGATTCGTTGACGTTGGCTGGTCGCACGGAACCCTCGTCGACCAACCCGTCGAACCCGCGCCGAGTTCGGACGTACCCGTCGAGGACCGTCGCGAGATCTTGGATTCGGCGAGTGACATCGTGAACGCCGTCGCGGCGGAACTGCTCGAAGAACGTCGCCAGCAACTCGAAAAGCAGGCGGAGAAGGATCGTCGAAAGAAGAAGCGTCGACGTCGTTAGTCGCCGTCAAAGACGGGTTGACGACGCTCGATGAACGCGGTCATCGCCTCTTTGAGGTCGTTGCTGTGTAAGTACATGGTGTTCCAGCGCGCGACGAAGTCGAGACCCTCCGCCACGCTGCGCCCGTCGTTCGCCGCCAGGACGGCCTTCGTGCCGCGAACGGCCACGGGGGAGTTGGCCGCGATGTCGTTCGCCAGTTCGTACGCGGCCACCACGACGTCCTCGCCCGACGCGCCGTGCACCGAGTTGACGAGGCCAATTTCGACCGCGCGATTGGCGTCGATGTCTTTTCCGGTAAAGGCCAACTCGGCGACGTGGCCGGCACTCACGATGCGCGGTAGACGCTGGAGGGTCCCGAGATCGGCGACGATGGCGACCTTGGCCTCACGCACGGAGAAGACGGCGTCGCGAGAGGCGAGTCGCACGTCGCACGCACTGATGAGATCGACGCCACCGCCAATGCAGTAGCCGTGTATCGCCGCGATCACGGGAATCGCTAGCTCGGCGATAGACGAGACGGACTGTTGGAGTCGTCGAATCGACTCGTAGGACCGGGCGTTCATCGTCGCGGTCGACGACTCTGCGCCAGCGGCGAGGAAGCCGCCGCCGAACTCCTTGAGGTCGAGTCCCACCGTAAAGTGCGGACCCCGGGCGGCGATGACCAAAACCCGAACGTTCGGTTCGCTCGCGATCGCCGTGGCCGCGAGCGGAAGATCACGCCAGAAGGCACTGCCGAGCGCGTTTCGCGCTTCAGGTCGGTCGAGCCAGAGCGTGGCGACGTGACCCTTCACTTCGAGCGTGATGACGGGCGACGAGAACTCCACGCGATCCTTTCGAGTGATGATTCAGCCTACGTCGTCGTGTGCCAGAGGCTTGTCGGCGCCCGGTACACTGCCTGAGTCCTCCTTCCCTATGACTACTTTCGCTGACTCAGCCACCACGTTTATGACCAACCGACCTGACGCGGCCACTCGACGTCTGGCCTGGTCGGTCTTTGAGTCCACCGGACTACCCACGACGAGCGACGAAGTGTGGCGTTACGCGCCCCTCGGTGATCTCGACCTCAATCACTTTGAGGTGCCGAGCGCGCCGAAGAACGCCCCGGACTCAGACTTCGCGGTTCAGCTGTGCCAGCGTGCGGGCTTGGTCATTCGCGTGGTGGACGGTTTTTGCGTGAGTACGGGCGACGTCGTCGACGGCGTCACCGTCGAGATCGACGAATCCAACCAGTCCCTTAACGGTGAGACGCTGCTGCTGCGTTACCAGGGCGACACCTTCGCTCTCTTGAACGCGGCACTCGCGCCCGGGGCGACGGTGATTCGTGTCGCGGCGGGCGTGAACGTCGCCGAACCCGTGATCGTGCTGAACGAGTCGACGGCCGGTGCCTCCTTCTCGCGCACGCAGATTGTCCTGGGACGCGGCGCCAGCGTCACGGTCGTCGAGTATTTCGAAGGCGGGCGCGACGCGCTCGTCGTTCCGGTCAGCGAGTACCGACTGGACGACAATGCCTCGCTGCAACTGATCACGTACCAGCGTCTCGACGCGACCGCGTGGCACGTCGCGCGTACGACTGGATTCTTGTCGCGCGACGCGCGACTCCACCAGGCCGTGGTGGGACTGGGCGGCCACTACGACCGTTCACGAAATGACGCGGAGATGCTCGGCGCGGGCGCGGCCAATGAACTGCGCACGACGTTTCTCGGTTCGGGAGACCAGGTCCACGACTTTCGCACTCGCCAGTACCACGTGGCGCCACGCACGACGTCAACGCTGCTGTCGAAGGGCGCAGTCGCGGACCACTCGCGCTCGGTCTACACCGGACTGATCGAGATCGAGAAGGGCGCGAAGCGTACCGACGCGCGCCAGACCAACCACAACCTCCTCCTTGCCCCCAACGCGCACGCCGACAGTGTTCCGAATTTGGACATCCGAGAGAACGACGTCATGTGCGCGCACGCGTCGAGCGTGGGTCCCCTCGACGAGCTCCAGCGCTGGTACCTGGAGTCGCGTGGGGTCAGTCGAGACGACGCGCAGCGTCTGTTGATTCAGGGCTTCTTCTACGAGATGCTTTCGGCGCTGCCCAGCGAGCTCGCGGGCTTGGTCGAGAGCGACGTGGCCTCCGTGCTGGCGAGCGTCGCGGAGGTGACGGCGTGACGATGGTCGACATTGGCGCGTTGGACGACTTCGAATCCGGCGTGCCTCGACAGTTGCACGTCGGGGGCCGAACGCTCGTCGCGGTGCGAATCGACGAGACAGTGTACGTCTTGGACGATCGCTGCAGCCACGAAGAGTTCAGCTTGTCCGAAGGTGAGGTCGACGTCGAGACGGCCGAGATCGAGTGCGCGCGACACGGGGCGATGTTTCGTCTCTCCGACGGTGCGGCCGTGACGCTGCCCGCCACGCGTGCCGTCGGGCACTACGACGTGCAGAACAACAACGGGCGCCTCGAGGTGCTGGTACCGTGAGTTCGCAACTGAAGATTGAGGGGCTGCGCGTCGAGGTCGCCGGCAAGGAGGTCCTAAAGGGCTTCGATCTCACCATGCGCTCGGGCGAGGTGCACGCCATCATGGGCCCGAACGGCTCGGGTAAGTCGACCTTGGCTCACGCGCTCACCGGCCACCCGGGTTATCGCGTGCTCGACGGTTCCGTGACCATCGACGGTGTCGAGCTTTTGTCCATGTCGCCCACGGACCGCGCCCGCGAGGGCCTGATGCTGGTGTTGCAACAACCCTTTGAGATCCCGGGTGTACGGACCTTTGACTTGCTCGAGGCCGCCGGCGCCGACCCCACGACGCTGCGTGCGCGCATGCTCGAAGAGGCCAGTCGCATCGAGTTGCCCCCCGAGCTCCTCGACCGATTCGTCAACGTCGATCTCTCCGGGGGCGAACGTAAACGAGCGGAGATGGTCCAACTCGGTGTCCTTCGACCCAAGTTCGCGCTGCTGGACGAGATCGATTCAGGTCTCGACGTTGACGCGCTCGACGCGGTCGCGAAGCGACTCACCGCCGCGACCACCGAGTGGAACTGTGGCGTGCTCGCCATCACGCACTTTCGCCGACTGCTTCTCGAACTCACCCCGACCATGATTCACGTGATGAGCAACGGTCGTGTCGTGGCGACCGGGGGACCGGAATTGGCGGTGACGCTCGAACGCGACGGGTACGAGACCTTTCGCGACGCTGGCGCCCGCTAGATATCGTCGTAACGAAAGCGATACAGTCGACTGATGGCGAGAGGACGGAAGGGCGCTCCGCAAGAGCCAAGTTCGGAACACCGTTCGAATGAGTCAATCGCGAACCATCATCGATTAGTGGAGCTTGGCAACGCCGTCGACCAGCGCGACGGCGACGAAGTCAAGAACCGGGCGAAACGACCTCACCGCGTACGCCGACGACTCATCATCTCGGGCGTCGCGCTCCTCGTGGTCATCGCCGGGGTGATCGGTGGCAGCTACTACTACGCCAACTACCGATTCAACAAGATCCCGAAGATCAACGTCGCGCACGAAGTGAAGCCGATCTCCGGTAAACCCTTCAACATTCTGATGATCGGCTCGGACTCTCGCGTGGGTTTGAGCGGCATCTTGGCGAAAGAGACTGGCGCCTCCACCGGTACAGTCTCGGGCCAGCGCAGTGACGTCGTGAAGATCATCCACGTCGATCCCGACGCCGGCGTCATCTCGATGGTGTCGATTCCGCGTGACACCGTGGTGACCCTGCTCGCCAACCAGTCGCTCTACGGCCAGTTCAATCGCATCAACGTGAACTTCGGCAACGGCCCTTCGCTGCTCGCCCAGACCATCACCGCGAACTTCGGCATTCCGATCAACCAGACGATCGTGGTGAGTTTCGCGGGCCTCATCAACGTCGCCGACGCTCTCGGCGGCGTCTACCTCGACTTCCGCTACCCGGCGTTCGACCCGGAGTCGGATCTGTGGATTCGCCACGCTGGCTGTCAGATCGTCAAGGGCGCCACCGCGCTGGCCGTGTCGCGCAGTCGTCACTACTACTACAACGTGCGCGGTAGTGGCACAATTCCCCTTCACTGGTCGAATCTGTCGGCGAGTCAGCTCTACAGCGACCTCACGAGCGAAGGTTGGCTCTACGACGGCTCGAGTGACTTCGGACGCATCGACCGCCAGGACGCGTTCCTTCGCGCGATGATCGACCAGGCGAAGCACCTCTACAACCCGTTGACCCTCAACAGCTTCCTCTCGGCGATTCCTCAGGGCATCACCCTCGACAGTAATTTCACGCTTCGCGAGCTGATCGGCCTGGCGGTGCGCTTTCACGGCGTGAACGCCAACGGTATTCGAACGTTCACCCTGCCCACCGTCTCCGCGGTGAGCGCCAGTCTCGGCGACGTGCTCTACGTCGCCCAGCCCGCCGCCCAACAACAACTCGTCGGCATCTTCGGCGCGCAACTCCAAAGGCCGACGAACCCGCCGCCGAACGCGCAACTCCAGACTCTCCAGCCCCCCAACGTCGCCGTCACGACGACGACGCTGCCCACGAGCTCGACCACGAAGACCACCACGAAGAAGAGTGCGACAACCGCGACGACCAATCCAACGCTGACCGACGTGCCCTCGTTCGACCCGACGCCCTGTACGCCAGCGTGACGTTAGGCGAGTTCCTCTAGACCTTGGCGCAGCGTGTTCCACGCCAACGTCGCGCACTTGATCCGTACCGGAAACTTCACCACTCCCTGGAGGGCCGCGAGTTCACCGAGTCTTCTCAGGTCCACCTCGTCGTCGTGGTCCTCATCCTTCGAGAGTGCCGACTCGTGCACGGTCATCATCTTCTTGAATGAGTCGATGGTCTCGTTGACCTCGTCGAGGGACTTACCCTTGACCGCCCCACTCATCAGCGACGACGACGACTGCGAGATAGAACAGCCGTGCCCGGTGAGTTTGATGTCGACCAGCACGCCGTCGCGAACGTCGAGGTAGACCACCACTTCGTCGCCGCAGAGCGGGTTGAAGCCCTCCACCCGGTGGGCGGGCGGTGTCACCAACTCGCCGCGATTGCGCGGTGAGCGGTAGTGGTCGAGAATGATTTCGCGGTAGAGGTCCTGGAGATTCGACACGATCTAGCCAAACATTTTGAGAGCGTGCTCGAGGGCCTCGAGGAGCACGTCGGTGTCTTTGGTGAGGGAGTAGGGGCCGAAGGACGCGCGCGCCGTGGCGGCCAGGCCGAAGCGGCGCATCAGGGGCTTCGCGCAGTGGTGCCCCGGTCGAACGCAGACGCCGAACTGGTCGAGGACCTGGGCCACGTCGTGGGGGTGCACGCCTTCGACGTCGAGGCTGATCACCCCGCCGCGGTCGCTCGTGTCGAGTGGTCCGATGACGCGAACGCGTCCGTCGAAGGTCAACTCCAAGCGGGCCAGCGCATCCTTGGTGAGGAATCGTTCGTGGGCGGCGACGTTGTCCATACCGAGTCCCTCGAGGTATCGAACGGCGGCGTGCAGACCCACGGCTTCCGCGATGGGGGGCGTCCCCGCTTCGAAGCGCGCGACGCCCTTGGCCGGCGTGAACCCGTCGACGCGCACGTCGGCGATCATGCCACCACCACCGAGGAAGGGAGGCATGGTGTCCAAGACTCGCTCGCGCGCCCAGAAGACGCCGATGCCCGTAGGCCCGAGCATCTTGTGACCGGAGAACGCGGCGAAGTCGACGTCGAGGTCGGCGACGTCGGTCGGGCCATGCATGACCATCTGCGCGGCGTCCACGGCGACGAGCGCGCCTACGTCGTGCGCCGCACGCGCGAGTTCCTTAAGGGGGGGTCTCGTGCCGAGCACGTTGGACATGCCAGTGACGGAGAGGAGTTTGACGCCCTTTAGGAGTCGGTCAAGGCTTGTAAGGTCCAGGCGAAAGTCGTCGCCGACGGGAATGAAGCGAACTTCGATGCCGGTCGTGTCGCGCAGTTGGAACCACGGCACGATGTTCGCGTGATGTTCCATCTCGCTGACGAGGACGACGTCGCCGCTCTTGAGGTTGGTGGCGCCCCAACTCTTCGCCAGAAGGTTGAATGCCTCGGTGGTGTTCTTGGTGAAGACCACTTCGTTCTCGCCGCCCGGGGCGTTGATGAAGCGCGCCACGGCGTTACGAGATCCCTCGTAGGCTTCCGTAGCCTCGTTGGCGGTCTGGTAGACGCCGCGATGGACGTTGGCGTGTCGGAGTTCGTAGTAGCGACTCATGGCGTCGATGACCGCGTGGGGCTGCAGCGAACTCGCGCCCGAATCGAGGTAGGTGATTGTTCGCCCGTTGACGACGCGCGAGAGTTGAGGGATATCCGCGCGGACGCGTCGGGCACTGAAGCTCGTCACGCGCTCACCGGTCGCCAGGCGTCGTAGCCCTCGTGATCGATCTGTTGGGCCAGTTCAGCCCCGCCCGAATGCACGATCTGACCGTCGAACAAGACGTGCACGAAGTCGGGTCGGATCTCGTCGAGGAGTTTGACGTAGTGCGTGACGACAATCGCGCCCATCGCGGGGTGCTGTTCACGCACGGTCCGCACGCCCTTGGCGACCACGCGCAGGGCGTCGATGTCGAGTCCCGAGTCGGTCTCGTCGAGCAGGGCGACGACGGGATCGAGGAGCGCCATCTGCAAGACCTCGTTGCGCTTGCGCTCTCCTCCGGAGAAGCCGTCGTTGAGGTGGCGCTCGGCGAACGCGCTGTCGATGCCGAGTCGGTCCATCCATTCGGCTAAGTCCAAGCGAACCTCGAGCACGCTGAGTTCGTCGAGTCCCTTTCGCGCGGCGATGGCCTGGCGCAGGAACTGGATGACCGACACGCCGCCGATGGCTTCGGGGTACTGAAAGGCGAGAAAGATGCCGGCGCGAGCTCGAACGTCGGGAGTCCAGGTGGCGATGTTCTCACCCTTCAACAGGATCTCACCGCTCGTCACTTTGTAGCCCGGATGACCCATGACGACGCTCGCGAGCGTGGACTTGCCCGCACCGTTGGGACCCATGAGCGCGTGCACTTCTCCCTCGTGGACGATCAAGTCCACCCCACGCAAGATGGAGGCCCCTTCGGCCTCGGCGTGAAGATTGCGCAACTCGAGCAGCGGTTTTGGCACGCAGTGAGCCTACTGGTGAACAGTGGCGCGATGACCTATCGTCACCAACCGCGCTGTACCCACTCATCGAGGTGCGGGCGCTCGGCTCCGATCGACGACGACGCCCCGTGACCGGGCCAGATCGTGGTCGCGTCGTCGTAGACGCGAAAGAGTCGCTCATCGATCGAGGTGATGATCGTCGCGAAGTCACCACCTTCGAACGTGGTGTTGCCCGGGCCGCCGGGGAACAGCGTGTCGCCAGTGAAGAGCAGCGGCGTGCCCTCGAGTGCGAAGCAGATACTGCCCGGCGTGTGACCGGGCGTGTGCACCGTGCGCAGCCGTAGGTCGCCGACGACGTGCACGGCGTCGTCGTCGAGGAGGTGGTCGTAACTGGGCAACATCGACGCGTCCTCGCTGCGCACCCAGACGTCGATCCCCGCGTCGCGAACCTGGGTGACGGCGCCGATGTGGTCCCAGTGGCCGTGGGTCTCCAGGACCGACGTGACCCCGAGACGTGTCGCGACACGCAGCAGTCGGTCGTGCTCGTTCGCGGCGTCGAGTAGCGCCGCCTCGCCACTTCGTCGGCACCGCACGACGTACACGTTGTTCTCGACGGGGCCCACCACGAAACGGTGGACCTCGGCGACGGCGTTTGACCAGACCAGTTCCACGTTGTCCACCACCCCAGAATGGCACGAAATACCCCGTCGCTGAGATTGACTAATCTCGACCATGGCGCCGTTCGCGCGCAGAAGAAGAGAGCTCGCAATGAACTTTGGCTTTAGCGAAGAGCAGGAAGAGCTTCGCAAAATGGTGCGTCGCTTCTTAGAGGAAAAGTCGCCCGAGAGTGAAGTCCGTCGACTCATGGCCACGGCCGAGGGCTACGACCCTGCCGTGTGGGCGCAGATGGCGAACGAGCTCGCCCTGCAGGGACTCGGCATTCCCGAGGAGTACGGCGGACAGGGCTTCGGACCGGTCGAACTGTACGTGGTCTTTGAGGAGATGGGCGCGGCGCTGCTCTGTTCGCCGTACTTCTCGACCGTGGCGCTCGCGGCCAACGCCCTGTTGTTCGTCGGCAACGACGAAGACAAGGCGACGTTTCTTCCGGGCATCGCGTCGGGCGCGACCATCGCGACCCTCGCCGTCACCGACGACGCCGGAGAGTGGGACCTCACGACGACGTCCACCACCGCCTCGCGCGCGGGCGACGCTTTCGTGCTCAACGGTGTGCGTAGTTACGTCACCGACGGTTCTACGGCCACGCTGTTGCTCGTGCCCGCGATGACCGACCGGGGCCTCTCGCTCTTCGCCGTGGACGGCGACGCCACGGGCGTCTCGCGCGCGTCCCTTTCGACCATGGATCAGACGCGTAAGCAGAGTCGTATCGAATTCTTGGACGCCCCGGCGCGACTCGTCGGCGACGACGGTGGTGCTCTCTCCGGCTTGGAAGCGACGTTGCAGGTCGCCGAGGCCGCGCTCGCGGCGGAACAGGTCGGTGGCGCGCAGCGAGTGCTCAACGCGTCGGTGGAGTACGCGAAGAATCGCGTGCAGTTCGGCCGACCCATCGGATCGTTCCAGGCCATAAAGCACAAGTGCGCCAATATGCTGCTCGACGTCGAATCGGCGAAGTCCGCCGCGTACTACGCGGCTTGGGCCGCCCAAGAGCGCAACGACGAGCTGCCCATCGCGGCGAGTCTCGCCAAGTCGTTCTGCTCCGAGGCCTACTTTCATTGCGCGGCGGAGAACATCCAGATTCACGGTGGCATTGGCTTCACGTGGGAACATCCCGCGCACCTCTACTTCAAACGCGCGAAGAGTTCGGAACTGTTCTTGGGGGACCCGGCGTACCACCGCGAACTGCTGGCGCAACGCCTAGGCATCTAGTCACTCGTGCTCGCCCACGAGCAGCTCCAAAGCGGCGCGTCGCTGCTCGACCTACGAATATCTGATTCGAACGCTCGCCCCGTCGTTGGTCACGCCCTCGTGCTGGTGCACGGTCTGCCGCGCCTGGTGGGCATGGGACGTCAGGCGGCGGGGCTCTTGCCGGAACTGGCCGAGCACGTCGCGAACGAATCGGGTTGGCTGGTCGCGACGGGAACCCTGTCGGGCGTCGGCGGCAGTACGGGCACGTTCTCCGCGTCGAAGTGGCGCGAGGACTTGGCGACGATTCTCGACCGCGTGGCCGAGGGTGATCGGAGGATCTCGCTGGCCGGCTTTGGCTTCGGTGGATCGTTGGCCCTGGCCGTCGCGGCGGCGGACGATCGAGTGCGCGGCGTCGCCACGTTCGCCGCGCCCGCGCACCTCGTGGCGTGGAGCGGATCGGCCCAAGAACTGCACCGCGCGGTTCAGGTCGCCGGTGTCGTGGGTGACGAAAAAGAGTTGCTCGGTCCCGACGAGCTCTACAAGGATCTTCTGGCCATCGATCCGATGAAGGCCGTCGCCGCGATTCCGCCGCGGCGCCTCCTCATCGGTCACGGTACTGACGACATCGAAGTGCCCGCGTCGGACGCGAGGGACCTGGTCGCCGCGGCGGAAGGTCGTGCGGAACTGCGCCTCATTCAAGGCGCGGGTCACCAGTTGCGGGCCGACCCTCGAATGGTGGCGACGTTGTTAGGTTGGCTCGACCGACACCGTTGACAGTGCCTCGTCCAGCGCGTGGCGTAGGTCGCGGGCCGATCGCTCGGGAGTGCTCGACTCCGTGAGCGCGCGAACGACCACGAAGTGGCGCAGTCCGGCCGTCACCAGTGAGGCGACGTTGGAGGCGTTGACGCCGCCGGTCACGAAGACGGGACGAGTACTGCGGGCTTGGCTCAAGGCGGCGTACGCCACCCCCGTACCGGCGCGTCCCACCTTGGTGGGTGTGGGCACGACGGGGCCGGCGCTGAAGTACGTCGCGTCTTGGACGAGGGCGCCGTCGAACTCATCGGCGGAGTGCGTGGAGAGCCCCACGATGGCGTCGGGTCCTAGTAATGCTCGACAGCGCTCGACGCTGGCGTCGTCTTGGCCCACGTGCACGCCGTCGGCGCCGGCCGCGTCGGCGAGCTCGGGCGCGTCGTTCACGATGAAGGGAACGTCGAACGCTCGACAGATGGGGATCATGAGGCGGGCTTGTTCGAGCTGCGCGGAAGCGGGCTGGACTTTCTCTCGTAGTTGCACGACGTCGACCCCGCCTCGAAGGACAGCCGGCAGAAAGCTCGCCATGTCCTCACGCGCCCCTACGCACAGGTAGAGGCGGCGCGTGGCGAGGTTGAACACGACTTCACCTTAGAAGTCGCGTGCAATCTCTTCGCGCGCCGCTACGGGGTGGGGCAGAATGGGTCCATGCAGATTCCCGCCAAGGCTGAGTACGCCATTCGCGCTCTCCTGACGCTGGCGGCGAGCGACGTCTCGGTGAGCGCCGATCACCTGGCCCACGAACAGGACCTGCCGGCCAAGTTCCTCGGCGCGATTCTCTCCGATCTCCGTCGCGGGGGACTCGTGACGAGCCAGCGCGGGCCCGAAGGCGGCTTCAAGTTGGCCCACGACCCCGACGAGATCACGATCGCCGACATCTTGCGCGTGGTGAGTGGGCCTATGGCGGGAGTCAGGGGCATGCGTCCCGAGACGCTCGTCTACGAGGGTGAAGCCACGCACCTGCGCGACGTGTGGGTGGCCGTTCGCGGCACGTTGCGTGAAGTGCTCGAACACGTGACGCTCGGTCAGGTGCTGCGCGGTGACTTGCCGCCGGCCGTGACGCGTTTCACCGACGACCCGGACGCTTGGATAACGCGAGTCATATGATCCGAATTCATACCGACGGCGCGTGCCGCGGCAATCCCGGACCGGGCGGGTGGGCCTGGGCGAGTGGCGTCGAGGAGTTCGCGAGCGGTGCCGAGGCGCACACCACGAACCAACGCATGGAGGTCATCGCGGTCATCGAGGCACTTCGTGAGCACCCCGACGGCGCGATCGAGATCGTCAGTGACTCGAACTACGTGGTGAAATGTTTTCACGACCAGTGGTACGTCGGTTGGCGGCGGCGTAACTGGAAGAACACCAAGGGTCAAAGCGTCGCGAATCGAGACCTCTGGGAAGCACTGCTACCCCTCGTCTTGGAGGTTGGCCGCGAGGTGACGTTCTCCTGGGTGAAGGGGCACTCGGGCGATCGCATGAACGACTTCGTGGACGAGCTGGCAACGTCCGCCGCCGACGAGCAACGCGGTCGCCACTCGTAGGCGCGAACCCTCGGTCGACGACGTCTCGCGCCGAACGCGGAGCCCGCAACGAAGCGCGCCGTTTCGACGAACTCTTGAATCACGTCGAGGTGCGCTTGAGTCGACGACTCAGTCGTCATCGCCGAGGGTTCCTCGGCCGCTCGCGCCACCACTGCCGTCGTCGCGCTGGCGTTGAGCGTGCGCTCGGATATGCGCAAAAACATTAGGCTTTCCTTCTGGGGGATGGCGCTGTACAACCGAAGGGAAAGACCGTGGTTAACGAGGTCCAGCAGTTCGATGTCGTCGTAATCGGAGGAGGACCTGGTGGCTACGCCGCCGCCCTCTACGGCGCCGCGGCGGGTCTCAACGTCGCCCTTGTCGAGCGTGACAAGGTCGGTGGCACGTGCCTGCACCGCGGCTGCGTGCCGGCGAAGGAGTTCCTCGAGACCGCGCACGTCCATCGCACGGTCGAACATTCGGCGGACTTCGGCATCAACGCGAAGAGCGTGACGGTGGACTTCGCCGTCAGCCAAGCTCGCAAGAACGAGATCGTCGATCGTCTCTTCAAGGGACTCTCGGGACTCTTGAAGGGTCGTAAGGTCACCATCTTCGAGGGAACCGGTCGTTTGGACAAAGATCTAACCGTCACCATCCTCGACGGCGCCGACGCCGGCGTCGTGGCGAAGGGCGCCAACATCATCTTGGCGGCGGGATCCGTGCCGCGAACCCTGCCCGGCTTTGACGTCGACGGCAAGATCGTCGTCACGTCGGATGAGTTCCTCGACCTCAGCGCTCTCCCGGCACGCGCCACCGTCGTCGGCGGCGGCGCCATTGGGTGCGAGTTCGCCTCACTCCTCTCGGATATGGGCAGCAAGGTCACCATTCTGGAATTCCTTCCCTCGATCCTCGCGGGCTGCGACGGTGAGGTCGCCAGCGTCGTGCAGCGCTCGTTCAAGAAACGCGGCATCGAAATCCGTGTGGGCGCGACGATCACTGGCCACACGCCCACGAAGGGTTCGACGACCATCGCCGTCGAAGGCGAAGAGAGCGTGGAGGCCGACATGGTCGTCATGTCCGTGGGTCGACGCCCGCGCACTGAAGGGCTCTTGGCCGACGGCACGGGCGTCGAGGTCGACGAGCGTGGCTTCGTGGTGGCGGACAGCTATCAGCGTACGGCGGCGCCGCACGTGTTCGCCGTGGGCGACGTCGTCGCCGGGACGCCCCAACTCGCGCACGTGAGCTTCGCCGAAGCCATCGTCGCCATCAAGACCATTCTCGGAGAGCCCGTCGTGCCGGTCGACTACGACCGCGTGCCCTGGGCCATCTACTCGAATCCCGAGGTCGCCTTCTGTGGCCTCACCGAAGCGGCCGCGAAGGAGAAGGGCTACGAAGTCGTCGTGAAGAAGGACCCCTTTGGTGGGAACTCCCGCGCGCAGATCATCGGTGACACCGAGGGCGTCGTGAAGATCATCGCAGAAAAGCGCCCCGACGGTACCGGCGGGCAGATCCTCGGCGTGCACATGGCGGGACCGTGGGTCACCGAACAGTTGGGTGCGGGCTACTTCGCCGTGAACTGGGAAGCAACCGCCGAAGAAGCGGCTGCGCTGATCCAGCCCCACCCGTCGCTCTCGGAGACCTTCGGCGAGACACTCCTCGCCCTGGCCGGTCGCGGGTTGCACGTTGGCTGACGTCACGCTCCCGTCGCTGGGTGAGTCCGTCACCGAAGGAATCATCACGCAGTGGTTCAAGAAGGTGGGCGACGTCGTCGCTCGCGACGAGCCACTGTTTGAGGTCTCGACCGACAAGGTCGACTCCGAGATGCCGTCGCCCGCCGCGGGGGTGCTCGTGGAGATCCTCGCGGGCGAAGGTGACACCGTGGAAACGGGCGCACGCGTCGCGGTGATCGATGAGAACGTTGACGCGGGGTCGGTCGTGGCGCCGCCGAGCGGGGCTCCGACGACGTCGGCACGTCCGACGGCGCCGACGACGGCGCCCGCCGCCGCGAAGACCCCCGGGCCGATCCCCTCACCAGAGCCTTCGCCCAACGGCGTCGTGGTGTCACCCGTCGTTCGACGTATCCTCAATGACGGCGGCGTCGCGCCGAGCTCGGTCCAAGGAACTGGCCCCGGAGGGGCCATCACCCGCCGCGACGCCGAGCGAGCCGTCGCCAAGGGCCCGAGCGAAGAGTTGGTGGTGCCCCTCAGCCACGGGCGACGCCGCATGGGCCAGCACATGTCGGTGTCGAGTCAGAGCACGCCTCACGGCTTCGTGGCCGTGGAAGTGGACGGCGCGATCTTCGCCGAACTCGATCAACTCGGTCGCGTCACGCGCGACGGCGAGCCGATCAGTGACGAGATGGTCGTGAGTCTGGCCGCCGTTCGCGCGCTCGGCGAGTTCGAATTCCTCAACGCAACGTACTCGGGCGACGAGTTGGTGGTGCACCGCACCGTCAACCTGGGCGTCGTTCGAGCGATAGCGGACGACGGGATGTTGGTGCCCGTGGTGCACGCGGCGGCGGGTCTGACGTTACGAGCGTTGGCGCGTCGAGTCAACGAACTTGACGGTCGTCTCGGGACTCGTCAACTGACGACGGATGATCTCATGGGTGGCACCTTCACGATCGCGGGCGCGCCGACGAAGCACACGCTCTGGGCTACCCCGATCATCATCCAGCCCGAGGTCGCGATTCTTTCAATGGGGGCGGTCCGTCTGGTGCCGGTGGTGAACGAACGCGGCGACTCGCCCGTCCTCGAGGTGGGTCGCCGGCTGGTGCTGGGTCTGTCGTTCGATCATCGGGTCTGTGAACCGGTGGGCGCGGCCAGCTACCTTGAACGAGTGGCCGAACTGCTTTCGGGTATGGACCTGGCGAGCGAGCGCTAGATGTTGCGTCGACGTCACCTCGGCAGGGTCTCATTCGCCGAGGCCAACGATCTCCAGCGTGCGTTGCTGCAGGCGAGTGACGACTACGTCTTGTTGTTCGAGCATCCACCGACCTACACCCGCGGCGTACGCACGCTGGAGGAGCACTTCCTCATACCCCCCGACCAGTTGAACGCGGTAGTCGTCGACGCCGACCGCGGCGGCGACGTGACGTACCACGCCCCAGGCCAGGTGGTGGCCTGGGCGATCGTGAGCGTCGACGACGATCCCGCCGCCGGTAAGGCCCACGTTCGCAAGCTCGAAGACGCCGTCATCGCCGCGGTCCGTCGCGCCGACGCCGAACGACGGCTCGGCGACGTCGGCCGACTCGAGGGGTACCCCGGCGTGTGGGCGCACCTCGAAGGGTCTCCCTCGAAGATTGCCGCCGTTGGTGTTCGTACCGAACGCAACGAGGCGGGTCATCGGCGCACCCTGCACGGGGTGGCGCTCAACGTCGAGATCGATCTCGAGGGGTTTAGGGCCATCGTGCCCTGCGGCATTCCCGATAAGCCCGTGGCCTCATTGAATTCGCTCGGCGTCGCCGTCACCACGCTTGCCGTCGAAAACCTCTTGGGCGAAGAACTCGAGCGCCACCTCGGCGGCGTGTCGCGCGTCGCTCGCGTGGACCGAAGCGTCGCTACCACGTCAGAGGAGCGTCCCCTCATTCGACGACTGCGCAAGGCCGGGGTCGACCCCGACGCGGCCCTTGCGCTCAACGTGCGCAAGCCCGAGTGGCTCCGCATTGGGGCCCACATGGGCACTGAGTACCAGTCGCTTCGCAAACTCACCGAAGACCTGCGTCTGGTGACGGTGTGCGAAGAGGCGGGGTGTCCGAACATCTTCGAATGCTGGTCCTCGGGAACGGCGACGTTCATGGTCAACGGGGAACGCTGCACGAGGGCGTGTGGCTTCTGTCTCGTCGACACTCGTAAACCACTGGCGCTCGATCCCACCGAGCCCGAACGCGTGGCCGAGGCCGTCGTTCGTCTCAACCTGGCCCACGCCGTCATCACGTGCGTGGCGCGTGACGACCTCGCCGACGGCGGCGCGGGTGCCCTTGCCCAGAGCGTGCGGGCGATTCGCGAGCGTTCGCCGAGCACCAACGTCGAGGTGTTGACGAGCGACCTCAAGGGCGACGCCGATTCGTTGCGGATTCTCACTGACGCGCGCCCCGACGTGCTGAACCACAACGTTGAGACCGTTGCTCGACTCCAACGGGCCGTTCGTCCGAGCGCCGGGTACCTGCGCTCGCTGACCGTCCTCGCGCGCGGTGCGCACGCCGGCCTGACGACGAAGTCCGGCCTCATGGTGGGACTAGGCGAGACGGTTGACGAAGTTGAAGAGACGTTGGCGGACTTGGCGGCCGTCGGGGTGCAGATCGTCACGATCGGGCAGTACCTTCGGCCCAGCGAACGTCACCTTCCGGTCGCTCGCTTCTGGGAGCCGGCTGAGTTCGACGACCTCGCCGAACGTGGTCGACGACTTGGCCTGCGCCACGTGCAGTCTTCGCCCCTCACGCGCTCGAGCTATCACGCTCGTGAAGCCTTAAGAGACGCCACGCCCGTCGCGGCCCCACTGTTACGCCGCTGAGCGCGCCGGCCTCGTTGATCGGGGCGGCGAGGTGCGGTCTGGGGGTCGAGAGCTTGACGTTCTTCAGGTGCATCCGCCTTCGGAGCAGGGTTTGACGATTCCGTCATCCTCTCGGAGTTGGGTTCACCGTTGGCGATCACACGGCGACCAGCGAGAGAATCGCACGGCGGATTTGCAGCGAGATCTGTCGTCTCTTCTCATCGGGATCACGCGCGTTGACCGCGGAGCCGCCACCACCCCAGCCACCGGTCCTCTCGGACCGGGTGGTGATCGTTCCCCTTCCTCGTCTACGAGACGGCTCCCACTGCGCGGTGACGGTGCCCGCAGCGAGGTGCAGATTCACTGAGCCCTTGGAGAGGATTTCGTCGACAGCGTGCTCAATCACGGCGGCGAGCCAACCGTCGACGTCGATCCACAACGGATCACCCGGCGACGCGGCCACGGTCTCAAGTCGTTCATCGCTAAGGAGCTGGTCGATGAGCTCCGACGAAGCGCCCACGTAGGTCCACGGGAGGTCGATCTCGCTGGCGACGCACCATGATCTGTCCGCCGGCCACCAGAGATTCGGCGTCTGTCGCTGATGACGGCTCGCCATCGTGAGAGAGGTGGCGCCGGCGAGCGAGCCTTCGTAGAGTCCGTACTCGCGAAAGGGTAGTTCGACGAGCCGCGAAGGCTGCGCCGGTGCGGGAACGTGCACCGGGGGAGAACCCAAGGGGACGAACTTGGCCGCGCCGCCGAAGTAGCCGACCCACAGGCAGAAGAAACACTCGTGCGGCGACGCCGTGTGCCGCGACAGGTTCTCGATAAGCGCTTCGGCGTCGGGGAAGAATAGGGTGCCTTGTCGTGGGCCCTGACTCCTCCAGGGAGGCTCCGTGGGAGGAATCGTCTGGGGCAGCGCGATCTCGTGCCACTGAACCCGAGGGTGCAGAGGGACGCCACTCCAGCGCGACACGTCCGACCAGCGAAGAACGGGGCCTCCGTCGAGGGGTAGCTCCACCGGGTGCAGAATCCTGGCGTAGGCGTCGAAACCGCCCGGAACGACCGACGTCACCAGACGCGAATGCCACGGGCTGAGTCGTTCGCGAATCCAATCGGCTTCGGTCACGTTGTCGCTCATTCCTAACGCGTCGGAACCGGTCATCGCTCAATAGTCGCACAAGGCCACGGTCTCGCCCGCTGACGCGCGGACCATTCGAACGACGTCCTACTTCGAGAGTGCGAGCCGCTTCGTCAGGCGACGAAGTATTTGGCCTTGGGGTGATGACAGATAATGGCGTCGGTGGTCTGTTCGGGGTGGAGTTGGAAGCCCTCCGAAACCGACACGCCGATTCGCTCCGATTCGAGCAGTGCCGCCACCTTCGCGTTATCGCTGAGGTCGGGGCAGGCCGGGTAGCCCCACGAATAGCGCCCGCCGCGGTACTGCTGGCGAAAGAGGCCGGTGAGGGTGGGTCCGTCTTCTTGGGCGTAGCCGAGTTCTTCACGAATCCGCTGGTGCCACAGTTCGGCGAGCGCTTCGGCCATCTCCACGCCGAGACCGTGCAACATCAAGTAGTCGGTGTAACGGTTGTCGGCGAAGAGTTGGTGGGCGCGCTCCGAGACACGACTACCCATCGTCACGAGCATGAAGCTGGCGTAGTCGCGCTCGGGACTCTCGTTCGAGCGAAAGAAGTCGGCGACGCAGAGATGCGGCGCGACGTGCTGGCGAGGAAAGTGAAAGCGCGTGATCTCCTCGTCGCGCGATTCGTCCGCGAAGATGATGAGGTCGTTCCCGTCCGACGCGGCGGGGTAGTGTCCCCAGACCACTTGGGGGACCAGTAGGTTCTCGGCGACGGCGACGCTCATCTGTTCACGCAACGTGGCGCTGACGCGCACCTTGAACTCCTTGTCGTCCTCCCCGTTCTCGGGACGGAAGCCCCACTGGTTTCGAAAGAGTGCCGTGAGGTTCAAGAACTCGCTGATCTCGTCGAGGGACATGCCCTTGGCGACGCGACTGCCAAGGAACGGTGGAACGAAGAGGGGATTATCGGTCTCGACGTCGGGACTGCGGCTCGGCGTCCCGAGTGCCTGCTCCGGCGCCGGGTCGCGGAATCGCCGTTGCACCTTCTTCTCGGACAGCTCGCGACCGAAGTTGGGATCGTCGGTGCCTCCGCGGCGGATCTCTCCCAGTTGGTCCAACACGCGCAGTCCTTCGAAGGCGTCTTTGCCGTAGAAGAGACGACCGTCGTAGATCTCTCGAAGGTCACGTTCGACGTAGGTGCGCGTCAGGGCCGCGCCCCCGAGGAGGACCGGGACTTCGGACATCGAGCGCTCGTTCATGATCTCGAGATTCTCACGCATGATGAGGGTCGACTTCACCAAGAGTCCACTCATGCCGAGGGCGTCGGCCTTGTGCTCCTCGACGGCGCTCAGCATCTCGTTCACGCCGACTTTGATGCCGAGGTTGATCACCTCGTAGCCGTTGTTGGTCAGGATGATGTCGACGAGGTTCTTGCCGATGTCGTGGACGTCACCCTTCACGGTCGCGAGGACGACGCGACCGCGTCCCCCTTGATCGCTCTTCTCCATCAGAGGTTCGAGGTGCGACACGGCGGTCTTCATCGTCTCCGCGCTCTGCAGGACGAAGGGAAGTTGCATCTCGCCGCTGGCGAAGAGGTCGCCCACGACGCGCATCCCGTCGAGGAGGATGTCGTTGACGATCGTGAGGGGCTTCGCGCCCTCGTTCATGGCTTCGTTGAGGTCGTCCTCAAGTCCGACGCGCGCGCCGTCGATAATGCGGCGCTTCAGACGTTCGTTGAGAGGCAGGTCGTCGAGTGCGGGACCCTGGTTGTTCGACGTCGACACGCCTTCGAAGAGTCGCAGCAGCTCGCTCAAGGGGTCGTAGTCATCGCGACGACGATCGTAGATGAGGTCCAGGCAGACCTGTCGGGCCTCGTCGTCGATTCGGTGCAAGGGGAGGATCTTGGACGCGTGCACGATCGCGGCGTCGAGACCCGCCTCGGCGGCCTCGTGGAGAAAGACGCTGTTGAGGACCTGTCGGGCGGCCGGATTGAGTCCAAACGAGATGTTGGAGAGGCCGAGGATCGTGCGAACGCCTGGCAGTTCGCTCTTGATCCGTCGTATGGCCTCGAGGGTCTCGATGCCGTCACGACGTGACTCGATCATGCCCGTCGACAGGGGCAGCGCCAGGGTGTCGACGAAGATGTCGTGGGGATCGAGGCCGTAACGCGAAACCGCGAGATCGGTGATCGCCTTCGCGGCGCGCACTTTCCAGTCGGCGTCGCGAGCCTGCCCGTCTTCGTCGATGCAGGTCGCCACCACGGCCGCGCCGAATTCGGCGGCGAGCGACAGGAAGCTGTCGAGTCGGGTGCCGGGCGCGTCGCCCTCTTCGAGGTTCACGGAGTTGAGCAAAGGCTTGCCGCCGAGCCAGGTGAGGGCCTGGCGCGCGACGGGTGCTTCGGTCGTGTCGATCATGATCGGAACAGAGGACTGTGTCGAAAGCCGGCTCATGACTTGGTTCATGTCACGAACGCCGTCGGCGCCGGTGTAGTCGACGCAGACGTCCAAGACGTGCGCGCCTTCCTTGATCTGTTCGCGGCCGATCTCAACGCACGTGTCCCAGTCGCCCTCGAGCATCGCGTCGCGGAACTTCTTTGAGCCGTTCGCGTTCGTTCGTTCGCCCACCAACAGGACCGAGCGGTCTTGCTGGTAGCTGACCGGTGAGTAGATCGACGCGACGGCGTGGTCGACGACGGGCGAACGCTTCGCGGCCGCGAGCGGTCGCACCGTTTCGATGACGCGCGCGAGGTGTTCGGGCGTGGTGCCACAGCAGCCACCTACCACTTGGACGCCGGACTCGGTGACGAACTTCGCGAGGTGTTCGGCCAGCGCGTCGGGCGTGAGATCGTAGTGCATCTTGCCCTCGACGACGCTCGGTAGACCGGCGTTGGGCATGCAGGACAGGGCCATCGGCGCGCTGTCCGAGAGCGTGCGAAGCGGTTCGTACATCTCGACCGGTCCCGTCGCGCAGTTGAGACCAAGGACGTCGACGCCCAGCGGTGACAGCGCCGCGACGGCGGCGCCGATCTCGGTGCCGGGCAGCATCCGGCCCGTGAGCTCGATCGTCACCTGGGCTTGAATCGGCACGATTCTTCCGTGGCGCACCATGGCCCGGTGACACGCGGCGATGGCGGCCTTTCCCGAGAGCAGGTCGAACATGGTCTCGACGAGTAAGAGATCAACGCCGCCTTCTAAGAGGCCGAAGGCCAACTCCTCGTAGCTCGCGGAGAGATCGTCGTACGAGATCTGGCCGAGGGTGGGGAACTTCGTGCCCGGACCCATCGACCCCGCCACGAACTTTGGCTCGTCGGTGCTGGCGTAGCCGTCGGCGACGCGCCGGGCGATCCGGGCGGAAGCGAACGCGAGTTCGTGGGTGCGATCGGCGACGCCGTACTCGGCCAGCACTACGGAGAACGATCCAAAGGAGTTGGTCTCGACGACGTCCACCCCGACGTCGAAGAACGATCGATGGAGCGCCTCGATGACGTCGGGTCGCGTCACGCTCAGGATCTCATTGCAGCCCTCGAGGGCCGGTCCCCCGAAATCGTCGGCGCTGAGGTGCTGGAGCTGGAGATTGGTGCCCGTGGCGCCGTCGAAGATCAGGACGCGCTCGGCCAGCGCCCTCAGGTAGGGATCGTCCCCACTCGGGCGGGCGAACGGCGGTCGAAGAGTTGGCTCCATTGGTTCCTCAGGTTACTGGGGATGCTTCGGTTCACTACGCTAGCGACGTGAAGATTTACACGCGTGGTGGTGACGACGGCACCACGGGGCTCTACTTCGGAGGGCGTGTCGCGAAGAGTGCCGAGCCCGTTGAAGTCAATGGTGCGGTCGATGAGGCGCAGGCGACGCTCGGCTGGGCGCGGTCACTGAGCGAGCCGGGTTCGCGCCTTAACGAACTCTTGATCACGCTCGAGCGCGATCTCTGGGTGCTCATGGCCGAGGTCGCGACGCTGCCCGCGAATCGACACAAACTCGTCGCCGAGACGTCACTCGTGACGTCGAGCATGATCGAACGCCTCGAACGAGAGATCGACGCACTCTCCAGTGAGATCGAGATGCCCAAGGAGTTCGTCGTTCCGGGAGAGACACAGCTCTCGGCCGCCTTAGACGTGGCGCGTACGGTGATCAGACGCGCGGAACGCGTGGCCGTGGGCTACCCCCTCGAGGATTCTTTCGTCAATGCCTACCTCAATCGCCTCAGCGATTTGGTCTGGACGCTGGCTCGTTGGGCCGAAGGACCGCATCACCGAACCGCACGGGTTCATGACTAGTGAAGGGTTGCCATGACACGAACGGCACGAGTCTCGTCGATCAAGGAGGCGCTGACGCAGGCGACAATCGCGTTGCCGGTGCTCTTTAAGGACGGAGTTGGCACGATCAGTGACGCCATTCCTCAGAGCCTCGGTGGCCAAGAGATTCCTCGCACCCTGACGAAGGAGTGGTGTGCACGTCAAGGACTGAAGGACGACGTCGGGAGCTCGGTGGTGCTTCGCTCGCTTCAGAGTTCGAACGTGGCTTTCGTGTCGATTGGTTCGAGTGATCAAGACGCCAACGCGTACCGACTCGCCGGCGCCGGCGTCCTTCGCGCCACTGGCGAAGGCTCGATCGCGTTTCTCCTCCCGACGGACGGTCTTCGTGAGCCTTCGAGCATCGCTCAGGCGCTGAGTGAAGGCGCGCTCCTCGCTTCCTACAGTTTCAAGAATCAGGGCACCGACTCGACGTTCGACGTCGTGCCGATCGGTGTCCCGCTGCCGACGGTGGCGGTGCACGACGCCGTCACCAAAGGTGTCGAGCACGGCGTGCTCATCGCCGACGGCGTCAATTGGGCCAAGTATCTCGTGGATTCACCGGCGGGCTCCATGGCACCAAAGGTCCTCGCGAACGAGATCGGCGAACGCCTCGACGGCGACGAACACGTCACCGTCGAGGTCTGGAACGAGTCGAGGATCAAGGAGGAGCGCCTCGGTGGACTGCTCGGGGTGGGACAGGGCTCCGCGCAACCGACGCGCCTCGTCTACGCTACGTACGATCCCCAAGGCGGCGCCACGATTCCTCACGTGGCGCTCGTGGGCAAGGGCGTGACGTTCGACTCGGGCGGACTCTCCATCAAGTCCGGTGACGGCATGATGGCCATGAAGACCGACATGACGGGCGCGGCGGTCGTCATGGCCGTCATCTCGCTCGCCAGCCGACTCGCCCTCAACGTTCGCGTGACGGCAATCGCTCCCTTGACGGAGAACCTCCTCGGTGATCGGGCGACGAAGCCCGGCGACGTCCTCACTATTCGTAACGGCATGACCATCGAAGTGCTCAACACCGACGCCGAGGGCCGGCTCATTCTGGCCGACGGGCTCAGCCTCGCCGCGGAGGTCAGTCCCGACGCCATCATCGACGTGGCGACGTTGACGGGGGCTCAAAACGTCGCCCTGGGCGACGAGGTCGGCGCGATGTTCGTCTCGAACGACGAACTCGCGAGTCTCTTGGCCCAAGCGAGTGCACGAAGTGGCGAGGCGCTCTGGCGCATGCCCCTCGTCGAGAGTTACGAGTCGCACATCGAATCTGACATCGCGGACATGAAGAACATTGGCAAACCACCACGGGCCGGATCGATCTCCGCGGCGCTGTTACTGCGTCGCTTCACGAACGGCCGGTCGTGGGCGCACCTCGACATCGCCGGGCCCGCTCGCGCGGACGCCGCGCGTGGCTACCTGACCAAGGGCGCCACGGCGTTCTCCACGCGCACCTTGGTCGAGTACCTCGTCGCGCTCTCGAACGGCGCGACGGGCTAAGGGACCACTCGGCGGACCCTTTCGGAGCGCCTCGGCACCGCACGGCCGAGTGAACTCGACGAGACGTCCTTCCCGTCAGCGCGCCCCACGAAGACGGTGACGAAGAGCTCTTCGTCGCCGATACCGGCCCAGCGCAAGACGGCGTCGTTGTTTCGAAAGTTCCCCCAAAGGGTGGCCTGCCAGTCGCTCTCTTCGAGCAAGAGCAACAACGACATCGTCGCCATCGCGGCGTCGGTGTGCCAGTAGGGCAGCGGCCAGTTCTCGCGGTCGCTCAGTCCCGAGGCGACCTTGTCGGCTTCGCCGTAGCGCGCGAGGTAGTCCTGGGGACGCGACGTGACCAAGACGGCACCGCCCGCCCGAGAGATTCCTTGGTAACGCCGTGAACTCGCCCGCCACACTTCGTCGGAGGCGACGTTGAGGTAGGCCGCGACGTGATCGACCCCCAACGTGTAGAGACGCACGCCCGCGCTGTTGCCCGCCGTGGGCGACCAGAGCGCCTCGGTGCAGAGTTCGTCGAGCCAGGCGTCGTCGACGGGCGTTCCGTCAAAGGACCTCGTCATGCGTCGGCGGGCGAGTAGTTCACGGAGTTCCACGCGTCGGGTCTAGCAGGTACGGCGAACTGAATTGTTGACCAAGCGGGTAGGGTTTAAGGACCGAAAAGGAGCGCCGCTTTGCCATCACCGCGAGACCTACTGAACGCCGCCAAGGCCGAGATCCGTGAAATCGATCCCCACGAGGTCGCCGCGCGTCTCGACGACTACACGTTGCTCGACGTTCGCGAACCCGACGAGTACGAACAAGGTGCCGTACCCGGCGCGATCCACGTGCCTCGGGGGCAGCTCGAGTTCTCCGTCGAGGGTCGTCTTCGCGACAAGAGTGCGCCCGTCGCGGTGTACTGCGCAGGAGGGACGCGCAGCGCCTTCGCCGCCAAGACGCTCCAAGACCTCGGCTACAGCGACGTCGTGTCCATCATCGGGGGCTTCAACAAATGGAAGGACGAAGGACTCGCGTGGAGTACCCCGCGCACCATGACCCAAGACCAGCGCCTTCGCTACGCTCGACACCTTCTCCTGCCCGAAGTGGGTGAAGAGGGCCAGATGAAGCTGCTCGACGCGAAGGTCTTGTTGCTCGGCGCGGGTGGACTGGGCTCTCCCGCCGCGCTCTACTTCGCCGCCGCTGGCGTGGGCACCATTGGCATCATCGACATGGACGTCGTGGACTCGTCGAATCTACAGCGTCAGATCCTGCACACGATGGACCGCGTCGGGATGCGAAAGGTCGACAGCGCCAAGGCGGCTCTCACGGCGATGAACCCCGACGTCAAGGTCCTCACCTACGACGTGCGACTCGGCGCCGACAACATCGTGGACATCATCGACGGCTACGACGTGATCGTCGACGGCACCGACAACTTCCCTACGCGATACTTGGTGAACGACGCCGCGCTGTTGAAGCGCATTCCCGTCGTGCACGGTTCCATCTTCCGCTTCGACGGACAGGTCACCGTTTTCGAGCCCTACGTCGGCCCCTGCTATCGCTGCATGATTCCCGAGCCACCGCCCGCCGAACTCGCGCCCAGTTGCGCCGAGGCCGGGGTGCTCGGCGTGCTGCCGGGCATTATCGGCTCACTACAGGCCGTCGAAGCCATCAAGTTGATTCTGGGACTGGGTGAGTCCCTCGCGGGTCGACTACTGACCTACGACGCGCTGGAGCAGACCTTTCGAACGTTCAAGGTCCGCCGCGATCCGTCGTGTCCGGCCTGCGGGGAGAACGCCGGTCCGATCCAGATCGCCGAGTACGACGATCTGTGCATGCCCCACGCGGTGCGCGTCTAGGCCATCACGACGATGGTGCTGGCGAACTTGTCGTGCAGGGTCTGACGCCGTGGATCGACGAACAGGTAGAGATTGTCGATGAGTGAGAAGGCCACCACCGCGTAGGCCCAGTGGCTCCCCGCGAGTTCGAGGGAGCCGTAGAGCGTCACGAAGCCCCAACGCAGCGACGCTTGGCGCAGCGTGATCATCTTGCCGCTTCGCGCGTCGCGTACGCGGGTGCTCGCGACGCGTCCGCCGAGCGTCTGTCCCGCGGGCCCAATGAGAAAGCCGATGACGTAACCGCCGGTGAGCGCGAAGAAAGCGATCCAGGCGACGACGACGTTGCTCAGCGCGGCGACGAGGGCGAAGATGACGACCCCGGGGATGATGAGCAGGAGGTCGTCGGCGACGCGAGAGCCCGCCCGTCGCCAGAAACTGGCGAGCACCAGCCCGGTCGTGGCGTCGTCGCGGCCGCTCGCCGACGTCGTCGGCATGACGTCACAGGCCGGACACCTGCCCGCAGGGACCAGGGCGCCGCAGTTCGAGCAGTACATCCCTCCATCTTGCTCGCTGGCACGCGACGCGCGGGAATCATCGGGTGGCGTCGAAGCATTCGCGGGACTTCGTGCCGCGACGGGCAACGCCTAACCTTGACTTCGTGGGCACGAGCGAGCGATTCACCGATTCGGGCATTGAGGTGAAGACGGTCTACCGTGGCGCCGACCTCAAGGACTTCGACGAGCAAACCCAGCTCGGCGAACCCGGTGCCTACCCCTACACCCGTGGTGTCCAGGAGACGATGTACCGCGGCAAGCTCTGGACGATGCGCCAGTACGCCGGCTTCGGCACGGCCGAGGCCACCAACGAGCGCTTCAAGTTCCTCTTGGGGGCCGGACAGACGGGTCTGTCGTGCGCCTTCGACCTCCCGACCCAGATGGGCCTCGACGGCGATCACGTACGCGCCGAAGGTGAGGTTGGCAAGGTGGGCGTCGCGATCTCGTCCCTCGAGGACATGCGACTGCTGCTGGCGGGCCTGCCCCTCGACGAGGTCACCACGTCGATGACCATCAACGCCACGGCGGCGACACTGCTGTTGTTCTACCAGTTGGTCGCCGAAGAGCAAGGGATCGCGGGCGAGAAGTTACGCGGCACGATCCAGAACGACATCTTGAAGGAGTACGTCGCGCGCGGCACCTACATCTACCCACCGCGGCCTTCGATGCGACTCGTCGTGGACACCTTCGCGTACTGCGCCAAGGAGATACCCAGCTGGAACACCATCTCGATCTCGGGCTACCACATCCGCGAGGCCGGTTCGACGGCCGTCCAAGAGATCGCCTTCACGCTCGCGAACGGCATCGCCTACGTGGAGGCGGCCCTCGCCGCGGGTCTCGCGCTCGACGACTTCGCGCCGCGATTGAGTTTCTTCTTCAACGCTCACAACAACCTCTTCGAAGAGGTCGCCAAGTACCGCGCGGCCCGGCGACTGTGGGCGACGATCATGCGTGAACGCTTCGGCTCGACCGATCCCAAGTCCACCATGCTGCGGTTCCACACCCAGACCGGGGGCTCGACCCTCACGGCCCAGCAGCCCGAGAACAACATCGTGCGCGTGACCATCCAAGGACTCGCCGCCGCGCTCGGAGGAACGCAGAGCCTGCACACGAACGGCTTTGACGAGGCGCTCGGGCTACCCACCGAGCGCGCGGCCAAACTGGCGCTGCGCACCCAGCAGGTGCTCGGCTACGAGTCGGGCGTCACCGACACGGTCGACCCCTTGGCCGGTTCGTACTTCGTCGAGTCGCTGACCGACGAGGTCGAACAACGCGCGCTCGAGTACATCGAGCGAATCGACCAGATGGGTGGCTCGGTGGCCGCGATTGAAGCGCACTTCCTCCAGGATGAGATCGAGGCGGCGGCGTACCAGTTCGCGAGAAGTGTCGAGCGAGGTGACAAGGTGGTCGTGGGCGTCAACCAGTTCGTCGAGGACGAGACGACCAAGGCTGACGTGTTTCCCGTCGACGAGTCGCAACAAAGGGCCCAAGTCGAAAGGGTCCGCCAACTCAAAGTCTCGCGCGACAACGACGCGGTGCGCGCGGCCCTCGACGACGTCGCCACCGCCGCGCGGGGCTCGGCGAACTTGCTCTACCCGATGAAGATCGCATTGGCGCGACTCGCCACGCTGGGTGAGGTCGCCGACGTGCTACGAACGGAGTTCGGGGTCTACCAAGCTACCTAGCGAGAGATTGGCTCGTGAAAGTGGGTGACGCTCGGTGGTTCGCGGTAGAAGTGGTGGGTGAGTGCACGCCACGACGCGAAGAGATCCGTCTCTCGAAACGCCAGGTGCGCCTCCACCGAGGTCCATCGAACGAGCAGGAGGTAGATCGAAGGATCTTCAGCCTGTCGTCGCACTTCGGCGCCAAAGCAGTCGTCGGCCGACTCAATGATCGGCAGTGCTATAGCCATCGACGCTTCGAAGTCGCTCTCGTGGCCAGGCGTCACGGCCAACAGGGCGTGTTCGATCATCATGTGCGTTGTACCAACCTTTCGCGCAGGGCGCTGTCTTGGGCGACACTCACCACGGTATGAGCGAGTGCCACGGCGCCGTCGACGACGGCCCGATCGGCGGCGGGCGTCACGCAGGCGGCCGTGAACTCGGGCTGGTGATTGCAGGCGCCGTGCGTCGGAATCATCAAGAGGGGGTGAATCGACGGCACGACGAGTGAGACGTTGGCCATGTCGGTGGAGATGGTGGGCTTCGGCGCCCCTTCGTCGTCGAGCGCGAAGCTCCGTCCGAGGGCCTCGGCCGCGCGACGGTAGTGGGCGAGGATCTCCTTGTCCGAGACCATGTGCGAGAACTGATGGCCCAACTCTTCGATGACGAGCGTGGTGCCGGTGGCGAGAGCGCCGGCTTCGAAGCAGGCGTTCACGCGCTCGCGCAGTTCGCTCAAGCGCGTGGCCGTCGACGAACGTGCCATGAAGCGCCCGACGACTCGACTCGGGATGATGTTGGCCGCCGAGCCACCTTCGGTGACGATGCCGTGTACCTGGTCCTCAGGTCGAAGTTGTTGGCGCATCAGTCCAAGCGCGACTTGGGAGATGGTGAGCGCGTCCAGTGCGTTGACGCCTTCCCACGGCGCCGCGGAGGCGTGGGCTTCTTTGCCCGCGAACGAGACGTCGAAGTGATCCACCGCGAGGCAGATTGCTTCGAGACGTTCGCTCGGAAAGGGATGGATCATCAACGCCGCGTGCACGTCGTCGAAGTAGCCCGCGTTGATGAGGTCGATCTTGCCCCCGCCACCCTCTTCCGAGGGCGTGCCGAGAAGCGTCACCGTGAGACCTAGCTCGTCGGCGACCTCACCCAATCCGCGGGCCGCGCCGAGTGAGGAGGCCGCGATGATGTTGTGTCCGCAGGCGTGGCCCACGTCGGGCAGTGCGTCGTACTCGGCGCAGTAGACCACGTGGAAGTCGCCGGTGCCCATGATCGCGCGAAAGGCCGTCGGCAGGTTAGCGATACCTCGATCGACGCGAAAGCCCATCGCCTCGGCGGCGTTCGCGACCGCGTTGGAGGACTCGAACTCTTGGTAGCCGAGTTCGGGGTGCGCGTGGATGAAGTGACTTAGTGCAATCAAGTCGCCGCGCGCCTGCTCGATCGTCTCAGCCACACGTTCTTGGATCGTCATTCGATCTCCACGACGACGTCGCCCGCGCCCACGGAGTCGCCGGTCGCGACGTAGATGGTTTTGACGACTCCGGACTTCTCCGCGTTGACGGTGTTCTCCATCTTCATCGCCTCGAGAATGACGACGGTCTCGCCGGCTTCGACTTGTTGGCCAACGACGACGTTCACCTTCACGATGGTGCCCTGCATCGGCACGGTCACTTTGCCCGACCCGCTGCCGAGCACGCCGCTGTGGTGCTCACGCCGGGGTTTCAGCGCGGTGCTCTGGGGACGGGCCAGGACGTCCTCTTCGGATTCGGGTACCCACAGGGCCACCGTGACGCGTCGTCCGTTCACTTCAGCCGTGACGTCCTTGCGCACGCCGCCCTCGCCAATCGACAGCGCCACCGCCGCGGGCGTGGGCAAGGTGGAAAAGTCGAGATCGGTCTCCACCCACTTCGTCGAGTGGGTTCCGCTGACGAACTCTTCGCTCGTGAGAATCACGACGTCCGCGGCGAGCGTCGTGGGGACACCTTCGATGGTGGTCTCCTCGATCGCGCGCAGCATCCGTCGTCGCGCCCTTTCGCGGTCCGCCGCCCACACCACGAGTTTCCCGATGAGATTGTCGTAGTACTGCGAGATCGTGTCGCCCGCGCTGTAGCCGGCGTCGAGGCGGACGCCGGGACCGGAGGGCTGGTCGAAGCGGGTGATCGTGCCGGGCGAGGGGATGAACCGCCCACCGGAGGGGTCCTCGGCGTTGATGCGTACCTCGATGGCGTGCCCGTTTCGCTGCACGTCGTCCTGGGAGAAGTCCAGTCGCTCGCCGGCGGCGATGCGCAGTTGCCACTCCACGAGGTCGAGTCCGGTCACGAGTTCGGTGACCGGGTGTTCGACCTGGAGGCGCGTGTTCATCTCCAAGAAGAAGAACGCGCCGTCCTGGTAGAGGAATTCGACCGTACCCGCGTTCACGTAGCCGCAGGCCTTCGAGACCTTGACGGCCGCTTCACCCATGGCGAGGCGCACGTCGTCGGGGAAGTTCGCGGCCGGCGACTCCTCGATCAACTTCTGGTGACGACGTTGCGCCGAGCAGTCGCGCTCACCGAGCCAGAGCGTGGTGCCGTGCGCGTCGGCGAGGACCTGCATCTCAATGTGGCGCGGCCACGTCAGGTAGCGCTCGACGTAGCACTCATCGCGGCCGAAATAACTGAGTGCCTCGCGTTGCGCACTCTCGAAGGCGGCGTCGGCCTCGTCGGGGGCACTCACTACCTTCATGCCCCGTCCGCCGCCGCCGAAGGCGGCCTTAATGGCGACGGGCCAGCCGAACTCGGCACCGAAGTCGACAACGTCACTCGCGCTCCGTAGGACTTCGCTACGACCAGGCACCCCGGCGACCCCGGCGGCTTCAGCGGCGAGACGCGAGGAGATCTTGTCACCCATCACCTCAATGGCTTCGGGGGGCGGGCCGACGAAGGTCACCCCACGCGAGGTGATGGCCCTGGCGAAGTCGGTGTTCTCCGAGAAGAATCCGTAGCCCGGGTGCACGGCGTCGGCGCCCGAGCGTTGGATGACGTCGAGGATCGCCTCGGTGTTGAGGTAACTCTCGGCGGCCGATTGGCCCCCGAGGGCGTACGCCTCGTCGGCCAGTCGCACGTGTAGGGCGTTGCGATCGAGTTCGGAGTAGACGGCGACCGTGGCGATACCCATTTCGCGACAGGTCCTGATCACGCGCACCGCGATCTCACCGCGATTGGCGATCAGGACTTTCTTTAACACGCAAACCTCCGTACCGAGCCTGTCATTTTCTAGCACTCGTCCCTTAAACCCTAATGTTTGGATGTGAGTCCCATTGTTTGGCGCGTTGAGCACTTTGCCGAGATCGACTCGACCAACACGTACCTGCTCGACCAGGTGCGCGACGACCTCGCCGAGGGCCTGGTCGCCCTGGCCGACTTTCAAAGCTCCGGTCGCGGCCGCCTCGATCGGGCGTGGGTGTCGCCACCTCGGGCGTCACTGCTCTGTTCGATACTGCTGCGGCCGAATCTCGACGCCACGCAACTGCAGTTGGTCGTGGCGATCGTGGCGCTCGCGACACGTTCGGCGCTCGAGCGACTCTGTGGTCTGCGACCGCAGCTGAAGTGGCCCAACGACCTCGTCGTCGGGCAGCACAAGCTCGCCGGGCTCCTCGCGGAGGTCGTGAAGACCACGAGTGGCTTCGCGGTCGTGGTGGGTCTCGGGGTGAACCTCACCTACGAGGGTCCCGAGGACGTCGCGGCGACCTCAGTACGTGGCGAGACGGGCGTCACCATCGCGCCCCGGGCGCTGCTCGACATCGTGCTCGAGGAGATTGAAGCGCGCTGTTCACGTCTCGATTCGAAAGAAGGTCGCGTGGCACTTCGAGACGAGTACACCCGGGCTCTGGCCACGATCGGACAATACGTACGAGTCGAACAGCTCGATGGTTCGTGCAGTGGCTTCGCGCGCGGCGTCGACGAATCGGGTCAGCTCCTCGTCGAGGTCGACGGCGCCGTTCGAGCTTTCGGCGCCGGCGACGTGGTGCACGTGCGACCGCGTGGCGCGGTTCAGCGGTGAGTCGCGCGATCCGCGTCCTCGTCACTGGCGCGGCCGGCCAAGTCGGCGTCGACCTCCTCGACACGCTCCGCGGCCTGACGCCGCTCGGCGGTGACGCGTCGTTCCAACCCGACGCGAAGCCCGTCGGCGAGGACGAGTTCGAGGTGCTGGGTCTCGACCGCCACGATCTGGACGTCACGGACCGTGACGCCGTGCTGCGCTCACTGCGCGCCGCGCGACCCGACGCGGTCGTTCACCTGGCGGCTTACACGGCTGTCGACCGCGCGGAGGACGACGTCGAGACCTGCTTTGACGTGAACGAAAACGGCACGGCGAACCTCTCGTTGGGCGCGCGTGACGTGGGAGCGCACCTCGTCACCATCTCGACGGACTACGTATTCGACGGTACCAAGGGTGCCGCCTACGTCGAAGAAGACGAGACGAGGCCACTGAGCGTCTACGGCGCGTCGAAGCGAGACGGGGAACGGCACTGCCTGCCCGAAGACACCATCGTGCGCACGTCGTGGGTCATGGGAGTGCGCGGGAAAAACGTCGTGCACGTGATCGCCGAGCGCGCGGCGTCGGGCGCGACGGTTCGCTTCGTGGACGACCAAATGGGCACCGTCACGTCGGCGAGCGATCTCGCTCGCTCGTTGGTGACGTTGGTACGTGAGCGACCCGGCGGGATCTGGCACGTGGCGAACAGCGACGCGACGACCTGGTTCGACGTCGCGGCTCACGTGGGCACGGTCCTGGCGAGAGGTGACGACTTCGCCACGCCCATCAAGACCGGTGAGCTGTCGCCGCCGCCCTTGGCGACGAGACCCGCGCGCAGCGACCTCAACACGAACAAGTTCGCCTCGAGCTTCGCCGCGCTGCCCGCGTGGCGCGACGCGGTCGCGCGACTGGTCCTCGACCTGCGTCGCGACGAGGTGACGCCGTGATCGACGTGTCCAACGACGTGGTGGCGGTCATCGTGGACTACCACGCCGATCAGGTGTTGGTCGAGTGCGTGGACTCACTCTTGGACAACGACGTCGCGTCGATCGTCGTGGTGGAAAATGGTGAGGTGGGCTCGGTGCCGTCGTCGCTGTTAGAGCCCGGGATCGCCCTCGTGTCGCCGGGCGTGAACCTGGGTTATGGACGAGGGGTGAATCGAGGCGTCGCCGCCGCGCGACGCTCGAAGTACGTACTGGTCTCCAACCCCGACGTCGTCGTGCACGAGGGGGGCGTGCTGGCTCTCGCGGCGTACCTCGAAGCGCACCGCGAAGTGGCCCTCGTCGGCCCCATGATCCTTCGTCCCGACGGTACGATCTATCCCTCGAAGAGAGTGTTCCCGAACGTCTGGCTCGCCGGTCTGCACGCGGTACTCGCCCCACTCTGGCCGACGAACCCCGCCACGAAGCGCTACCGCTCCACGAGAAGTGACGGCACGGTCGATTGGGTATCGGGAGCGTGTTTTCTCGTGCGTCGCGCCGCCTTCGAGAAAGTCGGCGGCTTCGACGAGCGCTACTTCATGTTCGCGGAGGACATGGCACTCTGCTGGCAGCTACGCGAGCACGGCTACCAGGTGGCCTCGACGAGTGACGCGGTGGTGACCCACATCGAAGGCGTGTCGCGTTCGAGGGTGTCGCGCGAGATGGTGATCGCGCACCATCGAAGCGCCCTTCGCTTCGAGATCCAGACCGCTCGAGGGTGGCGCCGACTTTTGGTGCCAGTGGCGAGTCTGGTGCTCAGCCTGCGACTCCTACTCGTCCTGGCAACGCGCCCTAAGAACTGAGGGTGCCATCGCGTAGATTGGGCGTGGGGCTGCGGGTGGTCTGTGGTTGAAAGTCGATGCCAGTCGCGGGCGAAACGACCCACGTAAGGCGTCTTATTGACGCTGAGCATGGCGCGGTTTAGAAGTAAGTCCTGCCCGGCGGCGATCATCGTGATCGCCAAGGGAGCCGGTGAAGTGTGCGAGAACACCGCGGGAGAGCGCGAGCTGCCCGGGGTGCGCACGGACACCGCCGCAGGCAGGTGTGGGGTCAAAGACCAGGTCAGCACTCGTAGCCCTCTTGAAGTCCCCGTTCGACCGGTAGGGTAAAACACGATATGAGCGTATTTCAGAAGATTTTAAAGGCCGGCGAGGGCAAGCGGGTTCGTCAACTCGGCGAACTCGTCCCGCTCATCAACGAGCTCGCGGGGGAGATGGCGGCCCTGACCGACGCCGAACTTCGCGCGAAGACCGACGTGTTCCGCGAGCGCCTCGCCGAGGGCGAAACTCTCGACGACCTGCTGATCGAAGCCTTCGCGGTCGTGAGAGAAGGCGCGACGCGCGTACTCGGACAGCGCCACTATGACGTGCAACTTATGGGCGGCATGGCGTTGCACTTCGGCTGGATCGCCGAGATGAAAACCGGCGAGGGCAAGACCCTGGTGTCGACGCTGCCGGTCTACTTGAACGCCTTGGCTGGCAACGGCGTGCACGTCGTGACGGTGAACGACTACCTCGCCACGCGCGACGCGAACTGGATGGGCGAGCTTCACCGGTTTTTGGGTCTGAGCGTGGGCCGGGTTGGACCTGACCTCCAAGACTTTGAGGACAAGCGCGCGGCCTACGCGGCGGACGTCACCTACGGCACGAACACCGAGTTCGGCTTTGACTACCTTCGCGACAATATGGCGCGTCGCGCCGAGCACATGGTCCAGCGCGGTCACCACTACGCCATCATCGACGAGGTCGACTCGATCCTGATCGACGAGGCGCGTACGCCCCTCATCATCTCGGGCCCGGCGTCGGACGTCACCAAGCTCTACTACCAGTTCGCGTCCATTGCTCGTTCGCTTACCCGAAACACTGACTACGAGGTGGACGAGGAGAAGAAGACGGTCGTGCCCACCGAAGCGGGTATCGAGAAGGTGGAGCGTCAACTGGGCGTAACCAACCTCTACGATGCGGTGGCGACGAACTACGTGCACCAACTCGGCCAGGCACTGCGGGCGAAGGAGCTCTTCCACCGCGACAAGGACTACCTGGTCGACGCCGGTGAGGTGAAGATCGTCGACGAGTTCACCGGTCGCACCCTCGACGGTCGTCGCTGGAGCGACGGCCTGCACCAAGCCGTCGAGGCCAAGGAGCGCGTGCGAATCCAAGAAGAGAATCACACGTGGGCGACGGTGACCCTGCAGAACTACTTCCGGCTCTACGAGAAGCTCGCGGGCATGACCGGAACCGCCGAAACCGAAGCCGCCGAGTTTGGCAACACCTACAAGCTCTCGGTCGTGCCGATTCCGACGAATCAGCCGGCGATGCGCGACGACAAAGCGGACCTCATCTACAAGACCGAGGCCGCGAAGTTCAAGGCGATCGTCGACGACGTTCGCGAGCGTTCCGATCTCGGCCAACCGATCCTGCTCGGTACCGCGTCGGTGGAGAAGTCGGAGTTACTCAGCCGCGAACTCTCGAAGGCCGGCATTGCCCACGAGGTCTTGAACGCGAAGCAGCATTTCCGTGAGGCGGAGATCGTCGCCCAGGCCGGTCGCAAGGGCGCGGTGACCGTGGCCACCAACATGGCCGGTCGAGGCGTCGACGTCATTCTCGGTGGCAACTACGAAGGACTCGCCGTGCGTGACGCCACCAGTCAGGGCTTCGTCGCCGGCACCGAGGAGTACGACGCGGCCTATCAGAAGGCCAGCGCCAAGTGGAAGCCCCTCACCCAGAGTGACGGCGACGAGGTGCGAGCCCTCGGGGGACTGTACGTTCTCGGCACCGAACGGCACGACTCTCGCCGGATTGACAATCAGCTCCGGGGTCGCTCGGGCCGACAGGGCGACCCGGGCGAAAGTCGCTTTTACCTGTCGCTCGAAGACGAACTCCTTCGAGTCTTCGCCACCGGTGCCGTGTCGTGGGTCATGGACCGCACGATGCCCGAGGACGAAGCGATCGAGGCCAAGATGGTCTCCAAGGCGATCGAGCGCGCGCAAAACACCGTCGAAGCACGCAACGCTGAGATTCGCAAGGACGTCCTCAAGTACGACGAGGTGATGAACGAGCAGCGCAAGGTCATCTACGGACGTCGTCAACAGGTCATCGACGGTGAGGATATCCACGACGCGACCATTGAGATGATCGAAGAGCGACTCACCCAGGCCGTCGACGCCCAACTGGGCACTGGCTTCGTCGAAGAGTGGGATCTGAACGCCCTCGTCCTCGAACTCCAGTCGTACTTTCCCACGGAGTTGAACGTGGAGACGTTGAGCGCCTACGACGACGTCGACGACGTCATCGCCCTCGTGGTCGACGAGGCCGTTGGACAGTACGAGAAGAAGTCGGAGAACTTTCCCGGCGGTCTCGACACCGCCAAGGAGATCGAGCGTGACGTGATGCTCCAGATCCTCGACCAGCGTTGGCGCGATCACCTCTCGGACATGGACTATCTGCGCGACGGCATCCACCTTCGACAAGTCGCCCAACAAGACCCGCTCACCGCGTGGCAAAAGGAGGGCTTCTTGATGTTCGAGCACCTGCTCGACGCCGTGGACGTCGACTACGTCCGCTACATCACCCACGTCGAAGCGAGCGAACCGGTGACGGCGGGCGACGAGGACGAGGGACTCGAGGGCGCCCAGACCAACGCCGTCGCCGTGGCGCCGGGCGCGACCGAGTTGCCCGCGCACGTCACCGCGCCTGCGACCGAGGTGAGGGCCGCGAAGAAGCACACCGAAAAGATCGGTCGAAACGATCCCTGCTGGTGCGGCTCGAAACGTAAATTCAAGCAGTGCCATGGCCGACCCTAAGGCGGAGAACGCCCTCCGCCAGGCCCTGGCGTCGATCGAGGAGCTCGAGACCAGGTGGGACGCGGCGCGCGACTACTTGAAGATCGACGACCGTCGAGCCCGCCACGCCGTCTTGAGCGATCTCGCCGCCGACCCCAATCTCTGGGACGACCAGGAGAACGCTCGAGAAGTCACCACCGAACTTGGTCGCCTGACGAACGACCTCGAATCGTTCGACCGGCTTCGTAGCTCGCTCGACGACGCCACGGTGCTGGCCGAGTTCGCCCGCGAGTCCCTCAGCGCCGGTGAAGCGGACTGGTCGCTCTTCGACGAACTGGCCTCGAGTGTGGACACGCTCGGTCACGAGATCGGCGCACTGGAGACGCAGAGTCTCTTCAGCGGACCCTACGACGAGAACGACGCGATCGTCGAACTGCACGCCGGCGCCGGTGGCACCGACGCGCAGGACTGGACTGAGATGTTGGTGCGCATGTACTCGCGCTGGGCGGAGCGTCGAGGTTTCGCCGTGGAGATCGATGAGGCGACGGAGGGCCAAGAGGCCGGCCTGCTGTCAGCGACCTTCATCGTGAAGGGCCGTTTCGCTTACGGGTGGCTGTCGGTGGAGCGCGGTGTGCACCGACTCGTGCGCATGAGTCCCTTCGATTCACAGGCTCGACGGCAGACCAGTTTCGCGAGCCTGGACGTGACGCCGCTCCTCGAGGACAACGCGGCTGAGGTGGAGATCGACGAGAAGGACCTGCGCGTCGACACCTATCGTTCGTCGGGCGCCGGGGGACAGCACGTCAACAAGACGGACTCGGCGATCCGTCTCACGCATCTACCCACGGGTGTCGTCGTGAGTTGTCAGAATGAACGATCGCAGCATCAGAACCGCGCGCGAGCGATGCAGATCCTCGAAGCGAAGTTGGCCGAACTCGCGCGCAAGCAGCGACGGGCCGAGATGGACGCGCTCAGTGGCGACCGCGGTGACAACGCTTGGGGCTCGCAGATCCGCAGTTACGTGCAGGCGCCCTATCAACTCGTCAAAGATCATCGCACGGACTTCGAGACGGGCAACGTCGAAGCCGTCTTGGACGGCGACCTCGACGGCTTCATGGAAGCCGAGCTACGCCGTCAACGTTCCACTTCATAAAAATCCAGTTATGCAACAATTGATTGGCTTTCGTAGAGCGAACGCGCGCGACGGTCAAACTAGAATGGTCTCGGCACTGCGCCCGTGTGTCGCACAAAGACCAGTAATCCCGAGGGGGTGTTGCCGTGATCCGATTTGAGAATGTCTCGAAGACCTATAAGAACGGCACGCCGGCGCTCAAGGACATCTCGCTCGATATCGAGAAGGGCGAATTCGTCTTCCTGGTAGGTGCGTCGGGTTCGGGAAAGACCACGTTCTTGCGCTTGCTCCTACGTGAGGAGCATCCCGACAGGGGTCGTATTCTCGAAGCGGGCCGCGACATTGGCGATCTTCCCAAGTGGCGCGTGCCGTACCTGCGACGCAACATCGGCTGCGTGTTCCAGGACTTTCGACTGCTGCCGAACAAGAGCGTCTTCGAGAACGTCGCCTTCGCCCTCGAGGTGATCGGGCGTCCACGGTCCACCGTAGAGTCTCAGGTTCCCCAGATCTTGGAGCTGGTGGGCCTCTCCGATAAGTCCAAGAACTTGCCACACGAGCTCTCCGGCGGTGAACAGCAGCGCGTGGCGGTGGCGAGAGCCTTCGTCAATCGCCCCCTCATCCTCTTGGCCGACGAGCCCACCGGTAACCTCGACCCGTCGAACTCCGAGTCCATCATGGCGTTGCTGGAGCGGATCAATCGCACCGGCACCACCGTCGTCATGGCCACTCACGACAAGGCGCTCGTGGACCGAATGCGCCGTCGCGTCGTCGAGCTCGACCGAGGAGAGATGATTCGCGACCAAGTTCGCGGCGTGTACGGCATCGACGAGGGAGTCGTCATCTAATGCGCGTGTACTTTCGCTACGCCTTCAAAGAGACGTTCACTAACCTCTGGCGCAATCGGATGATGACGATCGCCGCGGTGCTGTGCGTCGCGGTCTCGTTGTCCCTGGTCGGATCGGCCCTCCTCCTAAAGCAGAGCGCCGCGCAGGCTTCCGTCTTGTGGCAACAGGGCACGCGCGTGACCGTCTGGATGCAACCGACGGCGTCGCAGAGTGAGATCAGTAGCGTGCGTTCGCAACTCGCGAGCTCGCCGATCGTGAAGAACTGCGTCTTCTACACCCAGGCCCAGGACCTCGCCGAAGCGAAGAAGCTGTTGCCCGTGAACGAGTGGAGCGTTCTCAGCGTCTCGTCGATGCCCACGTCGTTTCGTTGCACGCCGACGGTCCCTTCGGACGCGTTCGTGGTGCAGAACACGTACCAGCCGCTGCCGGGGGTCTATCAAGTGACGACGCCCGGTTCTCAGATCCGTGAGATGAACAAGGTGATCCGTGTCCTGCAGATCGTCTTCCTGGCGCTCGCCGCGGTGCTGCTGCTCTCCGCGTCGGTACTGATCCTTAACACCATTCGAATGGCCATCTTCGCGAGACGCCGTGAGGTCTCCGTGATGAAGTTGGTCGGAGCGACGAACTGGTTCATCCGCATTCCCTACATCACCGAAGGTTTCATCCAAGGGCTATTGGGCGCGATCGTCGCGGTGTTGGCGGTGACGGCCCTGCACACGTGGTACCCGCTGCACAACGAGTTCCAACTCAACACGCAGGCCCTGATCGGCACCAACGCGGTCGTCTTGATCGTGGGCGTCGTTATCGGGTCCGTCGGATCCGCGATCGCCATTCGTCGATTCCTCGACGTTTAGTTCTCGGATTCGTCGAAGTCAATGGCGAGGGAGTTCACGCAGTAGCGAAGGCCGCTCTGCGTTGGTCCGTCGTCGAAGACGTGTCCCAGATGGCCGCCACACTTCGAACAGAGAATCTCGGTGCGTTCGCGAAAGAGCGATCTATCCCTGCGCTCGACGATGGTGCCGGGCTCGCAGGCGTCAAAGCTCGGCCAACCGCAACCGGAGTCGAACTTCTGGGCACTCGTGAACAGCGTCTGACCACAGCCCGCGCAACTGAACACCCCGTCGGCGTCGACGTGCAGTAACGATCCAGTGAAGGGTGCCTCGGTGGCGGCCCTTCGCAGCACCGCGTAGCGATCGGGGGAGAGCATCTCGCGCCACTCGGCGTCACCCTTTTCGATCTCGAACGTCACGGCACCAATGTACCGTCGCTGCGCGTCGGCGCGGCGTTTCAGGAGTAGTTCGGGCGCGGCGCCTCGTGGAACTCGCGCTGAAACTCCGGCTGGCCGGCGAGCAGACGCGTGAAGGCCTGGGCGAGTCCTTCGGGGTCGAGACCGAGTTCACGAAGGAGTTCGTCGGGCCGGTGGTGCTCGAGGTAGACCCTCGGCACGCCCAGGATGCGCGTGGTGGGAAAGGGACGGTCGAGTTCTTGCGCCCGAAGGCGAAGCGCCGAGACCATCAAGGTTCCGGCGCCACCGTGGCGGGTCCCGTCCTCGATCGTAATGACGCGGTCGTGGCTGAGGGCGTCGTCGATCATCTCGGCGTCCGGGGGAAGGACGCGCACGTCGTAGAGCGTGACGCGCCGGGCCTCGTCCCCCATGAGTTTGAGTGCTCCGTAGGCGGCCGGTGCCATCTTGCCGACGGCCAAGACGCACAGTGAGCCGTCGCCGCGCGCGACCTCGCGCGCGCGAAGGCCCTCGCCGACCTTTCCGTCGAAGGGTTGGGGCAAGGTCTTGGGGTAGCGCAGCGCGGTCGGCGTCGACAGGTTGAGGGCGCTCTCGAGCATGACGGGGACCTCGTCGGCCGACGAGGGCGCAAAGACGATCATGTTAGGAATGGCCAAGCAGAGCGCGATGTCGAGGAGTCCGTGGTGGCTCGGTCCGTCGTCGCCGGTGATCCCGGCCCGATCGAAGACGAAGACCACGGGCAGGTTTAAGAGACCGACGTCGAGGTGGGCCTGGTCGAACGCTCGAGAGAAGAAGGTGGCGTAGACGGCGACCACGGGCTTCAGCCCACCCATCGCCATGCCGGCCGCGGCGGTGACGGCGTGTTGTTCGGCGATGCCCACGTCGAAGAATCGATCGGGGAACTTCGTTTGGAAGTTCAAGAGTCCCGTGGGCCCCGCCATGGCGGCGGTGATGGCGACGATACGCTCGTCCTCACTCGCGAATTGAACGAGGGAGTCGGAGAACGCCTGGGAGAACGAGCTCGACACGACCGTGTCGTCGTTCACGAGGGGAGCGAGTTTGTAGTCGTGCATCTTGAGGTCGTCGCTCACGGCGGGTTCGTAGCCCCGACCCTTCTGGGTGAGGGCGTGCACGACGATCGGACCGTCCCACTCGGCCGCCGCCTTCAGGGCCTTCTCGAGCACCTCGATGTTGTGCCCGTCAACTGGTCCCACGTAGCGCACGCCGAGATTCTCGAAGAACGTGTGGGGGGTCACCATCTCTCGAACCACGGAAGTGAAGCCGTCAATGCCGAGGTAGGCGGCCTTGCCAACGCGAGGCAGTCGTGGGACCAGACGTCGGATTCGTTCACGAAGCGTCAGATACGTCCGATTCAACCGCAGTGCCGTGAGCGACTCCGAGAGCTTGGAGACGGTTGGCGCGTAACTGCGTCCGTTATCGTTCAACACGATGACGACGCGCTGATTGGAGTGCCCGAGGTTGTTCAGTGCCTCGTAGGCCATGCCGCCGGTGAGCGACCCGTCGCCGACAACGGCGACCACGTGGCGTCTCCCTCCGTGACCGATGAGCTCCTTGCGCTGTTCGAGCGCGACCGAGAGGCCGTGCGCGTACGACAAGGCCGTCGAGGCGTGACTCGATTCGATCCAGTCGTGCTGGCTCTCGGTCCGGTTCGGGTAGCCCGAGAGGCCGCCGCGTTGGCGCAGGTTCTTGAAGCCGTAGCGTCGCCCGGTCAGCAGCTTGTGCACGTAGGCCTGGTGCCCGGTGTCCCAGAGCAGGATGTCCTTCGGTGATTCGAAGACGCGGTGCAGGGCCAGCGTGAGTTCCACCACGCCCAGGTTGGATCCCAGGTGTCCACCCGTTTTCGTGACGCTCTCGATGATGAAATCGCGTATCTCTTGACTGAGAAGCTGCAACTGTTCGTAGGAGAGGGGTTGAAGGTCGGCGGGCGTTTCGATGGACGGCAGAATCACGATATTCAGCCTACTGTCGGGCGTCGCGTTCGACCGAGACGCAAGGTTCGGCCGGTAGCCTACGTTTCATGAGTACTCAACTGGTAGAGGGTGACGTGCTGCAGCGCACGATTGATGAAGCGCTGGGCCGCGGTGGGCAGTTCGCTGAGGTTTTCGTGGAGGACCGGACGACTTCGTCGGCGGTGCTCGACCAGCGCCGCGTCGAGGAGTTGAGTTCGGGTCGCGATCGCGGCGCGGGCATTCGCGTGGTCGTTGGTGAGACGACGGGCTTCGCGCACACCGCGGATCTCAGTGAGTCGGGTCTCTTGGCCGCCGCGCGAGCCGCGGCCGCCGTTGCCCGAGAGGGAGGGGGCGGGGTGCGTGAGATCGCACTCGAACCGCTGCGACGGTATCCGTCGTCGGCCCGGATCGAACCGAGTGACGTCGAGAAGTCGAAGAAGATCGAACTGCTGCTCCAGGCTGACGACGTGGCGCGGTCCGAAGGATCATCGATCACCCAGGTCCAGGTCGGTCTCGGAGACTCCACCCGTCGCTTCGTGGTCGCGAATTCCGAAGGGGTCTTCGCGAGCGACCATCAAGTGCGCACGCGGTTCAACGTGTCCTGTATCGCCACGGGCGACACGGGGATGCAGACCGGCTATCGTCCCGTCGCGGCGACGAGGGGCTTCGAGCTCTTAAACCCCGAAGTGATCGAAGAGGCCGCCCGAGGCGCCGCGCGTCAAGCGATCACGAAACTCGCGGCGCGTCCAGCGCCCTCGGGTGACCTGCCGGTGGTGCTGGCGAGTGGTTCGGGCGGCATCCTCTTTCACGAGGCGTGTGGGCACGGTCTCGAAGCCGACGCCATCATGAAGCAGGCGTCGGTCTACGCCGGCAAGGTCGGTCAGCAAGTGGCGAGTCCCCTGGTCACCCTCGTTGACGACGGCACGGTGGCGGGTGAGTGGGGCTACCTCGCCATCGACGACGAGGGTCACGCGAGTTCGCGCAACGTCTTGATCGAAAACGGCGTCTTGACCGACTACATGTGGGACTACTTGCGCGCGCGCAAGGAGGGACGACACGTGTCCGCGAACGGTCGCCGCCAGAGCTACCAGCACCTGCCAATGGTGAGGATGACCAACACCTATCTCTTGGAGGGAGAGTCTGACGCCGACGAGATCGTGGCCCAGACTCCCTACGGCGTGTACGTCGCGCAGCTCGGCGGCGGCCAGGTCAACACCGCCACCGGTGACTTCGTCTTTGGCATGACGGCCGCGTTCTTGATTGAGGACGGCAAGATCACGGCGCCACTTCGCGACTGCAACCTCATCGGCAATGGTCCAGATATCCTCCAACGCGTCGACGCCGTGGGCCGGGACTTTTCCATGATGCCGGGCACGTGTGGCAAGGACGGCCAACAGGTTCCCGTGGGTTGTGGTCAGGCCACGATGCGTCTCAGTTCGATCACGATCGGTGGTGCGGCGTCGTGAGTGACCTTCTCGGACAGGCCGAGCGTCTCCTTCAGTCGGCCCAGGGCAACGAGGAGATAGAGGTCTACGTCTCCAGTGGCGTCGAGACCGAGGTCCGCGCCTACCAGGGCGAGATCGAGAACCTTTCGAGCGCGAGTTCGTCGGGCATTGGCATCCGCGTGCTACTCGACGGCGTGAGTGGGGCCCGAGTGGGCACGGCGTGGGCTGGATCCCTCGACGAGGAGTCCGTGCGTGACGCCCTGCGTGAGGCGCGTGACAACGTCCGCTTCGCGTCCGAAGACGAATTCGTCGCCTTTGCGCGTCCCGACGGCGTGGAGCCGGTCGCCCTGTCGCTACGCGACGACTCGGTGCTTACGACGCCACTCGACGAAAAGATCGCCATGGCCATCGAACTCGAACGACGCGTGCGCGACGGCGACCCCCGCATTCGCCAGGTTGACTCGGCAAACTACTCGGACTACGTCGCCGAAGCCGCCATCGTGTCGTCGACGGGCGTGCGAGCGTCGTACGCTCGCTCGGGGGCCTACCTTTCGGTCGAGGCCATCGCCAGTGACGGCAACGACGATCAGACCGGATGGGGACTCAGTGCCGGAAGAGCACCTGGCGAACTGGACATCGAACTCGCCTCTCACGACGCCATCACGCGCGCGACGCGAATGCTCGGTGCCGTCAAGCCCTCGTCCATGAAGTGCACAGCGGTCTTCGATCCGCGCACCGCCGCCACGCTGCTCGCGATTATCGGCGGCGCGTTGAGTGGCGACGCGGTCGTTCGAGGGCGTTCCTTCTTCGCCAATCGAGTCGGTGAAGTGGTGGCCTCGCCACTCTTCAGTCTCCTCGACGACCCCACCGACCCCCGGCATTTCGCGGCGAGTTCGCACGACGGCGAGGGCCTCGCGTGTCGTCGCAACGTACTGATCAGCAAAGGTGAGCTCCAGGGCTTCGTCTACGACACGTACGCCGCGCGACGTGCCGGTACCGCCTCGACGGGTAGTGCCCTTCGTGGCGGCATCGCCGGCTCGCCCTCGGCGGGCTGTCGCGCGTTACAGCTCGAAGCCGGTGACGAGGATCAAGCGACGATTCTCCAGAAGGTCGGCTACGGCGTGTACGTCGAGTCGATCATGGGCGTGCACTCCGGTGTCAATCCCGTCTCGGGCGACTTCTCCGTTGGTGTCACGGGTCTCATGATCCGTGACGGCCACTTCGCAGAACCGGTTCGAGAGCTGACGGTCGCCTCGACGCTGCAGCGCATGTTGCTCGATCTCAGTCACGTGGGTAACGACGTCGAATGGCTCCCCGGCAGTGCCGCGGGCCAGACGCTGGCGATCGAGGGGATCGCGGTTTCGGGCTCTTAGCTCGAGCTGGGCGCCGGCGCCGAACTTGGTGTGGGCGTCGCGGCCGGCGTTACCGCACTCTTTTCGGTGTCCGTGGTCGTGCTGGGCGTCGTAGTCGTCTTGGGGACTGAGCCGCGGCTGTCGTTCTTGTAGAAGCCGCTGCCCTTAAAGACGATTCCCACCGCGGAGAAGATTTTTCGAAGCTCGCCACCGCACAACGGACAGACCGAGAGCGTTGGATCTGAGAACTTTTGGACAGCCTCAACGCGTTCGTGGCACTGCTGACACTCGTATTCGTAGGTTGGCATGAAGCGCTCCGATTGGACAACGTAACTAGTGCAGTGTACTGGTCGAAGAAGAGACCTCGATCGTGACCTAACATGGCGCGGTGGACGACTTCCACCAACTACGACGCGGGCCAGCTGGTGCAGCGTTTCCCCGTGACGTAGGACCCACGGAGGTCAGTGCGCGTCGCGCCCTGGCGCGTTGTCGCGTCACCATGCTCGCCTCGACGACGGCGGCCGTGGCGGCGAATACCTTGAACAAGGGTGACGTACTCGCAACCGCGCGCGTGGCGGGCATCCAAGCCGCGAAGCAGGCTTCGTCACTGTTGCCGACGTCGCACCCCGTACTGGTGGGCAACGTCTACGTGAACTTTACGATCGCCGACACGTACATCGACCTGGAAGCCGGCGTTGACACGATTGACCGCACCGGCGTCGAGATGGAGGCGTTGACGGCGGTGACGGTCGCGGCCCTCACGATTTACGACATGTGCAAGTCGAGTGATCGAACAATGACCATTGAGCGCGTGGCCCTCTGGGAGAAGTCGGGCGGGCGCTCGGGGTCGTGGCGCCGCGAGGTGGTCCCGGGGGACTCGCCCGAGGCATAGCCCCGCGTTCCGTGTTTCCTTACGGGAGGTACGTGGCCCTCGTTACAGAAGAAGTACGGCGACCGCTACCCTCGTGTCAAGCAAGAACGGGAGTTTGATGAGCACCATCCGAGGCGGAATCGAGCAGAGCCGTGAACGACTCGTGGCCCTCGTGTTACTGCTCCAACGCGCCTTTCAGTACGGGCCGATCACCCAAGAGGAGATACTTCGCGACCTGAAGATCGATGAGTATCCCGTGGCGGCGAAGGGTCCTCGCAAGATTCGTGCCTACGAGGGCGCGGAGAGCACCGTTCGCCAGAAGTTCGAGCGCGACAAGGCCCGGATACGAGAACTGGGCTTCGACATCGAGACCGTTTCGAAGGACGACGGCTCGGTGGGATACCGGATCGACCCCGCGAGCGGGTACGCACCCCTCATCTACTTCACCCCCGAGGAAGAGCGCGTCGTGAAGCTGGCGCTGTCGTTCTGTGGCTTTGGCAAGTCCGGCGCCTTCAGCGTCTTCAACGACGTCCCGGCCAGCGACGGGGGACTGGCGGCGTCGAACTACTACACCCCGGTGCTTCGAGCCCTGCACCTGCGCCGCGCCCTGGCCTTCGAGTACCTCTCCGCGGCCAACAAGGCCCGCCTCGTCGAACCCCTCGTCATCGACGTCTTTGACGGCGCCACCTACCTCGTGGCGCGCGTCAAGGACACTCGCGAGATCAAGGGGTATCGCTTCACGCGCATGACGTCGATGCCCGTGGTCTTGCCGGACACCTTCGAGGTCGATGACGACACCGTGAGCGTGGCGCGCGCCTGGCGTCCCGAGTACGCGAAATCCCCGAGGCCCCTCGACGTGGTCGTGTCGACCAATGAGAACTACGCCGAGCTGTTAGTGCGTCAGTATCCCAACGCCATGAGCGCGACGAGGAGTGACGGCACGGTGGAGGTGGGCGTCACCTTTCAGAGTCCTCGCGCCGCGCTCCGTCTGTTGCTTGACAGCGCCGATCGCGTGCGGCTCCAGTCGCCCAAGTCGCTCAAGAACGAGTTGACGGCGTGGCTGAAGGAGGTCAATCGCGGCAAGGCGCCCGACGCGGCGAGCCTCTCCTTTGACGTGATGCCCTCGAACGACGTCTTGGGTCAGACCTTGCAACTCCTGCACGCGGTGTACGTCAGCGATGACGGTCTGCGCATAAGTGAACTGGCGAAGCGCTTCTCGCTTTCGCCCGAGCACGTCCGTCTCATCATGGACCGACTCGTCTCACTCGAGCCCATGGCAGAATCGACCGACGGCACCGACACCTTTCCCGCCCACGTGATCAAAGAGTGTGACGACTGGGACGACGAGGCCAACGACGACTCGACGTATCGCGCGGACTTCTCCGATCTGCCCGAGGGTGCCGAGGATCCGTCGCCCTTCATGTGGCGCGACCTGTTCGAACTGAACATCGCCCTTCGTGAGGCGTCGCGGATCTACACCGACGACGCGATCTTCTCGGCCATCGAGAAGATCGAAGACGCCACGCGGGTACCGGTGCAGATCGAGATGGCTTCGAACGAGGCGTTGCTGGCCCAGGTGGAGAGCGCCATCGAAAGTCACTCCCAGATCAAGATTGAGTACACCTCGGGCGTCAGTGACGAATCCCACGTGCGCGCCATCGAGCCGCGCGAGATGAAAGTCTTGAACGGTCACACCTACGTGCGCGCGTACTGCACGTCGCGTACGGCGTGGCGGACCTTTCGCGTCGACCGGATCAATGACGTGCTCGCGACCTCGCCGGCCCCCGCGACGCGCCCGCTCGACACGGTGGCGAACTGGCTGACCCAGGTGGGCGAGGAGGGTGACGAGATCGTCGTGGTGGTCGAAGCGGCCAATCGTTGGCTCTTCGAGCCCTTGCCCGGTGCCCGATGGTTGAGGCTCGATGACGGTCGACACGCCGTCAAGTTCCGGGTCTCGGACGAACAGTTCGTCGACCATCTGATGTTGCGCGCCGGAGCGGGCGCCGTCGTGGCGACGGCCCGGTACGCCAAGGCGGGTCACGAACTCGCCAAGAGGATCGCCGCGCAGCTCTAGACGACCGTTGGGCACACCGAAAGAGGTGCCCGTGATCCGTCTACTTCCTCGGCGTTCCAACGACGTCACGTACTTCACGAACGACGCCGCGCTCGAGCTCGACGGTCTTCGTCAGGGGACTCCCGGCTGGTGGCTACGCGGCCACGGTGACACCAGAGACCCCGCGGTCGTGTCGGGAGTTCTGGTGACGAGTGAGCGTTCGAGTGTGCGTGGCTACGACGTGGTCATCGCCGCGCCGCGACCGATCTCCATCTTGCTCGCGGTCGATCCCGAACACGCGGACGGTGTCGTTGCGGCGCATCGCGCGTCGGTACGAGCGTCGATGTCGTACCTAGAGGATCGCGCGCTCGTCGTTCGCGAACGTTCTGGTGGTGTGGACCGCGAGGAGCGCGCCACCTGGCAGCGCGTCGTGAGCTTCACGCACGGGCTCAATCGACACGGCGAACCGCACCTGCACGACCACGTGCTCGTGGGCGCGAGACCAGAGGGTCGGGCGAACGTCCTCGACTCGCGCGCGCTCTACGCGCACGCGGCGGCGGCGGACGCCCTCTATCGAACGTCGCTCCGCCACGAACTCGCCGAGCGAACGACGTGGGAGGCGTGGCGATCATTCGAAGGCGTTGAACGGGTGGTCGGTCTCGACGAGGGGTATCGCGCACTTTGGAGTGGTCATCACCGCGAGCGTGGCGAGAAGCTCTCGTGGAGTCGCGAGGCGACGCGCGCGGCGTGGGATCGGGACCGCAAGCGCTACGAATCCCTCGGCGTGGTCCCGACGCCGCGCGGTGATCGCCACGTCCTCGACGAGCATCGCTTCGCCGGCGCCCTGGAAGGCCGTCACGACGTCGCGCGCCGCCACCTGCTCGCCGCGTGGGCCGACGCCGCACGTTACGGGCAGGACCCCGTCCATCTAGCGAGATCGGTTGACGAGCTCTACCCGAGTCTTCGAGGAGGACGCGGGGTGTACGAACCAACGATCTCCGTGCACGAGGCGCGCATGATCGCTCCCGTGCGCGCGTTGGGTCCCCGACCACTCGAGAGGGGCGAGTTCGATGCGTGGCGTCAACGTTCTCGAGACGTGGTCCGCTCGCGCGAGGGACGTTCGAGGTAGGGAGTGAAGCGTGCGTCGAGATACGCGGGCGTGAGTTCGATCCACTTCAGGCGGTTGCGCGCGTCGAGTCCCAACGCGCGACCTTCTCGTCCCTGGGCCAGTTCACTCATCGTGACGCGATCACGCTCCACCCAGCTGGTCGAGTGACTGAGGGCCCGACCCCGGCGGTCGCGCTGCACGCTGGAAGTTGCCGTCATGTCGCGCCCGGCCAGGTGCCGGAGCATTTCGAGCGTGGCCCGGTCAGCGATCCCGGGCAGTACCAGGGTCGTTGGAAAGAGGGAGAGAAATCCTTCCGCCGAGGCCCCCCAGCGGCTGCGGGCCTGGCTGAGGTCTTGCAGGCAGGCGAGCGTGAGGACGCCCTGGCCGCCGCCCTCGGACACGATGCTGGCGAGACGGGGTAGAGGGGCGACGTTCGCGAGTTCGTCGAGGGCGAGCAGCAGCCGTGATCCATCGGCGTGTCGGTCGAAGGTCGCGTGGACGAGTTCCTCCACGAGACCGACCACGAGGGGAATCGAGACGGCCTGGTGCCGACTCGGTGCGACGACGTGCAATTGGTGAGGGCCGCGTAGGAACTCGTCCACGTCGAGTGGTGCCTCACGGGCCGAGGCACGCGCTGCTTCGGTGCGCACGCCCGCGAAGAGACCGGCAGCAGTGGACCAAATACTGGATCGCTCGCGATCTTCGGTGGCGAGGACACCGCGCAACAACGTCACGGAGGGATGTTGTTCGCCGTGACGATCGTTGAGTTCGTGCAGGAGGTCGTCGCAGCGTCGCTCGTCGACGCGAGAGGCGAGTTGACCGAGCGTTTCACTTCGTAGGGCGCTCGCGTGCATGAGGGGCGCCACCAATGCACCGGCTCGTTCGCTCCAATGGTCGTCGCCGCGATCGCCTCGTCCACGTCGCGCGACGTCGAGCAAGCTCCTAGAAGCTAAAACGGCGCCGTCCCAAGTTAAGGATTGTCTTAGAGGCGAATAACCAATTCGGTGCACTCCGGGAGGCGTGACGACGGTTCCCGAGGGATCGAACAGAAGTGTTGCGCCGTTGCGTCGCGTTCGCGCCATGAGTGTTACGACGTCACTCTTCGTCGACGTAACGACGCACGCGTCTGATGTCATCAGGAGATTTGGAACAATGATTGACGTAGTTTTTCCACTTCGTGTTGGACCTAAAACGAGTGTTGAACGTTCGTGTCCACTCATCGCGTCACCGTTCGCACCTCTTCCTAAGTACACGCCGTCGTCAGATAACACGTCACACCATCGGTCGAAATAAATCTCGAAATACTTGACATTGGTGTGAATAACAACTGGACTTGTAGTTGTCCTTCTGCGGAGGAGGTTCACGTTGTTCCTTTCGTTGCTCGCAACGTTTCGAAGAGCGCTCTTTCGCGTGGGGCCGTGCACTGCGATTAGTCGCCGCACAGCCGTGAGGCTGGGTGGCCCATGGCCGAGTTCATGAGATATCAATGCGGTACCTGAAGTGAGTACACCAGTACGGTGCCTCGAGGTCCCAATTTGAATCAACGTTGAGTCCCAAGGAGGGAATGTGGCACCAGCCGCGAAGAAGAAGGCTGCAGCCAAAAAGGCTCCAGCGAAGAAGCGTCCTGCAGCGAAGAAGGCCGCGAAGAAGCGTCCTGCTGCGAAGAAGGCCGCCAAGAAGCGTCCTGCAGCGAAGAAGGCCGCGAAGAAGCGTCCTGCTGCGAAGAAGGCCGCCAAGAAGCGTCCTGCTGCGAAGAAGGCCGCGAAGAAGCGTCCTGCTGCGAAGAAGGCCGCGAAAAAGCGTGCTCCAGCCAAGAAGGCTGCTGCAAAGAAGTAGTCGATTCTCTCTGGAGAATCTGTTCTCGAGGGGGCCGCAAGGCCCCCTCGAGTCCTGTCTAGGCCCCGTCTAGATCACTTGGTTCGTCGACGTCGAAGCGCCACGGACTCGTGGTGACGACGCGGTAGGTGGCGTTGAGGCGCTGTGCCTCGTTGACGTGGCGACGAAGTGAGTCCGCTCCGTACGCGAAGTGAAAGTCGAGTTGAGTCGGAATGGCTACGACGTTCGTTCCCTTGCCGTGGTGATCGGCGAAGAACGTGATGCCGGGTAACGGCTCGTAGGAACCGAGCCCCTCGGGGTGGCGAAGGTCGCCGTGGACAATGATGAGACGTTCGAATCGCTCGCCTAGTCCCACGTACGCGCCCTGGACTGCGTCGTTTAGGTTCGACGCCGAGGACTGCCACACCTCGGCGCCGCACGCCGCGGCGAAGCGAGCGACGACGGGATCTTCACTGACGACGATCACGGGCCGAGGCTGGGAAGACGTGATGACGCCGCGCGCAAGATCTTCAGCGATCGACGCCACGTCGAGGCGAGCGTCGCGTCGCAGCCGCTCCTTCGCCCGATCGAAGCGTTTGAGAGGTACGACGATGGCCTCGGTCATAGAGATGAATGCTACGTGGCTCCTCTGTCGATACCCTTAGGTAGGTGAAGGCTCCGACCCAAGATCTGCTCGAAGTCGAACGGTCGCTACTCGATCGAGGCGACGTCGTCGTCGGCATCGACGAAGTGGGACGCGGCGCGCTGGCCGGTCCGCTGACGGTGGGTGCGGTAGTGATTCATGATGACCTCGCACCTCCGGTGGGACTCAACGACTCGAAGCTCTTGACACCCGCGCAGCGCACGGCGCTCGTCGATCCTCTGACGCGTTGGGCTGGGGAGTGGGCACTCGGATCGGCGAGTGCCCACGAGATCGACGAGTGGGGACTACGTCTCGCCTTGGCGGTGGCGGCGACGCGTGCGCTCAACGGCCTCACGACGTCACCGACGCACGCGTTGATCGACGGTTCGTTCAATCTTCTGCGAAGTCCGATTGACGTTCGTTTTGGCGCCACCGCACCGCCGCCACTTCGCTACGCGGCGCTGCCCGCAACGACCATCATCAGAGGCGACCGGCAGTGCGCCACGATCGCGGCGGCGGCGGTGTTGGCCAAGGTGCATCGAGACGCCCTCATGGTCTCGCTGCATGACGAGTTCCGCGAGTACCAGTGGGCCCAGAACAAGGGGTACGGGGCGCCCGAGCACCTCGAAGCGCTACGGCGTCGGGGTCCCTCGTCGCACCACCGTACGACCTGGAATCTTCCCCAGCGACGTGAACCGTGAACGGGGCTTTCGCGCCCGAGCGCCGCGCCGCCGGCCCCGACAATTCTCTCTGAAAGACTAGGATTGGTCAGTTATGACTTCGCTGCTCTCAGTCAATAATTTGAAAGTTCAGTTCGCCACCAGAAAAACATTCGCCACCGCAGTCAACGATTTCTCTCTCACGATAGGTCCTGGTGAGAGCGTTGGATTAGTAGGTGAGTCCGGTTGCGGCAAGACGACGACGGGTCTGGCGATCATGCGTCTCTTACCCGGCAACGGCAAGATCGTTGGCGGCAACGTGGTGCTCGACGGCGTGGACCTCGCGACATTGCCCGAAAAGGAGATGCAGCACTATCGCGGCAAGTCCATGGCGCTGATTCCCCAGGACCCCATGAGTTCGCTCAATCCGACGACCAAGATCGGGCGTCAAATCGGCGAGGGTCTTCGAATTCACAACGGCGCCACCGACGCCGAAGCGCGCCAGCGCGCCCTCGAAGTCCTCGACATGGTCGAGATGCCTCGGCCGACGGAGCGCTTGAACCAGTATCCGTTCGAACTCTCGGGAGGTCTTCGCCAGCGGGTCATCATCGCGATGGGTTTGGTCTGCGAGCCCAAGATCCTCATCGCCGACGAGCCCACGACAGCACTCGACGTCACGATCCAGGCGCAGATCCTCGACATCATCGACCGACTCCGATCAGAGCTCAACATGGGTCTCCTACTGATCACGCACGACATGGGTGTCATTGCCGGCCGTACCGACCGCGTGGTCGTCATGTACGGCGGCGAGAAGTCCGAGGAGGCGCCGACTACGGGACTTTTCGCTTCGATGCGGCACCCTTACTCCCAGGCCCTCTTGGCGTCGATGCCCAATTTGGAGAACACGTCGAAGCACGAACTCGCGTCGATCGCCGGCATGCCGCCGGACCTCACCAAGGTCGTCATTGGCTGCCCCTTCGCGCCGCGCTGTGCCCACGCACAAGCACGATGCCTCGTCGAGGATCCGCCGCTGACCGTCGAGGGTGCGCATTCCTACGCGTGCTTCTTCCCCGTGAACGGCCCCGAGCCGATCGTGATTCGAAGCGACGCGGAGGACGTCGCTTCAATTCGGTCCGCCAAGGAGATCATTCGCGTTAATGATCTGGTCAAGGAGTTTCCAATCAAGGCTGGAGTGATCCGTCGCAAGGTCGGAGCGATCCACGCGGTGTCCGACGTCAGTTTCTCGATCTCCGAGGGTGAGACCTTCGGCCTGGTGGGTGAGTCCGGTTGCGGCAAGACCACGATCGGAAGGATGCTGGTCGGTATCGAGACCCTGACCTCAGGTCAGATCTTCTTCGACGACAAACTGGTCACCGAAAAGGGCCACAAGACGTCGAGGGCCGACCACCGTCAACGACAGATGATGTTCCAGGACCCGTACTCGTCATTGAACCCTCGAATGAAGGTCTACGACATCATCGGCGAACCTCTCGTCGTCCAGCACCAGGGGACCAAGATCGAACGGCGGCATCGGGTGTTCGAGCTCCTCGACATCGTCGGTCTCGACCAGCGCGCGGCCGACCGCTACCCCCACGAGTTCTCCGGCGGCCAACGCCAGCGAATTGGCTTGGCGCGAGCCCTGGCACTTCATCCGCGACTGATCGTCGCCGACGAGCCCGTGTCGGCGCTCGACGTGTCCGTGCAGGCCCAGATCCTCAACTTGATGAAGAGTCTGCAAAAAGAGCACAATCTCTCCTACGTCTTCGTAAGCCACGACCTGGCCGTCGTGTACTACATGGCTGATTCCATCGCCGTCATGTACCTGGGCAAGATCGTGGAGATCGGCGACGCGGAATCCGTCTTTCGTCGTCCCGCCCACCCTTACACGCAGGGCCTCCTCGACGCCGTGCCGATTCCCAATCCCGCTGAGGCGAAGGTGAAGCGGGGCGTCCAAGTTCGCGGCGAACTACCTTCGGCGATCAATCCGCCATCCGGATGCCGTTTTCGAACTCGCTGCCCTCGTGCCCAGGAGGTCTGCGCGAACGAGGAGCCGCCCATGGCGGCGTACGGCGACCGCCACCGAGCAGCGTGTCACTTTCCCCTGCGCACACCAGTGATGATCTCCAGTCCAGTCTGAAGACCGTCATGGCGTGGAACTGATGAACCACGAACCGACGAAACTGCACCTCACGTAGGGTCGCCCCGATGACGAGCGAGCTAGCGCTCGATCAGTCGGACTTCGAACGCGTCGCGCAACGCGTCGCCAATGTAGTTGATGGACACCACCACGAGGATGAAGACGATGGCGACCGGGAATACTTCCCACCAGAAGCCGTTTTGAATCTGTTCCGTTCCGGACTGCAACATCGTCCCCCAGTCCGTTTGGGGAGACTGGATTCCCAGACCGAGGAACCCCAAGGCCGAGAGAAACAAGATGGCGTCCGCAACGGAGAAGGTCGCGACGGTGACGATGTTGCTGATCGAGTTCGGGAAGACGTGACGGCGGATGACGTGCCACTTGTTCGCCCCCATCGAGGTTGAAGCGTTGGCGTAGTCCAGGTTTCGGATCAAAAGTGCGTCGCCACGGATGATGCGGGCGTTGCCCCACCAACCCGTGAGACCAATGATGCCGATGAGAAAAACGGTCGACCGACCGAAGACCGTGATCAGGCTGATCAACAAGAAGAGATAGGGAATAGAAAGGAAGGCGTCGATCAAGCGCATCATCCCCGTGTCAACGACGCCACCAAGAAAGCCAGAGATCATTCCGTACAACGTGCCCACGACGATGGTGATGAAGCCGGCGAGAAAGCCGAGAGTCAGCGAATATTCGCCACCGAAGAATATTCTACCGAGGACGTCAAAGCCGGCGCTGTCGGTGCCGAGCCAGTGCGCGCTGGAGGGAGGCTCACTCTGCGGCGTGGAGAACGCGATGGCCTGATTGGTCTGGTTCGTGGGGTGCAGGTGAGGTACCAGAAAGCAGGCCAGCGTGATGAAAATCACGTACGCGCACGAAGCGATCGCCAGTTTGTTGCCCATGAAGATCTTGAGGCGCTGACGCCACATCGGTACCGGCTTGTCGTCGGCGGACAACGCCGCGACGTCGGCTAAGGCGGTCGTCATCGGGCGCCTTCGATTCGAATGCGGGGATCGATCAACCCAAGTGCCACGTCCGCCATCAGGTTGCCGAGCAGCGTGAAGATCGAAACGAGCACCGTGATGCCAAGCACGGTTGGTACGTCGAAGGTGATGGCGGCGTTTATCGTCTGCACGCCCAATCCGGCGTAGTTGAAGACGTCCTCGACGATGAGGGCGCCGCCAAAGAGTGCCGGAATCGATAGACCGAGAATGGTGACAATGGGTCCCAACGCGTTTCGAAACGCGTGTCGCCACAGGACCCGTCGTGCACCGCAGCCCTTGGCTCGCGCCGTGCGGACGTAGTCCTGGACCATGACTTCAAGCACGGTTCCGCGCATGAATCGGCTGAGTGCCGCCACTGACAAAAGCGTCAAGCATCCGACCGGCAAGATGAACGCCTTGGGATCGGTAAAGATCGCCCACGGTGCGACCCCGCTCGGCGGTGAAATCGGCAGACGGGGCCAGTGAAACCCGAAGGCGTCGATAGCCAACATGCAGAGCAGGAACGCGGGCATGGCGTAGAGCACGAAAGCAGTGCCGGTAGCGGTGTAGTCCACAACGGTGTTACGTCGAGAGGCCTGAAAGATGCCGAGCGGTATGGCGATGATCACGGTGAAGATCAATGAACTGAGGGCGAGCCAGATGGTACGCGGCACGTAGAGGGCGATGATCGAGCGCACGGACAGGCTCTGTTTGTAGGAGTGGCCGAGGTTAAAGTGCAGGAGGAGTTGGTCGATGTACTTGTAGAGACGAACGAAGTAGGACTGCGTGAGTCCGTGTTGCGCGGCCCAGACATGAACATTCAGGGGTGTGCTGCGAGCTCCGAGCACTGCGTACGCCGGAGCAAGGATGCCGTGCGGCTGAAAGTAAGGTAGTGAGAACGTCATGACGATGACGATTAATAGGACGACGAACGACTGTCCGAGTCGTCTCAAAATGTACGAAAACACGACGTTACGTTATCATTCATCAGAGTTTGGATGGTGTGCAACGCCAATGGAAAAGGGGATCCTCGCGGATCCCCTTTTCCATTGGCGTTGCGTTAATCGCGACGCCTGACGGTGGAATCGTCTAGTAGTGGAAATACTCCGGTGTACTGGTGAGCAGGACGTCCTTGAAGCCAATGCTGCTCTTCAGCGACTTCGAAATCTCGAACGTGCCGTAGCTCAACGGGTCCCACAACACGGGCAGGTTGGTTGCCGTGTAGTTTGCGAACGCCGTTAGCTTCACGTTCGATGAAAGCGTCTGCTTGATCAGCGTGTCCATGGTCGGACTCGAGTACAAACCACTGTTGGAGCCGGCACCCGTGAGGTAAAGAGGCTCACCGGACGGGTAGTAGTCCGGCGCGTAGAGCCATCCACCACCCCAGTTACAGATGTCGTAAGTGGTCGTCGGAGTGTACGCGACGGGACAAACGCCCGCCGTGTTGTTGAACGTCCCTTCGGTGTGACTGATCGAGATACCCAAACTCGACCAATCAGCGACGATAGCGTTCATCATCTCGTCTTCCGAGTTGCTTCCAGACACCCACTCGATGTTCAACTTCAACTGAGCGTTCGCCGCGATGCCGGCACCACAGTCGCCGCTAGCAGTTCCCGCGCTCGTGCACACGAGTTGGCCGTTCTTGTTCGTCCAGCCGTTATTGGTGAAGAACGACTCCGCTGCCGTCAGACTGAAGGGGTAAGCCTCCTTCACGGCGCCAGTCTCGGACGACGGCGTCGAAGGAGGCAGCGCGGACCACGTGGGTACCGCGTAGTTCTTGAACGCGTTCTTGTCAATGCTGGCCTGGTCGATGGACGACTGCAGTCCTTGGCGAACGTACAACTGCTTCAAGAACGCCCCGCCAGGGTTATTGCCAAAGTTGAGGTTCATGTAGTTATTGGCGAACGTACCGTTTGGCACCAAGTTGTACTTCACGCCGAGTTGACCCCAGTTGGGTCCCGCAGCTCCCGGTGAGGGCGCTGGCGCCGTCAAGATCGACGGGTCAACGTAGCCGACTTGGATGTTGCCAGCCTGCAGTTGGTTCTCTTCCGCCTGCGCGGTAGTGAAAGCGATCAACTTGACGTTCGCGACCTTGGCTTTCACGGGTCCCGAGTACTTCTTGTTCGGTTGGAACGTCGCGTTACCCAAGTTGTCCATCGTGGTGAGCCTCCACGGACCGTCGTCACCGCTCTGCCACATCTTGCCGGTGAACGTCGAGACATTCTGTGCGGTGGTGTTCAAGTAGTTGCGAACGGCCTTGCACGAGGCATTCGTCGACGCGGCCCCGTAGGCACCGGACGCGCACTTGGCGGCACCCGAACCCGTACGGTCCCAGGAGTTGGCCATTGGTGTGATGGTCGCCAACTCATTGTCGGTGAACCACAAGGGGCTCACGGGACTCTTCAAGTGGATGGTCACGGTGTTGCCACGACCGGAAGCACTCGCGATTTGATCAGGGATTCCGAGGCCGGCCGTGTAGGTGCAGAACCCGGTGGGGTCGGCCTTGTACATATTCAAGAAGAACATGACGGATTCGGCGTTGACCGTTTGACCGTCGGCGAACTTCCAGCCCTTCATGGTGAAGGTCACGGTCCGGTTGCCGTTGGAGTACTTGGGGAGGTTACCCGTCGACAGCTTCGGCTGGAGTGCCGCACTGGCGCCGAGACCGAAGAAGTACAAAGGTCGATACATCATCACTTGGAAACCTGACGTGTTCGTAACGGTGCACTCCGCAGGGGGGTAGAAGGGCAGGATGTAGGCAGGCGTGGCGTTCGGCGGCTCAGCGATGTTAATAGTCCCCGACGGCGAAGCCGCGCTACTAATCGTTGGAGCGATGAGCCCTAACGACGCAGAGGCCGCCACCAAACCCACAGTAAGTGCAAGGCGAATCTTGCCTTTTCGAAACATTATTATTGCCTCCCAGTGTCACCGAAGTGATCACACTCTTCACACATCCGCCACAGTCGGCGGTCTGGGACTCACTGTACAAGAAGGTAAGAGGGCAGACAAGGTCACGTAAGGATCAAATAACACCACCGTAATAAATGAGGGTTTGGTTCCAAACGACCCCAGGGGGTCCCGTAACCCCATTTTGATTGGCCTTTCTGGAGTTTTCCCTTCCCAAAGATCACCTCGAGAGGAAATCAATTGTGAAGACTCTAAGCCAATTTTTGGCCCTTTTAAGAACCGTTGACCCCACGTGGTGCCCCTGAGAACTGATTTCCCCGTACCGCTCGACTTCGAGCGAGGGACGCTACGCGCGGTGGACCGACTCGTCGTGTCCGTTTCGTTTACGGCCAAACGACGTCACCGCGCGAGCTCATCTCGTCGCAGGCGAGACGAGCTCGCCGCGTCCGCGATTCGTTAGAAGTAGTAGTACTCCGGCATGAAGTTGCCGAGTGGATTGGGAACGAAACCGACGGAGCTCTTAAGCGTTCTCAAGACCTCGATGGTCTGCTCGATCTGGGGTTCATAGAGCACCGGTAGTTGTTGGGCGGCGTACGAGGCGTAGCTCGTCAAACCGGCCGCCCGCGACGTGGTCGTGTCGATCAGCGACGTCATGCGCGTGTCGCTGTACGCGCCAAAATTCGCGGTTCCCTTGGGCGTGAAGAGCTCTTCGCCGGACGGAAAGTAACTGCTGGCGTAGTTCCAACCGGTTTCCAACACGCAGATCTGATAGATCGAGGTTGGAGAACAGTCGGTGACGACGTTGTTGGCGGTGTCGTAGTTGGGCGTGACGACCACGCCGATCTGAGCCCAACTTGCAATCTCTTGTTTATAGGCGGCGTTTAGTGTGGGTGAATCGCCGGGCCAGACGATGTTGAAGTTCAGCGTGTACCCGGCGTTGATATTGGCGCCGCACTGTGAGGCGGCGGTTCCCGCTGAGATGCACGTCATGACGCCGCTCACCTCCGTCCAACCGTGGCTCGTGAGCAGCGCTTTCGCGTTGACGGGGTTGTAGGGGTACGGGTTCGTGATGGCCCTCGCGACCGACGTCGGCGTGGCCAGGGGCAGGGGACTGTCGACGGAGTAGCCGTAACCGTTGAGCGCGCTCGATACGATCGAGGATTGGTTCACCGCTTCCTGGAGCGCTTGGCGAATGTAGAGCTCGGCAATCGCGGCCGACTTGGCGTTCGCTGGATTGAAGTTGAACACGGCCTCGTTAAATCCCCACGACGAGCCCGCCGCCAGGTTGTACTTCGCGCTCAGCGCCGCGAGGTTCGGTCCCGCGCTCCTGGGTGACGATCGGGGGGGCAGTGTCGATGGGTCGATGTACCCCACGTCGAGCGCTCCCTTGTCGAGCGCGGCGACCTCTAGGTCGGCCGAAGTGAAGGAGACTTCCCTCACGTACTTCACGCGCGCTTTCTGCGGTCCGCTGTAGGCCGGGTTCGCTTCGAAGGTGACGTTACCAGCGCCGTCGAGTGTCGCGAGTTTCCATGGACCGTCGACGCCGCCTTGCCAGAACGCGCCGCTGAAGGTCTTGGTCTTGGTCGCGAGACCTGAGAGGTAGGTCTCGACGGACTTGCATGAGGCGATGGTCGAGCCCGCGCCGTAGACGCCGGTGGAGCATCGCCCGGACTGGGAAGGCGACACGCGGTCCCAGCGGGTGGGCATGGGCGTGATCTGGGACAAGAAGTCATCGGTCATCCAGGTGGGATTCACGGCTCTGGTGAAGTTGATGCGGACGGTGTTGCCCGAGGCCGTCACCGAACGGACCTGGTCCGGTACGCCCATTCCCTGCTCGTACCCACAGAAGGCGAGAGGGTCGGACACGTACATATTGAGGAAGAACTTCACTGACTGGGCGTCGACGATTTGTCCGTCGGCGAACCTCCAACCCTTCATGGTGACCGTCACCGACGTGTCGGATTTGTTGTACGTCGGAGGCGAGGCCAGTGAGAGTGCGGCACTCTCGGCGACGGAGGGGCCAACCCCAAACCAGTACAGGGGTCGGTACATCAACTGTTGAAACTGGCCGATATTGTTCGGTGAGTCGTAAAGGCAACTGGCGTAGGGAAAGATGTAGTTAGGGCTCGCGCCGGGCATCTCCGCGAAGGTGATGGTGCTGGCCGCGGCGGCTTGGCTGGTCGTAGGCACCCCGAGGATCAGCACCAACGCGCCGAACGCCACCGCAAAAGCAATGGGGAGTCGAATTCTGCTTAGAAAGTGCATGGTGAGTTGAATCCCAGCGCCACCTGGGTGGCTGCGATCAGAGTACCGTTCCGCATTCTGCGGTCCAACACAAACTTTAGTGGCGCCGAGTACGTCCTGGGGCGTCATCAGCGACTTTGCTCAGTGGGACCCTGACTTCGATCCCGTGCTGCGGAGCACCCATTTCAACGCCTCGTTGGCGTCGTCGTGTTCAAATTTGAAGTTCGATGATCGAAGACTCGTCGGCGTCACCCGTTGGCTCGTGAGGATGAGTTCGTCAGCCATCTCAGCGCCGAGTACGGCTCTGAGCGTCCACGACGGTACGTTCAGCGCTGCGGGACGACGCAAGATCCGCGCGAGGACGCGCGTGAACTCTCGGTTCGTGATTGGTTGGGGGGCCACGAGGTTCACGGGGCCCGTGAGTCGATGGTCAATCGTCCACAACAGCGCGCGCACCTCGTCGTGGAGCGAGATAACACTCATCCACTGGCTGCCCGCGCCGTAGCGGCCCCCGAGTCCGCTTCGAAAGAGGGGCAGTTGCTTCTTGAAAGCGCCGCCGCGCGAACTGAGGACGACGCCACTGCGAGCGTGAGCTACGTCCAAGCCGAGAACTTCAAGTGGTGACGTCGCCTTCTCCCAGGCAACGCACACGTCGGAGAGAAAGCCCTCGCCGCGAGTTGACGCCTCATCGAGGTTCTCGTCACCGCGTGATCCGTACCAACCAATGGCCGACGCGTTCGCGAGAAAGCCTCCGCCGTTGGAGAGCTCGCCGAGCGCGCTCACTAATAGCGTCGTGGCCGCGACGCGCGAGTCGAGGATCTCCCTCTTTCGCGACTCGTTCCATCGACGATCACCGATGCCGGCGCCGGCGAGGTTGACGACCGCGTCCAGACCACCGACTCGATTCAGATCACCTTCGTCGATGACTCCCCGCGCGGGGTCCCATCGCACGGTGTCGTTTGAGGCCGGCGCGGAGGAGGGCCGGACGAAGATCACGGTGGTGTCATCGCGCTCGTGCAGCGCTTCGACGAGCGCGTGGCCGACGAGGCCCGACGCGCCGGTCACCCCGACGCGCATACCTGGTCCCAGCGTTGTCGGACGACCGCGGCGAGCTGTTCGGCGTTCTTCAGGTGCGCGTCGTGATTGGCGTGGTCGATTTCGAGTGTTTCGATGGACGGATTCACCCGCGACAGTTCGACGCTCAGCGCGCGGTAGTAGTCGGCCAGGACACCGTCGCCGTGGGCGTAGGTCGCCGGCACGTGCAGCGCGGCTATATCGAACGGCTCCTCACTGCGCTGCACGGTCGCGAGGTCACGCAAGAGCGCCGGTCCGTCCAGGCGTCGCGATTCGCGCTGGTGCTCGCTGAGTCGATCCCACGCCTTGGGCGAGACGACGCGGCGGAAGAATCGTTCGGCTTCGTGGCGAGCATCGTCAGTAAGGGGTGGGCGAGAACTCGCTCGGCGCAGGATCCACGGCAAGGGTGACTCGAAGTTCACGACCAGTTGGACTTTCGACGGGATACGCACGACCGCGGCGAAGGTGACGAGACCGCCGAAACTGTGGCCGAAGAGGATGACGGGTTGGCGTCCAGCTTCGCGCGCTACCAACGTAGAAAGATCGTCGACGTGAACGTCGAAGTCAGCGGGCCCGAGGTCGCGCGATCCCTGGTAGCCCCGACGGTCGTAGGTCACGGCGTCGAAGGAATCGAGTCGTCGAACTAGTCGCGCGAAGGAACCGCCTCGATCCAGCGCGCCGTGCACGAAGATGACGCAGGCTCGAGGGTCTTGCACCCGGCGTTCCGCGACGGCCAGACCCTTGACGGGTGCGTCGGCGATGAAGTGCAGCCGCGCGGGCGTCGTGGACGGGGAGGTCACGAAGGAAACTTACCGGGGTTCGCGATGCTTCGCCCCATCAAAAGCCTCGTCCACATCGACGAAAATGTCCACCCCCATTAGGCTAGAGAGGTGACTGCACCCCCAGATTCATCGTCCCCTCGCCCGGCGCAGGGCTCGTTCGGGCCCAACGCCTGGCTGGTCGACGACATGTACGACCGCTTCCTCGCCGACCCGTCGTCGGTGGCGGAAAGTTGGCGCGAGTTCTTCGCCGACTACCAGCGCTCGACGTTGCCCACGGTCGCCTCGATCGCGACACCCGCGACCGCGCCCGCCCGACCGGTGACCATCGACGCCGAAGCGACGCCGCTTCGCGGGGCGGCCGCGCGCATCGTCACTAACATGAACGCCAGTCTCGCGGTACCGACGGCGACCAGTGTTCGTACCGTGGCGGGCCGACTCTTAGAGATCAACCGCAGCGCGTTGAACGAGTCGCTCGCGCGCTCGAGCGGTGCCAAGGTTTCGTTCACGCACGTCATTGCCTACGCGATCTTGAAGGCCTTAGGTGAGATTCCAGCGATGAACGCGACGTTCATCGACGCCGTCGACGACAAAGGGACGCCTGGCGTTCGCCGACACGAGCACGTGGGTCTCGGCCTCGCCGTAGACGTGCAGAAGAAGGACGGCACGCGTACGCTGCTGGTGCCCGTGATCCGTGACGCCGACACGATGGATTTTCGTACCTTCCTGCTGGCCTACGAGGATCTCGTACGCAAGGTTCACGGCGGCGGGTACGGCGCCGACGACCTCGTGGGCGCGACCGTGTCGATCACCAATCCGGGCACGCTCGGCACGGTGCAGTCAGTGCCGCGCCTCATGCCCGGCCAGGGGGCGATCTTCGGAGTCGGCGCGCTGGCGTTTCCCGCGGGCTTCGAAGCGGCCGATCCGCGCGCACTCGCCGAACTCGGCGTAGGCAAGGTGATGACCCTCACCTCGACGTACGACCACCGGATCATCCAGGGCGCGGAGTCGGGTCTGTTCTTGAAGTACGTCGCGGAGTGCCTGACCGGTGAGCATGAGTTCTACGACGAGATCTTCGCCTCTCTCGGCGTACCCTACGAGCCGGCCCGATGGGCGAAGGACTCCAATCCGTCGACGAACGAAGCCGAGGCGGAGCGGATCTTGAAGCAGATTCGCGTCCAGGCCCTCATAAACATGTATCGCGTGCGCGGACACCTGAACGCCCACCTCGATCCCCTCAGTAGCGAGCCGCCGCCCCTGCACGCCGAGTTGGACCTCGCGTCGTACGGACTCACCATCTGGGACCTGCAGCGCACCTTCGTCGTGGACGGCCTGGCCGGATTGTACGAAGCGCCCCTCGAGAAGATCCTGACGATTCTGCGCGACGCCTACTGTCGCACGATTGGCATCGAGTACGGCCACATCATGGATCCCGTACAGAAGCGCTGGATCCAAGAGCGCGTCGAGGGTGTCGACGCCACCACCTCTCTGGAGGAGCAGCGTCGGATCTTGAACGTGCTCAGCGAGGCCGAGGTCTTCGAGCGGTTCTTGCACACGCGCTACGTGGGCCAGAAGCGATTCGGCCTCGAGGGCGCCGAGTCCACCATCGTCGCGTTGCAGACCGTGCTCGACGAGGCGGCCGACCGCGGCGTCAAAGAGGCCGTCATTGGCATGGCGCATCGTGGTCGACTGAACGTGCTCGCGAACATCGTCGGCAAGTCCTACAGCGACATCTTCTCCGAGTTCGAGGGCAACCTCGACCCCGAGAGTGTCCAGGGGAGCGGAGACGTCAAATACCACAAGGGAGCCCGCGGTGTCTTCAAGAATCCCCGCGGCCTCACGATCGACGTCTCGATGGCGTCGAATCCTTCACATCTCGAGGCGGTGAGTCCCGTCGTGGAGGGGATCGTGCGCGCGAAGCAGGATCTCGTGCTTCGCCCGAGTGACGGCACCGCCTCGGACCAGCCCTTCGTCGAGCACCCGTACCTCGCGGTGCTGATCCACGGTGACGCGGCCTTTGCCGGTCAAGGCGTCGTCGCCGAGACGCTGAACCTGTCGCAACTGTCGGGCTACCACGTGGGCGGGGCGATCCACCTCGTCGTGAACAACCAAGTGGGCTTCACCACGGCACCCGAGTCGGCTCGATCGAGTTTCTACCCCACCGACGTCGCCAAGATGATCCAGGCTCCGATCTTTCACGTGAACGGTGACGACCCCGAGGCGTGCGCCCGCGCGGCGCGCTTGGCCTTTGACTACCGCGAGGCCTTTCAACGTGACGTGGTGTTGGACATCGTCTGTTATCGCCGATTCGGCCACAACGAGGGCGACGACCCCAGTTACACCCAGCCCCAGATGTACAAGATCATCGATCAGCTGCGTTCGGTGCGAAAGCTCTACACCGAAACGTTGGTTCGCCGCGGCGACATCTCCATCGACGAGGCCGAGACCGCGCTCAACGATTTCAACGCTCGTCTGCAGAACGTGCTCGACGAGGTGCGAACCGTCCCGGTGCCGGAACTGAAGGGCGTCCCCGTCGCCGAGACGCCCGCCGACCTCGCGGCGCCCGACACGGGCGTCGACCGAGCGACGCTGATGGCGATCGCGCGAGCCACCGTCACCGCCCCCGAGGGATTCACGATTCACCCCAAGCTCGAGCGTCAGTTCACCCAACGTCTCGCGCTGCTCGAGTCGGGCGACGTCGACTGGGCCTTCGGAGAGGCGTTGGCGCTGGGCTCACTGGTGATGGCCGGCTCGAACGTTCGCCTCACCGGTCAAGACACTCGGCGCGGCACGTTCTCGCATCGTCACGCGGCACTCATCGACTACGACAACGGTCGACAGTACGTGCCGCTCGCGGCCATGGGCGCGCCCGGCTTCTTCACGGTGCGCGACTCGTTCCTGTCGGAGTACGCGGCGCTCGGCTTCGAGTATGGGTACTCGGTGGAGGCTTCGAACACCCTGGTGGCGTGGGAAGCGCAGTTCGGGGACTTCGCGAACGGTGCCGAGATCATCATCGACAACTTTTTGGTCGCTGCGGAAGACAAGTGGGGCCAACACGCGACGCTCGTGATGCTGCTGCCCCACGGCTACGAAGGACAAGGTCCCGAACACTCGAGCGGACGCATCGAACGGTTCCTGTCGCTCAGTGCGCGTAACAACATTCGTGTCGCCCAGCCGACGACGTCCGCGCAGTACTTCCACCTCTTACGGAGTCAAGTGCTGCGTGAGCACCCGACCCCCCTCGTGGTCCTTACTCCGAAGTCGATGCTGCGCGCGGTTCAGACCCGTTCCGTGATCACCGAGTTCGAACACGGCTCGTTCCAGACCGTGCTCGACGATCACGTCAACGACGTGGCCTCGATCACTCGCGTGGTCCTCGCGTCGGGCAAGGTGTCGCACGAAGCACTCGGCCACCGTGACGTCTCGACGGTGGGTCACGTCGCCGTCGTGCGCGTCGAACAGCTCTACCCGTGGCCGACCGCGGAGATCGAGCGCGTCCTCGAGGGCTACCCCAATCTCGCCGAGGTCGTCTGGCTCCAGGAGGAGCCCGAGAACATGGGAGCGTGGCCCTTCGTGCACCTTCGCATGCACGATCATTTGCGCCACGTCCGCGTGTCGCACGTGGCGCGCGCCGAGTCGGCGAGTCCCGCGACGGGCAGTGGACTGGTGCACGCCGCCGAGCAGGCGGACCTCTTGGCACGAGCGATCGGGTGAGTCCCGCGAAGAGTCCACGGCTGCGCGTCGTGGTCGACGGTTCGAATCTCGCTACCGAAGGACGGGTCACGCCCAGCCTCACGCAACTCGACGAAGCCGTGAGCGCCTTCAGTGAGGAGAACCCGTCCGCCGAGATCATCGTCGTCGTTGACGCCACGTTCGAGCACCGGGCCGCAACCAACGAACGCAGTCGTTTCAACGAGGCGGTGCTCGCGGGCGAGATCGTCACGCCGCCGGCCGGAGCGGTTGGTCGTGGCGACGCCTTCATCTTGAAGATCGCCGACCGCATTGACGGCGTGGTACTGAGCAACGATTCGTTCCAGGAGTTCCAGGATGAGTACCCCTGGCTCTTCGACGTGGGACGACTCGTTGGCGGCAAGCCGGTTCGCAGTGTCGGCTGGGTCTTCACGCCGCGCGTGCCGGTGCGAAACGTCAAGGTCACGCGAGCCGCGAAGAAGTTGGCCGTCACCCTGCCCCGTGGCGTGAAGCCAACGATCGGCACGACCATTACGCCCGTGAAGGCCGCGAAGAAAGCCACGCCGGCGAAGAAGGTCGCGATCAAACACGAGAAGGCGCCGGAGAAGGTGCCCGAGAAGGCGCCAGAGCGCTCGACGGCGAAGTCCCCCACGAGGGCCGCGAAGAAAGTGGCGAAGGTCCTTGAGTCGCTGAAGAAAGCACCGGCGAAGAAGGCGCCGGTCAAGGCGCCCGTCGCCAAGGCCGCGAAGAAAGTGGCGAAGCTCTCGCCGGCCGCCTCGGCCCCCGCGGTGGCGCTGCGACGCGGACGCCAGCCCGTCAATCCCGAAGCCGACTTCGCGCTCTTCAAGAGTACGTACCGCGTGGGATCGCGGATCGCGGGTGAAGTGACGGCCTTCACCTCACACGGCGCCGTGATCAAGGTGCAGTTGAAGGGCGACCGACAAGTCGAGTGTTACGCGCCAACGACCTCGCTGGGCACGCCCGCGCCCGCGCGCGCGAGGGACGTGTTGAAGCGAGGCGACCAGCGGACGTTCCGCCTGGTGAACGTCGACAGTGAACGGCGGATCGCGGAATTGGCCCTCGTATGACCGACGTCTCGCTCGACCCGATGGACTGGCTGCCGCACCGAACTCCCTTCTTGTTTCTCGACGTCCTGCTGCAGATCGAACCAGGGGTGCGCGCGAGTGGCGAGTGGACACTGCAGGGCGACGAGTGGTTCTTCGCCGGACACTTTCCGGGACGACCGACGACGCCAGGTGTCTTGCTGCTCGAGTCCATCGCCCAGTGCGGCGCCGTCGTCGTACTCGCCGATCCGCGCTACGTGGGACGTCTGCCCCTCTTTGGTGGCGTGGAGAACGCGCGCTTTCGCCGCCAGGTCCTACCTGGCGACACCGTGCTCGTCGAGTGTGAGATGACCAAGCTCTCGGCGCGTGGCGGCAAGGGCTTCGGCCGGGCGAGCGTTCACGGCAACGTCGCCGCCGAGTGCGAGATCTTCTTCGTTCTCGCGGACGCGACGTGATCGCGACGTCCACCAACGACATCACGCAACTTTCAGTGCAGACCCTTCGGTAACACGGCCTCGATGAACGCGGGGCCGGGCGTTGCGTAGGAGCGTTCGAGCGCGACCACGAGTTCGTCCGCGCTCGTCACGCGCACGCTCGGCACGCCCTGGGCTCGGGCAAGTTGGCTCAGATCGAGCGTTGGGTCGTCGAGTTCGAGCAGGCGCGTGCTGGCGGCCCCGTCGGTGACCGCGCCGACGCGTGTCAACTCCATGTTGAGCACGGCGTAACTGCGATTCGACAGGCCGACGACGGTCACGTCGAGGCCTTCTCGCGCCATGGTCCAGAGTGCTTGGAGGGTGTACATCATGGCGCCGTCGGATTCGAGCGCCAAGACGCGACCCTTCGACGCGACGGCCGCGCCGAGCGCGACGGGAAGTCCGTAGCCGATGGCGCCGCCGGTGAGGGTCATCCACTGGTGCTCGGGCGCGAAGCGCGTGGCGCTAAAGAGGTGGGCGCCACTCGTGATCGACTCGTCGGCGACGATGACGCCTTCTTTCAACGTGGCCCCCACGGCCGCCGAGAAGGAGTGCGTCGTCAGTTCGCCGCTCGGCGCCGGCGTCACCTCGCCGCGCTCGAGTGGCACGACGGGTGCCCGCAGCGCCTCGACGAGCGCTTCGAGCACGCCCAGCGTGTCGCTGCCCGGTGGAGCGAGGTCAATGAGCTCACAGCCCTCGGGTGCGAGCCGACCGGGAACGTCTGGATAGGCGAAGAATCCCACGGGCTCCTTCGATCCGATGAGGACGATCACCTCGGAATCTTTCAACTGATCGATGGCGAACTCGCTGAGGTAGATGAGTCGTTCGGGACTCGCCACGCCGGCCCCGCGCCCCATCATCGCCGGGAACGTCTCCATCATGAGCCGTGACGTCGTCGCCGACGACAACCGGCGGGCGAGGGCCGTGTGCTCCGTCGACAAGGCACCACCGCCGAGCAAGATCGTGCACCGTTTCGATCGCAGGGCGGCCAGTGCCCTATCGAAGGTGGCCTCGTCGATCGCGAGCGGCGCGGGACGGCGCGCGCGGGGCCACGACGGAGGCGCGTTCCCCGCGTCGCTCCACGACACGTCAGCGGGAAGCACCAACGTGGCGACGCGCCCGGGCGGACCGTAGGAGGCCTCGACGGCGCGAGCACCGTCGCCGGCCACGTCGCCGGCCGACGTCGTGCGACAGTACCAACCCTCGAGCGCGTCCGCGAGCGAGCGCACGTTGCTCTGCAGTGGGGCGTCGAGGTGTGCGTGGTAGGTCGCGTGGTCACCCACGATGTTGAGCAGGGGCACGCGCGCCCGTCGGGCGTTGTGCAAGTTCGCCCACCCGTTCGCGAGACCCGGTCCGAGGTGCAAGAGCGTGGCCGCGGGCGAGCCCTTCACGCGGGCGTAGCCGTCGGCGGCGCCCGTGGCGACGCCTTCGAAGAGGCAAAGGATGCCCCGCATGGCCGGCGCGTCGTCGAGTGCCGCGACGAAGTGCATCTCCGAGGTACCGGGATTGGCGAAGCAGACGTTCACGTCATTGGCCTCCAGGGTGGCGAGAAGCGCGTGCGCACCGTTCATCGTCGTGGCCTCTTTCGTGGAACTCCTACGTCGCTCGCTGCGAACTATACCCGCGGTGTTTCGTCACTTCGCCCGAGCGCCTTCACCTTCCATCTTCTCGAGACTCTCGGTGAGTGAAGCTCGAATAGCGGCGAGTCGGGCCCGACGAGCGTCGCCGGTGACCGGCGCGTTTCGTTCGTCGAGTTCACGGATCACCGCCTCGATGGGTGCGAGAAAACGTGAGGGCGAACGGTCGGGGTAGCGGGGATCGTTGCGACCCTTGCTCCACGTGATGAGAAGTGAGTGTTCGGCTCGGCTGAGCGCCACGTAGGCGAGCCGTTGCTCTTCGGCCAACTGTTCGGGCGTCGTCGCGTTGTAGTTGGGCAACTGCCCCTCGGCCCACCCGACCGCCGCGACGTGTTGGAACTCGAGCCCCTTCGCTCGATGGATGGTCGAAAGGGCCACGGCGTCGCGCTCGGCGTCGTTGAAACTGCGTGACGCGAGTTCCGGAGCCATGAGGTCCGAGGCCGGCGAGTGTTCGGGTCCGCGTCGCTCGTTGGGTATGTCCGCAGCGTCGAGATAGCTCGCGATGAGTTCGAGCTGCGCGTTCGTACGTGACAGCACCGCCATGGATCTCCACGGGCTGCCCGGTTGGTGGCGCGCGCCGAGCCAGGTGGCGACGTGTTCGGCCTCTTCTTCGTCGGTGTGGTACTGACGAACCAGGGGCACCTCGCCCTCGTCCTTCGCCGGCATGATCCCTTGGGCCCCCGGTTCGAGAAGCGTGTTCGCCACCGCGATGATGTTCGCGGTGGACCGGTGATTTCTCGTGAGGTCGAGCACCACCATGTCGGGCCAGGTAGCGAGGAGCTCATTGATGAGCGCGGGATTCGCGCCGTTGAAGCCGTAGATGGACTGGTTGGGGTCGCCCACGCAAAAGAGGTCGGGATCGTCACCGGCCATCTGGCGCAGCAACATGAGCTGCAGGGGATTCATGTCCTGGGTCTCGTCGACGTAGAGCGACCGATTGCGGTGACGAAAGGAGGCCAGCACGTCGGGTTCGTCCTTGAGCAACGTGACGGCTTCGCTCAGTAGAAGATCGAAGTCGAGCACGCCCCGACTGCGACACAGACCGACGTAGCGATCGAGCACGTCGGCGAGTTGCGCCGGCGGCAGGGGCGCGTCACGGCGAAGTCGGCGCGCGCTCTTCGCGTAGAGCGCGCCGTTGAATCCTTGACTGAGTGCCCAGCCCACCTCTTGTTCGAGTCGAGGGAGTTGCCAGTCTTCGAGTTTGAGTTCGCCACTCTCTCGCAACTGTTTCGCCAACGCGCTGACGAGCTTTCGTCGGTTCGGTTCGAGGGCGAGGGGCCGCAGATGATGATCCTCGCGGTACTGCGTCACCAGGTTGAGCGCGGCACGGTGGAAGGTGCCCGCGCGCACGTCTCGCACTCCGGCACGAAAGAGTCGTCGACGTAGTTCGTCACCGGCCTTGCGCGTGAAGGTCATCGCGAGTATCTGGTCAGGGGCGACCTCTTCGTCCGCGACGCGGCGTTGTATGCGTAGCGTCAGGACGTGCGTCTTTCCCGAGCCCGCGGTGGCTCGCACCAGGTGTCGGCGCGCGGGAGACATCACGGCCTCGCGCTGCTCGGGCGTGAGACCGACGAGTAGTTCGCTGTTGAATGTCGTCTCGTCACTCATGGTGCCTACGACGCTACCGGTCGACCGTGACGTGGTTTCGGGCGACGAGAGCGCCTCAGTAACCTGAAAGGCGTGCTTCGTAGCTACGGCGACTCAAATCTCTTTGGAGAGTCTTACGGTGCGGGGGCCGCTCGCGTGGTGTGGTTGCACGGTTGGGCACGACGCGGCGACGACTTCGCCCCGGCGGCCACGACGCTGGCCGAACGCGGCGTCGCGTCGGTGACCCTCGATCTACCGGGTTTCGGCGCGTCGCCGCTACCAACAACGGCCGGTGGCGCGCGCCACTACGCCGAACTTGTGCTCCCGGCCCTGAAAGCCATCGCCGATACGCCGTTGGTCCTCGTTGGGCACTCTTTTGGTGGAACTGTCGCCGCGGTCGTGGCGAGTACGCACCCCCAAACCGTGTGCTCCTTGGTCTTGACGGGCGCGCCGCTGATTCGCCCGACGGCGTCGAAGAGGGCCCCGTTGGCGTTCCGGAGGCGACGGTGGCTCCACGCGAAGGGACTCCTCAGTGACGAGCGGATCGAAGCGGCCCGCCAGAAGTTCGGTTCGACCGACTATCGCAACGCGCACGGGCTCTTGCGCGACGTCCTGGTCGCCAGCGTGAACGAGAGCTTCGAAAGTGAACTCGCCACGCTCGACGTGCCGGTCGAGCTCGTGTGGGGCGAGATCGACCGCGAGGTCCCCGTCGACCTGGCCGAACGCGCCGCCCATCTTCTACGCGGGGACCACACGTTGCGCGTCATTGGGGGCGTGGGTCATATGGTGCCCCTCGAAGCACCCGAAGAGCTGGTCGACGCCGTTGAGAGAGCGCTGGGGCGGTGAGGACCGTCGCGGCGGTACTACTGGCGCTACTACTGGTCCTCGCGTACGTCGCGCAAATGTCGCGTTGGCTACGCGTGCTCCAGCGCGAGCACTACGACCCGAGTTCGCTTCTTCGCTTTCTCGCGCGCTGGTCCTCACCACAGTTGCCGGGTGCCAAGGCCCACCAACGCGCGCACCCTCGTCGACCCTTCACGCTCACGCACGCGCTCCTCGTCGTCATGGCGGGCGCGATCGCCCTTCGCGCCTACGACGCCCTCGCAATCGCGGCTGGTCTGTACGGGCTGTTCTGCCCCTACGGACTCTCGTTACGGGGCCGCACGAGTCGACTCGCGTGGACGCGCCGACTCCGCGCGACGGCGCTGTTGGCCGGCGGGACCTCGGTGGTCATCGCCGTGCTGAGCGCCTTCAGCGCGCAGCCGTACCTCGGCGCCGTCGTCATGGTCCTCGCCGTGCCCCCCGTGCTCGACGTGACCACGCGGGCGTTGCGACCGCTGGAGGATCGAAAGGCACAGAAGTTCGTCGATCAAGCGGCACGGCGGCTCGATCTTGTTCGTCCGAGAGTGGTCGCGATCACCGGGTCGTTCGGCAAGACCTCGACGAAGAACTATCTCAGCGCGCTGCTGGGTTCGGACGAGGCAGTCGTGGCGTCGCCGCGCAGTTACAACAATCGAGCCGGCCTCTCGAGAGCGATCAACGAGAACTTGGCCGAAGGCACGCGGATCTTCATCGCCGAGATGGGGACCTACGGACCCGGTGAGATACGTGCGCTCACGTCATGGTGCCCACCGGAGATCGCGGTCGTCACGGCCATCGGTCCGGTGCACCTCGAGCGCATGAAGACGTTGGACGTCGTTGAAGGAGCTAAGCGCGAGATCACCGAACGCGCGGCGACGGTGGTGCTGAACGTCGACGACCCGCGTTTGGCGAAGTGGCCCGAGCCCCTTCGCGCTCAGGGTAAGAGAGTGGTGACGACGGGGTCGACGAGCGAGGGCGTGGACGCGCGCGTCCTCGTCGAGGCCGGTCGATGGGCGATCGTCGTCGACGGCCTCGACGTCGGTTCGCTCGACGCCGTCGTCGGCGTGCAGCCAACGAACCTGGCGTGCGCGCTGGGCGCCGCGTTGGCGCTGGGTGTCGATCGGAAGGTATTGCTCGAGCGAGCGCGAGGCGTCACGGCGGTCGCGAATCGAATGAACGTCGTGACGGCCCCGTCGGGCGTGGTCGTGATCGACGACACGTTCAACGCCAATCCGGCCAGTGCGCAGGCCGCCCTGACGCTCCTGTCGTCGCTCGAACTCTCGGGTCGTCTCGTCGTGGTGACGCCAGGACTCGTCGAGCTCGGCGCGGACCAGTTCGGCGAGAACCTGCGTCTCGCCCAGCGTGTCGCCGCGCTGCCGGCCGAGTTGGTGGCCGTAGGGCGAACGAACATCGCGGCGTTCGTGGCTGGCAACGAGAGGCAGCCCCGACGATTCGACCATCGCGACGAAGCCGTTGCGTGGGTCCGCTCGACGCTGATACCGGGCGACGGCGTGTTGTACCTGAACGACCTACCCGACCACTACCCTTGAGGTCTTGATGACGTCGTGGCGAGGTGTTCAGTGACCAGTGGTGTGCTCTTCGGGGGTCCTTCGCCCGAACACGATATTTCCATCCTCACTGGACTGCAGGCGCTGCGCGAGCTTGACCGCGCCGACCGAACCACGCAGGGCATCTACTGGTCGAAGTCGGGCTCGTTCTTCGCGGTGGCCAACGACGTCGAGGCCGAATCCTTTCTCGACGGCGTGCCCAAGGGATCGAGCGAACTCTCGCTCCGCCTCGGGAGCGACGGTGGGTTCTTCACCCGTGGCGGGCGCGTGGCGCGCGAACGCCGACTCGATCTCGACGCCGTGGTGCTCGCGACCCACGGGGGACCTGGCGAGGACGGCACCCTCCAGGGCGCGCTCGACCTCGCGGGGCTGAACTACACCGGACCGACGGTGGCCGGCGCGGCGCTCGGCATGGACAAGTGGAGTTTCGGCTCACTCATGGCCCAGGCTGGACTGTCGACGTTGCCCAGAGCGCTCCTCGAGCGTGACACGGCGTCACTGTCCTTCGAGGGTCCCTACATCTTGAAACCGCGCTTTGGCGGCTCCTCCATAGGTATTGACGTGGTGGCCGATCTTTCGACCGCGCGGGCACGTCTCAGTTCGAACCCCCACCTCGTCAATGGCTGCGTAGTCGAGCCGTACCGCGACGATCTCACGGACCTACAGGTCGCGTTGAGAACGTACCCCACGCTCGATCTCTCGGCGATCGAGAGACCACTGCGCCGTTCGAGCGGGGCCGAGATCCTCAACTACCGCGACAAGTACGTCGGCGGCGAGGGGATGGTCTCGGCTCCACGCGAACTGCCCGCACGACTGACCGTCGAGCGAGGTGAGGAGATCGCTCGCTACGCCGGGCGCGTCGCGGAACTCTGTCTCGTGCGCGGCGTCGCGCGCATCGACTTCTTGGCGAACGACACCGAACTCTACGTGAACGAGATCAACACGATCCCGGGTTCACTCGCGAAGTATCTTTTCGTCGATCCGCCCCTCGCGTTCGCGACGTTACTTGGTGACCTGTTGCGAGAAGCGCGTGAACGCCCAGCTCATCGCTACAGCGCCGCGGGCGCTGACGGGCTGGTCCTGCGCACGGCGGGCTCCATCGCCGCCAAACTCGCGTAGGCGCGGCACTCGACTGAGCGCCTCGGTCATGGCGTCGCTGTAGGGATCGATCAGGAGGCCCTGTTGCAGGGCCCAAAAGGCGAGTTCGTAGTTGCGCCGTCGCAGTGACGTGTGATGGAGCGCGAGCGCGGCCCATTCGCCGTCACGGGCGAGACGCGCGCCGTGGCCCTCGGCGAGAAACCACTCGAATCCCCGCAACGCGCTAGCCAGCGGTTCACCCTTGATCATCAACAGTGCCTGGTGGGCGAGGGGCGCCGCGTCGGCGACGGGCAGCTGGCGCGCCCGCGCCACGAGGGTGGAGAACATCTCGACGTCACTCGAGAGTCCGTGCGTGACGTAGAGCCCCGACGAGGTGACGGGATGAAGTCGCGGACCTTGCGCGTCGACGCCGAGGCTGCGACGCACGGCGCTCGCGGTATTGGCGAGGGTGCGCTGCGACGCGTCGACGTCCGCGTGGGTGAGTACGCGCGTGCGCAGTCGTTCGCCCGTGACCGGCTCTTGACGATGCAGTGCCAGATAGGCCACCATTTCGACGCACCGTCGACGAAGGGTGGCCGTGAACGGTTCGACGAGACCGATCACCTGGGGATCGGCCCGTAGGAGTTCCACGCGTAGATCACTTGATCGAGGCGCCTCACTGGACGACACGTGCGTCAAGCGATCCAGTGATCGCTCTCGGTCAACGTAGGGCTGGAGCGCGATGGCGCACGCCGCGAGTTCGTCGTCCAGTTCGTTCGCGGCGCCTAAGAAGACGACCACACCCTGACGTAGTGTCCTCGTCGCGAGTGAGCGCAACAGTTCTGCCTCGGTTCTGGCGAAGAGTACCTTAACGTCGTGGAGGGCGACCACGTTCTTGGCCACGTCATCACTGCTCCACGACGGAGGAATCGGCAGGCGACCGCCTTCGCGAGCGAAGCCGACGAGCGAGCCGTTGACCGAGGGGCCGAGCGCGCAGGCGACGATCGCGGCGCTGGGTGGACCCGCGGCGGCGGGTATCGCGTCGTCGCGCACGTCGAGCACGCCGTCGAGAGCGTCACCGGCCAGATGAGCCAGGTAGGCGATCAGGTCAGGATTTCTCGCGCGTAGCAGTTCAATGGACTCCTCGACGTCAAGGTCGTCGGCGTCGTCGCGGTGATGGCGAAGGAGATCACTTCGACGCTTCGCCATGAGCGCCATCGGTACGCCAGCCAAGGCGGTGGGGGTGCTGGGTCGGTGGTGCGTCGGCGAGCTCGCACCAGCGCCCACGTCGTGATAGGGGACGCTGAGGGACGCCGGGTGTCTCACGGTGACGCTCGCGGTGGGCACCAAGAGCGCGAGGAGGGTTACGACGAGACCCGCGAGCCACGCGCTTCCGCCACCGCTGACTCGTCGACCTCGACGGAGGCGCCCGACGTTGCGCATTACCTGTAGAAGAAATCCCAGCCAGAAGATCGCGAGGATGACGAGGAGCGAGCGAACGAGTGCGCCGTTACTTTGCGACGACGTGAGACGCCACTTCGTGATCACGACGTACGGAAGGAGCGCGAAGTACGCGACCAACGCGAGCCCCTGCACGCGCGTGGCGACGGGCCGCTTTAGTTGACGGGGGTCAGCTGCCACGTCATCGAGGTTGAGGGCGTCGAAGGTACGATGATCAGCTGGCAGCGCTCGCGCGCGCCGATCACGAACTGTGCCTGCACGCTGATCGACTGATTCTCGCAGCGCAACGTCAGCGTGGCGGCCGCGCTGGTGACGACGCTCCACGTACCGGGTCCGTCGAGAGGGACGTCGGCGACGGCGAAGGAAGGGTCGATTTGACCCGTCAAGACGCCGCTCGACGCGTTCTCGCCGGGCGCGTTCGCGACGGGCTTGACGTTCGAAGCGGTCCCGCTCGAGGAGCTCGGTGCGTGACGAACGATCGTCGAAGCGCGACTCGCGCTCGAGTCGTTGACGGGCGGCTTGACGGGCGACGACCGAATGGTCGTGGTCGTGGTCGAGGGTGACGTCGCGGCCGACACCCTCATTGGTGTCGTCTCGGCGGTCGTTCCACGCTTCGTGCTCGTCACTCGAGACGACTCGTGGTGTCGAGGAGTCGAGCTCGATGGGGTGGTCAAGGTGAGGACCAGGACCAGGAGAAGGAGCGGACTCGACCAGACCACCCAGTGCGTGCTCTTGAGAGAGTGGAAAAGTCTCATATTGGTCCTCGCAGGGTAATTGACGTGGTGGAGGGAATTCATTTCGCATTCGCAACCTCTTCAAATATTTAGAGCAAAAATCGCACGGCGAAGTACTGGAGTTCGGACTGGAGCGACACCGGCGCGCTGTGATCGTCGGCCGCGAGTTCCCGGAGCGACCGACCTTCGAAGACGCGCGCGTAGGTGAGTCGAACGAGACGATCGTGTTCGCCCCCGCGCATGGTCTCCAATCGCGTGAGGAGCGGTGATGACTCGTCGGCGGCTCGATCGACGTCGTCAAAGCGAGAGACCACTTTGACGGCCTCCTTCTCCTTTAGGAGCCATCGACGGAGGCGACCGCGAAGCGCCGAGAGTAGGTCCGGTGCCGCGTACTGACGCGACTGTCCGGCCCAGTCGACGAGCAGCTCGCTCAGGAGCGAAACGGCTATCGACAGGGTCTCACTGGGGTCGTCCACGATACCGTCGCCAAATCGCAACTGTCGACAGACGCTCACGACACCCGGCAACAAGGTCTGCAGGAGTGCGCGGTGAAGGTCGGGGTCGCTCGCTTCCTCTAAGAGCGCGCGCACAATCTGGGCCCGTTCGAGGACGGTGCGGCCACTTCGTGACTCCAGCAACGCGACGACGTCGCAGAGATCCCCTTGGTCTTCGAGACGAAGTTCGCGGTGACGTTCGTCGAGGCGACGTGTGGCCTCGCGCGCGCTCGAACTTCGTCCCACGCGACGCCACTCGAGTCGTAGATTTCCTAAAAGGTCGATTTTGGTTGTCATAGGGCCTAGTAGAGAGCGCGGCACGCACCTTGAGACTGTCCACTCGTCGCCACACGTCTGTCCACATTTCATGACTTCATGGTGGACGTCACGACGCACCTGGCGACGCACATAGGGACGACGTAGGCTGAGCCAATGGACATCGAAGCCTTCTACGAACAGAATGAGGCACGCCGAGAAAGTGCGGAGATCGAGTTCGGAAGTGAATGGACCGACAAGGAACTCAACGAGTACGAGTTGTCGTGGGTCGAAGCGACGGGCGAGCTCTACTTGATGGTCGAGCCCCAGGCGCACGTGACCGAAGACATGTTCGGTGACTTTCGGGTCTCGGGTGAACCGGTGAGCGAGTTGACGGTCGTGGTGATCGGAAAGGTCCCCTCACGAGCCGAACTCGAGGACCTTCTCCTAGGTTGGGAGAACGCGATGCCCGAGGACAACTCCCTCACGTGGCTTCACGACCACCTCGCCGGACAGAGTTAGAGATACGGCGACTTCGAGTCGGCCACTTTGCACAGTCGCGTCAGGGACGCGACGAGGTTCGCTAGGGGGACACGCTCGGCCTCGTTGATGGTGGTCATGAGGGGATTCCACGTTCCGTCGATCGACGTCGCCGCGGCGGCGGACGGCGTGGCCTTTAAGAGCCGACTGATTGCTTTCGCTTGAAGGGCGTTGCGTTGTGACGCGCTAAGACCTGGGTGCTCACTTCGTTGTTGAAGGTTCAAGGCGAGTTTCACGTCCACGCAACTGTGACGGGCGTCCGCGACCGCGCCGCCGGCACCGCACGAGGCGAGCACCACGCTCGCCAACGTGAGGGTCGCTAGTACACCGATGGGTCGGACTAGCCGAGCCACGAGTCGGCGGATTGGAGTAGGAAATCGCTCACGCTCCGTCCGCGCTCAAAGATGTCGCACAACGGGTCCTCGCCCTTAGCGACCTGGCTCAACGAGATGGCGCGACGCGCCACGATCGAGATGCGACGCTCACTACTTTCGGTCGGTGACGCGAAGACGTCGGTCGCGGTCACCTCGAGCGGCATCTCGAGTCCACCGATGGGCGCTAAGTCGATCGCGAGGCGCAAAAGATCGGGACCGTGGGGCATGGGCGGCAAACTCCAAGTGAGGACGAGCGGGAAGTGGAATTCGTCGGGCGGGTCAACCTCGTCGGGCAGCCCGAGGACGGCGTCCTCGAAGGCCAGCAGCGTGCGTGGATCGACGTCGAGCTCGATATGGAGATCGACGGGACCGCCGCAACCGTCTTCGGGGTGCAGATCCACTTCCCAGGCCTGGCGCAGCGAGTAGGTCTCGACGAAGTGTCGCTCGTCATGCACGTGAAAGCCGTGCGTCACCGCGTGGTCCTTAAGGTCGGCGACGAACCCTGCGACATCGATGGCGGCCATTACCACTCAGGTTAGTCGTGAACCCCACTACCGTTACTACGTGACGGAGAGTCTTGTAACCACGCTGCGAACGTGCGCGCGCGAGATTGGTGACGTTGTCAAGTTCGGCCGACACGACGGGTTCTCCGGACTGCGCGCGACGCAGTATCACCTCGACGTCGCCGCCGACGAGGTCGCGCTTCGCGTATTGCGCGGCGCCGGTTTTCGAGTGGTCAGTGAAGAGTCGGGTGTGTCAGGCAGTGGCGAGTTCACCGTCGTCGTCGATCCGATCGACGGATCGACGAACTGCGATCACGGCGTACCCTTCTTCGCGACGAGCCTCGCGGTGCTTAGGGGCAACGAACTCGTCGCCGCGCTCGTGATGAATCAGGCGACGGGCACGGTCTACGAAGCGGAGAAGGGAAGTGGCGCCTATCGCGACGGCGAGGCAATCACGTCCAGCGGTCAGTCGGACTTCTCCAGGGCCATAGTCAGCTTCTCGGGACTTCCAGCTCGACATCTCGGCTGGGCGCAGTATCGATCGCTCGGCGCGGCGAGTCTCGAGATCTGTCTCGTCGCCGACGGATCGATTGACGTGTTCAGTGTTGCCGACGAGTCCACGCTCAACCCCTGGGACTATCTCGGTGGGCTCCTACTCGCCCTCGAAGCCGGTGCGTGCGCCGCGGAGTACGACGGTGAGCATCTCGTCACCGCAGAGGCCGTGCGACGACGCCCCGTCGTCGCCGCGACGACCGATCTTCTCGAGTTTATGAAGGAGTCGCGAACCCTCTAGGATTGTTCTCTTCGGGCGCTTAGCTCAGTTGGCTAGAGCAGCTGATTTACACTCAGCAGGTCGGGGGTTCGAGTCCCTCAGCGCCCACAAGTCAGAGACCAAGTGATTGTTGGGTTTTAATCCAAAGGACAACGATGTGGATTCGTATTTTCCCTCAAAAGAACCCTCACGAGTGAGGTTTTTTTGAGGGATGATCTGTCTCCACGAGTGGAGTACCCCTGAAAGGCCAACGAAGAGAGTGAGGTCGGCCTGCTGATTCGTTGGAGCAGTTTTTGCTTATTGGCTCGGCGGAGACTGACCTTCCCGATGGAGGGACAGAGGGACCCTAGATTTCAACACGGTTCCCTAGTCGCGGCACCAAAACGGGGTATTGCTAAATGGCAGGGGTGTATGTACAATGTACATACCAAGGGAAGGATGTGGCAGTGACGACGAAGGAAAAGCGACTCAATTTTCGGACGACTGAAACGGTCGAAGCCAAGTTGTTTGCGGCCGCCCAAGCGTCGAACGAATCGCTCACTGACTTTGTGTTGAGTGCGGCGTCGCGACGTGCTGACGATGTCCTTGCCACTCGGACGCCAGTGCCGAGCGACTACTTTGACCATCTCCTTTCGGCCCTGGATGAGCCACCCGTAGCGATTCACTCCCTGGCGGTGGTGGCCAAGCGCGAACTTCGCTTCACTCAGCGCTAACTGGTGTTCGTTTCCGAGCCCCTCGGAGAGCATCACGTTCTCGAGCATTTTGACTCGGGTGTCGAATCACTAGACCAGTGGCTCAAACAATCTGCTCGGAACACCGACGCGAAGCGAAATAGCCGTACATACGTCTGGTGCGCGGAGGATACTGCGGTGGTTGGGTACTTCACCCTGGCGCCCCACGTCATTGGTCGCGCGGAGCTATCTGACAAGGTAGGTCGCGGTGACCTTAATGAGATTCCCGCGATCCTTCTCGCCAGACTGGCGCTTGATGCGAAGCACCAGGGTCAGGGACTCGGTGCGGAACTCCTCGTTGATGCTTTGAGTCGAGCGGTTGGGGCTAGCGATCGAGTCGGCGGTAGGTACGTCGTAGTCGACGCGCTCGACGAGCGAGCCGGTTCGTTCTATGAGAAATACGGCTTTGTTCAGTGTGTTGGCGATGGCGTTCTTCGCTATACGCGAAAGGTCAGCGATATCGCGCTGAGTTTGGAGCCATGAGTCAGTTGGACCGACCCATTCTGAAAGTCGCCTGGACGATGCCGTAGCTATACATTCGCGCTATGAATCACCCCCTTGCAGGAGCTGTAACACGGACAGGGTGGGCGCATCTAATGTCAGAAAGTCAGGTGTTATTGATGCGGAGGCGCGCGGGGTTTTCCGACGTCTCATTATGGTGTACTCAAAATCTGCGCTGTTGTCCACGCATTTCACATCCAACGATGCATCACGTTGAATTCGAACACAGCTTTACTGAGGTGATGTCGGCGCGATGGCGCTCGGAGTGTGACCTCGGGAGCCGGCTCCGCGAAGAAGTCGCCCGTACCGAATCCGGCTTTGCCGAAACCGGTCTCTATGAAACAGCCGCCATGGCCATCGAATGACTTTGTTGCGATGGTCCCTTTGATAGTTGCGGCAATATTGTCTGCCACGACCAAGGCTTGTCCATGGGCGAACACACCCGCGCGAGGGAGCGGTTTGCCGATGCTGAGTGGGGTTTGCGTGTTGTCTCCAATGGCGTATACCCCGGAAAAGCTGGTGGCCAGAGAATGACGATCAGTCTCGATCCAACCAGACGCTGAGGCCAAGGGAGATGCCGCTACGACGGCGGGTGTTCGTATTGGGGGCATGTAAATCAGTAGGTCGAACTCCTCCGAGTTGCCGTCGCTAAACCCAACTTGCCCAGATTCCGCTGCCGAAATCTGATGTGCGGGTACGTATTCTATGTCGCGCCCGGCCAGCATCTCCACGACGGCCGCAGAGACGTTCGCTCCGGCCACACCCATCGGTCCGGGTTCGGCCGAGTGAACTGCGATGTCGACACTTCCTCGAAGACCCTTCTGTCGAAGCGCCGCATCGACCAGGAACGCTGCTTCATACGGAGCTGCCGGACACCGGTAGAGCGGGGCGGCGGTGACGATCAACACACGGCCCTTACGCAGTGCGCTGATCTTGTGTTTCAGTTGCTCGGAGCCATCCAGCGTTGCGAAGGTCTCTCCGGCATCTTTGAGTCCAGGAATCGAATCGGTACCGTAGTCGGCACCAAGAGACACCACTAGATGATCGGCGTCGAGCTGACGACCGTCGACCGTGACCGAGCGGCTACCCGGGTCAATTGACTGGATGTCCCCGATGACGACGTCGATGCCTCGCCGCTCCAACGCCTTGAGTGGGCGAGTCACTTGATCGGCCGTTCGCTGACCTGACATGACCCATAGGTACGAAGCAGCGAACGAGAATACGGGTTCCCGGTTTACCAGCACCACGCGGTGATCACGATCCAGACGACGGCGAAGTCGATTGGCCGTCGCCACGCCACCGACGCCGCCGCCGAGAATCATTACGGTTTGATTGTTGGCGCCAGGCGCCACTAGAAGACCAGAACCTTGTCGGCGTCGACCGTGGCTTGAGTGAGCTCGTCCATCGTGCTGCGACGCGTGCCTTCGATCAGCTCGGTCTCTGTCAAACCACGAGCGTCCATGCACGTGCCGCACACCAAGACGTTTCCCCCCTTGCGCACGACACTGGCCAGCATTCTTTCCACTTTGTAGTAGCCGTCAGGAGTCTTTTGACCTGACTTCGACGCGCTCGCTGCGTCCCCAAGGAGAAACACGTCCACCTCCGTATTCCCGTGCTTGGCTTGGAGGTTCATGGCCAACCGCAGACCGTTGTAGACCCGCTCGGTCCCGTAAGGAGGGTCGTTGAGGATGATAAGGAACTTCATCTTGTGATGCCTTTCTGTTTGATGTTCTTATGATGTGCGACCCGAGTAGGTGACGGGTCGGAGGTGGAGGACGACATCATGGCGATTCCCGCCGCGCGCCATTCGGGTGGACCACCGGCATAGCGCTCGGCGGGGATCCCCGCTTCGCGAAGTTGACGCACTGCTTCGGCCGCGAGCACGCAGTACGGACCGCGGCAGTACGCGACCACCGACGTGTTCGAATCCAACTCATTCAATCGATATGAAAGGTCATCGAGGGGGATGCTGAGTGCGCCGGGGATATGACCGGAATCGAATTCGAGCCGAGGTCGAACATCGATCACGACCACCTCGCCCGATTTCGAGCGGCTGAGCAACTCCTCCATTCCTAAGGATTCCGTCCCGTCGACCGGACCGAAGAATGCCTGAGCCAACTGCGACACTTCCGCGATTTGTGATTCGGCCAGGGCTCGAAGGCCCGTATAACTGGTCACGACTGATTCATCGGAGATCCGGTAGTTCACGAAGTTACCGACCCGGCTCGTCGTCACCATCCCCGCATGACGAAGGACTTGGAGATGTCTCGATGTGTTCGCCACAGTCATGCCGGTGGCATCAGCGATGGACTCGACGGTGCGACCTGCTTGGATTAGCAGGTCAACTATCTCTATCCTCTTTGGACTGCCGAGTCCCGCGCCCACGCGGGCGAACTGTTCGAATATCAAGTCCTTGAAGTGCCGACCGTCCACATGTCCTCACTATTCAATTGAATCATTGAATAGTAGCAGAAATATCACCTTGTTAGTGGGGCATCTACCGAAGCGACCTTAGAAGTCGAGGTCAATTGGAACTTGAATCGACTCTTTCGGACAAATGAATACGCAACTCTTCTTTACGTTCTCGAGGGACTCATTCGTCGCCGTCAGATTCGCTCCGCGATTTGCAAACAATGTGACATTTTTCCCTAGTGCTATCGCCGAGTCGAGAGTGAAGATGGATAGGTCAAAGTAGTTACGCCAAAGGATGTCACCGATGCCATACGACAATTGGAATGTGAACATGGGTTGGGGTGGGGCATTGTTGATGATGCTGTTCACGCTGCTCTTCTTGGGTGGGATCTTGTTGATTGCAGTGACGGTAGTCCGTCAGAACCATCATCACGAACACGGCTACCACGCACATGGCGACCAGCCCACAGGAGACCGATCTGCCGCCCTCAAGATCTTGGATGAACGGTTCGCTCGTGGTGAAATCGACGAGGAAGAGTACAAGCGTCGTTGCGCGCTCCTGGGATCCTAACTTCTCGAGCGAGAGCCGCTGAGGTCAGAAATAGACTTGTATGTCCAAAACTCGGAACCTTTGAATCGGCGATTCATCCCTCAAAACATCCCTCACACTTATCCGACGGTGCACGACAGAACGGACAAGGAGCGACGTAAAGCCCAGTAAATATCGACAAAAACGACCATCGACGACCTACGACGACGGACCGATTCCCATTTACACTCAGCAGGTCGGGGGTTCGAGTCCCTCAGCGCCCACCCTTACGCCTCGGACAAGATGACGTATCTACGGGTTTGAAACCTCACCGTTCGCAATTAGCGCTCCGAGTACAACTCATAGATGCGAGATAACAACGTCGTCAAGCGGGAGCGACGCGTAGGCCGGCGGAAAGTACGCCTTCTCTGAGCCGGTGATCCCATACAGCCACGATGAGATCAGGGAGTTCGAGGGCCAGGGCACTGGCCAGATGAATGGCGTCGGCTCCTCGGAGAGAGTACGCACTCGCCAAATCGCCGGCGTGACGCTCGACTGCAGCGGTAAGTTCCACTGGTTGGATCGCCGACCAGAACTGCTCCCAGTTTCGCTGAACCTTCCTCAAAGAACGAGTGTCGATTCGGTGATCTCGTGCGCCAGCGGCGAGCGCGGAGCGAACCTCAGGGTACGAGAGGCGGCTGGACAGCGCACTGTCGCACCCATCCCAGAGAGCGGCGGCGAGGTCGCTGCCTTCCTCATCGACGACGAGCTTCACCAGCGCGCTGGCGTCGAAGTAGACCAGTGTCACTAGTGGTTATCGGCGTTGCTCAGTGACGAGGTCGGCTACCGACGCGGTGCTTCGAACACGTCGGTGAGTAGTGGCTTTCGGTCGCGATGTACGTTCAACTCGACCAATGACACCCTCGGCGGTGAGTCGTTCCAGCAGGGGAGCGGCGTTCACGCCAAGAAGGCGAGCAACGGGAACACCGCGATCGGTGACGAGAATTTCCTCTCCGGAGCTGGCGCGATTGACCCATTCGCTGAGGTGGGCTCTCAAGTTGCTCACAGTGACGTCCATCCCTTTAGTGTACAACACGACAGCATCCATTTGTACATCTCGTCAATGTTTTTGGGTACGCGCCATCCCTCAAAACATCCTCACACAGGTTCGACGGCGCACGACAGCGCGGACAAGGGACGACGGAGAACCCAGTAAATATCGACAAAAGCGATCATCGATGACTTAGGACGACGGACCGCCTCACACCAACCTCGGTGAGATGTTCGAGTGCTGCGAGGCGGTCGGCTTGACTGTTGAGATGTCGCTTGGTTGCAGGTGGTAAGGAAAAATGACAACGCTCGTCTTTGTACACGGACTGGGCACGGGCTCACAGGCCTGGGCGCCCCAGGTGACCCACTTCGGCGAGCGCTACCAGGTAGTTACGCCAGACCTACCGGGCTTTGGTGACACCGAAGGTGAGTTCTCATTCGCCTCGGCAGAAAACCACCTTGCCACTGTGGTCGATGAACTCGGTTCGGACGACGTGGTGCTCGTCGGTCTATCGCTCGGAGCACTCGTAGCGCTGCACTACGCACTCCGGTTCCCCGACCGTGTGAAGGGCTTGGTGTTGGTGGCAGGGTTTGCCTCATTACCTGAAGAGTTGCGCAATCAGCAGGCCGCGATGATCGGCGAACTCGAAGGTTTGCCACTCGAAGCTGCGGGGGTGGTTGTTGAGCAACTTACGGCGAACGTGCCCGAAGAGTTCCGCAGTGACGCGCGAGCAGCATTGCGACGCTTCACCCCAAGTTCGCTCGCGACGTTGTTTAGAGAGGTCAGTAACTACGACACAACGAGCGCGTGTGCCGGCTTTACCCGTCCGACGCTGGTGGCTTATGGTTCACAAGACAGTCTCAATGAGCCGCTCTGTCGGGACTTGGCCCAGAGACTGCCGGGAGCGGTCACACAGGTCATCGCTGATGCGGGACACGTCGCCAACCTTGATGCCCCGGCTGCCTTCGACGCAATGCTCGATGGGTTCTTGGCCATCTTGTCACTGCGCACGGAGTAGTACCTCTATACCAGACAGCGCCACAGTCGCCATCGAGAAGGTGGCGCTGTCTGGTATAGAGACTAGTGAACCCAAGCCGTAACCTGGACCGAAGAAGCGAGCGCGGTAACCAGATGAAAACAGGAGAGATTGAGGGGGAAACGCACCGCGATTCATCCCTCAAAACATCCCTCACACTGATCCGACGGTGCACGACAGAACGGACAAGGAGCGACGCAAAAGCTAGTAAATATCGACAGAAACGACCACCGACGACATGTGACGACGGACCCGTTCCCATTTACACTCAGCAGGTCGGGGGTTCGAGTCCCTCAGCGCCCACCGACCGGGACGGTGCGCGAACCGCATCGCCCGCCATGGTGTCGCCAGCCAAAGGCACGCGAAAGACGGGCTGAATGGCGTTGCGGCTATCTACACGAATTTCGTGGATGAGGGCCTGTAAGAGTGATTTAACCACGGCTGGTGAGCCTTCGGCGATGGCCTCGTTCACTCGGTCGCGCAGTGCCGCGAGTTCCTCGGGCGAGGCACACGTGAGGTCGGCCTGTTCCATCTCCTCGCTCAGTTCTTCGCGGCGTGCCCGAAGAACGGTGGCGCGAGTAGCGAGTTCCTTCACTCGATCACCGCACAGCGCCTCGGGCATGGAACCGGACTCGAAGGCTCGCAGGTAGCGATCAACACTGGCGTCGACCTTGGCGAGTTCGTTGGTGACTGCCAGGAGTTCGTCATCGTGGCGTGAGTGACCGTCACGGGCTTGTAGCTGTGCCTGGCCAACGGCAGCGCGAAAGAGGTCCGAGTCCTCGTAAGCGGCGAGCAGCGACTCGATGATGGCGCTATCGAGCACCTCGGCGGGCAGTCGGTCGGCGTCACAGGTCTTGGTACCGTATCGCTGGCGTGAACCGCAGGTGTAGTAGCGGTAGGTCTCGTTGCGACCGGTCGCGCGAGTGCCACTGAAGTGCTGTCCGCAGTTGTTGCAGACCACGAGTCCGGTGAGCAGGTAGTCCGACGCGTTGGTCGCGCGCTTGGAGGAGTCTTCTGCGCGTTCGTCGAGGATCACCTGTGCGACGTCGAAGAGTTCCTCATCGATAAGGGCGGGGTGGCTGCCGTCGCACCACCCGTCGCGGTAGCGGACTTGGCCGAGGTAGACCCGACTGCGCAGCACCGTCAGCACCGACTTAAACGACCATGGCTTACCCGAGCGGGTCACGAGGCCAGCACTGTTCAGCCAGTTGGCGACGGCGTGACTGCCGAGGTGCTGGTTCGCGTAGAGGTCGAAGAGCACCGGCACGAGGGGTGCTTCGGACTCGTCCACGCTAAGACGACCCTCGCCCTTCACCGCTCGGTAGCCGTAGGGGGCGACACCGCCGCACCAGCCGCCGAGGCTGGCCTTGCGGTCCATGCCCGCGACCACGCGGTCGATGATGGTCGCGCGCTCGAACTCGGCGAAGACGCCGAGCATCTGGACCATCATGCGCCCCGCCGGTGAGGTCGTGTCGAAGGGTTCGGTCGCCGAGCGAAAGCCCACGTTCACGCTGTCGAGGGTTTCGAGTATCTCGGCGAGTCCGCGCACGCTGCGCGAGAGCCGGTCTACGCGATAGACGAGCAGGAGGTCGAACTTTCCGGCCTTCGCCGCGCGTAGCGCACCGTTGAGTCCGGGGCGCTCAAGTTTCGCGCCCGACATCTGGTCGGTGAAGGTGGCGACTAGTTCCCAGTCCTCTTGACTCGCGACGTAGTTGCTGAGTTTCTCGGACTGGGCGCCGAGGGAGTAGGGCTGGTTGACCTCGTCGGTCGAAATCCGGGTGTAGGTGGCGATGCGCACGATGCTCTCCTCAATCGGTGGCGGTGGACACTGCTTCACACAAGTTGAACGTCCACTCCGTCAGTCAACCATGCGTCGACGCTGTGACATCGGAGGGTTCGATCACGACTCCGGGGTGACGGCCACCAGACACCGTTCGCACAAGCACGGACCCGAGCAATGTCGCCAGCGCGATTGTCGCGCGAATCTCATCCGCGTTCGAGAGATCGACGAAGACGGGTGCGTTGATGATCAGCGAACCCGAGGCGGCTTCCTTCGGGGTCGTTGGTCGAGGGGGCTGCACGGGTCGGCCAGGTCCGGGACCACGAGAGCCAGGGTAGGCGACCTTCGGACGGGGGTTCTTGGGCGACGTCATGACCATCGCACCCCCACGCCAGGACTGCCGTCACGGGAACTGTCGTCGTCTCCGTCCCACGACCACCCGTTGTTCTGAATCTTCTCACGGTCAAACGCCTCACGCGCCTCGATGCGAGAACGTGCTCGGGCTCGATGGCCCAATGCCGCGAGCCACTCGTCACCCGCCGTGAGCCACCCGGTGCCGACCCATTTCCATAGGCCCAGGTTGATCGTCGCCTTGGTCGTCGTGGGGTTGGTGCGCCTGACCTGCCACGCTTGACGCTGGCGGCGTAGGAATGAGAACGTGACCGAGTAGCGCCTCGACTTAGTGAGCCAGTGACCACCGAAGCCGAGCGAGTGCGCCCAGGCCCGCAGGCGAGCGAGGTGCGGACGCGCGCCCAGATTCCACGCGGTCTCAACCATCCGACGAAGATGGCCGGTCACCCGGCAGTCGTCGAGATCATCGAGACTCGTCAATCGATGGTCGAGCGCACCCGCGTCGTCGGTGGACTTGGTTGCGTACTTGGCGACGTAGTTGGCTATCGCGCGCGAACCGGTCGACGCTGACCTCGTGTCAGCGCGTGAACCGTCCGCGGGCGATTCATCCGGCTCACTATTGGCGATGGCTCGCACGTCACGTTGCTGGCCCCAGCGCGCGAGACCGAGCGTCTCGTCGGAGAACCCGAGGGGAAGTGGTGCCGACACCTTCGAGGCGGCCGCGTGAATGGCCGCAGTCAACATCGTGGTGTTGATGCCCACTGCGGGCGATACAGCCTCGTCGTCGCGGCTGTCGAGTCGGATGACCGCGTGCAGGTGCACCACGCCTCGACGTTGGAACTCGGCCACCTTCACGAACGAGAGTCGGACTTCGCGATCGAGCTGCGTGACGCCGAGTCTCAGTTGACGGGCCAACTCTCGACGCACGTAGATGGTGGTGCGCCGCCAGAGTTCGGGGCACGTCGCGTTCCAGAGAACCGCGCGCTCGTAGTCGTAGCACTCGTCACAGAGCGGCTCACCGAGTATCGCGTCACCGTCGTGGTGTCGAACCCAGCAACTGAGACTCCTGCCGTGGGCGCAACGCTGACCCTTCGCTCCGGGTCGACAGGGTGCATTCTTCGAGCGAGTGCCGTGCACGGTACCAAAACTCGGGGCGGTCAACGTGGCGAAGACCATTGGGTGCGTCGACACCGTGTCAGGTACGCCCTTGCCACCCGACAGTCCCGAGCGCACGAGCATTCGAGCATCACTCGCGTAGGTGGCGGCACACGAGGGACACCGAGTGGCCCTTCTCGTGCCACAGGCCTTCAGCAGTAGGCCGTCGGGCTCGTCGTTCGTGGAGTAGGTGCGCACGACCTCGCCGGTCGCTACGTCCACTGACGTCACCGATCCAATCAGACGGATCGGGTGGGCGCACCAGCCACAGCGTTCACCCTGTTCGTTGAAGCGCTCCAGAGTGGCCGTGGTGCGGGTTCGCGCAACGACACCGCTCAACACTCGATCGTCGAGCAGCGCGCTAACGGTCCGGTTGACTACCACGGGTTGTCCTCGGCCTCGAATTCGGCAGCGTCGCGAAGTCGACGACCCCGCTCGGCGATGGTTCGGATGTCGTCGTCGCTGAGGTAGAACGTCTTCATGCGAATTGGCGTGCCGCCCTCGTCCAGCAGCAACCCCACGCCGTGGTTACCCGCGTCAATGTCCGCCGCCGAGAAGCCCTGGGACGCCCAACCGCTGCCCAGCACGGTGTCACTCGCCTCTCGGGTGGTGCAGCGAAAGGCCAACCGGATGGCGAAGAGATCGCGCAGCGCCGAGGGAATGACGTCGGCGGAGGGCTTCTGTGTTGCGGCAAGGACGATCACGCCCGCCGCCCGACCTCGCGACACCAGGTCACGCAGCAGTTCAGCGAACTGACCGGCGAGCTTCTTGTCAACGCCCGCGACGTAGAGTGCGAGCTCGTCGATGACGACGACGTGAAAGCGCATGGTTCCGTCTCGAGGTACCTTACGAAGGCCTCGCGCCAGGATTTGTTGGTACTGCGAGTCCATTTCATCGCGTAGTTCTTCGAGTACCTCGATCGCGAGTTCAAGGTCGGGCCCCACGAAGCGACGCGCACAGATCGACCACGCAGCGAGCTCGACCAGTTTGCCGTCAAAGAGCCAGAGGTCGACGTTCCGGTCGAGTGCGCAGGCTGCGACGGGTATGGACAACGCGGCCGACTTTCCAGAACCCGGCGCTCCGCCCCCGAGGACGTTCTGTTCGATTAACGACAGGAGGGTCATTACACCCTCTTCATTAGGACCAAGTGGAATCGGCTCGCGAATGTCAAAGCGATCTACGTTGAGCAGCGGGCACGGTATCGTGCCCGAGCCGAACGGATCACGACGAATGACCGTGAGCGTCACGAGGTTCTTGTTGTTCGAATCGGCTGCGACTCGCAGCCCGAGAGCTTTCAGGGTGGACACGAGGGAGTCCGAGGCGAGTGTGACGTCGTTGACTGAGGTACCCGGTCCGAGTTTTAGTATCACCGCATCGCCGTGCTCGGTGGGCCGTACCTTCTTGATCCGGGGCGGACGTTCCCGAAGGATGCCGCGTTCGTGCGTAATCGCCCGATACAGCGTGCGGCGCACCCCGGCGACGTGCCAACTGCGCACTATCAATCGCCGTAGGACTGGCACTCCCACACCGGCTGCGACAAGTAGCACGCCCACGATGATCGCGAGCGCCCGTCCGAACCTGAAGTAGACCAACGCCGTGAGTGCACTTGGCGGACCGATCACCACCGCGTTCACCCACCAGTCACGGATCAATTCCAGTCCTGCTTTCCACCCGGTCTTTTCCACTGAGGTCACCGGCGTCTTTCGTGGTTGAGTCGTCATCACGATCTCCTTTGCACAACGGGCTCCGAGAGCGTGAACCCCCGGAGCCCGTTCTGACCGTGGTTAGGCCGTGACTGACGTCGACGGCTTGGCTGGGACAGTTGCGCTGGTGGCTTCGGCGAGCTGGACAGATTCTGCGTAGAACGTGATTCCGCTCTTGCCGGAAAACTCCCAGTTGGCAATCACCAGTTCGATGAACCTGACGGCGGTACCCGCAGTAATGCCCTTGGCAAACTGCGTTGACTTGACCGTGATGATTTCCTGCTCACCGCCGCTCATGGCAGCGACGGGAAGGCTGTAGATGCCCTTACCGTCGCTGTCGAGTTTCGGGGTCTTCGTCTTGAAATCGACGACCTCGGTCGGTGGACCGAGCGCGATAGCGCTCAGGTTGTCTGTATTAACGTGATGCCTCAAAATTCCTCTTTCCACATCTCCTGTACTGCACCGCATCGTGCGGCACAGCCAGTAGACGCGGGCGGTGAAGAGCCACGCTCGTATCGGCACAAAGTAGTAATGGCGTTACTACTTTGGGACGTTCTGACGATGTTTTGCTTCTCTGTGGCCGGATTTCACGTGGTCGCGTTCCCCGCGTGTTTGATCCACTTTCCCTTGAACGTCATCGTCTTAGCCGTAAAGACGGTTCACGAAATCGTGCAGCATGGTCAAGTGCGACTCGACGACGTTACTTTGAACCTCGGCGATTATCGCGACTACGGCCCCTCGCTTGATCAACTCCTCGGGTGCGAACTCCTCAGCCTCTAAGAGGCTTTCTAGCGCCTTCGCTGGGGACCCCAAGAGAAGGTGCGCCCTAGTCGCGTCAATCAACGTACGTGCTCGCTGTTCGGGGATAAGTGATTCCCACGGTATGTCTCGTGCGTAGTCCAGGGCCAGTGCGCCGTTACCAACTTCCACCGCGAGTCTCAGCGCCGCCATCGCCACAGTTGTGGTTGTAAACGTCTGCACTTGGTCGTTATGCGCTTCACTTGCGCGTTGGGCCAGCTTTCGGGCGGCTTCTAACTTCGTCGTGACGTCGTTGCTGTTACCAGTCCGCACGCCCAGTTCCGCGAGTACCAGGAGCCACGAACCAACCGCATCGACCGGCTCTGAATCGTTCAGTCTCTCGATATCTTTGGACAGTGGTATTCCATCACGCAACGCGTCTCGGGCGCGAAGTGGGTAACCGGATTCGAGCAAGGCGCGAGCCTTGGCGGTATGGCCGCAAAGTACGAGGCACTTTCCGGTGGCCTGGTCGCCCCATTCCTTACCCGCAATGATCGCCTGGTTCGCGGCGATGACCGCGACGTCGTGTTCGTGAAGTTCGTTCATCACTTCACTGGTCGCTAGAAAGACCTCCGCCATCAACCCTAGAACCGTCTTCACAGTCCGGTTATTCGTTGCTTGCCCCCGAGCCGTGTCCAAGTTGCTAATCAATCGTGGGAGCACCACGCTGAGTTCTCGGTACGCACCCGTGGTCGCAAACGTCAGTGCTTTCTCGACCCGAGTCTCCAAGTCCCTAACTTGCCGGGTCGTCACCCGACCTAACGATGTTGAATGGCCAGTGCGGGAAGTCAGTGCAAGTTTGAATCGATTAAGGCAGCCGTTCTGATCTTCCAGACCTGAGTCGGCAAGCATCAGTTCGATCGTGGTGGTGCCGAGCGACTGGGCCAAACGCTCGGTCAATGGAGTGTTCCCGATTGGCTGGACACCCTGCTCGAACTTGCGGATCGAGTCCTTGGAGCAGTCGGCGTTACGGGCAAGTCGCTCTTGGCTCAATCCCAATTCGTCGCGGAGGAGTCGTAGAAATTGGCCACCACGATTCGTCTCGTGATCGTTGTTGCCATGACGGCCGCTGGGTTCAGAAGTTGCAGGTCTTACCTACCTCCTTATGGGTGCAGTTCGGGTTCACTCGTGGTGACAAGCGACATTTGGCAGCGAACTAGGAGGGAATCGTGCCTCTGATCTGCGTAATTGATCCAATAATACAATTTGATTACGAAATAGCGACCCCCGCCGAAAACCTTCGGTCTCCGTCGGGGTCGCTACCATCACGCGGTCGAGCGTGTGAGAACTTTCTTTACGTATTTAAAAGCTCCTGTTCAGTGATCATGAAGATCCGCAGCGCCGCAACCGGAAGGACAAGCCGTGGGTGTGTAATACATGATGTACTCGACGGCAACTCTTGAGGAGAAGGAAGGAGGGACACACATGGAGACTTCCGACGCTTACTCCGACCTCTACTTGCGCTCCTACGCCACGCTGGTCGGGCAGATCTTTGTCGTGACTACGGATCGCAGCGAAGCCGAGGAGGCCGTTCAAGAGGCATTCGTAAGGCTATGGGTACGTTGGCAACAAATCGCACAGTACGAAAACCCCGAAGCTTGGGTTCGAAGGGTTGCTCTCAATATCGCTATCAAGCGCTGGCGCCGGAACCAGCGAGGCGAACAACTCGTCAAGGTGGTGGTGCGCGCGTTAGTCAACGAGACCGCGAAGAGCGACGACCGCCTCGATCTACAGGTTGCTCTCCGTGCGCTGCCTATTTCGCACCGTCATGCACTGCTGCTGCACTATGTCGTCGGCTTGTCCGTTCAAGAGATTACTGATGAAATGTCAACGCCCTTACATCGAGTGAAGTCAGGAACAGTGAAATCCTGGCTGCACCGGGGACGAGCACAGCTCAGCGCGGCACTCTCGAGTGAGGAAGATATAAATGAGTGAAAACGACATGACTCCTAACCTTAAAGACGCCGTGGGGCGGGAGCTCCAGAATTTAGTGCGCACTGTACGCGACGAGGTGACTCTCCCGGATTTCGCCAAACTGACCCACGGTCACTCCAGTTTTTCCCCCAAACGGCGGTTCACCATATTTTCAGTTGCTGCGGCACTAGTGATACTGGGTTTGTCCCTCTCCATCGCTCTGGGCGACCAACCTGGAGATGGTCCCACCACAACGCGCGTGGAGACGCACGCTTCATTCATTGGCGGAATCACGTTGGTGAGCGATAACCTACAACAGGTACTCTCGCAATCCCCGCCTCTGGCAGTTCACTCCAAATCGATTCACTTTCCCGTCCTGGACGCAAACCACAGTGCCATTGCGTTCGGCGCTGGAGACATCTGGATATTGCAGTCGGCCACTCCTCTTGGCGGCCCGGCGAAACCACTAGGCGACTCGGCGCCTTCTTGGGCGTGTGGAGAGTTGGTTCGCCTCGCACCCACTATGACCGTGAAAGGCGCCTTGCCACTGAGATTTTGCCCTGCAGCAGTGACATTTGGTGCCGGTTCAGTGTGGGTCTTGGGCTACCAGATCGGTCTGGACGGTTACCGGTTGTACCAAGTCGCTCCAGAAACTATGACCGTACGGTCGACAACGGTAATAGACGGTGGACCCAATGGCGTGACACCTGTGGGGGACACCGGCGCAAAGCAACTCTTTGCCGTCGCGTCTAGTCGCGTAGTAGCAGTGGCCGTCCAAAGCACGACCGGCACTTCGCAAATTGTAACGCTCAACGTTAACACCCGTACCACAATCGCCTCTGTGACGATTCCCGCAGATCGAGGTATAGCTTCCGCGCTCAGTGCCAATAGTGCAGCGTTTTGGGTCGGAACGACCGCGGGCTACCTGTATCGAATCGAACCCGCAACTGGAGCCATTACACGCACGCAAATGATCGGCATTGGCATCACAAGCCTGTCAGCGACAAGCAATGCTCTGTGGATCACCGTTACGGTCGACCAAGGTCGCCCTGCTAATGCGTATCCCGGACTCGACACGATCGAACTTAATCCGACGAACGCCGCAATTGTCCGCGACACGAGACTTCCGCTCATCCTCGTGTCCGCAAATGGGTCCGACGTGGAGGGAATTCTTGGCCGCGCGCGGGGCGGGGAGTACATCGCGAAGATCGACCGCAAGCGGGGCGCGATTGAAGGAGTGGCGTCGACTCCGTTCAAGGCTCCGGCCTACACTCCCGACACAATCCTTGCTGCCGATGGAGGTGCTTGGATCATCAACACCAACTTGCAGGTATTGACAAAGGTGACTTTTATGCGATAGGCAACGGTGCGTCGCCTTCTCGTCTCCAACCCACAATTTTTATGTATGGCTCGGACCAGGTAGGGACGCCCCAGGTCTAGAGGCATGAATGGGCTGCGTCGGTGCGGCATTCACGCTAGTGATTCGAGACGTGACTCCGGTCGCCGACAACATGAAAACGACAAACATTCCCTCTTCGATATCGGGGCCCTTCAGCGCATAGCTGAAGAAGGCATCACAACCTTGGCGCCAATAGTCTTGCGAATTCAAATCGATGACCGACATCCTTTGGAGCCGTCGATACTCACGAGTTCGACGCATCTTCAACTCCTCGTCGTATTGCCCGAAGAGCAGTGGTCTCCCGCAGCGCCATTTCGTCGCGTGCCATAATTCCGGACTGGACAGCGCGACGAGACCAAGCCAGCCCACCGCAGCGGCGGCGCTGTAAGAGCTTGCCGCGGGCTGACAAAGGCCGGATACGCCGCCGGCGAGTATCAGAGTCGCCCGGATCAACGAACTGACAGCGAAGCCATTTTCGGCACTGGCTCGCTTCACGCATCCGCAACCCTGGTCCGGCTGAAGCCTAAATCGAAGAAGCGTCAACACTAGAAAGATGGTTCCGGCTGATGTCAAGATGACGCCTCCCGCCAGGAACCAACTTTGCGCGAAACAGCCCAGTGCTGCTGCTCCGAAAGTGAATTCGACGAGGCCCAGTAAACGGTGGAGTCTGTCGACGACGTCCAACGTTCTCTGTCCAAGCTGTTCTATCAATCGGGCTCGTGTTCTATTGCCAGAGAAATTCGAACTGATGTTAGCTCTAGGCCCCGGCGATGAGCGATCAGCACACTTTAGGATGCCCACAACAACCAGAGCGACGCCGGACGCAATCGCAAATCCCGCTTCCAGTTGTTGTAACCACATGATGACGATCGGTCAGCCCATCTTGTGGAGGAGCACGACGTTTATTTCGGCGGTAGTCAGCTCAGCGGTTGTCGCGAGACCCGTGAAAAACACATGGTGTCCGGGTGACAGATCGCTGAGCGCAATGTTTTCTTGACCAGGCTCCGGACCACGTAACCTGCTTGTTGAGGTGATAGTGAGCTTTCGAACGGCGCCCCCGTGTGCCTGCTGCACAGTGAGCGACTCCTGACCAACGTCTAGTACGTCCCCGTGCGAGTAGATGGGATTGACGTTGATCCAAGTGGCATGTCGAGAACCATCCGGATTGCGCAGGCTTACCGGCGTGCCCATCGCAATTTGCGAATCGACCGGCACTTTCGACAGGTCTGGCCCATAAAGAGAAAATATCTCCGTTTCTTCGTCATAACTGATGGTCTCTCGAATGAGTTTTCCATCCAGCGGAGCATCAAGTACGCAGGACGTGGACTTCGCAGAAACGAGATTACCGTACACATAATGAGGCAGAAGTTCACCGGGACCGGCCTGTACCATTCGGACCGTCTCGCCAGTGGAGTTCTTGCCGCCGATTGTGGCGACGCTTCCGGCCACTTCAGCAGCCAAGAAGTCACGCCGACTGGCGCGATCGTCGTTGTTGTTAGACATCACAAGTTCCTTTCAAATCAGTTGCTGAAGGTGGCGCCTAAGAGGCCGTACGTTATTGGATTGCAGCCGTCGCAAAGATAGGCAAACGCCGGAGTGTTGAGGCACCCCACGACCGGTTGACTTCTCGTGACGCAATATCCGGAACTTGACGAGTGCGCGGGAGGTCCGCAGTCTTTTAGTTGCGGGTAAATTATGCGAGCGGAACAGGAGTGTTGGTTTACCTCGATCGTTTCGCTGCCGCAGCCGCCAGTCGCGCGCGGTTGACTCGGCTGCTTGTCGCAGTCAATTCCGCTACATTCCTCAAAATTCGACCAAGCCATCTGGTAGCGATTTTGGGAACAAACGGTCCCGCAGTTCACTCCGCAAGAGCCCTCGCCCGCTGAGCAATCGTCGATGCCAGCGGATCCCACAACTGAAGTCATAATTGGTGTCCCCCTACTTTGGTGTATGAGTATTCGCAGGCTGTATTCGATGCCACTCGAGAGAACAGCGGTCAGCCTCCAGCGCCGCCTTTGCACCGGTCTCGAGTGAAATGGTGCCCGCAAGCGAAACATACTCGTCGCGATCCCAGAATGCAAGGGACCGCCACGGCTTTAGTTGTAATGGGGATGGGATTAGTGATTGGAATCATTGACTTGGCGGTTCGGACCACACTAAGGACGACTCGCGCTGGAGTTGCGTCAATAATTTCTGGCGGTCTCGTTGTCTGTTTTTCTCTTTTTGGATTGGGCGGGTTTGCCACCGTTGATGTCGTCGGAATTTTGATTATTATTTTCGGGTTACTAACGAGCTCATCGGCACTAAAGGGAGTACGAGTTGATAGAACATGACGTCTTGTGGAAGTGTCCCACACTCACTGCCGACCGGGCTCGCCCGAAGGATGTCTCCAGCGAACCGCAAGTGAGTTCATCAACGAAGCGTAGATAAGCGCCCGTCATCATAATTTCCTCGACGCATGAGCAAACGAAGGCATTAAGCGGTTCTTATTGTGTCCCTCAAGGTCCACGGAATTTTCTCGTCTGTATCTATTGTCGCAGGTCGCGGCCTTTAGCAACTAGGAGGTTGTGACACCCGTTCGTTACGTTGATGGCAATGAACACACGTCGGTTGCTTTCCCGCATTCTCCGAGGCGAAATGGCCAATGGGACGTTTGTTGACTTAATTCAACTTGTCGAAGAATTGGGCTTTCGAGAGATTGGTGGTCGAGGTAGTCACCGCGTCTTCACTCGGGCCGACGTGACCGAGTTGGTGAATCTGCAAGTTGAAAAGGGTGATGCGAAGCTGTATCAGGTGCGACAGATAGTCCGGCTTATCCGCCGGTACAATCTGAAACTGGAGGAGGATTAGTGACTCAGAGCTATCCAATCGAAGTATTTTGGAGTGACGAGGATCAGATCTGGATCGCGAACGCTCCTGATTTGTCGATCTGTACGGGGCACGGTTCGTCTCCACAAGAGGCCGTGGTCGAAGTGGAGATCGCCGTGGAAGCGTGGTTGGAAGTTGCAATCGCCGAAGGCCGTGAGATCCCAACTCCTTCGCTCAGGTCGATTCGCGTCTAAGCGGTGGTTGGCGTACTTGCTTAGGACGTCTGATCCTCCGATTGATCATCCACCATTTGTCAACCTTCGTTAGGAGTGGGCTGTAACGCCGCGTTGGTTCTTATTGTGTCCCTCGAGGTCCACAAATTTCGATTGCGCGAACCGCGAATATCGGTGACGTGGATCGATTGCCTTCGTCACCGGTTGCTCTCGCTGGAACTAGGCGATTGCTGTCGTGAGCGGTTCCGGTACACGTCGGCGCGGTGTTGAATCCGATGTACGACCACGGTCTTGGGGTCGTCAATAATCTCGTAGATGATCCGGTAATCGCCCCGGCGTGCCGAATAAAGGCCGTCGAGTTCCCCGACCAACTTCTTGCCGAGTCGTTGCGGGTTTTCTCTAATCGTCCCCGTCAGTGCGCTCAACGCGGCGTCACGAATTTTGGCAGGGAGATGGTTGAGGTGGCGAAGACCTTCAGGTGTGATTCTTATTTCATACACGGGG